>JAZJZL010000160.1:0-13978 GCA_040389845.1 Bacteroidota bacterium
AAGTTAACTGCTTTATACGATAAAAAACAAAGCAGGCCTGCTGAAAAAACAAGAATTGAATAACAAAAGCGGCTATTTACCAAAATAGCGGCCATTTAAAAAGAAAGGGCTTCCGGAAACGGAAGCCCTTTCTTTTTGAATATGGAATGGTATTACAAATATTTTGTAATTGCCTCCGACATAGGCGTAGTTTGCGAACGGAAGCGGTGTATCAGGTTACCGTTCTCGTCAATCAGGAATTTTTCGAAGTTCCATTTAATCTCGCCGGTAAAGTCAGGGTTTGGTGCTTCAGTCAGGTACTTGAATAGTGGGGCAATATCATCGCCTTTAACACTAACTTTTTCGTTAAGCGGGAAGGTTACGCCATAACGGTCTTTGCAAAAGCTCTGTATTTCAGAAGCTGAACCAGGTTCCTGCTGTCCGAAATTGTTTGCCGGAAAGCCTACAACTACCAGTTTGTCTTTATAAGTTTCAGCTAGTTTCTGCAGGTCGGCGTACTGTGGTGTAAAACCGCATTTCGAGGCGGTATTTACTATTAATACTTTTTTGCCTTTGTACTGCGATAACGAGAATGGTTTACCTTCTATCGACTTCAGTTTAAAATCATAAACAGACGATGGCGCAGTTACAAATGCGAGCGCGATAATTAATGCTAATATTTTCATTGTTGTAAATAAAATTGGTTTCTGTGTTCTGGCAATACGGACAAAATTGCGAGATGGTTGCCCGCGTATCAAATGTAAAATTAGCTAATAAAGCTTCTCTTATTCAAATAAAAATCCTCTTTTAATGTCATTTTTTTCTTATCGGCCGGCGCTTTGTCCTTATAGCCAAGCAGGTGCAACGCTCCGTGTATAATAACGCGGTGCAGCTCATCAGCTTCGGCTACGCCAAATTTTGCTGCGTTTTCACGGATGCGGTCAATAGAAATAAAAATATCGCCGATGATGGTCTGGGCGATATCCGAATTATCAAAAGTTACAATATCGGTATAAGTGTCGTGGTCAAGATATTGTTGATTTATCTGCAACAGGTAACTGTCCGAACAAAATACATAGGTAAGTTCCTTTAACTTAAAGCCTTCGGCCTGTATGGTTTCGGTGATCCAGCTTCGTACGGCAGTTTTTTGTTTTAACTTATAGGTGATGTCTTCTTCAAAAAAATGTATGGCGGGCATTATATCTTAAAGTGAAGTTCAACTTCGTTGCCTTTGGAGTTAAATATGCATTGGTCTGCCAGGTGCTTGATGATGAACACCCCGCGACCGGTAAGGTTCTCCAGGTTTTCCGGAGCGGTTGGGTCGGGCAGGTTGTTATAATCAAAGCCTTCGCCTTCGTCGGTAACGGTCCAAACAATACGTTTCCCATCAACATCGGCATTTACAATAACCTTTTTGCTTTCATCCAGCTTATTGCCATGTACAATAGCATTATTGCCCACTTCGCTAAGGCATGTCATCATATTAGCGAAGGTGTCTTCACCTACCTGGTGTCTGTCTGCAATTTCTTCCACCAAATTTTCCAGCAACGCTATGCTTTCTCGCTTTGACGGAAGCTGTAATGTGTAAAGTTCACCTGCCTGAATATTTGATTGGTCCATGTCATTTAGCGTTGAGTAGATCAAAGTATGATTTTATTTTTGATTTATAGTAAAAATTAAGTGCAGGTGGTACTGTCCGCACCTGCTCAGTTTGTTTTTGTTTGGCCTGCTGATATTCCTGCAATGCCTTTATATATCCCGGCGGCATATCTTTACCCGCGTTGCTTTCGCGCTGCTGGTCTTGTTCCCGTTCCTGTTCGGCCTTCTCGGCTTCCAATAAACGGGTCTGAATTTGCTGCTGACGCTTAATAGCATCTTCCGTTATTCTCCTGTTTACGAGATCGCGCTCGGTTTGTTCCATTTCTTTCGAAATTTTATCCAAATCGCCCAATCCGCCCTTGCCGTCTTTGTTATCGTCCCTGTTTATCTGCTGTAAGGCCTCCCGAATCTGCTGTTGTTGACGCGCTAATTTAGCTAATTGTTCACTTATATTACCATTTCCGCCCTGATTTTTTCCCTGGTTGCCCTGCTGGCCTTGCCGCTGCATTTGCTGGCGGGCTTTTTCCATGTTCTTATTCAATTGCTCCTGCATGCGCGCCAGTTGCGATACTGATTGCTGTTTGCCCTTCCCTTTGCCGCTCTTGCCGCTTTTTGGCGAATTCTGCATTTGCGCCAACGCCTCGCTCAACAACAAAGCCAGGTTGTTCATGCTGGTCATGGCATATTGTTGATTGCTGGTTGCCTTGGCAGTGTTCCGGTCGCCAAGGTTATCAATCGCATCGTTAATATGGCTGTTAATGCTGGTAATCTCCGTGTTCACGGTCGACTGTATCTGCGGAACTCGCCTGCTTAACGCATAAAGGCTATCTTCGGCAGTTTTTAAATTGTCTTTTATATCCTTCTGCGTTTGCGCCAGTTTTGTATAATTCGGGTCCGATGGGTTGGTTGTTTTGAGTGTTTGCATCACCTTCTCCTGCTGAAAAGAGCTGTTTACCAAATTCTTCAACAGTTCACGCAACTGCTGTGCATCAACGCTGTTTTCGGCTTCTTGTCCCTCGGCTTCCTTTTGCTGCATTTTGCTGGCTAGCTGCTTCATTTCCTTAGCGGCTTGCTTTTGCGATTGGGATGCTTTTTTATTATCCTTTTTATTCAGCTCATCGCTGCTTTTTTGCATCTGCTGCTCAATGCTGTCCTCTTCCTTTTTAGGGTCGTCAAAGTTTTGTTTGTGCTCAGCCTGGTCATTAGTTTTCTTCAGGTCGTCCAGCGATTTTTTAACGTCTTGGAAATCTTTGTTCAACTTATCCTGTTGATTTTGCAGGTTTTGCTGATCGGCATTGGGTTGTTTGGCCTGCTCGGATAATTGCTCCTGCTGCTCCGATAGCTTGTTCAATTGGTCGGCATTCTGATTTAGCTTCTGCTCAAACTCCAGCTTTTTATAAAGTTCCAGCATACGGTCCAGCTCCTTTTTTAGCGATTTATTATCGCTCTGCATTTTTTGCAGCTCATTGCGGGCGCCTTCTTTTTGTTCCTGTTCAAGCATGTCTTGCAGGCGTTGCAGCATCTCCTGTGTTTTAGGGTCAAGCAGGTCTTTCAGCAACTTATCCATCTGCTGTTGTTTGTCATTCAGCTCTTCGTTTTGCTGCTGGTTTTCCTGGCGGTTGTACAGGTTCTTTTTATTCTCATCATGAATCTCTTTTACCAGGTCTTCCAAATCTTTACGCTTTTGCAATAAGTCCTGTACCTGCTTTTTCTCGTCGAAGGTGAGGTTGTTTTTGTTCAGCAGTAATTGGTTAATTTTTTGCTGATCTTTCTCAATCTGCCCGGCAAGTTTTATTGCCGATTCCATTTTTTGCTTTACCGCCTGTGTGCCGGCATTCAACTGGTTGTTCAGTTCCTTTGCATCCGGAATATTGATCGTACGCTCCGGCGAACGTACTTTTTTTGGCCCGTTTACACCATCGTTATCAGCCACCTCAAAATAATAGGTCACCTGGTCGCCGGGTTTTATGCCCATATCTTTCAGGTTCCATAAATAAAAGAAATCCGACTGAGGCTGGTCTAACTCCGCCTTAACCGTTTTGCTGTAGGTTTTAACATTGGTTTTATCTCCCGGAGGGCCAACCAGATAGTGAAAACTCAGCGACGAAAAACCATGATCATCCTGTATGCGGCCGTTAAAATAAAGTGTCTTCATGCTTACCGAGTCCTGTTTTTCCTGCACGGTAATGGCCGGCATTTCGTCGGCAATAACGTTTACCCGGTAGCTGGCCGAATCGGTGTGGTTGATGTTGCTGTTTAGCGGCGTTATTTTATAAACGCTGTTTTTAACGATGCGTTCTTTATGTTCAAAAAGGTCGGGTTGCGCAGGGCTGATATTTCCGCCCGCGCCATTCATATTGAACACCAGCGATGACGCGTTTTGCGTATGCAACTGCCAGGTTATTACCGTACCGGCTGGGATGGTCAGGTCGCCGGCATTCTTAACGGTTTCGTTCTTCTTGTGCAGGTAAGCTGGATAATTTAGCGCCACATCAAAATGCAACAAGGCCGGGCGCAGGTTTACTTTTATCTCGTAGGTTTGTGAGGTAAAACCGTTGGCCGTTAACTTAAATGCCGTATTCTGCTGCAAATTGGTAAACAGGTAATGAAAGCGCGTAAGGTTTTCCTTGTCGAGTTTAAAGGTATTATTGGCCGTTTCCACATATACATCGGCGGGCAGCTTATCTCCCGCCAATTTAAGATCCAGCTTCAAATCATCCCCCTGCACAACCGACAGACTCTTATTTTGCACCACAAAACTGAAGGGCGCAACCGGCGCAAAGTATTCGTTATGGCGCATCAGCCTTTTGGTGCTCTCTGTTAATACCGATGGCGCTGCTAATGCTATAATGCAAATTACGGCGGCGGGTACCAGCAGCCATTTTAAATACTTGCGGTTCTCGCGAATGTTTACGGCCGATGGAAAGCTTACCGGCTTTAAAGCCTCAATTTTCTGGTTGATGCTGGCCTCTATCAGCGCAGCATGACGCGCGTCCTGTCCGGCCTGTTTTTTAAGCTGAAGAGTGTTCAGCAATTTATCATGCACATCATTAAAATGCCGGCCAATAATTTCGGCAGCCTCGTCGTGTGTTAATGATTTGCCCAGCTTCATCCACGCTAACAGCGGCGGCATAATCAGCCAAAAAATCAAACCAATATTTAGCAGGATAAACAGGTAAAAAAGCAGCGTGCGGAAAAGCGTATTAAAATTGCCAAAATACTCGCTCAGGGTAATCACCACATAGGCCGAGAATAGCCCCGCACCCAAAAATATCAACCCCCGCAAAAAATTATTGAAATAATACTTCCGGATAAAGATGTTTATCTTATCAATTAAGAGCTCATAGTTATCGGTAGCGTTCATATTTCAGCACAAAATCTGGAACATATTTAACGTAAATATGCGGAATTTCATACAACGGGGAAAATAGGAAAATTTTGTGATAGAAAATCGGCCGGAATTACCCTTTTGTGGTGACTGTTCTTTTTTAATCGATGGCAATTTGGGTGTTACCTGCGGCCCGGGCTGTTCGTTCATACGCCGGCAGGCATTAAGCGCGGCCTGCGCTAAGGCCCCGCAGCGGCCGGTATCCACTGCCATCCCTAACACTTTAACGCCGCTATACCCTCACACATTAATAATCCCTGTCTTTATCGCAAAAATAACCAGGCCCACCAGGTTTTTGGAGCGTGTTTTTTCAAACAACCGCGCGCGGTAGCCTTCAACAGTGCGCACGCTCAGGCAAATTTTATCGGCAATTTCCTGGTTAGAATATTCCTGGCATACCAGGCGTAGCACTTCTATTTCGCGCTCATTAAAATCGGCTAATGTTTGTGATGGTCCGCTGCCGGTACTGTTGCCGGCAAGCTGTTTAATTAACGTTATTGACAGGTGCTCGTTAAAGTAATAATCCTTATGATAAACGGTTTGTATGGCCTCGATAATTTCTTCAGGCTCCGAATTTTTCAACAGGTAGCCAGAGGCGCCGGCTTTCATCATATCAACGATGTACTTATCCTCGTTAAACATGGATAAGGCAAGCACCTTAATATCTTTATATTTCTGTTTTACCGCTGTGGTGGTTTGTATGCCGTCCATTTCGGGCATTTTTATATCCATCAAAATCACATCAGGGGTATGTTCGGTCAGCATGCCAATCAACTGCTTACCGTTCGAGGCTTCGATTATTAAATCAAAGTTGTCACAATCTTCCAGCGTAGCTTTTAAACCATTCCTGAAAATCTTGTGGTCATCTGCAATGGCTAGTCTGATTTTTTCCATAGGTTGCTTAAAAGTGAATAAAGATAACAAAAGCGGCAATTAAATCATCGCCCTTATAATAGTAATGGTTCCGTTTTTTGGCTTGGTGTAAACCTTAACGTCGCCATTTAACAGCTGCACACGGCTCTGGAGGTTTTTAAGCCCGAAGCCGTGTTTCACTTCATCCATATTAAATCCTTTACCATTATCTTTAAATTCCATCACCAGCCAGCCATTGTCTTTCGTAATGGTTAGGTGGATAATGTGGGCATCGGCATGTTTAATGGCATTGCTGAACAGTTCCTGCGCCATACGGTAAAAGGCCAGTTCAATTGCCGGGCGCAGCCTAACCGCATCCAGGTTGTTATTGCAATGAACTTTAACGCTGGTAGTTTGCTGCATTTTTAAGCAAAGGCCTTCAAGCGCTTCCTTCAGCCCATAATCTGTTAATACCGGAGGCAGCACATTATGAATGATGTTGCGTATCTCCTGTATGCTCTCATCGGTCAGCCGCCGTGTGTCGGCCAGCAGTGGGTCGGGTGTTTTATCGGTAGATTTTTTTTCGAGCCGGTGCAGGTTAAGTTTTATAGCCGATAGTACCTGCCCTACGCTATCGTGAAGGTCTTCGGCCAGGCGCTTGCGTTCACTTTCCTGTGTCTCAAAAACTGCTTTTAATAGGTCCGTTTGCTTTTCGTCGTGCAGCTTGCGTACCTCGGCCTGGTTCTTTATCATTTTCCGCTGGTAAATAATCACGAAAAAGAATAAAAAAACAATCAGGACAACGATTACCAGCGTGCCGGTAATCAGTATCAGTATAAGGTTTGTATCTTCCGCTGGCTTTGACAAAGGAATCCTATTGAGTATAAAATGTTAGCAACTATATTGGTAAGGTCGTGAATTATCCATATATCGTCCGCTGTGTGTTCAACCAATTTGTCAAACAGCATAAACAAAAATATGTTAATTCCGAAATAAATCAGCACGCCTGAATTTATCCAGAACATTGGCAGCTTTTCTATATGCACAAATTCCCTGGCAGTTAGCAGCTGGTAAAAATACAAAAGAGACAGCAACGTGAATACCACGCTTAAAAATGAGTAGGCGAACGATGGAAAAAACAGCAATCCGTCCCAAAATACGCCAAACACGATAGCGGTAAATGCAAGGATACATGCCCATGTAGTTATTCTTTTAAATATCGGTACATAAAACGACTGGTAATAAACCCTGCCAAAAAACACCAGTATTATCACCAGAAAAAGATGTATCAGCGGTCCATTATTGGATATCCCTATGTGCGGCATTACCAAAAGCAGTGTATCCGAGATGGCCGAGATAAAGAAAAATATTGCCATAGGCTTAAGTGCCGGGTCGAGCGTTTTATAGCGGTATATTGCGGTAATAACCGGGAACAGCCCCGAAAACAGCGACAAATAATTCAGGAGATTCTCTACTGATAACATTATAATGTATTATTTGCTCGACGACATAGAGTTTTTAGGGCAATTTGCCGAACCCGGGCATGGCATAGCAACCTGTACCACCAGCGCATTTGGCGCAGCAGCGGTGGCAGTAACAGCCCTCATGTCGGCGCGTGTCAGCTGGTCCTGTGCCTCCTGCTGTATAGGTGCATCCGGTAATATGTCCCGGCCATCCTTAGTGGCGCCAACCAATATCAGGTGAGGTTTGCCTTCCATATTGCCAATAACCTTTAACAGGAAACGGCTTAACGATATTATAAACCGCTGCCAGCCGTTAACGGGTTTATCGCTGGCATAATACATCCTGATGCCCATGCAACCGGGCTGCTCAAGCAGCTTATTCAAAATCTCGTGCCCAAAAAACTGCGACACTATTTCACCGCGATTTATATCCCGGTAGTTGTTTGTCCATTCCGTTGCACGTGTAAAGTCGAATATTTGGCCTTCTCTGCCGGTTAATTCCTCCGGCCTTGGTTCTTTTTCCATGGTTTAATCTTGGGGTTTTAAGAAATAGTTTCCATAAAGCTAATATTAAATAGTTGGTATTTCAACTAACAGGCAGAAAGGTGCCCGGAAAACTATCGTAATAAAAAAATTTTAATTTGTTGATTTATAGATTATTAAAAACCAAACAAGAATTCGTGCCACTTCAACATCACGTAGTTTTACGTATCAAATTCAGTGGTAGCACGCAGGCCAAATGAAGGCAGAAAAATGCTCAGCTGCTTTTTTGCGGTTTGCAAAATAATCCTGCTGTAAACAAAATGTTAGTGATGATATTGGTTGCGGTATGTATGCCATAATACTCCTCCTGGTGATTGGCTATCATGCGCTGGAAAAGCATAAAAAGGAAGATGTTTACCGAAAAATAGAACAGTATACCCGAGTTTATCCAGAAAAAACTTAGTCGCTCAATATGTATAAACTCCTGCGGGTTTAACAGCTGGATGAAATAAATAACCGCATAAAATATACCCAGCAGGCTTAAAATGGTATTTGCCGAAGAAGGGTAGTCCAGTATGCCATTAACAAATACAAGGCAATAGGCCAGCGCAAGCAAAGCAACCCCGCCGGTTATTAAGACAGTTCTTTTTAACCCCGGGGCGATTATAGCATGATAATAAATGGCAATAAAGAAAAGTACGCTTAAAATTATATTCAGGTGTAATACGGGCTCGTTATTTTTTGCGCCCATTGCCACAATTGAAACCTGCAGCAGGTCTGACAATACATTCATCAGAAAAAACGCTGCGGCAAGCTTCAATAGTCTGTCTAAGCGCTTATAATTTATAAGCGCCGCCAACACCGGAAATATCCCTGATAAGATACTTAAAATAATATGGATCATCTACGCTTTATTTAGGACATGGAGGCGATCCCGAGCCGGGGCATGGCATCGACTGGTCGCCAACAATATCAGCTGTAACAGAGGCCATATCAGCCCTCGACAATTTTGCGGGCTTAACATTGATCATGTCGCTGCCATTGCCGGTAACACCGGTTATCACCAGCTGGCGGTCGCCACCATCTTCACCTGCTGCGGCGCTGTGGCCGTGGTGAAAGCGCAGACCGACACATCCCTCCTGGTTCAAAATTCTTTGCAGTAGTTCTTTCCCGAAATAATGCGAATGAGGCTCGTGCGGGTGCCTTTCCTGGTGATTTTTTGTCCAGGTTTTTGCCTGGTCCAAATCAAGTTCCCCGCCTTCCTTACCTGTAAGTACGTTAGGGCCTGTTGTTGTTTTCATGTGCGCTAAATTAATAGGTTAAGAATAATAGTTATCGATAAAACTAATAACAAATAGTTATTTTTTCAACCGCGCGATAAAGTACTGGTCTTTGAATGTCAACGGGAATCACAATAAACCGCTCATTTTCAACCAATATTAATGAAAACGCCCGTTCCTGCAGCTAAACATCACGTAGTTTTACGCAACAAGTCGCGTGATATTACGTAAAAACAGGCGGGTGTATTCAATTGTCTCTTATTCAAGGTTTTATCTCTATTCTTCCACCGTTGGTATGGGCATTAAACTCCGGTGCATACATGCTTTGTACCGAAGTTACCCCGGTTGAAAAATTGCCTGGCTGCGCAACCCGCAACTGGTATTCAAACACATAATGGCCCTTGTTCAGGTAGCTGATAAAAAAATTGGTGGCCACATCCTTGCTCACCTGGTAATAATACAAGCCATCCTGGTATTTATATTCCGATAGCGCTTCAACCGGTTCGGTACCGGCAGGGCGTAAATCTTTCAGCTGCACATACTCAAAATCGCGGTCGGCATCCAGGTTGATAACTACCTTCAGCAGGTCGCCGGTTTTAGGCTGATGAGCTGCATCAACCGTAACCAGCACCGGGCCGGCATTGGTTTGTTTTTGAATAAAATATTTACGGCTGAGTTGTATGTCGGTTTGTGCCGACGTTATCTTATCCATATTTTCGAGGTATTGCCAATGCATAGCGCCCCAGCTTAGGTTTGTGCCATTATTTTTTATGTCGATTTTGCCTAAAGATGGTTTCACCTGCTCATCTGCCCAGTTGGTTTTGAGGTAGCCAGTACCTGCATCGGTTTTAATATCCGGCTTTATTTCTTCCAAAGGTTTACCGTTTAGCTTTATTTCGGTAGCGCCTGTACCTGCTAAAATATCATCTCCTTTTAGCAGCAGTGCATAGCAGGCGGCGGCGGTTGCAGTGGTAGTTTTCCAGTTGTTTACCTGTTTATTGCGCAGCAGCCAAATCTTCATTTCCTCAACAGCTTTAGCATTATTGCCTGCTTCGGTAAACAGTTCAATCATCAGGCTTTGCGTTTCCACCGGCGACTCATACCAAAAATAGCCGCGTTGGTTTTTAGCCCAATACATGCCCATATCATCGCTTTGCTGTGCAGTTTCCAGCAGCGATTTTTCAATCTGTTGGGTTATAGCCGGCTTTTTATAGCGCTGCATGGTGAGGGCAATCATAGCTTGCTCATATACGTTTAGCGTGGTCCATTGATCTGCAGCACGTTTTAAATAATTAGCCTGAATTTTTCCGGTTGCCTCATCCATTGTTTTATCCAGGAAGAAGCTGCGCGTAAACCAGGCCTGTATTTCAATAGCATCTAACGGGTGGGTGGTATAGTCCTTTAATTTCTTTGCCGCTTTATCATCCTCTACCAGGCGCCGGTCCATATAATTTATTGCAGGCAGAACTATCGCATCCAGTTTGTCAACTTTTATATTGAGATGGTACAACTCGCCAATGCCCTGCAGAATATGCTGCGTAATATACCTGTCAGACCTATTACCGCCAAACCATGGGAATCCGCCATCGGGCAACTGTTTCTTTTGCAGTTTTTCGAGGTTAAGGCGCAGCTCGTCGCTCATCTTATTTAAATCGAACAATAGGGCGATGCGCTTTTTCTGCTCGGTTTCGCTAACGGCATCCTTTAGCCACGGTGTTTCTTCAATTAAGGTCGACTTCAGCTCCTGATTTTTCTCAAGATTGGATAGCAACTCTGCGCTGTTACCTGCTTTCCACCTGTCAAACACCTGTTTAATGGCAGGCAGCTTATTTACCAGGTTAGTGGCGAGGCTGTTTGCATAGTACCGGCTAAACGTTTGCTCCGAACATTCGTACGGAAACTCCATCATATATGGTAATGCCTGTACCGCATACCATGCCGGGTTTTGAGTATACTCGATGGTCAGCGTTTTATTTTGCAGTGTTTTACTATTTTGATTTACCAACTTGTCGAAAGTAAAGTTGCGGCTTTGCCCGGCACGCACCATTATCGGCATCGATTCTGTTACCAGCAAGCGGTTCGGCAAAACCGGCAATGTATTTTCCTCGCCGTCGGTAAACTGGCCTGCATCGGCAGTAAGCCGATAAGTTAAGGCATCAAGTCCGGCAGAGATAACCAGTTTGAAAGTTACCGCTTTATTGGTGCCTGCATCAACCATAAAACCTTGTTCGGCATCCGCTTTACTTACAAATAAGCTCACAGGCTGCATATTCAGCGCATTAAACAATTGCAGCTTAACGGTGCCCTTTAAAGGGTTATCGGCCAGGTTTGCCAATTGTGCTGAAACAGCAACAGTATCGCCTTCCCTTAAAAAGCGCGGCATGTTGGCACTGATGCTCAATTGTTTTTGGGTGATGACTTCATTTTCGATATAACCTGTTGTCAAATCTTTGGTGTGCGCAAAGCCCCGGAACTTCCAACGGGTAAGCGATTCAGGGATGGTGAAGTCGATTAGGATTTGGCCTTTTTCGTCGGTGTGCAATTGGGGGTAAAAGAAGGCTGTTTCGTTGAAGTTTTTGCGGGGGATGATGGGTTTTGAAAGTTCCCTTTTAAGTGCTTCTATCGTATCCCGCAGACCCTTGTCGTAGGCTTCATCATACATCATGGCACGCGGCGCCCTGATTTCCCGCACATTAATATCAGAAACGCGTCCTTTTAATACTTCTGCATCTGCTTTGACCATCGGCGGCTCAAACATAGTTGCTGCCGGCGAGGCCGGTGCGAAATATCCATAATTGTTTTTACCTCTAAAAGATTTAACGCCAGGATCTGCTACTTTTAACTCTCCCACAACCGGCCCAACTCTTTTTATGTTAAGCAGTTCCACCGCTAGATATTTAGCACTTTGAGTTTTTAATTCCCTGGGGGGATATTGCGGATGACTAAAAACAAGCACACCATTAGCCGGTACTTTAATTTTAAAGTAGCCTTTTGAATTTGAATGCGTGCTTATCGCCGTGTTTTTTATGGTGATTTTTACGCCTTTAATTATGCGCCCGTTTAAAGTAACCGTGCCACTCATATTGTAGCCCTTTTTAACCAGCGCCGCATTTTTGAAATATTCGGCAGCGAGTATTGCATCTTCTTTCTTATTGGCAAGATTTTCCTTTACCAGCGCCAGGTAATTATGGTAGGCCCGGTTATAACTGCCAAAATAATTGTAGCCAAACAAATTCAATCGCTCATACAATACTTCATCCGGTATTTGAGGTGTTTCATCCTGCGCATTATTGACGGCTGATTCCTTTGCAAATTCCTGGTTAATCCATAGATAAAAATAAGGGGCAAAATAATCATACTCAACATAGTCGGTGCGCCAGTATTGAGCTGGTGCAATGTTATCCAGCGAAGCATCGTATAGTGTGGCCAGCATTTCGGCTGTGTTTTTTTCGTCGGCACCGGTTATTTGCAGCTTCCATTGCTCCTTTTCACCCGGCTGCAGCTTATTACGATAAGTTATAAACCGCAGGTTAAGCTTTTTAGCGGTATCTGTTATTTTTACGCGATTATAGAAAGAATACATGCGGTTATCGTTCACCGTTAAAAACTGAACCGCAAAAGCATTATCGGTTGTAGCAGGTACGTCAACTTTCACGGTTTGCTGATAGGGGCCATTTAATTCAATCCATTTTGAGGAAAGCAGCTTCGGCCCATCATACGTCTCCATCAGCACATTCGAAGGCCTGTTCATACCCACCAGGAATTCAACCTGCGCACCGGGTTTTACATACGTTACCGGCGCCTGCCAGTCATCCGGCTTAAGCGCGGGCGTGGCGGCAGGCAATACTTCTATAAATTGATACAGGGAGGATGTGTCTCCTTTTTCGGTACGGGCATTTATCGAAATTTTGTATATCCCGGCAGTTTGTTTTTTTAATATGCTTAAATCGAGGGTACCCGAAATGCTGTCGGCGGTTATAGTCGTTTCGCTAATCTTATTTAATACTGGCATCTTATAAGGGTCGTCCTCATTCTTCCAAACGTAGGCTGGGAATGCTTTCTTAAACTCATCGGCCGTTAATATAAATTGATCGGCAGCTTGCCAAACTCGTTTTTTAATATATCGCTGTGGTTGTTTTATCGTAAATATCTTCAACGTAACTGTCCCTTTTTGGGGCTGACCGTTTGCGTTATTTAGCTTTACAGGGATGTTTTTATCACCGGTAACGGCCAGTTTTTGCGGCAAAGCCGCGCTGATACTAAACGGAAATTTGTTCACCATTACTGATGTATTGGCCGTTTGTGTTTCGCCGGAGGCATCTGTCACATCAGCTGAAATGCTATAATCGAGACTACCGAGTTGAACACTGGAGCTGCCGGTATCGGCCTTATATTTAATCTCAAATTCGCCCCGGCTGTTGGTTACAATGGTATCAGTTATGTTGGGCTGCGGCTTACTCCATAACGATCCTACATTATTATTGCGTGCAAAAAATTCATTGCTTATAGGCATGGCCATTAAGTTAATGGAATAAGCAACCCGTGCATTCGAAATGCCATAACCCGAAAGGGCAGTTACCTTGCCTTTTACTTTTACAGAATCGCCAAAGCGGTAGGTTTCCCTTACCGACAAGAACGATACCTGGAAAGTTGGGCGCTTGTATTCTTCCACACGGACATTGATACGACCATTTTTTGTGCCGACAGATACGCTGCCCGCTAATATATTTTGAGGAATAACAAAAGAGCCCTGCACAGATCCAAACTCGTTGGTTTTTAAATTAAGCTCGCCTATAATTTTATCATTCGCATCACGCAGGTTTACCTCTTCGTTTTCATCAGGCAGTATGGAGTTTTTATTATTTACGTTTTTGATAACCAGTCCCTTAAAGTATATAGTTTGGCCGGGCCTGTACAATTGCCTGTCGGTAAAA
>JAZJZL010000161.1:0-11924 GCA_040389845.1 Bacteroidota bacterium
TTAACATAAAAATGTCATACACTATGTGATAAAAGATTACATACCACAGGTTGCCTTTGGCATACTTGAGCAGGAGCATTTGCAATAAAGCGAAAATAAGGATCTGTACCACGGCTCCAGCGCCTTCCTGGTAATGGTATAAGGCAAATAGTATGCTGGTTACTAATGCGCTAAGCAGGAAACGGCGGGATGAATTTTTAAACCATTCCATCAGCCTGCTAAAAATAAGGCCCCGGAAGACGATCTCTTCATAAGGAATAACTAAAAGGCAGGCCAGCAGCACCAGTACAATATAGCTGTTTAAGTTGTGACGAAGAAAGTCAAAATCCTTAAGGTTGGCCGGGGCAAACCCCAAATGGCTCAACAACGGGGACAATAGCCAATAAACGAATGCTGCATAAGCCAGTCCGCACAGGCCGCCCACTAATAACGACCTGGCCGAAATAGCTTTAAAACGAAACCCAATATCGGAGAAACTTTGCTTCCGGTATTTCAAGTAGGCCCAAACGACGCCCAGCACTACAAAGGGGTATATGAACATCGGAAGGTGCCCGAAATGAGGAAATAGCATGATGAATAGCATCATGACAATATCCAATAAAACTGTTTTCACGTTATCCTTTGACTGTTCCATTAGTTTGCTTTTGGTTTTTGGCGGGGACGGCCGAGCATTTGGAGGATCGATTCGTAGTATTCTTCAATGGGGCCGAGGCCGACTTCCTTTCTTCTTTGGTCAACGTGTTCCGGATCGGCGAGGTCTTTAGGATATATAATTTGATTATTGCTGTTGAATAGATTGCCATTATCATCGTAGCTGGGCTGCGTGCCATATAGTTGTTTCCCGCCGGTATTACGTTGCACGCGGTCATACAGGTAAGCGTAGTCCTTTCGGGAGATGTCACCCTTTTTAGAAAGCGAGTCGAGTATTGGTAACATCCTCACCTGGAAACCCGGATCTTTGTCTGCATGTTGGATAAATATGAAGAAATGGTGAGAAGCCTCTGAACCAACCAATTTTACGGTAGGGTATCCGTATTGCGCATAGATATGCTTTGCGAGACGAGTACCGTCTACATAGGTCGCCTTTTTAAGGGAGTCTTGTAGTTTAAGGCTATCCCTGGGCGCATTCCGTTCAGACATAGCTTTGAACTTTAATTGCACCGCCTGATCCGAATCATATTGGGTCTCGATAGTTTTAGCGAGGCTTTGATTTATTTGTGCATTTACGCGGACGGCAAAAAGACATAAAACTATAAAACAGATTTTTTTCATCATATAAAGTAAACAGGATTTTAGTTAAGACGTTTGCCCGTCCGTAATGTTGCAGGGGATAAAAATAATCCAAGGGGTGATGAAGAATATCATTTAGAGGTTTAGGTGGGAGCGGTAGCAACGGGCTGCATGCGCGCAAAGCGTTCCATTTTTCCGCACGGAACACCCGGAACGCTGTGAAATGTGCTGATTATCAGGCGTTCTATTTTTAGAATGAATAGCGCAGCGAAAAACTATCTCTTGAGCGCAGCGAAATCCTACAATCAATAGGTCAATTTAAGGTTTCTTCAGCTGTTTTTTCACTGCCTCAAAGGAGTCCCCAACCTCGGCAACAGCCGCCAGTAATTTAAGTTTCGTAGTATTGAGTTCCTGCATCCAATACACTACCGTATAGTCATCACTCGTATCAATGCTCCTGGTATCCTGCACGGGGGCTTTCCTTTTAACTTCCATCGGCCGAAAGTACACTTTATGGGGGTCACCCAGTGGGTTTTCTGCCTGTTTTATTAACGCAGCCTCGCTCGCGGAAGGAATGAGCTTTTCAGTTCGGTCCGGCACCGGCGTGTTCATGCCATCATTCAAAGGCACAGGTACCATCCGTTTCCTTTTCGGTTTTTGTGGTTTTTCCATTATTTTAATTGAGGACTGTGCCTGGTTCACCGGCATCATTTCGGCAGAAAGGGGTGTTAACTCGTCAGTATAAGCAAAAATAGGATGTTTTGTTTGCACTGCGCCAATATTCCGCTGTTGTTGGTGTCATGCCTTTTTCAGGCGCGGGTATGACGGGCAAAGGCCAATAGAGGAGGCTTGCCGTGCCCCCCCCGCTGACAGGTAATAAAGCACCCAGCCCCGGCGGCCTCCATCAATCTGCAAATAACCATGGCGCATACTTATCAAATGGTGGGATTAAGCTGAAAGCTTACAGATTATAGGTCGAAGTTACGCTATGCTAAACTTCGACCAGGAAGGGGGAGGAGTAGGGCTGCTAAGCATAGGCTTGATACTTCCCCTTTAATTGGTAAATGACAACTACCCAATTGTGCTGCCATTTTAATTTCGACAATTTATATTGAATGCTAAAAACACATTCCCAAACCCGTCTCCTCGCTAATATTTACACATACATCGCATCCCTTGGTATGGCAAAAAAGATGGTCTGGACATGCTACCGCATTGCACCTGGAACCGCCACTCCCAGCCATAATTTGCCTTAATTCAGATTTTTTCAATGCCACACCTAAGTTTTTTAAGTTCATTTTTGTCGTTTTCATATTGAAGTATTAATTGGTGAAAAATATAGATTTTGATTTTTGGTAGGTATTAATGTTGGCGCAACGCCTGTTGCCAACAGTCGCTTTTTTACTTGTCGTGATCTGCCTTTAGGAATAATATTGTGAAATCGCAAAGCCGCCCCTGGTTATAAATATTGATTGTGACATGATTTATTTGTTAGGTAAACAAATATAAACTAATTAATTAGTAAAACACAAAATCAGCAAAAAACTTGTCGTTTAGGCAAGCGTGTTCAATAATTGTATCTCCCTCTGCAATAAGCTGCTGAATTACCCGCCCGCAACTTACTCCGAACGGGTTATATAGACCGGTCCACACATTTTCCATACCTTCACCGCATTAATCCGGCCCTATCTTAAAGCAACTTCTATGAAAAAGCTAAAGCAGATTATCCAGCAAGTAAAAGCATTCCCGGCAGGTGACCAGGATGGGCTTACCAGCCTGCTTTGGCAGTTGATCTGCTATTCGCCTAAAATGCCGGTAAGGCTGCAGCAGGAACAGTTACTGAATGAGGCCGAAAAATTCACTCTGCAGGTTAATGATGACTACTTTGCCAAACGCAAGCTCACTTTTAACGGTTTTAAATGGGGCAATGGCAAACATCAAATATTGCTTACCCACGGCTGGGGCTCAAAGGCAGCAGACTGGATCGACGTGATATCCGCGCTGCGAACTTTACCTGATACGCAGGTAATCGCATTCGATGCGCCGGGAAACGGCAGTTCGGAGGGCGAGTTGTCGAACCTGCTGTTGTTTGCGGAGGCAGTTAAGGCAATTTCGCTTGCTTATGGTAAACCGGACGTGCTGATTGGTCATTCACTCGGGGCTATGGCGAATATAAAAGCGGTCGAAGAATTGGGTTACGCCCCGGCCTTATTGGCAAGCCTTACGCCACTGATACGCCTCAAAGAAAATTTTGAAGCCAGCATGAACCTGGCGGAAGTTGGCAAACCGGCACAGGCCGCTTTCTTAAAAAGCTTTGAAGAACTATTCAAAAAGCCTGCAGCCTATTATAACTTAAACGACAGATACACTTTTGACGCCCGTATGAATCACTGGCTCGCTTACGACCATCTTGACGCTATTTCTCCCTACGCCTATCTTGAAGAATTTTTAAGCGCACGCCCATTCATCCGCACAACTGCTTATGACGGCGCAGGGCACGAAAGGATATTGAAATCGGCAGAGATGATTGAGGGATTAACCGAAGAGGTTAGGCAGGTTTTGAGCAGGGAATAGCTAGCCTGTTTGTAGGTTGCTTTTTGTCGGAATTGTCTGAACTTTGATGCGTGGGATTTGAAGATGAGCCGATTTTTGGCGGCTAATATTGTGTGTTAGGCAGAACGTCATCGCGCCCGAGGGGCGTCAGAACCTCCTAACTGTACTGTTCCGCGGAACAGTGTGTACAGGTGGAACACTTGTGTACAATAGTAAAACTTGAACTAAATTTATATAAACAGCTTACTATAAATTATTTATAACAAATATCACACTGTTCCGCGCAACAATTTGTGTACAGGTGGAACAGTTTTAGCCTGTTTTGGCCTGGGATGGGTTTACAGTTGCAGGCGTGGGGCCAATTGCGTGGGAGGTAATTTTCACGCGGGTAAGAGTCTCAATCACGCTATCGGCCTGATGGGACAGATTCGCGCCACAGGAGGCAAGCTGTTATTTCGTTAGCCCTCGCAAGCAGAATGCTTGCAATGTTATAGGTCGAAGTTACGCTGCGCTAAACTCGACCAGAAGGGGCTGTTTGCTCCACTCGCGAATTGTTACATCAATATTTCAAACATCTTTAATTTATATTTATCATACATTTTCATTGCCCACGATTTCACATCAAAACCCACTTCTAAATCAATACCTAACAATTTTATAAACGGGATAGATAATTTAAGCTTCATTTCTACATCATCGGTTCTCTTTAAATCATCATATATTTTTTGAAGTTTTTCATCAATATCGTCATTGAAGAGCGTGAAAGCTGTTGCAATTTGTTTTAGAATTTCCTCAGTTATTTCTGCGGTTTGATCTGCGTTAATTTCCTTCATCGACGCTATTATTTTATTGCTCGTTTGGTCGTCGCCTATTTTTTGAATTAAATAATCATAATGCTCATCCAACTTATCGATAATTATTCCAACACCCCGTTTTATGTCTCTAAGGCTACGATTTAATTCCATTATTTCATCCGGAGTCGCAATGCCTTCAAGCAGTTGTGAAATTCCGAAGCTTTTTTCAGTTGATTTATCTTCATCGAAAATATAATCTTTTCTATTTTTCCGTTCTCGTGTTAATAACACTTCATAGTCCGCATAAGCAATTGGCGTAATTCCTGGCAGTGGAATGAGAGTTTGTGGTTTTACTGCCAGCTTTTGGTTAATTGTGTTAATGCGATGTCGTATCACAGCCATAAACTCACGTTTAGTCTTATGTTCCCCACGGACGGTGATGGTCAAAATATCCTGATAAGTAGAAATCAACGCTTGGCCGTTATTGTTTTCCAATATGCAGCCGGTACGCCATTTTGCACCCAACAATTCATGTGTTTCAACCATGATATTTGGAAGGATCGAACCTGGCAAATACTCATATTTGTAAACAAATCGAATGCTGTCGGCATCACTCTTAAATTTCCCTGTTAAAGCTGAAGGTTCGGTAGTGTCTAACAAATTTGGAATAATAAAACCATTATTTCCAGGTAAGTAGAAACAAAGCTTAAATTGATTTAGTATGTCTAGTAAAAAGCGCCGCTGGTTAGTATCATAAGTTATTTTTTCAAAGTGGACAGGTCTATAAATATCTTTTTTGTCTTCTTCTTCGTTCACGATATATTCAAGCCTATCCATTCCAACGATCCCTTTCAACTTCCCAGCTTCCATCGATGTTACAATTTGATAAACTCCATATGTAATCCAATATGGATCAAGTACGTAGTATTGTGCAAGATTCAGGTCTTCAAAATGCAAAATTAATGGCATTTAATCTAGCCTGTTTCTCATCTAATTTATTGATGGAGCATATTTCTTTAAATCTCGTTTCATCTAAATAATGGTTTGTTTTAGTCTCTTCCTGTAATTGCTCTTTAATGGCTATCCATCTCTCATCAATTTCTGTATTAAATAACTCCGCTTTAGGAATTAATTGTTCGAGGGCGTTTTTTATATCGTCAATACCAATTCCGGTTTTGCACGAAATCTTTATAAAATATTTAATTTCAGGAAATTCAATCTGCAAATCGGACTCGTTAGAGAAGCCAAATCCAGTGTTTACGTCAGATTGATTAGCGACAACGATAATTGGAGAACTACCTCCGGTTGTTTTTACTCGTTTTACCCATTGCCGAATTTGTCCTGCTACGTTAGTGTCTTTTCGTGAGTCGAGAACCAATAAATATACGCTACGGTTGGTAAGAAAAAATTGATGAGTGGCATTCATGATTTCTTGGCCACCAAAGTCCCAAAAATGAGCTGTTAAATCATGTAACGACGGGTAATTCGCAAATGTATCACATTCAGCAAAAATAATATCTTCGATGTTGATTCCATCTGTTTGCACTTCTTTTTCATCAAATTGGTCCTCCTTTAATCTTTTAAGTATTGAAGTTTTCCCAGCTTTTGGATCCCCGATTAGTATAATCTTAATTTCATTAAGCTTTTTTTTGCTAGCATCAAACCAATCGATCACCGCTTGTCTGCCTTGCTTAATAATTTCTATCGGAGGAGATTCTATCGGGTTTTCAGAAAGGAACAACTCATTACTATCGAGTCGGCCTTTATTCATTTTTAAGTTCAATTGGAAGAGCGATATCGGTATTTTTTTTATGTAATTACCAATTAGATCTATAAATCGTAATTTGTTGAGGTTTTTTAAGAAATCAATTTCTGATATATGATTATCAGAAATCCTTAATCGTTCTAATTCAGTCAATCCTTTTAAAGGGCTAACGTCCGAAATTTGATTATTTGAAAGATCAAGTGTTTTTAATTTATTGGCGCCTTCTAAAAAACTACAATCTGAAATCTTGTCACTATTCAGTTTTAAGGACGTCAATTTGTTGAATATTTTAGGGAAATTGATGATAGGGCCATTATTGTAACTAAGGTCTAATGTTTTTAGCTCGCTTAGATTTTTTAAAAAACTACAATCTGATATTTCATTATCGGGAAGCAATAGTGTTTCTAACTTTGTAAGATTCTTTAAAGGGTTGCAATCGGAGATTTCATTTTCGCTTATATCTAATATTATTAATTCATTTAGGTTTTCTAAAAAATTACAATCTTTTATATTATTCCCGTCGAGATATGATAAGGTTCGAATTAAGATATAATGTTTTTAATTCGGTCAGTTTTCCTAAGAAACTAAAATCTGTTATAAAGGGAGAGCTAATATAAAGCTCTTCTAAACAAGTAAGGCTTGTTATTGCCTCAGCGTGTTCCAGTGGTAGAGTTTCATTATCACTGCAAACTATAAGTTTTTTTAATTTTTTAAGTTGTTTGATTTCAGGCGGTATAGTTTTAAATGAATTACTATCCCCATTATTTTTACTATCGCTCCATTCCCAAACATTCTCTTTTTTTTCAGGCCAATTGGTACTCAAATTTAACGTTTGTAGATTCGTACATTCAAATAATTCAGGTAATTCGTTTAAATCTTCTATACCACAATCACCTAAATCTAAGTATAGGTTTTGAGTTTTTTGACACTTTTTAATAAATTTCTTTGCTAAGCTAAGATCGTTTGGCATTTGTGATTAGATTAATGTTCAAGTTCGCAATTTGAATTTAGGCTTTTTGGAAGATACGTACTTTTTTCGATTTATCAAGTATAGATATATGCCGTTCAATAAATCCTCCAATCCCAAAATCCTACGAATCTTAGTTCACATAATTAGCCCGCCAAATCTCCGTGCCCTCCGTATCTCCGTGGTTAAAAAATAAACCCCCTTCTGGCGCGAGTCGGAGGAGTAATGGCCTGTAGGGCAAAGGCGACGTGCCCCGCAGGACAGGTAACCCACATGCATGTGCGTCAATTGCATATCGCATACTTAGCATGTGGGTTGCTGAAATAAATTCAGCATGACATCTTTTTCTCCGCGCCCTCTGTGCCTCCTCCGTCCCTCCGTGGTTAAAAAAACGCCGCTAACCCCGCCAACCACCTTATAATTATCCCCAAACCCCTCCCTATTTTAATTAAATTTCCCTAAATTTGCAACCTCTAAAATTTGAGGTGGAATTTACTGATGTACAAGGAATATAAAGCTTTAAACTTATCGCAAACAGGCAAGGATGTACTGGAGTTTTGGCAACAGAACAACATCTTTGAAAAAAGCATCAGCAGTCGCCCGGCCGGTAATCCGTACACGTTTTACGAGGGGCCGCCGTCTGCGAATGGTATGCCCGGCATTCACCACGTTATGGCGCGCGCCATAAAGGATATTTTTTGTCGCTATAAAACGCTTAAGGGCTACCAGGTAAAGCGCAAAGGCGGCTGGGACACCCACGGCCTGCCTATCGAGCTGGCTGTTGAAAAAGCTTTGGGCATTACCAAGGATGATATCGGCAAAAAGATTTCGGTAAAGGACTATAACGACGCCTGCCGCAAGGAGGTAATGCGCTACACCGACATCTGGAACGACCTTACCGAAAAGATGGGCTACTGGGTTGATTTGGAGAACCCGTACGTTACCTATAAAAATGAATACATCGAGTCGCTTTGGTGGATCCTGAAAAAGTTTCACGAGAAGGGGCTTTTATATAAGGGCTATACGGTGCAGCCGTATTCGCCCAAATCGGGTACCGGCCTGAGCTCGCACGAGCTGAACCAGCCGGGCACCTACAAAATGGTGAAGGATACCAGCATCACCGCACAGTTTAAGCTGAAACGGGACAAGGATTCTGAGTTTTTATTCGAAAACATCACCGGCGACCTGTTCATATTAGCCTGGACCACCACCCCGTGGACGCTCCCCGCAAACTGCGCCCTTGCAGTTGGCGAGAAAATAGACTACGTAAAAATAAGCACCTTTAACCCATACACCTTTTTGCCGGTAACGGTAATACTGGCTAAGGATTTGGTGGGCAAGCATTTTAAAGCCGAAGGCGAAAACGCCTCGTTTGCCGATTATAAAGGCGGCGACAAGGTTATCCCCTGGGAAGTTAAGGGCAGCTATAAAGGTTCGGACTTTGTGGGCCTGCACTACTACCAATTGATGCCGTATGTCATCAATGAAGATTTAGAAAAGAACGCTTTCCGCGTTATCCCCGCCGACTTTGTGACCACCGAAGACGGTACCGGCATCGTTCACACCGCCTCCGTTTTCGGTTCGGACGACTTCCGGGCTTGTAAGGAAAACAACGTTCCCTCGGTAATGGTGAAGGACGAGTTTGGCAAGGATGTGCCGCTGGTAAACAAGCAGGGCCGTTTTGTGGATGAGGTTACCGACTTCGCCGGCCGTTACGTTAAGGAAGAATATTACACCCAGGCCGAACGTGATGCCGAAGGTTTCAAGCCTACCGATGTGTTGATATCGATAAAGCTAAAAACCGAGAATAAAGCATTCGACGTAAAAAAATACGAACACAGCTACCCGCACTCCTGGCGCAGCGATGAGCCGATATTATACTACCCGCTGGACAGCTGGTTTATCCGCACCACCGCCGTTAAGGACAAAATGGTGGCGCTGAATAAAACCATCAACTGGAAACCGGAATCGACCGGCACAGGCCGTTTCGGCAACTGGCTGGAGAATTTGGTAGACTGGAACCTGTCGCGTTCACGCTATTGGGGTACACCGCTGCCGATATGGCGCGAGGAAAACGGGGGAGAGGAAATTTGCATAGGTTCAATTGCCGATCTGAATAACGAAATCCAGAAATCGATAAAGGCGGGTTTAATGCCTGAAGGTTTTGTGCTGGAAGATATGCACCGTCCGTATGTGGATGATGTGGTTTTAACTTCATCAACCGGCAAGCCCATGTATCGCGAACCCGACCTCATTGACGTTTGGTTCGACAGCGGCGCCATGCCGTATGCGCAATGGCATTTCCCGTTCGAAAATAAAGAAGAATTTAAAAACGCCTACCCGGCTGATTTCATTGCCGAAGGCGTTGACCAAACCCGCGGCTGGTTCTTTACCCTGCATGCCATTGCGGTTATGCTGAGCGAAACCAGCGACGAGGTAAAGGCTATCAATGCCGAAGTAGGCAACGGAGGTGTTGCGTTTAAAAACGTGATATCGAACGGCCTGGTGCTGGATAAAAACGGCAACAAAATGTCGAAGCGCCTCGGCAACGGCGTCGACCCGTTTGAAACCATTGAAAAATTTGGCGCCGATGCACCGCGCTGGTACATGATTAGCAATGCCGCGCCGTGGGACAACCTGAAGTTCAACGCCGACGGCATTGACGAGGTTCGCCGCAAGTTTTTCGGCACGCTGTACAATACCTATACATTCTTTGTGATGTATGCCAATATCGACAAGTTTACCTACAGCGAAGCAGAAATAGCCATAACCGACCGGCCTGAAATAGACCAGTGGATTATCAGCTTACTAAATACCTTAAGCAAAGAGGTCGACGCATTTTATGCCGACTTTGAGCCTACCAAAGCCGCCCGCGCCATACAGGATTTTGTGGATGCGCACCTCAGCAACTGGTACGTACGCTTAAGCCGCCGCCGTTTCTGGAAATCGGACAACTCGGACGATAAGCTTTCGGCTTATCAAACGCTGTACACTTGCTTAACTACAATCGCAAAGCTGATGTCGCCCATCGCGCCGTTCTTTGCCGACAGGTTATATACCGATTTGAACAGCATCACCAAAAAAGAAGATTTTGAGTCGGTGCACCTGGCATATTTCCCGGAATACCATCAAGACCTGGTAAACACCGCGCTGGAAGAACGCATGCAAATGGCGCAGGATATATCGTCGCTGGTGTTATCGCTCCGCAAAAAGGTAAACATCAACGTGCGCCAGCCGCTAAGCAAAATCCTGCTGCCGATACTCGACAAGAAGTTTAAAGGCCAGGTAGAGCAGGTGAAGGATTTGATACTATCCGAAACCAATATAAAAGGCATCGAATACATAACCGATACCGCCGGCTTCATCAAAAAGAAGATAAAACCGAACTTTAAAGCGCTCGGCGCCAAAGTGGGCAAAGACATGAAGGTAGTGGCCGAAGCCATAACCGCCATGAACCAGGACGACATCGCGAAGCTTGAAAACGATGGCGACTTCCTGCTGCCTACCCAACATTTGGTAAACCTTACCGATGTAGAAATCATTGCGGAAGATGTCCCCGGCTGGCAGGTTGCGAATTTGGGCAAACTAACGGTGGCTTTAGATGTTACCATTACCGAAGAGCTTAAACAGGAAGGTATATCGCGAGAATTGATAAACCGCATACAGAACCTGCGCAAGAGCAAAGAATTTGAAGTTACCGATAAGATAAACGTTAAGCTCAGCAATCATCCTTTTATCAGCAATGCGGTAAATAATAATTTATCCTATATTTGCGCCGAAATTTTGGCGGATAGCATTGTGCTTGATAATGAGCTTAATGAGGGTGATTTAGTTGAGATTGACGGAAATGAAATTTTGATTGCTATTAGTAAAATATAAATGAAACAAGAAAACGAAAAAACCAGGTACTCTGAATCAGACTTGCAGGAATTTAAAGGTCTATTACTGGATAAATTACGTAGTGCTAAGGAAGAGCTGAATGCGCTTGCAACTTCTTTGAGTTCGCCTAACGCTAACGGCACTGACGATACCGCCGGTACTTATAAAACTTTGGAAGATGGGTCGGCTACGCTGGAGAAGGAACAAATAAACCAACTGGCTGCACGCCAGAAAAAATTCATCGAGCAGCTGGAAGCCGCTTTGGTGCGCATCGAGAACAAAACTTATGGTGTTTGCCGCGAAACCGGTAAGCTTATCCCTAAGGAGCGTTTACGCGCAGTGCCGCATACTACATTAAGTATGGAAGCCAAACTAAAGCAGTAAATGAAGGCAGCTTACTACAAACCTTTTATTGTTGCTGCAATAATTGTGTTGGCCGACCAGGTAATAAAAACCTGGGTACGTACGCACATGGATTTTAATTCCGAAATACATTTTTTAGGCAGCCATGGCATGCTGCGCTATACCGAAAATAACGGCATGGCCTTCGGTTGGGAGCTTGGCGGCAAGATAGGGAAGCTGATTTTAACCGTATTCCGTATTGTTGCCGTGGTGGGTATAGGTTATGGCCTGGTTTACCTCATCAACCACAAATATCACCGCGGACTAATTATGTGCGTGGCCCTGATATTTGCCGGCGCGCTGGGCAATATCATCGATTCTACCTTTTACGGCC
>JAZJZL010000161.1:11942-37401 GCA_040389845.1 Bacteroidota bacterium
TATTTAACCTTGCCGATGCATCCATATCGGTAGGCGTAATAGCTATATTATTATTCCAGAAACGCTACTTTAAACGCGAAACGCCGGAGGTGGAAACGCTGAATAGCGAAGTTGAGGAAGGGTAGTAGTCATGCCCTTTTTGTCATCCTGAGCGATAGCGAAGGATCTTTAACAAGCGATATTTAAGAGCGAAAGGTAGGTCGCCAACCTTGCGACGGCCTACCTTTCGCTTTGTAAAGATCCTTCACTGCGTTCAGGATGACAGAGTTTGTTTGACAACTCCTTCCCGATAATCTCCGGCCATGAACCATGAACTATCAACCATGAACTAAAAGATGATAATCCTAACATTCTTTATCGGGTTAATAGCAAATGCTTTAGGCTACATTCCGCCGGGCAACATCAACCTTACCCTCGTTAAAATAACCATCAACCGTGGCTTAAAACAGGCCATGATGTTTATCATCGCGTTCTCCTGCGTCGAGTTCTTTTTTACCTACTTTATTATGCATGCCGCCAACTGGCTTAGTGCCCAGGTAAAGCTGGATATGGTTATCGACTGGGTAATGATAGTGCTGTTTACTACACTGGGGGTTATTACCTGGATGCACCGCAATAAACCCCCGAAAGAAAATTATTCGGAGCGCGAAAGTATACAGTATGGTATTTTGCTTGGATTTTTAAACCCTGTGCAAATCCCTTTTTGGATGATAACCGGAACTTACCTGATTACTAACCACTGGATAGAGGTTGGGCAGGTAGCCTTATTTATATTTAGCGTTGGGGCAGCAGCCGGGGCTTTTTTAGCGCTCTTTCTTTATGCCAAATTTGCCAAATATATCCAGCAGAAATTTGCGCTGAGCACCAAAGTTGTGAATACAGCAATAGCCATTTTATTTTTTGCTTTCGCGATGTATGGGATAGTGAAGCAAATTTATCTGATAGCGGTTCATAAGATCTGACCCGAAACTTACGAAGTTTTAAAAACTTCGTAAGTTTTCACGGCACTGTTTATGGAAAAATGGTCTTTAACGATTGTAGCTGCTATCAACCATGAACCATCAACTATGAACACTCTTAAAATTCCAAATCCTCTCCGCCTTTCTTCCTATCAGCCAAAACGAAGCGCCTAAAATAGCAAAGAACAGGGCCTTATTGGTATGGTCCCAAAAGTATTCGAAGTATTTGGTGTAGATGGAGATCAGCAGAAAGGTAATGCCGAACTCACGTGCAATAACGTCTTTAGTTTTTAAGCCTAAAAGCAAGAAACCGCCGGCCACTGCGGCAGAAATAACGCCCCAGTAAAATAAGCTGATTTGTTTGATATGCCACCACGTATCCAGGTTGCCCAGGTTGCCAAACACACTCAGCATCCACAGCGATGTAAACAGGTATACTAATCCAACGATATAGGTGAGCTCCCAAAATAACGCAAACCATTTACGGTTCTTAAGCAAATAAATAGCCGCCAAACAAACCAGGCCGAAAAGCACAAAACGCAACGGGTAGTTCATCCCTAAAAAATAATCGGCCCAATGGGTTTGATAACCGGTTTCGGTACCGAACCAGCTGCCCAGCGACACCAGCGCAAACAACCATATCAGCCGCGATTCCATTCGGTAAGCCAGCACGCCATAAACAAAAATCGACAGTAAAAATAACAGCGAATAATGCCCGGAACCATTGTCAAAGGTTTTACCCAGGTAAGCAATACAGCAGGCTGTCGACAACACCCCACTAAAAATTATAGCCTCATTACTAAATACCTTTTCGGGATATTTGCTTTCCCAGCGCCTGCCGAAATAAAACAATATTCCAGCCAAAGTCCCGGTCGCCAGGCTGATAACAATATCCGGCGTATAATAAAGGCTCTTAAGCCAGTTAATAACTTTGTCGTCGATAATAAGCGACCCGGCGGCAATAAACCCGCAGGCCAGCGCTATCCAGAAAGAATACTTGGCCAGCCGCATCCAGTCGAAGCCCTTCACTTCATATGAGGTACGCAACTTTTCGGCCGTGCCGGCATCAACCAAATGCTCGTCCTCCCAATGCTGTATAGCCCGGTTCAAAAATTCACTTTCCTGTTTGTCGAGATTGAGCATAGGTTAGTTCATGGTTAATGGTTCATAGTTCATGGCAGGAAGGGGGTGCTAATGAAACTATAGGGCAAGATAATTATTTTGGAATTAAAAGCAAGCCATTTGGCCAATAGCAGTCCACCAGTTGGAATAAAATTGCGATTTAATTAGCAAGATGCCATCATAGCGATGGGTTTTTAAACCCATCGCTATGGTAAAAGCAATTTGCAAAGCATCGAACGTTACCGCAGCGGCTATGAACTATGAACCATCAACTATGGACTATAAACCACCTCCCAGCAACGCTTCTACATCCAGCTTATCCTTGCGTATCTGCTCTTTAAGCGCATCCAGCGAATCGAACTTCATATCATCGCGCACAAAGTTGTAGAACTCCATACGGATTTGCTGGTTGTATATTTCTTTGTCGAAATTGAAAATATTTACCTCGATATTGCGGCGCACACCATTGATGGTCGGCCGGGTGCCGATGTAGGCCATGCCTGCGTAGGTTTCATCATCCACTTTAACTTTCACGGCAAAAATCCCATCTACGGGGATAAGCTTATACTTTTCGCAGATAAAAATATTGGCAGTAGGAAAGCCTATCGTTCGGCCAATCTGGTCCCCGCGGATAACGCGACCGGTAATAAAAAACGGGTAGCTTAAAAAGGTATGCGCGAGCTCAATGGCACCGTTGAGCAATGCCTCGCGGATGCGTGTGGAGCTGATGGCGACTTCGTAAATGTCCTGCTCCGGTATTTCAATCACATCAAAACCATAAACCGGCCCAAGGCGCTGCAAATCCGAAAGGCCTCCCTGCCGGTCTTTGCCAAAGCGATGGTCATAACCGATCACTATTTTTTTTGTACCGATTTTATTCACCAGTACATCATGGATATATTCTTCAGCGGATTGATTGGAGAAATCGCGCGAAAAAGGAGTGATAATTAAATGGTCGATACCCAACTCTTCCAGCATTTCTGCCTTCTCGTCGATGGTGTTTAGCATTTTGATGTTTTCGTCCTCGGGATGCAAAATCATCCGGGGGTGCGGAAAAAAAGTAAGCAGCACAGTTTCACCGCCGGTTTCGGCAGCAAGCTGCTTTAAATCAGCAATAATTTTACGGTGACCAGTATGTACGCCGTCGAAAGTACCGATGGTAACAACGGCATTATCTAACCGGGTAAATTCATCAATATGATGGTAGATGCGCATAGATAGCAAATATAGCGTCTGAACTCGAATTTTTCACCGTTGTTTGTTTTCAAAGGTGTTCAAGAGGGCTGCGCCGTTTATTGAATTTATGAATGGCTGGAATTTTGAATTTCAAATTCGATAAATTCTTTAATTCAACAAATTCGAGTTCAGACAGAGGCTTTCAGATCCCTTATGGTACCCACCAGTTCCATTACCTCCCAGGCATCATCAACATTATAGTCACCACTCTTCGTTCTCCTCAACCTCGAAAGATAAGCCCCATTATTCAGCGCCTTGCCAAAGTCATGTGCCAGTGAACGGATGTATGTCCCCTTGCTGCATACTACCCTGAAGCTAATTTCGGGCAAGGTAATATCGGTTATCTCAAACTCGGTGATCGTAACCATACGCAGGCGCAACTCTACTTCCTCGCCGCGGCGGGCTTTCTCGTACAGGCGTTCGCCGTCAACCTTTATGGCGGAATGTGCCGGTGGATATTGGCCTATCTCCCCGATAAATTGGGTACAGGCAGCTTTTATTTGTTCTTCAGTGATATGGCTGATGTCAAACTTTTGGTCGGCTTCGGTTTCCATATCGTAGGAGGGCGTGGTCTCACCGAGTATCATGGTGCCGGTGTATTCCTTTTCCTGCGCCTGGAAAGTATCAATCTGCTTGGTCATTTTACCGGTGCAGATAATAAGCAGCCCGGTAGCCAAAGGGTCAAGCGTGCCGGCATGACCAACCTTTAATTTAAGCGGCTTAAAGGAGTTACGTATTTTTCCTACCACATCAAAGCTGGTCCAGTTATAAGGCTTATTGACTAATAACAGTTGTCCTTCGGCGAATTCGTTTATGTTTTTAAAAATTGATTTCATTTTTGGGATTTCACCGATTGGAAAATGATTTCACCGATTATTTTGAACCTTGATTTATTTGATTTACGGATTATCTGATTCAAAACTCAAGGCATCGGAGAATCTTTTAATCCTTTAATCATGGTTCAAAAAGATGCCGTCCTTCACTTCCGGAATAATATTATTTTCCAGCGCTTTGTCAAATAGTATCCGTATCGCTTTCTTTCCTTCGGCGCCCAAATCTACGGAATATTGATTTACATACAGCTCGATGTGCTTGTACATTACCTCTTCGCTCATCTCCTGGGCATGGGAGCGGATAAATTCGAGGCCTGATTTTGGGTTCTCAAAGGCAAATTCAACCGAGCGGCGTATAACGCGGTTTATTTTATGCTGAACATCAGGTGGTAATCTGCGATTGGCAACTATTCCTCCCAATGGTATAGCGCATCCGGTTTGCTTTTCCCAGTAATCGCCCAGGTCGATTATTTTTTTGAGGCCTTTATTTTGATAGGTAAAGCGGTTTTCGTGAATGATGAGGCCGACATCAACGCGTCCCTCAAGTACCGCATCTTCAATATCCGAAAACACCAGCTCAACTTTGTTGGTCGCATTCGGGAACGCTGTGCCTAATAAAAAGTTGGCAGTAGTGTATTTGCCGGGGATCCCGATAGTGAGCGGAGAACTGAGAGTAGTGAGTTGTTTGTATAGCTCGTCAGGGTCATCCTTACAAATCAATAACGGCCCAACACCGAAGCCCAGCGCACTGCCTGCATCCAGCAGAACGTATTTATCTGTAACGTACGCGAAGGCATGGTAGCTTAGCTTGGTAATGTCCAGCTCGCCGCGCATGGCTTTTTGGTTAAGGGTTTCTACGTCATCATAAAACACGTCGAAGTCCAGGCCTTCGGTGTCGATTTTATGATGAATCATGGCATCGAAAATAAAAGTATCGTTAGGGCAGGGAGAGAAACCGAGGGTTAATTGCATTGTTTGGTTGATTAAGTGTTTGGTTGATTGAGAGAGTAGTTGATGATGGTTAAAAAACCATTCACCCAATAAACCATTCACTAATTAACCATCACGCGTAAAGCTTCAAAAATTCAACCGCAAATGTATTCAGATTTTTAATGGCGAGCCCTATATTCCAGTTATCGCGGTTGCGCTTTTCAACGTAATTTGACACAGCCCTGATTTGCAGGCAGGGAACACTATATTGTTTGCAGGCATAAAAAAAGGCTGCACCTTCCATGCTTTCTATCTGCGGACTAAGTCTATCTGCTACACGTTTTATCGAATCTTCATTGCCGTGTACAGTATTTACAGTGATGGCAGTAGCCTGTTTAAGGTTGAAAGTATTAAATAAGTTATATAAATCCGCCAGTTTTTTTGAAGGATGAAACGTAGCCTCGCCAAAACCCATATCTGCTATCGGCAAAAAGCGGGTATCGTCTTCCGCGCCAAGCTCGGAAAAGGTGTCTTGGGTTATTTCCACCAGATCGCCTAAAGCAATGCTATGGTCAAAGCTGCCGCCGATACCCAGGTTTACTACGAGGTCGTATTTGTTTGCAGCAAGCTGCTTACCCAAAGCGAAAGCAGTAGCAACCATGCCCACGCCGGTTATGAGGAGTTCGAAGTCGGCAGTCCGAAGCCCGGCATCAGAACTTATGAGTTGCGGTGTTCCCAAAAAATCCGCAATCGAAATTCCGAATTCAGAAATTAACGGAGCGACTTCTTCCTTCGTAGCAACGACAATCAATATCCGCATATTATTGCTTTTTTTTGACGGCTAAGTTAAAACATAACGCCTGATTTTGTTTTGTATATTTGCACCATTATTTGTTATGATGATACATATTACGCGCAAAGAACATTTTAACGCGGCGCACCGCATGTACCGCGAAGAATGGAGCGAAGAGAAAAATGCCGAAGTGTTCGGCAAATGCGCAAATCCCAATTGGCACGGCCACAATTACAACCTGTTTGTTACCGTAAAGGGTGAGGTTACCCACGCTACAGGCTACCTGATGGACCTGAAAGAGCTGAAGATTATTATAAACGAATACGTAATTGAAAAGCTCGACCATAAAAATATCAACAAGGATGTTCCGTTTATGGCCGGTAAAATGGCGTCGACAGAACTGCTTTGCATCGAGATATTTAACCAGCTGAAAGCGCCTATTGAAGCCTACCAAGGCGTGTTCTTACACTCAGTTAAACTTTACGAAACCGAAAACAACAGCGCCGAGTATTTTGGCGATTAATCCCGCATAATGAAGGACGACGACGATTTCCCCGACAGGGACGAATATACCGACGGCTATGTAAAGATTGACCGTTACAACCCTGATTTGATACAAAGCCTTTCCGGCCATTACCACGAGGTACTTAAACAAATTGGCGAAAAGCCCGACCGCGAAGGACTGTTAAAAACGCCTGAGCGCGTGGCCAAAGCCATGCTGTACCTAACCCAGGGTTACGACCTTAACGCCAAAGAGATATTGAACTCCGCCATGTTTAAGGAAGAATACAGCCAGATGGTTATTGTGAAGGACATTGAGGTGTATTCGATGTGCGAGCACCACATGCTGCCTTTTTTTGGTAAAGCGCATATTGCTTATATACCAAACGGCTATGTGGTTGGCTTAAGCAAAATACCGCGTGTAGTAGACGTTTTTGCCAGGCGTTTACAGGTACAAGAGCGCTTAACTAACGAAATACGCGACTGTATACAGGAAACATTAAACCCCTGGGGCGTAGGTGTGGTAATAGAGTGCCGCCACCTGTGCATGAGCATGCGTGGTGTACAAAAGCAAAACTCGGTAACCACCACATCGGCATTTACCGGCGAATTTTTGAAGGAAAAAACGAGGACGGAGTTCCTGAATTTGATATCAGCTAAACTTGGGTGATAGTGAGTAGTTGATTGGGTGAGTAGTGAATGGTTTTATTTACTAATTTCTTAGCCGGTCAACTATTATATAAATTTGCATAACCACTCACTTAATCAACTCAATCAACCAATTAACCAAACAATGAAAGCATACATCTTCCCGGGGCAAGGCGCCCAGTTTGTCGGTATGGGTAAAGACCTGTACGAAAAGTCGGAAAAAGCCAAAGCTATGTTTGAGCGGGCTAATGAAATACTTGGCTTCCGCATTACCGACCTGATGTTTGAAGGCACAGACGAAGACCTTAAACAAACCAAAGTAACCCAGCCGGCAATATTCCTGCATTCGGTAATATTGGCAAGCGTTTTAGGCGATGATTTTAAGCCTGATATGGCGGCAGGCCATTCGCTTGGCGAGTTTTCGGCGCTGGTTTCTTGCGGAGCACTATCGTTTGAAGATGGGTTGCGCCTTGTTGCAGCACGTGCCAATGCCATGCAGAAAGCCTGCGAGATACAGCCGTCAACCATGGCCGCAATATTAGGCCTGGATGATTTTACCGTTGAAGACATTTGCAAGCGCATTAGCGATGTAGTTGTTCCGGCAAACTATAACTGTCCCGGTCAGCTGGTAATATCGGGCACTATTGCAGGGGTTGATAAAGCCTGCGAGGAAATGACAGCCGCCGGCGCTAAACGCGCGTTAAAGCTTAACGTTGGCGGTGCATTCCACTCCCCATTAATGGAAGCCGCGAAGATTGAACTGGAGCATGCCATTGTTCATACCGAAATTAAAGCGCCGGTTTGCCCAATCTATCAAAATATCGACGCTAAGCCATATACCGATCCAGAGGCTATCAAACATAATTTAATAGCACAGCTTACCGGCCCCGTGCGCTGGACGCAAACCGTTAAGCACATGATGGAAGATGGCGCAACATCATTTACCGAAGTTGGGCCGGGTAGTGTGCTGCAGGGCCTTGTAAAAAAGGTTGACCGCCATATGCCAACAGAAAGCGCTGTTATAGAATAATTAGGGTAAGCTGGATCGGTGCATATCACCAGGTGTTCCTAATGGAACATAATAGCACGGCCTTTTTTCTGCCGACCAAACGTCCCTAATGGGGACGAGCGCGCTTCGTGCTCCATAGGAGCACCTGATAGGTAGAAGAATTTAAAAACGATTTTTTACGTTCCATAGGAACGTTTCGTGATTGAGCGATTTGAATTTAAATAATTCTCAACGGGAATTGAAAGAATCAAAGCAATAAAGCACCAGCGATAGTAAGTAATTTGTGACTAAAGGTCTTTGGGTAAAACCGGGGACCTTTTTTTTGGTTACATTTGAGTCGTTACAGATAAATTAATTGGCTACCTCCGGGAAAATACGTTTAATGCTGGCCTTACTCTGCGCCAGCCTGCTGTTAACGGCCGTTATTGTCCGTACAACTTATACGCAGGTAAGTAACCTCGACCAAACTGCAAAAATCCTCGAAAACAATCTTCAAAAAAAGGAAGGCTACGTTTACTCGTACCTTAATGATAAAAAATTTTTTAACGGGCTGAAACAATTGCCGGAGCATCCCCAGGCCGCGATTGATCTGATTAAGCAATTTACTACCGACCGGAATATCTGGTTTGTAACACTCAACAACAATCAGCTTAGCTTTTGGAGCGGCATAAAGGTAATTCCGGAATACCCGGCTACCATAAAAGAAGGCCCAAACTTCCGGCGGGAATCAAACGGCCTGTACGAAGCCATAAGGAAGAGCGAGGGCAACTTTTCGGTAATATTTTTTATCCCTGTAAAGTTTAACTACCGCTTTCAGAACGAGTACCTGCAAAATACGTTCGCGACCGATTTGCTGAAGGACGATAATATTGAAATTGCCGACTTTACCGAGAAGCCCGTTTATGATGTTCATAGCGGGGTTGGTGATCATAAATTTCTTTTTTCAGTTAAGCTGAAACCTGGTGAAGTAAACCACACATTTTTCTATTACGAAATAACCATTTGGCTGCTCACGCTGTTGTGCTTTTGCGTACTGATACATAATATTTGCAATTACGTAGCATTTAAGGGTTATTTCGTGATGTCGTTGGCAATTATGGCGGCTTTTATCTTTTTAACGCGATGGATAAACCTTCACTACAATTGGCCGGAGTTTACCATAAAGCTCAATATTTTTAGTCCGCGGCTTTATGCATCAAGCGTTATCTCGCCTACGCTTGGCGACTTATGCCTCAATATATTTTTTATATGCTGGTTTGTAAGCTTTTTGTACAGCCGGCGGCGGAGCCTGCTAAAACGAGTGCCGGGCACAAAGGGCGGCTACATGATTTTTACCGCCAGTCTGGTGGTGCTTATGTTTTCCGGTACGCTGCTGCTCGATATTTTCAGAGGTCTTATAACAAACTCTAAAATAAGCTTTGATGTAAGCAACGTACTTAACCTTTCGGTTTATAGTCTGTTGGGGGTGCTTGTTTTATGCTTCGCATTCCTGGTATACTACTTGCTGATTGAAATTTTTCTAACCATAGCGGGCCGGTTGTCTATCCCCAATTTAAGTAAATCTATAATTATAGCAAGCTGTGCGGTATTAGGCACCGCTATAGCTGCTGTTTACCAGGGCTTTACTTTGTTTTATATATTCGGGGCGATATTGATTTTTGCAAGAGCCTATGCCTATCGTTACCAGGGCGGCAAGCTTAATGCAATATCGTTGGCATTTATAATTTTAGTATGCGCTTTAATAGCTGCTATAAAACTTAATCATTATGAGGGGGTAAGGGAGAAGAGCCTGCGGACAGGCTTAATAGAAAAGCTGGAGGCGCCAACAGATGCCACCGCCGATTACACCTTTAAAAGCGTTGAATATAATATTATAAAGGACCCGGCAATCATCCAGTATTTTAAAGATACTACCCACAACGCCAGCTTTGTTAAAACGCGTCTTCAAAAACTGTATTTCAACGGCAGCTTGCCTACCTACTATTTTAATGTACGCGAATTTGACAGCGAAGATAAGCCCCTTTCGCCGGATAAGGCCTATGCCTTACAGGTGTACAAGGACCTGGTGAGATACAGCTCCCAAAAGGTGTCCGATTTTTTTTATAAAGTAAATGAATCCTTTGGTGTTCAAAACTATTTTGCCATACTGCCGATTTTTGAAAATGGCAAAAAGCTTGGAACAGTAGTGGCCGATTTGAAATCGAAACCACTGCAAACATTCACTTCATTTCCCGACCTGCTGGCAGATGGCAGGATAAACCAGGAGGACGACTTTAAAAATTATTCTTATGCCTTTTATAGCGATAACCGGTTGGTTACCCAAAGCGGCAATTATGTATATAACCTTCAAAATACCGATTTGCAGGGCGTACTAAAACAATATGTAACCAAAACTACCACCAGCGCCAGCCAGCATTGGTTCCAGCGGTTTACAAACTACAGCCACCTGATACACCAGGCCAGCGAACGTAATTTAATTGTGGTAAGCAAGGAGCAAAATTTGCTGTTTATCGCCATCACCTCGGTTACGTTCTTTTTCGTTGTTTTTCTGCTATTCAGTGTTTTAGTGTTGTTAACAGGATGGCTATGGATAAGAATTAAAATATTCAATATCAAAAACAACCGCATCAGGTGGAGTTTTAAAATGAATTTCGACCTCGTGTTGTATAAAACCCGCATTCAGCTGTCTATGATTTTAGCTGTTGTGGCAACTTTAATGGCCGTTGGTTTTATTACTTTTTTCTCGATAAGCAACCAGTACCAAACGCAGCAGGATAAAACCATACGCGAAAAAATTAACCGTATAGCGAGTGCATTCGAAAATAACAATCCTTACAAATACTTGTCGAATCCGAGCGAAGAAAGCCAGGTTGACTTCAACGCATTTGCAAATACCTACGCCGCCGACCTTACACTTTATGATAACAACGGTATAGAGCTTATAAACACGCAGCCTAAAATTTATGACTTTGGTTTGCAGGCCCGCCGCATGAATGCACGGGCATTTATCGCTTTAAATAAGTTCCAGAAATCGGAATTTTTGAATGACGAGGTTATAGGCCGGCTAAACTATAAGGCGGCTTATGTGCCCATCAGGAATGCCGATAACCGTACACTGGCCTACCTGCAGTTACCTTACTTTAGTAACGAAGTGGAGTATAAGGAACGTATAGGCTCGTTGCTGAACATTATGATAAATGTATACGCCCTTATTTTTATAGGTATTGGTTTATTTGCTGTTATTATTGCCCGCCAGATAACCGCACCACTTAACTTTATACAATTTAGCCTTAGCAAAACTACCTATGGTAAAAAGAACGAACCTATACGCTGGGACCGTAACGACGAAATTGGCGCCCTGGTAAAGGAATATAATAAAATGATTGCTGCGCTTGAGCAAAGCGCCACAAAACTTGCACAAAGCGAAAGGGAAACAGCCTGGCGCGAAATGGCCAAACAGGTTGCGCATGAAATTAAAAACCCGCTTACACCGTTGAAGTTAGGGTTGCAGTTACTGGATAAATCCTGGAAAGATAAAGACCCTAAATTCGACCAGAAATTTGAACGCTTTAGTAAATCGTTTGTGGAGCAAATAGAGAGCCTTTCCAATATCGCGTCAGAATTTTCTGCCTTTGCAAAAATGCCGGATACCCGTTTGGAACGATTAAATATATTTGAGGTATTAACCCAGGCTGTTACCATTTTTAAGCAAATGGATAATGTAAGGATAGACTTCCTGGCGCCGGAAGCCCCTTTCTTTATCAACGCCGACCGCGACCAGTTGCTACGATGCTTTAATAATCTTTTAAAAAATGCAATTGAAGCGGCTCCGGCGGATAGAATGAGCTTAATCGCTATCAACAACATGATTACGCACAAAAACATCCTGCTTACTATAAAAGATAACGGCAACGGTATACCCGAAAACCTGCGCGAAAAGATATTTGAGCCTAACTTTACCACAAAAAGTTCCGGAACGGGATTAGGCTTAGCTTTTGTAAAAAACTCTATCGAAAACGCGGGTGGCAAGGTCTGGTTCGAAACTGCGGAAGGACTGGGCACTACGTTTTATTTTAGTTTGCCGGCTGCGGTGTAGAGGAAAGAATCAAGAGTCACAAGAATCAAGAGCCAAGAGTCAAGATAAAAAGGCACACATCATTTTATTGCTGGATTTTTGCAGCGTCTTTCGGACTTTCCGGACTTTTCCGACTTTCGGACTCTCATTAATTATTATCAATCTCCACCTTTTTCTTATAAGCTACCCAAACATAGAACGGCAGCCCTGCCATCAGGCATAAAAATCCGTAAAATACGGTGTCCTTACCCGAGCCGGCGATGGCCCAGATGGAGTAAGCAAAAGCCAGTACCCCTACCACTAAGCCAACAAACAGCCCATTTTTATAGAGATGTTTAGTTTGCAGACGTACTATCATATAGGAGGCTGCACAAAAAAGGTACGGCACCAGTGTATTAAAGGTCGATAGCAGGATAAGTATCTTAAACTGCTCCACCAAGCCTTTGGTATAGTTCATCATCATAAAAATTGAAACGAATGTGCTGCTGATAACTATACCGAAAAACGGCGCCCCACTTTTATTTTGACGCCCAAAGATGGCTGGAAAAAGCTTGTCGCGGGCAATGGCGAAGGGGAGCTTGCCCTGTATCAAAGTCCAGCCGTTTAATGCGCCAAAGGCTGCTATAGCCATACCGGCGCTTGCCCAATAACGGGCATTATTGCCAAACATAATGGCAGCTGCGTCGGCGTAAGGCGTGGGCGATTTGGCCAGAATTTTTGCAGGTATAATGCCCATAATGCTGATGCTGCCTAACAGGTAAACAATAGTACATATCACCAGGCCCAGCATGGTGGCCCTTGCAATGGTTTTTCCGGGATTTTCTACGCTATCCGAGGGTATCGTTGCACATTCAATACCTACAAATGAAAATAACGCTACAGCTGCCGCGGTGTTGATAGCGTCATAAACCGAACCGCCGCTGCCGTTAAAAGGATGAAAGTTTTCGGGGCGGATAAAGAATAATCCGCCCACGGAAATAACTACCAAAGGCACAAGTTTTAGTATGGTTGTTACCAGCTGCACTTTGCCCGATGACGTTACACCACGCATGTTTACCCAGGCCAGAACCCAAATGGCAGCAAGGCCCGTCAGTACCGCTGCCAGGGAATTTTTCGCCAGCACCGGGAAGAAGGTGCTCATGGCGCTTACAAATGATATAGAGATTGCGGCGTTGGCTGTGATGATGGAAATATAATACCCCCATGCGATCATAAAACCGGCAAAATCACCAAAACCGTGGCGGGTATAGGCGTAAGGCCCACCCACACCTGCCGGCACCATCTCACTAAGTCTGCTAAATACACGTGCAATAAAAAATGCTCCAATTGCCGAAAATAGCCAGCCCAATAAGCTTACGCTGCCGAATGAAGCCATTGCAGCCGGGACCAAAAAAACACCCGAGCCTATCATACTGCCAACCACCAGCGAGGTGCTCGTCCAGATGCCTAATTTGTTTTTAGATGCTTTCGCCATTAAGAAGAAAAGATTTTGTTTAAAGTTATACCTGCAGCCTATAAATATATTGTTTTTGATTGAGAAGACTAACCGCCAAGACTTACGAAGTTTTTAAAACTTCGTAAGTCTGACGATATTTATTAGATCAAAACACAACAAAATCCACCCGCACACCGTTTAAGGGCATATTCCAACCCATTCCCGTCGCGTTTGCTTTTATAGAAAATTATGTACATTTACATAATTAATTTAAACTTGGGGACAAAAGATTAAATGAGAATTACCATTCTGATTATTTGCTGTGTATTCAGCCTTTCTGCATCTGCACAGTGGTATCGCGTAGACCTTTTATTAAAAAAGCACGAACGTTTCCCGGTAATTGAACAGTCGAGTCCATATCTGCATTCCATTTCCAAAATACGTATTAAGCCATCGTTTACCGGTAAGGTAACCCCGGTAAATTTCGACCGGAGCGAATACAGCTTCCAGGCGGCCGAAAACCTTGTAATGCGCGATGCACAGCACAATATGCGTTTCAGGGTTTATAACGATGCCAGCTATAATTTCAGCGCTTTGGCAAAGTTGTACATACAGCAAAACCGCTACTCCGAAGCGAAATGGTATTTGCTGCAAAGCAACATCATATCGCGCCAGCAAAATGATGATAAACACACCATTGCGAACCTGATAGATTTAGCCATCATAAAATCCGACCTGGGTGATTATCCGCAGGCGCAGCAGGATCTGACCGAAGCACATGACATGGCCCGTATTCGCGGTTTTAACGATGATTTGGCAACCATCGAAAAGAAAATGGTCTACATTAAACAAAACCGTAATAATGCCCCTAAGGCAGATGTGCGTTATGCGGAAATTCCGGCAACTACTACAAAAGCGGAGTAATCCTAATCCGAATGGCCGTGCCCGCGGGGTAAGACAAATATGTGATTTTCACCTATTTTTGTTTTTACATTGTCATGTATATCCAGAAACTGCGTTTCGGTTTGCTTGGTCACAATAAATTCGTAACATTACCGTAAAATGTATGCGTATTTTTTGAAAACAATTCAAACATTATTGTAATATTGTTATTCAATTAATGAGACGGCAGAGGCTGTCTTTTTTTTTAAAGATTTGTAAACAGGAATTTAGGCACAAGTATTGATGTTTTATAAAACCCCCGATTTAAAGCAAGTAAAAGATATGTTTAAGAAATTTTATCTGGTGCTGGTTGTTGGTGCCACCCTGGCATGCAGCGCTAAGCCTGCCAAAACTATAAAGGTTGATGGCTCAAAAAATATACAGCCCGACGAGCAGCAGGCTGTGGTTGTTAAAACCATTGCTGCAATGATATCGAAGTATAATTACAAGAAAGTTGAATTGAACGACTCGATGTCTACCGTTATTTATAACCGGTACATAAAGCTGATGGACGAGAGCCACAACTATTTCCTGGCTTCGGATATTGCTGATTTCGATAAGTATAAAACCGTGCTGGATGATGATGCAAAAAACGGCAACCTGAACGATGCCTTTTATATCTTCAACGTTTATCAAAAAAGGTACATCGACCGTATTAAATATTCGATAACGCAACTTGACAATGATTTTGATTACGCTAAAAACGATCAGTTTACTTACGACCGCGATAACCTGGCATGGGTAAAATCTGAGGCTGAAATGAACAAGATTTGGACAGAGCGTGTAAAATACGATATGCTTAACTTAAAGCTTGCCGGTACGGATGTAGCCAAAAACAAAGAAACCTTAAGGAAGCGTTATGAAAACCTGTTATCGCAGGCTAATAAGCTGAACAACCAGGATGTTTTCCAAATCTTTATGGACGCCTTTACCAACGCTATAGATCCGCACACCAATTACTTTAACCCTGCTAATGCGGCTAATTTTAATATCGATATGTCGCGCCAGTTAGAAGGTATCGGTGCAGGATTGAATATCGAGAACGAGTTTGTTATTATCAAATCATTAACAGCAGGCGGCCCTGCTGAAAAGAGCAAACAAGTAAGTGTGGATGACCGTATAGTAGGCGTTGCGCAAGGCCCCGGCGGCGAGTTTCAGAACGTGGTGGGCTGGCGTATAGAGAACGCTATTGCGCTTATTCGTGGTAAAAAAGGCACCATTGTAAGATTAGAGCTTTTGCCTAAAGGCACAAGCGTAGGTAGCAAGCCGAAAATTGTTGAGCTGGTACGTGAAAAAATTATCCTGAAAGATGAATCAGCCAAAAAAGAAATCCGTACCTATAACGAAAATGGTAAAACCATTAAAATAGGGGTTATTTCAGTTCCTGCATTTTATATCGATTTTAACGATTATAAATCGGGCAACCCTAACTATAAGAGCACCACGCATGACGTGAAGCTGCTTATCGACTCGCTGAAACAACAAGGTGTTGACGGCATTGTGATGGACATGCGCCAAAACGGCGGCGGTTCATTACTGGAAGCAGTTGACCTTACCGGCCTGTTTATTAAAACCGGCCCGGTAGTGCAGGTACGCAGTGCAAACGATGAAATTGAGGTAGACAAAGACGAAGACCCATCGATTGCATGGAACGGCCCGCTTGCTATTTTAGTTGACCGTTTCAGCGCTTCGGCGACCGAGATTTTCTCGGGTGCGATACAGGATTACGGTCGCGGTATCATCCTGGGTACCCAAACTTATGGCAAAGGCTCGGTGCAAAATGCTATCGATCTGGACCGGGTTATCCCGCCATCAATGTTACAGCGCGCAGCAGCATTGGTTGGTAAAGATAAAAAGAGCCCTACGGCCATTACGGGTAGCCAGAGCGTGTTTGGCCAGCTTAACCTTACCATTGCCAAGTTTTACCGTATTACCGGTAACTCAACGCAGCATAAAGGTGTTACGCCTGATATTGCCTTCCCGTCTATTATCCCAATGGATAAATATGGCGAGGATACCGAACCTTCGGCTATGCCTTTTGATATCATTGCAAAAACCAATTATACTAAGGTTGGTGACTTTAGCACTGTATTGCCACAGCTGCAAAAACTGCACGATCAGCGTATGAGCGCAAGCCCGAACTATAAATACATGCTGCAGGATATTGACGAAATTAAAAAGCACGAAGCCGAAAAAAGCGTAACCCTGAATGAAGCAAAACTAAAAGCGCAGCGCGATGCCGACGACAAAAAGCAGTTTGAAGAAAACAACCAGCGCCGTGTGGCTATGGGTTTACCAGCACTGAAAAAAGGCGAGACCAAAAAACGCGGCGATGACCTCGATTTTCTGAAACGTGAAGCAGGACAGGTATTGACAGATTACATCAGCCTGGATAATAAATTTACCAGCACTACTGCCCCGGCTTTACCGGTTCAGCAATAATAGAAATTAGTTTTATAACGACGAATCCTGGCTTAGGCCGGGATTTGTTGTTTATACTTAGTTAATAAATTATTCTCCCCTCCAACTTTATCTCTTCGATTTTGTATATAGTTTTGTAGATTACCATTTTTTTAATGCGAACCTCCCTATGAAGAAATTTTTGCCACTGCTTGTAGTGCTTTTTTGCGCGTGTAAACAAAAGGAATATAATGCCGATTTGCTGGTTAAAGATGCGCTGGTTTATACAGTCGACAGCACCTTTACCACGGCCGATGCATTTGTAGTAAGTGCGGGAAAGATAATAGCAGTAGGCAAAGCCGATACACTTGAAGAGAAATACAATGCCCGCCAGGTAATTGATGCCGGCGGCAAACCGGTTTACCCCGGCTTTATTGATGCACATGCCCATTTTTATGAATACGGCCTTGGTTTGCAGGAAGCCGATCTTACCACTACAAAAAGCTGGCAGGAGGTTGTGGATTCTGTGAAAGCATTCGCCACACGCAATCCTGATGGCTGGATAGTTGGTCGTGGCTGGGACCAAAACAAATGGAACGTAAAAGAATTCCCGAACAAAGCTAAGCTGGATTCGCTGTTCCCGGCGCGCCCGGTAATATTAAGCCGCATTGACGGCCATGCCGTTATGGTTAACCAGGCTGCCTTAAACCTGGCAGGCGTTAAGCCCGGGCAAACCATCATAGGTGGTAAAATCGAAACCATAAACGGCAAACTTACCGGCGTAATGATTGACAATGCGCAGGGTATTATCACCCGCAAAATCCCTCCGCCAACGGAGGCTATTACCCAGTCGGCATTGTTGGGTGCGCAAAAAAACTGTTTTGCAGTAGGCTTAACTACTATTGACGACTGTGGTTTGCCTTACGCTATGGTAAATACCATAGCACAATTGCAGCACAAAGGCGATTTAAAAATGCGCATGTATGTGATGCTTTCTGACAACCCGGATAATTACGAATACCTGTTTAAACGCGGCGCTTATAAAACACCATCGCTTAACGTACGTGCGTTTAAAGTTTATGCTGATGGCGCCCTTGGTTCACGGGGGGCATGTTTGCTAAAGCCTTACGCCGATCAAAAAGGCTGGAGCGGTTTCCTGCTCAGTCAGCAAAAACATTTCCAGGAAGTAGCCGAAAAGATTGCGGCACATGGCTTCCAGATGTGTACGCACGCCATCGGTGATTCAGCCAACCGGGTGATGTTAAAAATATATGCATCCGTTTTAAAAGGTAAAAATGACAAACGCTGGCGTATTGAGCACTCGCAGATTGTAGCGCCGGAAGATGTAAAGCTGTTTGGCGAATATAATATTGTGCCATCGGTACAGCCTACACATGCTACTTCTGATATGTACTGGGCCGGAACACGCCTGGGCAAGGAACGTCTTAAGTCTGCCTACGCCTATAAAGATTTGCTGGCACAAAATGGCTGGATGCCACTGGGCACCGATTTTCCGGTAGAGGACATCAACCCGATGTACACCTTTTATGCCGCCGTGGTTCGCAAAGACAAAAAGGGATATCCTGAAGATGGTTTTCAAATGGAAAATGCCATTGGCCGCACCGAAGCGTTGCGCGGTATGACCATTTGGGCAGCCAAAGCAAATTTTGAGGAGAAGGAAAAAGGCAGCATCGAGGTGGGCAAATATGCCGATTTTGTGATACTGGATAGTGATATTATGAAAGTGGACGGCAAGACATTGCCGAATGTTAAAGTTTTAAAAACGTTTGTGAACGGAGAGCAGGTTTATGAGAAGAAGTAAGTGGCGATTAATACCATCAATTGTTTTAACCGGATTTATATTATTTAACTCAGCCTGTGCACAAAACCCGCCATTTACAGGGATGGCGTATGTAAACGAAGAAAAACAGGCCGAAAAAGCGACCGTGCTGCTTAATAATGCGGCATATACCATTCCCCTGCAAAACCTGGACCAGGCAAAGGTAGCCAGCATCCACTTTTCGAATATATATGCCCGCGAGTTTGATAGCCTGGCCAATAAATACACCAAAGTCGTAACATTCAACGGAAATGACTACGCTGGCATAAAAAGCCTGGATGATTTATCGTCCGACCTGAAATTTTATAACACACTCATCGTGCAGCTGAATGATGCGGATATGAATAATCCGCTCGTCAGCGATTTCATCAACACCAACCAAAAACTTAAAAATGTAATTATAGCCTTGTTTGGCAGTCCGAATTCCCTGGCGCGACTTAGCAATACGGCTGTGCCGGTTATCTGGTGCCAGCGGATATCGCCGGTAACGGCATTTTACAGTGCGCAGGCCATATTCGGTGGTATGCCAATTACGCAAAAATTAGGCGTTAATATTTCCACGCTTTACAAAAAAGGCATGGGCTTTGTTACCGCGAAGAGCCGCTTGCAATATACCGTTCCGGAAGATGCAGGCGTTAAAACAGGAAATCTTGACGATATTGATAATATCGCCAATGAGGCCATGCGGGAACGCGCCACCCCCGGTTGCGTTGTTTTGGTGGTAAAGGATGGCAAGGTAATATTTAATAAAGCCTACGGTTATCATACTTACGACAAAGCACAGCCAGACAAGCTGACTGACATTTTCGACGTGGCATCCATGACCAAAATATCGGCCACCACCATGGAAGCCATGCAGCTTACCGACCAGGGCAAATTGAACGTGGACTCAACACTCGGCGCATATTTGCCGCAAACACGCAAAACCAATAAAAAGGATTTAACCATCCGCGAGGTGCTGGAGCACCAGGCCGGACTTATACCTGATATACCAACCTTTGATAAAATTAAACCGACCGACCACAGCACCGATTCTTCGGCTATGTTCCCGACGAAGGTTAATGACAACTATTTTTTGCGCAAAGATTACTTTAAAGAAGTAATGTGGCCTGATATGCTGAATTCGCCCGTAAAGACAAGAGGTCAGTATATATACAGTGACCTAAGCATGTGTTTTATGCAGCAGGTTGGAGAAACCTTGACAGCCATGCCAGAAAATGTATACGTTCAGCAGCAGTTTTACACCCCATTGGGGATGCAGACTGCCGGTTTTTTGCCACTCTATCGCTTTACGCCCGACCGGATAATCCCGACCGAAGATGATAAGAAAGACAGGCACGCTTTATTGGATGGCTTTGTACACGACCCTACCGCTGCCCTAATGGGCGGCGTTGCCGGCCATGCAGGTTTATTTGCCAGCGCGAACGACCTGGCCATCCTATACCAGATGATGCTGAACCGCGGCACCTATGGCGGCGTAATGTACATTAAACCCGAAACGGTTGATAAATTTACTGCCAAGCAATCGCCTGTTAGTCGCCGTGGCCTCGGCTTCGACCGCTGGGACCCGGTACGCGACCATAACTATCCGTCAAAACTGGCATCCGATCAAACCTACGGACACACCGGCTTTACCGGCACCTGCGTATGGGTAGACCCGAAATATAACCTGGTTTATATTTTTCTATCCAACCGTGTGCATCCAAATGTAGGAAGCAAATTATCCAGCCTGAACATCCGCCCGCGTATACAGGATGCAATTTATGAGGCGATACAGAAAGGAATGTAGAAAATGCGGATTGCAGAATGACGAGTGCGGAAGTTAAAGCGCATGAAGATTTTTGTCTGAACCCGAATTCATAGAATTAAGGAATTATTAGAATTTAAAAGACAATTCGATAAATTCGTTAATTCAAAAAATTCGAGTTCAGACATTTTCCTTAATTTCGAGATAATCAAATCCGAAATCGAAAATCCGACTTCCGAAATCAAAATGAATTACTATACCATCCAGCCACCTTTAGCATTGCAGCCTTACGTAAGGTGCTTTTGGGTGCTGGAGCATGAATTAGGCGCGGATGAAGATTCATACGTTTATCGCTCGGTAGCGGATGGCTGCGTGGAGATGGTTTTTCATTATCAAAGCGCTTTTGATGAGTTGGTTACGGACGGGGTGGCACATAACTGGTTATCCGGTATGCATTTTCAATCGAGCAAATTCCGGAGGTTCGAAACCCGGCAAAGTTTCGGGATTTTCGGGGCGTATATTTATCCTTTTGCTGTTCCTGTTCTTTTTAATATCCCTTCGGCGGAAACAAGCAATGAAATGCTCGGCCTGGATGTTTTTCTCGGACGGGAGGGAAGCGAGCTTGAGGAAAAGATGATGCTTGCCGACTGTAATTATAAACGGGCGGAAATACTATCAGAATGGCTGCAAAAGCGTTTGCTGAACATCAAAAATAAAGATGTAGCTATCGCCACGGCTGTAAAGCATGTAATCCACTCGGCTAAAATAAGCACTGTTGAGCAGCTGGCTTCGCGCTTTAATCTTTCGGAACGGCAATTCAATCGTAAATTTAAAGAATATGCGGGCTTCAGTCCCAAAATGTATATGCGGCTAACCCGGCTGAACAAGGCAATAAAACAGCAGGTTACCGATAAACCTTTAGGCCAGGTAGCCTATGAGTGCGGGTATTACGACCAGTCGCATTTTATACATGAACTTAAAGAATTTACCGGCTATCATCCTTCCTTTTATTTTTCGGGCAAAGCTGAAGGCACCGAGTGGCTTTATATTTAACATGTCTGATATTTACAATTAAGTATATTCCTCCGGCTTTACTTTTGTTTTAAAAGAACCCATTATGAAAAATGTAAGTATCCCCGAAGGTTATCCGCAGCTGATGCCTTATTTAATTGTAGAAAACGCCGCAAAGTTTATTGACTTCACCCAAAACGTTTTTGGCGCCGCCGAAAAATTCAAAACCATGCGCGATGAGCAAACCATTATGCATGCCGAAGTAAGCATAGGCGACAGCGTAATTATGCTCGCCGATGCTACAGAACAATACGCGCCGCAAAACGCCGGTATGTTTTTGTACGTAGATGATTGCGATAAGCTATTTAAAAAGGCCATAGATAACGGGGCAACCGAAGTAATGCCGCCCGCCGACCAAAACTATGGCCGCAGCGCAGGGATTAAGGATCCGTTTGGTAATACGTGGTGGATAACGAGCGTTTGATTGTCTGAACCCGAATTTATAGAATTAAGGAATTAACAGAATTTTGCCTGAAAAGATAAAGCGGCTGTTACCTATATTTAAAATCCAAATATCACAAAAAATGCGAATCAGCTATCTTAAAAGCTGATTCGCATTATAATTTTTTCTAAACTTCTTCTTTCGGACTTTTCGGACTCCCTTTAATTCTTCAAGCTCAATTCCTTACTCTGCATCATTTTACGCAGGTTGTTGAGTGCGTAACGCATACGGCCAAGGGCTGTATTGATGCTTACATCAGTGATGTCGGCAATTTCTTTAAAGCTCATATCGCCAAAGTGGCGCATAATCAAAACTTCCTTTTGCTCGGCCGGCAGTAAATGAATTAAGGTCTTAAGATCGCGGTAGGTTTGTTCGCGTACCATTTTATCCTCGGTACTTTCGTCGTAATGGCCAAGTACCTCAAAAATATCAAAATCATCACCATTGCTTACCATCGGCGCGCGTTTTTCGCGGCGGAAATGGTCTATCACCAGGTTATGCGCTATGCGGGTAACCCATGGTAAAAACTTGCCTTCCTCGTTATATTTCCCTGCCTTTAGGGTATTTATCACCTTTATAAACGTATCCTGGAAAATATCCTCGGCGAGGTATTCGTCCTTTACAAGCAAATAAATAGAAGTGTATATTTTTGATTGATAGCGGCGGATTAATTCTACCAATCCTCCCTCATCACCTGCAACGTAGAGATGGATTAAATCCTGGTCACTCTTCAATTGAAAATCCATAGAAAAACTACTAACTTAGTTAATTAAGAAATCTGTTCAAGTAGAGTTTTATCTATAGCGCTATCTTTTAGGGATTAACAATATTTGTTATCCCAAATAAAGCAAATAATCGTGTAAAAAGCAAATATTATTTCTCGCAAAAATGTTACAAACGAATATTTAACATTTTTTAACAATTCTTCGCACAATAAATGAGCGGTGCCCGATGTTGCGAAATTGATTTTGTCAGTCCAAAGCAAGGTGTGCAATAAATTGCAAATTAACCACATACATTTCTTAAACTCATTTGGATTCTGCTAATTTTTTTAGGATTTTTGCACTCGCAAAAAGTTCATGGTTAATAGTTCATGGTTCATAGCCGAACGGTTGATGGTTTTAGGTTATGGCTTGTGTGGGAATATTAATTGCCGCAAACTACTGCAGCTGCCATGAACTATGAACCATGAACTATGAACTCAATAAACGAAGCAGAAAAAGATCCCCAACATCATATTATTATAAAAGGCGCGCGGGTGCACAACCTGAAGAATATGGACGTGGCCATACCCAAGAATAAGCTGGTGGTTGTTACGGGCATGTCGGGTTCGGGTAAGTCGTCGCTGGCTTTTGATACGCTTTATGCCGAAGGACAGCGCCGTTACGTGGAGAGCCTCTCGGCCTATGCACGCCAGTTTTTAGGCCGTATGAATAAGCCTGATGTTGACTATATAAAAGGTATTGCGCCGGCCATCGCTATCGAGCAAAAGGTAATTACCTCTAACCCGCGCTCAACCGTAGGCACCTCGACCGAGATTTACGATTACTTGAAGCTGCTGTTTTCGCGCATCGGTAAAACTATCTCCCCTGTTTCCGGGCAGGTTGTAAAAAAGGATTCGGTTACCGATGTTATCAATTTTATCATGACCCTGCCCGATGAAACGCAGGTAACTATATTATGCCCCTTGCATCCGCACAATAACCGCAGCCTGAAAGAAGAGTTGGCGGTGCTGATGCAAAAAGGTTTTGTACGTGTTGAGTTTCGCGGCAAGCTGGCCAGGATTGAAGACCTGCTGGAGGATATGAGCATTGTGGATGATGGGAGCTGGCTTCAGGAGGAGGTGAAAGCGGAAAGCGGAAAGACCAAAGCTAAAAGCAAAAAGGCTAAAGCTGAAAGCGCTGAGGCTGAATCTCACGTCTCAAATCTCATATCTCAAATCTCTACCACAGTTCGTATCGTTATCGACCGCGTTACTAAAAATACCGAGGACGAAACGGTCAGTCGTTTGGGTGATTCTATTCAGACTGCTTTTTTTGAAGGCAAGGGTGATTGCTATATAAGGTATAAAGAGCAGGATGCAGAGGCTGAAACCGAACGTTTTTTCTGCGACAGGTTTGAGCTGGACGGAATCAAGTTTGAAGAGCCTACGCCGAATTTCTTCAGCTTTAACAATCCTTATGGGGCCTGCAAACGCTGTGAGGGCTATGGCAAGGTTATCGGCATTGATGCCGACCTGGTAATCCCCGACAAAAGCAAAAGTATTTACGAGGGCGCTATTGCCCCGTGGCGCGGCGAGAAGATGCGCGAGTGGAACGACAGGCTGGTGAAAAGCGCCCTGAAATTCGACTTCCCTATCCATCGCCAATATAATTTCCTTACCGAACCGGAACAACGCTTGCTTTGGACAGGTAACCAGTATTTTCAGGGACTAGACTCCTTTTTTAAGGAAATGGAGGAGCAAACCTATAAGATACAATACCGCGTTTTGCTGTCGCGATACAGGGGCAAAACTACCTGCCCGGAATGTAAGGGAAGCCGCTTGCGCCAGGATGCCGCTTATGTGAAGATAAATGGCAAGTCGATAACTGATATCGTATTGATGCCGCTGGATAAGGCCCTGGAGTTTTTTAGCACCATCGAATTGAATGAGACCGACGTGAAAATCGGTAAACGTTTGCTTATGGAGATAACCAACCGGCTGTTGTTTTTAAATGATGTCGGGCTGAGTTATTTAACACTTAACCGTTTATCAAATACGCTTTCCGGCGGTGAATCGCAGCGTATTAACCTGGCCACATCATTGGGCAGCAGTTTGGTGGGTTCGGTTTATGTATTGGATGAGCCAAGCATCGGCCTGCATCCGCGCGATACGCAAAGATTGATTAGTGTTTTAAAGTCCTTACGTGATGTAGGTAATACGGTATTGGTGGTAGAGCACGAGGAAGAAATAATGAAGGCCGCTGACCATATCCTGGACATTGGCCCCGAAGCTGGTACCCACGGCGGTAATCTGATATTTACCGGAACTTATGATGAGATTATAAAGGATGATAACAGCCTGACCGGTCGTTATTTGAGTGGCAAGGAAGAAATTGCCATCCCAAAGATGCGCCGCAAATGGCACGACTTTATAGAGATAAAGGGCGCCCGCGAAAATAACCTGAAACATGTAACTGCCAAGTTTCCGCTTGGCGTATTAACGGTGGTTACCGGCGTATCCGGCTCAGGTAAGACAAGTTTGGTAAAACGCATTTTAGCGCCTGCTTTGCAAAAAACGCTGGGTAATTACAATGCCGAGCAAACCGGCGCTTATGACGCTATAGAAGGCGATTACCAGAAAATAGAGCAGGTGGAGATGGTAGACCAGAACCCGATAGGCCGCTCGTCGCGTTCCAACCCGGTTACTTATGTAAAGGCATGGGACGAAATCCGTAACCTGTATGCATCTCAACCCGCAGCAAAAGCGACTGGTT
>JAZJZL010000162.1:0-2731 GCA_040389845.1 Bacteroidota bacterium
TTACCATTGTGTGCACCGCCCAGGATGGGGCAACCACCAGAACGTATGTGATAACCGCCACAAGGGCTGCCGCCGGCATGGCTGCAGAATATGTTGACAACCCGGCAATTGCGCAAACCAACAGCGAGGTTGCCGTCCGCCAGGGCCTGTCGCCCAACGGCGACGGAGATAATGATGTGCTCATAATAAATGGCATTATTAATTACCCGGACAATACCCTACAGATTATGAATCGCAGCGGTCAGTTGGTTTACCGGGTAAAAGGCTACGATAACCGGAGCAAGGTATTTGACGGACAGTCAAACATCAACGGTAAGCTGCAACCGGCAGGCACTTATTTTTACTCGCTTGATTATAAGGATGGCAACGAAACCAGGCATAAAACCGGCTTTATCGTATTGAGGTATTAGCAGTGGCGATTATTATTACAACCAGGCCGAGTTGAAGCACGGGGACCGATATATGCGCACGGCGGTTGTTCAAAATTATTACCAGGTGTTGGGTTACCGACACCTGGTAATATATAATCCCGTTTTATCGGGTTATAATTTCTTTTCCATATAAATCGTCCCGCCAAGCGGGTTGAACCGATAGGCAGGGATCTCATAAAATCCAAACGATTTGTACAACTGCTGCGCTTTAACCATATCCACAAGCGTATCTAGCCTTAGTTTATTGTAGCCAAGCTGCTTAGCCAAATCAATAGCCAGCTGTAAAAGCTTTACGCCAATTTTATGGCCCCGGTAGTCATCTTTTACAAACATGCGTTTAAGCTCAGCGGTTTCATCGTCAAGTTTCCGTATGGCTGCACAACCTGCAGGCAGCCCGTTGTAAAATGCGAGATATAAACCTCCTGCCGGCAGATTGTATTGGTCTGCGATCGTTTCAAGCTCTGTCGAAAAATTTTGGAAACAAAGGTCGACCGTCAGCGATTGCGCATATTCCTGGAACAGCGCCTTACCGGTTTCATAATCCGTTTCGGATTTGGCGATAAGATAAGTAATAGTTGGTTCCACGTTACTCCTGGCTTTGCTGATATTTATAATGCAGTTGCTTTAAAACTTCGTCCGACAGTTCGTCGGTTGAAACTCCGTAGCCGGTAACCAATGTTCCTTTTACTCCTGATGCTGACGCAAGGGCATAAACCACGGCCTCGTCGCCCGGGTCAGACGAGCCCTCATAACGATAAAGGTCGGTTATCTCAAACTTTTCGGCAGGATACTCCTTATCACCGGCAACAAAATGATTTTGCTTCAGGCTGAATTCGAGCGTATAACCTTGTTCTTGTAATTGACCGATAGCCTCGCTTACGGTAGCATAGTGAAATTTTTGCTTCATATTGGTAGAATTGGGGATTACACAAATTTAGCTATAATTTAATTTCACATCTATACACGTGACAATCAAACATGCGTCATTTTGCGCCCCCATCGTACATGCTCAAAGCTTAAGCTTGTAGGCTGTATGCAAACCTACCAATCCATAACCATTCGGCACACCCGGAACAGCCTTGTTTGGGCCGCTAAAGTTTTCATAGCGAAGGTTAAAGTCCCATGAATTGACGGTATAACCTACCCCGGTCGAGAACAGGAATCGTGTGCCTGGTGGCGTACCATCCTGGAGCCCTGTAATTTCGTTATACTTTTGCAGCTCGATGCCCGCCCCGGCTTCTCCAAATAAATAAAAATGCGGTGTTACAAAATATTTCAGGCCCAGCTTTACCGGCACCATACCCATAGCACTGCGGTATGCCTTAGGGAAAAATTCGTAATATCCGGATGTTAGGGTCAAAGCAAAATTTTTAGAAAGGCCATACTGCAAAGTAGCCGTGGCGCCTGCGTATGCGTTGGAGGAGCTTTGAATATGCCCGGTGGTTAAGCCGCTTTCAAGACCCAGGTTTAGGCCGAAGGTGTTTGCCGGCGTATTCTGCGCATTAACGGCTGTTGTAAACAGCAACGCGGCAGCAAAAAATGCCGCCATAAAAATTTTTGTTAAGATTTTCATAATGATTAAAGTTTTGTGATGTGTGTTAAATTATTTTCCTCAAAACCCATAATCGCCCGGTTTATTTTGCCGGCCGCCGCTATTTAACTTTTATTAACGGCCCTTTGCTAATGTTTGTTAAATGTTTGGAGAGGAACGCTGGAAATCGCCTCACGGCGAATGACGAAACTTGTAAAATACCGTCTTTAGGGTGATTTTAATGCCCGATTTAGTTAGTTAATTTACATAGGTTTTAATTGCCGCAAATAATAGGTGCAACAACGTAACAAGCATGCCTCCGGGCACTCCAATAATAAATTCAACCTGCCGGCTATATGAGATTTAAGATTATTTGTTTATCCGCCTTCCTGCTGCTTGCCTGCTCTTTTAGGCCCCAACCATCGTTTAATCAATTTACCGCGAGCTTTGTGAAAGGATATTCATCCCTCAAAATACCGGCAACGGATATGAACTACGTTACCAACCTTAAACAAATTGGCAACGCGGCCGATATCAGAAAACAAACGACATTTTTTGAGTCGGTAAAATCGTCATTGAAAAATTTTTCGGCAAAAAACTTAAACGAGTCTCAAAAGGCAGATTATGAACTGATAGCCTACGAAACCGACCTTAACCTGGAAAGGCTTTCGCTTGAGAAGCAATGGGCCGCTAATCCACCAAAAGAAATATCCGCCAACGGGGTCTACACTGTACCTAGCGGGAAAGCCTGGTATGCGTATTTTTTAAA
>JAZJZL010000162.1:2741-15263 GCA_040389845.1 Bacteroidota bacterium
CGATGAAATATACAAATTCGGACTTAGCGAAGTGGAGAGAGTTAAGAGCCATATAGAAGCCATCCGCAAACAAAGCGGTTTAACTGAAGACGAGTTTTATCGCCATCTTAATGATAAATCGTTTTTTATAAACGACCCCGCTGATGTGTTGAAGGCTTTTGAGTATACCAGGGCAGTTATCTATAGCAATATGGGTAATGTATTTAATCCTCATAAAATTCAACCCTTAAAAATTGAACAGGGTGCTAATCAGCAACTAGCTCAAACACCCGGCTATTACGATGGGAATGTGTTTTACTATAATCAGTTTGGCAAACCTTACAACAAGCGGCAGGTAGACTGGTTGTTTATTCACGAGGCCGTGCCGGGGCATCATTATAAATCGTGCATTAACGCCGCTGTAAAACAAACGGACGTGCAGCAACTATTTTACTTTCTAGGCCTTGAGGAGGGCTGGGGCGCTTACGTGGAAGAAATGGGTAAAGACCTTGGCGTGTATAAAACCCCCTATGACGAACTGGGGAAATGGGAATGGGATATTGTGCGCTCCGTACGTGTGCCAATGGATATAGGCCTAAATTACTATGGCTGGACAGATGCGCAGGCGCTTGCTTTCTGGAAGAAGAATATTAAAAACCAGGATGATATAGCCATGCGCGAAATTGCCCGGGTAAAACGCTGGCCCGCACAATGTATTACCTATAAATATGGCGCCGGCCAAATAATGCAGTGGAAAGAGCAGGTGAAAAAACGTGAAGGTGCTAAGTTTAACATTAAAAACTTTCACGACAGGATATTAAACCTTGGCTCGCTGCCGGTATTTATGATTGCGGAAAGAGTAGTTAATTAACCCCCATACTGTTCTTCTTTTCTGCTACCGTGGGTTAGCGATTTCGTATAATAACAAAGCCGCCATTAAATATGGCGGCTTTGCTATATATAAATTAAGTCCGTTGCTATTATCTCGGCCCTTTGTAGGTGTAGGTTTCATCAAAGTGGCATCTATCTGCGCCATCGCTCACCATTATGTATTTAACCTTGACAGTTTTTGTACCGGGTTCATAGGCATTTACGCCGCTTGGGTCGAGTTTGGCCGACCGTTTGTGACTGCCTGATCCTTGTCCGTAAGCGTTTACAACTGAAGTGATAACGTTGGTTACCGGATCAAAAGTAAATTCAGGCGAGAAGCTGCCATAAGCACTTTGGGTGCCATCGCCAACGTTAAACTTAAAGCCATAATCGCCCAGCGTTACGTTATAAACATCATTAGCTGATGCCGAAATGGTCTCGAAGTTTACGTTATAAGGATAAACACCGGTAGCAGCAGGAATGTTGGCATCTGTATAGCTTCCTGTTACATCGTAGTTTCCATCATATTTATTCTTAATAGCAATGGTTGAAAATATAGTATCCTGCGCTGTGCCTGAAGCGGTGTGCTGTTTTGTAAATCCGCCAAAGTTTGCTATCACATAACCTACAGCATACTGTTTTGCAAGGTCGACTTTGCTGCCATCAACATTAAAGGTAACATTTTTTGCAAAGTCGCCACTTGCGAAATTAAGCGTTAAATCGCCGTTTGCCGCTATTGATACGCCCGGCTCGGTGTTGTTTAGGGTGTAGATGCTTGAGGGCAACAAAGTGTAAGCTGCGCCTTTACCGGTAATATAAGCCTGATCTTGCGCTTTCAGTGTTATCGTTACTGCCTTCTGCAGATCGGCTTTGCTTGCTGCATCGCGGCGAACAGTGAACATCAATACAGGTTTTATATCGGTAAACACATCAAAGAATTGATTCCTGGTTTGTGCCTGTTCGATATAAACAAATGTCTTGCCCGACTCCTTTGTTTCCGTTCCTTTGAACGAGTCCTTACGGCAGGCGCTGAAAAGAAACATCAGCGAGAGGCCAAGGAGCGTATATTGTAAAAATTTATTTTTCATTTTTTATGAATTTAAGTTTTATAAACTACCATGGCCGACCGTACGGGCCTTGTGCCATGCTAGTTTTGTAATCATTTTAACTCCCTACTACGGATGCAGTGCGGCGCCTATCACATCCCACCAAACGGCGTTGTCCTGCGAATCAGTTCCCGGGGCATAACCCACCTCCCTGGCAATAGCTGCGTTAACATTCGGATTGGTTTGCTGTTCGGTTGTGGCATACAATATTCTCCTTACTATTCGTTTAGAGCTGTTTGTTGCTGCCGGTGCCGGTGTAAGCACAGGGAAGCCTGTTTTACGCCAAATATTCCAGCCCAGGTGCCCATCGGGATAAGCAGATACCCATTGCTGTACAGCTATGTTTTTTGCATTTGCATCGCCCGGAGTGGCGGTAACTGCAACGTTAGCGTTGTTAAGATAAGCTGTTGACGGTGCACCAACGCCCCATTGGTCAAACGATAGCCAAACGCCCTGCTGATAAGTACCAACCAAATCACCGGTTACCCAGCCAATGTTGATAGCCTCGGCTGTAGCCAGGGTGACTTCGGCAGCTGTGATAACGTTAACGGTTGAACTTTCCGCACGTTTGTCAGCACGTAAAACAAGCGCCCAATCAGCATTTGCTGCTATGTAATTATTAGCATCGGTACGACTAACGCCGTAAGGAACACCATCGTCTGAAGACACGGTACCTCCCGCGGTTAAAGCAGGGTCGCTAAACGAGCCGCCGGTCAGCAGTTTCCTGGCATCGTTAGTGCTCTTTAGGTAATCCGTCATGGTTTTACTTTCGGCAAAGTCAGTTCTGCCATTGTACAGGTTCCACCAGGGCGATTTAAATGAGCCACCCGGAAAGTTAAGCGCAAAGTTCTGTGCATTGGTAGTAATTGGGCCTGCTGCCAAAGCAGCTTTAAATGCTGTAGCGGCATAGTCGCTTGCCCCGGGCACCTTCTTCGATAATTGTATTGCCGCAAGCATAATCAGCGAGTTGCCGGCTCTTTTCCACGAAGCGGCATCACCACCATAGAACAGGTCGCCCGGCACAGCGCCGCCATCCATTGAGGCCACAGCAGACGCAGTTTTAGCAAGTATGCCTTTGTAAATGTCCTCCTGCTTATCATAAGCGGGTGTAATCGCCTTCAGGCCCTGCAGTGCCTGGCTGTAAGGCAAATCGCCAAACATATCTGTGAGCACCCAGTAAATATATTGCTGCATTATTATGGCAACAGCAACCGAGTTTTTGCTTTGATTAAGGTTAATGACATTCTGGCAATCCTCTAAATCGCCATTAAAATTGCCTGTGAAATTTACAACAGGCGCTGCATATAACGAAACGCCCGGATACTGCGTTTCTGAAAAATACTGCGCGAACAGCCCCCCGCCAATTGCGTACGCACTTGTAGAAACGTAGTTTGGGACATCATTTTCAACACTTGCCAGCAATGCAGGCACAATAGGATTCCTAACGGCTGTCGGGTCAACATTGGTCGTGCCAAAATCGCTCGGTTTTTTGCAACTTTCCGCTCCCCATAACAACAGGGTGGTAAGCATGCCTATATATATCTTTTTCATATTTTTTAATATTTTTAGTTAAAACTTCGTTTATCAGCACATCAGAAACCAACTCTCAGGTTAAAGCCAAAGCCCCTGGTTCCCGGCAATTGCGCCTGCTCGCCCTGTACCGCGCTTATCTGCGACGGGTCGAAATCCCTGGTCTTTGCGTAAATCAACCATAAATCGTGCGCCTGTACCTGGAAAGTGGCGTTTTTGATAATATTGCCCAAACCAAGCTTTTTAACAGGAATGCGGTATGATAAGCCTATCTCACGCATTTTGATAAAAGTCAGGTCGTAAACAAATTCATCTTCCGTACCGTTGTTAAAGTTGTTGTGGTAATAGTCATAAGCGCTTACATACATGCTAACAGGTTTACCGTCTTTATCAACTCCCACCTGGTGAATACCGCCACCGTCGGCAACTGCGTCGCGTACCGGGTTACCCTTGTCGTTAAGGGCTCCGGTACGCGCTGTCGTACCTGAGAACGAACCGAAGGCATCAGTAAGCGAGGCAAACTTGCCTCCGAATTGGTAGTCGATATTTACGTTAAGCGAGAAGTCCTTATACAAGGTGAATGTGTTTTGAATACCTCCTGTATGTTTTGGAAGGGCGCTGCCGTAGTACACGCTTGGGTTACGCTGATAAAAACCACCGGCATCAAGGATCGGTATTCCTGACGAATTACGCAGGATACCCGCACCGAATATTTGCCCCCATGCATGACCCGCTTTTTGTACCAGGAACGGCACCCCCGTAAATGCGTTATTGGCAACAACAATTTGCTGTACGTTGTATTTATTGCTTATTTCAACAACCTTGTCTTCCAGCAGGTTTGAATACGCAAGCGTAACCTGCCATGAGAAATTCGGAACTCTTACCGGATAGGCGTTGACGTTAAGGTCGAAGCCTTTTTTCTCAACATCGCCGAAGTTTGTAAGAATTGAGTTTACACCCGATGCGCCATTAACAGTGATAGCGAACGGAATGGCAATTTCAGAACCTGTCCAATAGGTACCGGATATACCAAAACGATCATTCAGAAAGCGGAGATCCAAACCAAGCTCTTTCTGTGTTACCGTAGAGCCATGAATTTTAGGGTCAACGCTTTGATCAGGAGTAGTCATTATTAACTGACCATTAAATTTCTGAGCGTTTACGCCATACGAAGCACCCGGGTAGCGGTAAGCGCCGAAATCCTCGTTTCCGAAACCTAACGCCTTTGGAATCTGCCCGTAGGTAGCGCGTAATTTACCGTAGCTCAACCATTTTTCCTGGCTCTTCATCAAGTCGCTGAATACGAATGATAAACCGAATGATTTCGATAGCACGTCATTTTTATCCTGCGGAAATGTGGAGAACCAGTCGTTACGTACCGAACCGTCCAAATAAATTATGTCTTTCCAGCTCACGGCAGCATGGCCTAATATTGCATTATACGCCTCGGTAATCCTGGTATTGGTAACAATTGGAGCGTCAAGGCTGTTATTAATAGTATAAAGGTCAGGTATAGTTAAACCGTTATTGGTTGTAGCGCCGTTTATTTTTTGTGTCGTATTAAAACGGTCGGTACCTAAGTTAGCATCAACGGTAAAGTCCTTTATCTTTTTATGGTAGGTAGCTAAAAACTCTAAGTTTTCGCGGTTTGAATATGTATTGGCTGTACCATAAAATGCTTTTACACCGGTTTGTGTTGCACCTATCTCTAAAGCGGTGGGTGTAATCTGTTCATTCCATGTGGTATTCTGTTGTTTACGGTAAGTTACTCTAAAGTTCAAGTCGTTGTTAACTTTATACGTTAAAGCAATGTTTCCGTAAAGACGGTCGCGGTTATTATGAACCTGGTTCAGGTCCTGGAAGGTATAGTAGTTGTACCAATAATTTGCACCGTAAAATGCTGTCGGATTATCCGGGTTCCATGAATTCGGGTCGTTATGGTTCCAGGTGGCATATTGCTCCGGACCATACTGCAATCCCCTCAGCTCTTTCAGGATACCCATATCAACATCGCGGTGAAACCACTGCGTAAAACCACCTGTAGCAAGGTTTGCATAGTTATCAGCAATAAGACCATGCAATTTTTGATTGGTATAATTAATGCTGGTTGTTAATGACAGGTGTTTGTTCAGGTCGTAATTGTAGTTTAAGTTCAGGGTATTTTTCTTCAGATCCTGGTCTGGAATTATACCTCTCTGGTAAACGTTACCATAGCTTAACTTTACGTTATAGTCATCGCCGGCCTTGTTAAAGGTTACGCTATTATCCAGTAACGGAGCAGTCTGGAAAAACTGCCTGTTGTTATCGGGCTGCGGTGTCCATGAGGCGGTCTTACCGGTGTACTTTGTTCCCGCGTACCAGGCGTACCATGGGATATATTCCTGGCCAACCATTTTTGGGCCCCAGCTGCTATCGTCAGAATAATCAGGATAATACTTGCCGCTTAAAGATTTCCAGTGATCCGGGTCGCCCTGTTTCCAAACGTATTGAGTAAACAACGGATTGTTGCCACCACCATAAGTGTTCTGGTAATTTGGCAGAATATAAGCCTTGTCGAAGGTGGCTCCTAAACGTAAGTCGATGCCCAGGCCGCCGTTCTTTTTAGCCTTTGCAGTAGTAATTACTATAGCGCCGTTAGCCCCCTGCGAACCTAACAACGCAGCAGCGGCAGCACCTTGCAATACCGTTACGCTTTCAACGTCATCCAGGTTCAAGTCGTCAACATTTGGCAGGATGGTACCGTCAACAACGTAGAGTGCACCAACACCTGCACCAAAGCCTGATGCACCCCGAAGCCTTACCTCGGTGTTTCGGCCAAGGGCTGCTGCCGATTGGCTGCGTACCTGTACGCCCGCAATTTTACCCGCCAGTGCATTATTGATATTTGGTTCACGAACAGTGTTTAGTTCGGTGGCAGTAACCACCTGTGCCGAGTTGGAGTTTGAACGTGCTGTTTGCTTAATGCCGTAGCCGCCGGTTACCACAACCTCTTTCAGCTGGCTGGCATTGGTTTCCAGCGCTATGGTTATATTGTCTGTAGTGCCAATCTCGACCGTGGCGCGCTTATAGCCCACAAATGTGAATGCCAGTGATTTTGCTGTTGCAGGTACTTTGATGGTAAACTTACCGTAATCGTTAGTTTGCGTACCCACCTGGGTGCCCGGAACGGTAACACTTGCCCCGGGTATTGGAAGATTGTCATCCTTGCCCGTAACCGTTCCAGTTATGGTTCGGTTTTGGGCAAAGGCCTGTACAAGCGCTGTTAAGCTTATACATAAAATTAAAAGTAATTTTCGTTTCATAGTCATTTAATAAGTTAGTTTTTATTGCTTTTTTGAAGAGTAACGAGCCGTGAGCACCAGCCCGCATCAGGGCGGAAGTGAATTTTTGTCCATATAAGTCAGTTAATAATTTATTGTAAAGTTTGTAATTAATACCCCCCTGCCGATATGGGAAAACCGCCATTTTGCTTATTCAGAGCCATTTAGTGAACGGGCAAAAGCAAAATCCCCCGTGGTGGGGGATTGATTTGCGCATAGTCCGGGATAGTTTTGTATAGGCTAACAATGGTTGGATTAGCATATTTTCTTTAGCGAAAAAATTATATATGTTTTACCATGAGCAGCATATTAAAATATTCAACGGCTTGCGTTAACAAACCTGCAGAAGCGTCAAGGTTTCTAAACCTGCACCTGAACTTTGTTAACTATAACAGCGATAAGACAGCACAAAGCGGGAACGGAGACGGTGTTTTAGTAGGGAATAAATACGGCAATAACTACCTGCTATGTTCGCCTTCCTCAACAGGCAAAAAATCGGAAGAAGCGATTATTATTAATACCGACAATTGCCTGCGCGATTTTCACCAGTTAAAAAACGCTGGTATTCAAATTGTACACGTGCCAAAATATACCACCGACGGACTGGAAGCCGTTTTTGCCGACAACTATGGCAATAAGTATATGCTGGTTGAGAAAAGAGACTATTCAGATTGAACAAGTCCGAAGGTCAGTAAAGTCCGAAAAATCGGAAAGACGCTGCAATTTTTTCAATAATTAAAGAAGTATTAATCATGAGAAAGACACAGGTACTGCAAAATCAAAATAAAGTGCAAAGCGAAACCATTAGCAAGGTTAAATATGTTAATGAATGCCAGGAGTTTTCTGTACGAATGGTCTTCAATGGCGATGAACGCTACACTATCGGTAACCGGAACATCTCCGTTTACCCGGGAAACTTTTTGATAATAAACGAAGGCACTACGTTTACCAGCGAAATTGCCTCAGATGCGCCGGTTAATACGATGTCTGTTCTGTACACGGCTTCGTTCCTGAATTCATTTCATCGCACCATCACCTCAACAGACAATGAGTTAATGGATGAGCCTTTTCATGTCCCAACGGAAACATTACCCCTTTTCCCGGAAACGCTTTACCCATTTAAAGGCGATATGCTGTTTAATTCAGTACATCTAAAAAACCTTTTCAACAGCGACGTGAACGATGATGTATTGATGAATGAATATCTGTATCACTGCCTGCTGAATTTTTACCGCGTTTATCAAAAGGAGATAATACAGAAAAGCGAGCAGCTGAATGTGCTGAAAAGCAATACCAGGGTTGAGCTTTTCCGGAGACTGAATAACGCCAAAGATTACATGATAAGCAACTACAATAAGGATATTTCGCTGAACGAGATATGCCGGTATGCGTGCCTGTCAGAAACGCATTTTTTCCGCAGTTTCAGGCAAACGTTTCATTGCACGCCGCACCAGTATTTAATGCAGCTGCGCTTGTCGCAATCCAAGCATATGCTTAAAAACACCAACTACGAGGTAAAGGAAATTGTAAGCATCATCGGGTTCGATTGTGTTAGCTCATTCATCCGCCTGTTTAAAAACCGGTTCGGCGTTACACCAGGAAATTATCGGATGGGGTTTGCGGCATAGGTTTAAGCTCCTTATCGCAGAGACACAACACTTGGGTCTCCATCAAGCCAGTTTCCCGTCATATTAAATTGGATTTGCATGCGGGAGGCGCAAGTGTTGCGTCTCTACACGATATCCTTAAACAGGAATCATATCAGCCTGTTCTTCCTTGCCGCTTCAATTGCTTCAGATTTTGAATTTACATGCAGCTTGGCGTAGATATTTTTTAGGTGCGACTTTACCGTTTCCGGGTCGATGAAAAGCTCGTCGGCTATTTGCTTGCGGTTTTTTACATCGCGTATCATCTCCAATATTTGGGTTTCGCGCTTGGATAAGGGCGATAAATCGTTTTTTTGAAATGATTTGATAACCATGCGGGCTATATGCGCGCTCATGGGGCCGCCGCCATCGCGTACCTCGCGGATGGAATCGATAATCTTGGGCATTGGCGTATTTTTTACAAGGTAGCCTGATGCCCCATTGGACAGGGCATTAAAAATCTGGTCTTCAAACTCGTACACCGTCAGCATAATAATATGCGTTTTGGGTATGGCTTTTTTTATAATGGGGATGGCGTCGATGCCGTTAAGTCCGGGTAATTCAATATCCAGCAAAATAACATCCGGGTCGTCCGATTCCAGGCTTTTCCGGGCATCATCAAACGAAGAATAGGTGTTGACGATGGAATAATCTTCAACCTTTCCAAGAATTGTTGCATAGCCCTTTCGTAAAATAGCGTCATCCTCAATTATAACTATCCTGATTGTCTTCATCTGGTTCCCCTCCTATACCTGGAATTTCAGCTCAACCACTGTTCCATTGCCGGGCGTTGTATCCACGGTAATTTCGCCGTATATTTTCTTTGCCCGGTTTTTGATATTTTTAAGGCCATTGCCCGGTTTTGCTTGTTTGGCATCAAAACCGGAGCCATCGTCCTTAAATTCAAATTTAGCAATATTATCGCTGTTTGAAGTTATAACAAGTGTTACATTTAAGGCATCTGCATGCCGGAGTATATTATTCAACAATTCTTTAGCTATCAATATAATATTCCTTCCGAACCCTATCGGTAACTTTACTTCACCCAGCGCGCCAATATTATCCGTCATCGTAAATGAAACGTTGGTGTGCGAGAAAAGCTCATTAGCAAACTGAGCTATAAAATTTATCACTTCCTCCAGGTAATCGTTCTCCGGGTTAAGCGCCCACAAAATATCCTTGGTACCCCCATAAATTTCTAACGCACTTGAGCGTATCTGACCGATGATTTCTTTCACCTCCGCTTCTTCGTGTTCCACCTTGTCATCCAATATATGGGTGAGTACACTTATACGGGTCAGCTTGTTGCCCAAATCATCGTGAAAATCTTCGGCGGTACGGCGGCGCACCAATTCCTGTTCGGCCAGGCGCAATTCTTCAATTATTTGCCGGTTTTTTTCGTCCCGGTAAACTTTATATTTGTATATCCCTATCAGCAATAGCAGGAAAAAACACACAACCACCACCCTGAACCACGAAGTTTGATAAAACGCCGGAAGCACATCGAAAGAAAAGGTTACTGTGTTACCGGGCGGGCCGCCGGGTATAAACGCCTCCACCAGGAACAGGTAATGGCCGGGCAGCAGGCTGGGGTAGTCCACGTATTCATAGCTCGTCATTTGGCCCTTATTTTCCTGTTCACTAATTAGCCGGTATTTAAACTTAATTTTCTTGTACTCACTTATTTGTATCCCATGAAAATTAAAGGTGATGTGGCTATTGTCATACGGTAGCCGCAAACCCACCTGGTTAGCCGTTGTATCACCCGGTCTAACCTTATCGCCATCGTCGTCTGCCAAATAAGTCTTTACGGCCGATATTACCGTGCGGGGCGGCTCAACAAATCTTTTTATCGATGTCGTATCGCTCACTAAAATATTCTTCACTGTACCCACATAAACCTTCCCTCCTGTCAATGTAATGGCGCCCTGGTTGCATTCAACCACCACATGGCCAAAAGGATTATCTGTTTCTGTAAGTTCGCCGGTACGCGGGTTTATCTTAAATTTATTTACTCCCCGGCCCGTACCAGCCCACAGCGTGTTATTGTCGCTTTTTAGCGCGTAAATACTGTTCGAAGAAAGGCCGGTTTCCTTCGAATAATTTTTTACCAGGCGGCCATTCAACGTAAAAACAAAAATTCCTTTCTCGGACGTGCCCGCATAAAAATAATCCTTATAGGCAGCGAGCGCCAGCACGTTCAATCCTTTCAGGAATTTAACCTTGGGAGACAGGATTACTTTTTTACCGCGTATTATCGTAATATCCGTTTGCCTGCCGGCAAGGGCAATTTTACCGTCGAACAGCAGCATAGAGGTATAGTTTCCGGTGGTGCCCGGTACTCTTACCAACTTATCATTTTCAACATAATAGCACCCGCTATTGGTAGCTACCCAAATAGTATGCGCGCTATCCTCTGCAATTGCCTTTACAATCATCGAGCCCGATGAACTTTTGTCCGGGCATATATTTTTATAGCCCGCGGTAGTTTTTTTCCATAGGCCTGTATAATCATTCCCCAGCCAGGTGGTTCCCTGCGAGTCAGTATAAATGGCATAAACAGTTTTATTGTACGCAGGGTCCGATGGTGAAAGATAACGTTTGGCCCCGCCCTTATTTAAGATAAACGACCCGCTGCCAAGGGTGCCTATCAGCGTATTTCCCTGCTTGTCCTTATCAATAGCCATTACCGGGCCGGTAAGCCCAGATGACTGGTCGTATATCAAAAAGCCGTTTTCGTCATATTTAAAAACACCATCGCCGTCTGATCCAAGCCAAACATTTCCATCCTTATCGCGATAAATATCCAGTACCGAATAATTGGTGAAGCCGTTTTGTTCTGTAAAATGCTCCATTTGGTTATTCCGCCAAAGATAAGCGCCTTTTGATGAGCCAATCCACAGGCTGCCTTTCTCGGCCAGCAAGCTAAAAATGTGGAAATTATCCCCTTTCAGAAAATCGGTCAGGAAAGGCGCCATCATTCCGTTTTGTACCTGGTAAAGCCGTACATCGCTTGCCAGGTACATTTTGCTGTCGTCAGATGGATCGAACGCGATGCCGCGAATCAAATCGCTTTTATAAGGCCCCTCGTTAATGTTAGCGTCATGCCATTGACCGTGTTCAAAGTAGTAAATGCCTTTGTTGTATACCGCGGCATACAAAACACCATGATTATTAATGGCCATGCCAATAATGGTATCTGTGGGCCCGGTGATATTTACTTTTTCAAGGTGATTATTTTTCAGGATATACAGGTAGGCATTGGCTGTAGCCCATACATTGCCGCCGCCGTCGATAGTTAATTTGTAAATCCAGCCCGGTTTGCCGTCTTTAACGTAAAAGCTTGTAAAGCGTCCATTTTTATACCTGGAGATGTGATTGAAGTTGCCAATCCACATGCTGCTGTCTTTTGCGGCATAAACAGTGGTAGAAAAGTTCGCCGAAGAGCCCGGCTCATTTGGCAGCGTTGTGAAGTTTTTGCCATCGTAAAGGTTAATGCCGTCGAAAGTGGAAATCCACACATAATTCCGGGAATCTTGTGTAATCTTTAGCGCCTGCGATTGATTGAGGCCATTTTCAATGCCAAAACGTGTGAAATTGTATTTCTGTGCCGATAAACGCGGGATATAAATAAAGCACAGAGCGATAGCCCAGGCTATGGATGAAAGAAACCGGCCAGTTTTAATAGTCATTTACTAAAGGTCGCCTTAAATAACTGGCATTAAAACATATAGCTGCTTTACGGCCATCATGAGGCGTAGACCGTAAGATACGTTTTATAAACCAATAGTATTTAAGACAGCCAAAAATAGCAAGCAGATGTGAAGTAAAAAATCCCCCATGACGGGGGATTTCTGGTGGTAAATTTTTTTGATTGCGGCGTGGGAAATCGTTTTTAAAATCGTTGCGCATAGTTCGTTCTCTTTTCGAATGCAAAAAAACGTCCGCCTGGGATGATCACCACTATAGCGATGGGTTTATAAACCTTGTGTGTTCGAAACATGCCTTTGTCTGCCGTTTTCGCGATGGGTGTTACCCATCGCTGACAGATGGAACCCTTTCCTTTGGTCT
>JAZJZL010000163.1:0-2500 GCA_040389845.1 Bacteroidota bacterium
CAGTAAAATGTGGGAGAGTAGGTCGGTGCCAAATCTTATCAAGAAGCCTGTGTTCTTATGAACACGGGCTTTCTTGTTTTATAATCTTTCGGGTTTCCTCAATACAAAAAAAGCCCCCCGGAAAACCGGGAAGCTCCTGCCGTTAGGGGGGCATATAAATGGGGATCTGCAATTAACCTTCCGTATCGGCTTTATTTACCGGCCTTTTACCGTGGTGTTTCTCTTTCCGCATCTTTTCCCAGGCGCCAAATTTCTCTTTCTGCTCTGCGTTCAGCACGGAGGCTACCTGCTTTTTAGCGTCGAGACGGATGGTTTTGGCCGCCAGTTGGTTGCCTTTTTTGTCGGTGCCCTGGTGAGTTTTCAAGCTGTCCATGCGGGTGGCCTGGGTAAGCAATATGGTATTTACCTGCTTTGCCTGTTCCTGGCTAAGACTCAGCTTTTTGGTAAGTGCTTTGGTAATGTGTGCCGCACGCTGCTCAGGACTCTTCTTTTCCACTACCTGTGCATTGGCGATACAGCTTACGCCAAACATAAATGCCGCTGCTAAAATCAATCTTTTCATTATTCTGGGGTTTTGTAAATTAATACGGGTATGACTGCCCGCTGTCGGAAAGGTTTAATGATAGTCCTGATTCTCAAGTTCAAAATAAGGAGTAGTAACCGGGCAGGGGGAATGCGGAGTGTTCCGTTCGGGCGCACACATAACATCCCGAACACTGTGAAATACGCTGGTTTTCAATAATTTATATTTTGGGTTTACACTTTTTGACGCTTTTTAAAATATATCTTATTTATAATCAATTAATTATAAAATATAGGGTTTACACTGTAGCTTGCAGGCCGCGATTAGGCGTACTGTTCTGCGGAACGGGTGGAACACTTGGAACAGTCTGAAATGGGAAATTAAAGTTAACATCCCTGTAACATCTGTTAACATCCGGCTATGTGGCCATAACACCGTACTGTTCCGCGGAACAAGTGGAACACCAGGAACAGTTTTGAAGGTATCGTCCCGGTATGGGTTTACACTTTTTGGTCGGTTATGGCTTACGCATAACAAAATCTTTAGCAACCTGGTACATTGAGGGTTTAGAGCGGGTAGGACATTGCAAAAGCTGCTGTATTAAACCGGTGTCCTCATTCGTTAAATCGGTACAATCCCCCAAAATAGCGTTCGGTTTTCGCGCACGCCGAACACCCCTAACTCCATGAAATACGCTCATTACCAAATGTTTGTATTTTGGGTTTACACTTTTTGACGTTCCCACCTAACTTCGACCCTAACAAAGCGTGCATGTTTGCAAGCATGGCGTAAATGCATGCGGGTAAAGATCCTTCACTATCGTTCAGGATGACAAAATCGGGTTGGAAAGTCAAATCCCCATTAGCCTCCTGATATACCTCCACCGCCCCCCGCCGCAGGCGCAGCCGTACTACTCACCACTTCGGCAGGAATCGTCATAGTTACGCCACCGGCAGCCGTCGGCGCAGCTTCAGGAACCTCTTCTGCAGCCGGCTTGTTTTCCGATGCGCGCATGGTTAAAAAGGTAACGCCGCTTATGCCGGTGAGGGCCAGCAGGGTATCGCTCAGTTCGGGCATTACACAACCGGTTTGCACGTGGGCCACTTTCATTATGTAAACGATCATGGCTATCGAGGTCCACACAAAATTCTGGAAGCGGTGTATGCTTACGCCATTTTCATCTGATAGAATATCGGTGAAAAAGCCGCGGGAGGGTCGGTTTTGATGCCGGGGACGATTTTCGGCGGCTTCGCGCTTGTCCATAATAGCAGCGCCGGTGAGTATGCCGGTGCCGATGCCCATCAGTACCAAAGCGGTTTTATTAATGGCGGAATCTGCGCAGTCGCCCTTGGTAAGCGAGAGGTAAATGTATGACGAGGCGATAATCACCGTCCACGCCGCAAACTGTGTTTTCGCCAGGCTGTAGGGGCTTCTCCGGGTAATTTTCCTGCCTTTTGTTTTGCGCTGCACTTCGGAGCGTGCTTCATCAAACTGGTCGCAGTCGGTAATTTCGTCGCGCAGCATATTGGTGTAAATACCCAGTAGAACGCATAGCACCAGTATAATGCCAATAATACAATACGACTGTATGTAATGGCCGTCATAAGTAGCTTTGTCCTGGCAGCCCGATAAGGCCATAACCACGGCCGCCGCCGCGAAAACAGTAAAAAATTGTTTCATTAGTTCAGATAATAAGTATAGGTTTTGCTGGCCCTGCGCAGAATTTGTTGTTTCGGGCGTATGTATTTTAGGCGTTAATCGTGATAGGTATAAATCATGAAAGCGCAGTAAATAGCCGGTGAAACAAGTTTAATCTGAGCGGGCAATCAATATAAATTGTGCTTAATTATGGTTCAGATAATTGGTACTAATGTAAAGAAAGATTTTTATTTTTTATGATTTCACCGAATAAACCATTTTACCGTCATTGCCTTTAGATTAGCTTCAACAAAATAATATAGGTTATTATTATTGTTG
>JAZJZL010000164.1:0-2144 GCA_040389845.1 Bacteroidota bacterium
CAGCAGGATCAGCGGGGGTCTGCCAATCCGCGCCATTTTCCCATGTTGCAACCGTTACAATAACCAGGTTGCCTTGCTCGTCGGGTCTTTCATAATGCATGTTTTCTATCAACCCCGGCTGTTTTTGAAGGAATTCCGTGTTATAGTTTAAGCGTTCCATAACCTGTTCAATTGCATTTTGCGGTATTACAATTTTGTCGATAAATACTTTTTTCATGATTTTGATATTTTACTGTGATTTAATAACCGATTTCAACCGTTGTCCGGCGAATTTCAGTGTCGTCAATATGATTAATAATAAAGTGCGCCACATCAGCCCTCGAAATTTTGAGCCCGTTGCGAAGGAATTGATTAATGGCCATCCTATAATTCCCGGTTGCTTCCCCGTCTGTTAATTGCGGCGGGCGGATTATGGTATAGTTAACAGAACTTTGTTTAACCACACTTTCCATTTTTAATAAGTCGCGGTACATGTGTTTGAGCAGCTTTTGAAGCACATAGCGGGCAAAAAACCGCACAAAAAAAGGTAGTACCGGGCTAATCTCCACCGCCGACGCGGAGATAAAAAATACATGGGTATTCGCTATCGTATCCAATCCGCTTAAAATAAGTTTAGCGCTGTCGGAGTATAGCGTCGTCGGTTTATCGCCCAGCAAACCTCCGCTCGCACCCACCGCGGAAATCACGGCATCTTTGTTTTCAAGATGGGGGATGATCTGTGCGGGATTGTTCACATCTCCCTGTACTACTTTAAGATTAGGGTGTTCCATAGTAAGTTTCGAAGGTGTCCGCAATATTGCTGTAACGTAACACCCGGCATCCAAAGCAATCCTTATGCACTGCTTCCCGATTCCGCCATTGCCGCCGATAACCAAAACCTGGCGGCCCGTTAAATTTTCCTGGATTTTCATTTGTTGGCTAATTGAATTTGAAAACACTTAATAAAATAATGAGGAAAAAAATGGCGAACGCTGTCGTAAAATAACGGCCGAGAAATGCCCTGGCATTAATAACGAAGGTTGACGAGCCTGGATCGGTTAACACGATAACCTTCCTTAGTTTCAGGCCGCGCCGCCGGGCCATAAGGTTAATTACTATCAGCAAAATCACCAGGCCAAATTTTATCCGGAACCACAGCTGTTCGCCAAATACGCCATGGGTTACGGCCATCATGCCTACACCGGTTAAAATTATGAGTGCTGCCCCGATGCCGGTAACGCGGCCAAATTTACCGGAGACCGCCAATAAATTAACCGACCGTTCCCTGTCGGTATTATATTGCTGCCAGAAAGCGCGGTAAATCATACTATCCACAACGATGGTGCCCGCCATTAAAACAAGCCCCGTAAGGTGAAGGGCCAGGAAAGTTTGAAGTAATGTGTAAGAGTTCATTTGAGTTTAGTTTTATATATACAACCAAAAGGTATTAATTTTATACAATTTTATACCATTTGGTTTTATTTATAGCCATCGGTTTGTCATATAATTGCGTAATTTTGTATCAAATGGTAGTAATTGATGAATAAGACGGTCGAGTTAGTAACGCTGTGGGGGGCATTTGAAGAAAAACACCCGGAAGCAAGTCTCGAAGATTTTTTCAGGCATAGCCTGGCTGCCCGCCCCAAAAGCGGGCCCCGGCCAGAACCAGTGGGCAAGCTGATTCCTAACCTGGATGGCAAATTGATTATCCTGTTGAGAAGGATCGGGAAATTCCATATCGCCTATTCAAATATGGGCCTGGAAAGCACCGAGCTAAGCCAAATGGAGGAATTCGGCATATTGGTGACGATTTATAATGAAGGAAACCCTATTAAATCGGAGGCCATTTTCAATAACATTATGGAATTGTCCAGCGGCAGCAATATGCTGATACGCATGAAAAAGAAGGGCCTGGTAACCGAATACGCCGACCCTGACGATAAACGCGTAAAAAGGCTAAAAGTAACACCCAAGGGAGAGCAAACACTGATGACTGCTAAAGACATTGTGCTAAAAGTTGCCGAAATGATGGTGCATGACTTGAGCGACGAGGATAAACGCCTGTGCATTCAATTGTTAACACCCATCGACCGCAGGTTCTCTGGTATGTATCAAAAACAGAAAAACAAATCGTTTGACGATATTTACAAGGAGAATATGTTGGG
>JAZJZL010000164.1:2154-12643 GCA_040389845.1 Bacteroidota bacterium
GCCCCCCATTTTCTATATTTGACTTTTCATTTACCTGTAAAAAATGCATCCGCTCACGCAGCATATTCAGAAAGTTACCGGCAACCGGGATATAACGGATGATGCTATTCTGCCGTTTTTTGAAGCAAAGGAATTTAAGAAAAAGCAGAATTTACAGGAAGAAGGTTACCGGTGCCACCACTATTTTTTTGTGGTAAAAGGGTGTCTCAGGTTATTCTTTACAGACAGCAATGGTGTTGAACAAACATTACAATTCGCGCTGGAAGACTGGTGGATGACCGATTTGGATGCCTTTCGCTCGGGCCGCAATTCGGCGTATACGGTACAGACGATAGAAGAAACAGAATTGCTGGCAATTACCGCGTCGAATTACGAATTGATGTTGGCGAAGCATCCGGTCATCGAACATTATTTTCGCATGGTTTACGAGCGCGCCTATGCAGCGTCATTATCGCGTATCCGGATGATTTCGAGGATGCCCAAAGAAGAATTTTACGACTTGTTCCAATCCAAATACCCCGATTTTATTCAGCGCATACCACAGAAAGTATTGGCCTCCTTTTTGGGCTTTACACCAGAATACCTGAGCGAGCTGCGGAAAAAGAAAGTAACACGAATTAAATCATGATTGAACAGCTATATAGCCATATTACTAAGCTGGTCCCATCCTTTACAGCGGGCCTGCAAACACTCGCGCCGTTTTTTGAGTCCGGGTCAGTAGGGCAGGAGCAATTATTGTTGTGCGAAAATGAGATTTGCGATACGCTTTACTTTGTTAATAAAGGCTGCCTGTACCTGTTTTATGAGGATAATAGCGGCAAGCAGGTAATTCATTTTGCACTCGAAAACTGGTGGATAACCGACTATAAAACTTTCCCTGATGGCAAGCCGGCTGTCTATTCGATCGCAGCGATGGTAGATTCTGAAATTATCAGCATCAGCAGGAAAAACTACGAAGCACTGCTTTTACAGTATCCCTTACTGGCGCTGTATTTTAACAAGATTCATGAGCGGGCTTATGGCGCAGCCCTGTTTAAACAAAAAACATTCGCTACGGTCTCAAAAAAAGACTTTTACCGCCATTTCAGAAATACCTATCCCGAACTTATCCAACAAATCCCCGATGCAATTTTCGCTTCCTATATGGGGGGGTCGCTTGAAACTTTACTGGCTATACGTGACGAATATCTTTCTTAAACCAGCTTAAGTTTTCCCCGCCTGGTAGTTTTCATCTTTGTATCATACAAACAATTAAAAATTTATCAGGATGAAAATAGTAGTTATCGGCGGTACCGGCCTCATTGGTAGCCAGGTAGTAAAACAATTGCAAAACAGCGGGCACGAAGTACTTGCCGCATCGCCCAACAGTGGTGTAAACACGCTCACCGGCGAAGGTTTGAATGAAGCGCTGCAAGGCGCCAATGTTGTGGTAGATGTTTCCAACTCTCCATCATTCGACGATGAACCTGTATTGCATTTCTTTAAAACATCCAACGAAAACCTGCTGCCGGCTGAAAAAAAGGCGGGCGTTCAGCACCATATCGCGTTGTCAGTAGTGGGTACGCAAAAGTTGCAGGCAAGTGGCTACTTCCGGGCTAAACAGGTGCAGGAAGATATGATCAAAGCTTCGGGCATTCCCTATACCATTGTTCATGCTACACAGTTTTTTGAGTTTGCAGGCGGAGTTCTCCAAATGAGTATGGCTGATGGAAAAGTAGTTTTGCCGGATGCTAATATCCAACCGATAGCCAGCAAGGATGTAGCCGCTTTTGTGGCTCAGACGGCATTGGCCCAGCCCGCCAATAAAATTCTGGAGATAGGAGGCCCTGATAAATCCGAAATGACTGCCTGGATAAAACAATATGCACAGGCCACCCATAAAAACTTCGAAATAGTTGCGGATACTGATGCGCTGTATTCAGGTGCACCGCTTGATGCCGACACACTAACCCCCGAAAATGCTGTTTACCTGGGCGGGACACATTACGCAGATTGGATTGCCATACCAGCAAATCAGCGGTAAAGGCAATCCGTTTTAAACGCGCAGCAATCGTGCAAGCGCCCCCAAACCGGTGAAACGGCGTAGCTCTCTTGAGCGCCTTTGAAAACAAACAATGGCGAAAAATCAAAAAATAAAAACATGAACAGCGAGCAATTAATAGCACTAACAAAAGAACTCATTTACGAAGCCACCCATTTTAATGTACCCTATGTAAAGCAAATTTATGCCGACAAGCTGCTGATAGTTAAAGTTGACGAAAATGGCGGTGTGGATACAATGAACAAGGAGCAGTTGGTTGACTTTGTGCAGGGAAACCACGATACCAATGCAATCCCGTTTTCAACAAAAACCGAATTTCATTACGCCGTTTGCGATGGTAATATGGGCATGATAGTCATCACCCGCGATTTGGAACTTAAGGAAAACCCGGGACGAAAATTCTTTACGCTGATTTGGGAGTTTTTGGATGGAAGATGGCAGGTGGTGAAAGAATCATCCGTGGCGAGGAATTAACGGTTAATATATTTTAGAAGCTTGATTAATGCTTCAAGTTAAGCCGGGTATTCACATGCCCGGCTTTTTATTGCTATGCTGTGTTGTCACGCTGAGAATAAATATGCAATTGTTTCTATGCATTGCAAAATGCTTATTGTAAGCGGGACGCTTGAACCGGCGGGTGCTTGCCTCCACCGGAATTCAGACCCAGGTTTAACATATACTTTTAAAGTGCCGGTTAATAATATAAAACGCATAAAAGCCGGTTGCCTGGCTTTCATGCGCTTTAACTGTTTGCTATTTTACTTGCCGGTTATTAACACTGCCTTACTGCCATCTGTTGGCACGTAAGAAAGCGCATCTTCAATTTCTTCCAGCCTGAAGTTTTTCCCTGCATTAAATTTAAAGAAGGGTTGGTGTATTACTTTGCTGATTTCGTTCAGCGCTTCTGCTAATTGCTGATGGTCCTGCACCGTTTCTGTTTTGAAATTGCTGAACCCTTTAATAGTAATTCCTTTGGTCAATACACCTGTATGAAATGATACCGGGGTTAAACCACCTAAAAAACCATAGGCATAGATAGTTGAACCTGCCGGCGCTGCCGCAACAATCTGGCTCAGCAGATCACCGCCTACACCGTCAAATACAGCAGTTGCCTTTAAGTCGGCGGCCAAAGTCGTAAACTGTTCCTGGAAGCTGTCTGTACCCTGGATCAATACATTTTTTGCGCCAAGCCGCTCCAGTTCCTGTTTTCCTTCCTGGCTGCGCACAATAGAAATTACAGGCAGATCAGCATTGAGGGCGAAACCCAGCATAGCTTTACCTGTATCGGAGTGGCCCGCAGTTATCACTACGCCCTGGTGGCCCTCCTTTAAAAACTGTTTGTAAGCAGCATAAGCCGTAATAATATTCACCAGCGCGCCTGCATAAGCAGCCGGCTCAGCTGTGTCGGGCAAAATAGCGCATTGCAGATAGGGCAGGTGCGCAAATTCGCTCCAGGTACCAATAATTTCGCCATCTGTCAATGACCGGTAAACAGTTACCAATTTACCTAAATACTTTGCAGGTACACCGTCACCAACGGCAACAACTTCGCCCACACCGGATACACCGGCAATATCGTGCCGGCTTTGAACAAACATACCCGGAGGGAAGTTACCGCTGATAAAGAATTTATCGCCCGGATTGATACCCATTGAGCTCATTTTGATAATGATATGTCCGGTACTTGCTTTTTCGGGTTGGGGTACTTCATTTAAAGCTACCTGGCCTTTGCCCGTGATTGTTATTGCTTTCATTTTTTGTTTATTTTAATTACGAAACAAAGTTATATTTGTACCTACCAACTATCAAGTACCTACCAAATAGTATGTATCATGCCGGTAAAAGAAAGCTCTACAAATCAGTACAATAAAAGATTGGTTACAACCCAATGCCCGATCACGTTTATTGCTTATAAAATGGGGAATCGCTGGAAACCATTGGTGATCCGGCAATTGTTTTTAGGTACAAAACGATATGGTGAGTTAAAAAAGGCGATTATACCAATCTCAGAAAAGATGCTCATCCAAACCTTAAAAGAGCTGGAGGCCGACGGGATCATTAACAGGAAAGCCATGCCCGTTATTCCGCCTCATGTAGAATACAGCCTCACAGACTGTGGCAAAGATTTGGAACCGGTGATTACGGAGATGGTGAAATGGTCGTTAAAATACAACCAGCAATAATTCGATACCCAAACAAAATTGGTGTTGGATTGGCAATATCTAATCCTTTAGATCCACCCGCCGGTTCAAGTGTCTCGTCAACATAGCTTAAATAATCTTCAGTCGACTTTCCGGCTTAGCGCCGCTACATCGTTAATAGCAATGGAGCTATCCATCCGCGTTGCAGAATGCTTATAATAACCAGCACTTGAACGGGCTGCAGGATAGGGCAGAACCCTACCAATAAAAAAGGCGCTCTTCCCAGGAGCGCCCTCTTATCATAATAAATAAATTTTTAGGTGTAAGCCACACTATAATCCCCACTGCCGGCAGTATTATGCGTACCTCCGGCCGGGCATACGCCGGGCGAACCGCCATAATGCAGGCCCTGGCATTTATTGCACCATAGCCAGTTTGTTTGTGCGGGTGTTCCCCATGCATTCATAATCAGCTTATAGTCGCCGCTGCCCGCAGTGCTATGCGCTCCGCCGGCGGGGCATACACCCGGCGACCCGCCAAAATGCAGGCCCTGGCACTTGTTGCACCATTTCCAGTTGCTTTGTCCCGGAGCCGCCGCCCAGTCATGCACCAGGTCGTAATTGCCGCTGCCGGTATGGTCATGCTGACCACCGGCCGGACAAACGCCCTGTGTAGCGCTGCCGCCAAAGTACATGCCCTGGCATTTATGGCACCAGCGCCAGTTGGTTTGGCCAACAGGCATGTTTAAATTATAGGCGGTAGCAATAGATAATACTAAACGAAACTATGTAGATAATAAGCTGTAAACAAGCGTGTTGGTACGCAAGTGTAGTGCGTAATATCACCTTATAAATAGGGGGTGTATTATATATTGGAGAAAAGGGTGAAGAGTTATAGATGGCGGTTGATAATGCAAAAGGAGTTATTTCTGGAGTTTAAGCCGGTGCTGATGGTCATAACTATGGATATCTTGCAGCTGGATATCTAAAATTCAAATCAACGGCAATGATTTCCGCAGTTCAAGTGCCCCGATAACGAAAGTAAATAGCCTTTAACCATAAAGCTTTTTCTTCTGTAGCTCGAATCGATCGCCGGTTTAGTCTGTTATTGCCAATCCGGGTTTCCTGTTTATCCTGAATAACACCAGCATCACCACCACCGATAACAATATAAACACCAGATAGCTAAAACTCAGGTTAAGCTGATCTTTACCGGGAATAACGGCTACTACCACATACGTAAGCAGCGAGAGCAGCACATACACCATGCCGCCCGTAAACCCGCCCGACATTGCCGCGTTTTTAGGGAAGCGGCTTAAACAGTAGGTAAAGTAATTATTGTAGGTAAAGCCGGCGCCTACATGAATTACAAAAGCAAAAAATACCATTACATAAACATTGTTTACAAACTCTGCGGTAACAATCATTAAAACTACCACCACCAGCTGCAGTAAAATATTAACCACCAGCTTACCAAAAAATGGCCGGTTAATTAGTGCTTTACCAATAAAGCCGCCCGCCATCCAGGCCAATCCCAAAATAAGCGAGCAATAGCCCGCAACAACCGGCGTAAAATTAAAGTGATGTTCTATAATAAACGGCCCGGTCATGTTATACATAATCACCATCGAGTAGGCAAAGGTGAGCATGAGTATACCAAGGCTGAACGTGGTTGCTTTAATCATTTCGGCATAAATTGCGGCTATTTTTTTCAGGCGGAATTCTGTGCGGTGGCGGATAGTCTCGCCGCTATACACAAGCTCCAGTACGGCTATAACCGATGCCATCGCCGCCAGGAAATAAAAGTTGGACTGCCAGCCAAACGCATGTTGAAAATAGCCGCCCAGGAAGGGAGCCACAATCGGCCCGGCAGACCAGATAATAGTAAACATGCTGAGATAATGTTTTAACTGTGCGCCTTCATATACATCCACAAAATAAGCGCGTTTAGCTATCACTATCATAGCCACGGTAATACCGTGCACAATTCGCATGGCATAAATTACATAGATATTATGGGTAACGGCAATAACTACGCTTGCCAGTATGAACACCAGCAACGCAGTCATACTGAACTTGTACCGGCCGTACGAATCTAAAACACTGCCCAGAAACAATTGTGAAACGCCATAGCTGATCAGGAACAGCGTGAGCGTTAGCTGCACCTGTATGCTGCTAATGTTCATATCGGCGCCCATATTGGGTAGCGAAGGAATATAAATGTCTGTAGCAAAGCCCGACAGCGGCAATAAAGCGAACGCCAATATGGTAGAAATCCGCTGATTTTTGAGCTGTAATGTTGTTATAGCAGATGTTGTAAGCATGTGCGGCAAAGGTAGCAATAGCCCAAATGCGGATTGTTTGCCGGATGTAATAAAGAAAAGGCATTCACGTGACGGAAGGGGACGATGAGCTGATTAATCCCGCTCCAACAAGCGGGACGCTTGCGAAAGCTGCTAAACTCCTATTGTATCTTAACAACAAACTATTTCTTCGTCACCATCACAACCTCCGGCCCATCTCCATCAACTCCCGGATGGATGAACTCCACACGCAGATCCACGCGGTATTGTGCATTCTCAAAAGTGAACGGCCCCGTGTGAAGTATATCGGTAGAATCATCCGTGCTTACTTTCTGAAATCCTTTTGCCTTTAGCGAGTCAATAATTGCAAACCTGTCTTCCTGCTCACAAATAAATGCGAGCTTACTGCCGATAAAACCAATCGCGTTCTTAAAATGCTCATTTACATAAATACCTTTGGCCGCGTTGAAATCCCACCCATAGCTAATCCTGTTCAATTCGGCCGACAATTGGTCCGGCTTAAGGGCCGACAACCGGAGCAGATCGGTGATAAACAGCGGCCTTTGCTCGGTTTTGCGGAGGTTGCGTACAGTTTCATCGTCGGTAAGCAAATCTATATTCTGCGGATTTTCTTTAGAATAGATAATATGCAGTTCCTGTCCCTTATAAAAATCTCTAAGCCGCGATTCCGGTATCTCCTTGGTTACCACAACCGAGTCGCCTTTCTCTGTCACAAACCCCACGGTTACCGATGTATGGGTTATTGCGCCGCCGCGAAGCAGCTGCTTAATGCCCGTAGTGCGCCCGTTCAAAACATGTGCTATTGCCTCCACCTGCGTGCCTTTTAATACGCTTTCCTGCGCCCAGGAAAACCGCGCCGAAAAAATCCAGTACACAACTATCCCGGGTAAAATCAACGTCACTAAAAAAAAATGAAAGATTTTCGGCTTGGGGCGTTTCTCGATAAAGGGCGATTTCCAGGTATTGCGGTAAGCGAATGTATAAAAAGCAAACAGGCAGGTAAGCACAGTACCCAAAATTGAGTATAAGGGGATTTTTCCTACTATCATATTATTGCCCGGCAGCACCGCGATAAATACGATGATAGTAACGATCAGCAATCCCAATGCAACGTAAAAGCAGGTTTTATTGATTACTGTTCGCTGAGCCACGTATTCAGCATAGCCGGCCGCTATAATACCGTCAATCTCGTTCGGGTCGGCACCCGCGTCCTTAAGACTAAAAATCATACTTTCTTCGGATAAGTCCGATTTCCACATATCCGTGGCCTGTTCAACAAAACGGGCTTTCATAGCGTTTAATTAATTAGTTTCATGGTAAATGTAAGGATAAAAGAGTAAAGCCCGGAATGCAAATGGCAGGCTTTGAATTGGTTGTTTTCGTACCATAATTGCAAAATAACGGCTCTTACCGCAATGTGCTACCTATGTAAAAACCTGTTTGCCATTGTATCCATAAGCCATGGCACGTCTTTGGCTGAGCGGTCGGCAAAATGGTCAATCGGAAGGTTCGCAAGTAACAGTACCGACTGATCAAATTTTAAGACCGTGCCCAAAGTCGTTTTTTTCATCGACGTAATGGGCTCGCTGTCACTTGTTTTCTTATCGGCGTAGAAAAACCACTTCCCTTTGGCATTATGCACAACATAATTTATGTCTGCCGTGTGCGATAAAACGCTGTTGGCCGCAAATACGCTTATGGTATCATAAGCCATAAAAGGCTTTCCGTCAGTTACGGTGTGAGGAGGAATTACAGGTTTCTTTTTGCGTTTCCAAAGCGGTACGGGCACAACCTTGCAACAACTGCCATCTTCGTTCAATTGTTTGCCCGGTGGTAGATATAAACCATTAATTTTTATATCCTCACGCCTGGTCAATGACCTGTCTGGCTGAATCTTGCCATTCCGTATCTCGTACCAGGCAGTCGGCACATAGTACATCGAATCGGGGTTAGAATATCCTTCGGTCAGGTCGCGCCCGCCAAACTCCAGGTAGCCGTCGTCATCGTAATCTTTTATTGGAGAAAGCATAGCGTTGGCTACCAAAACCGCCTTAGTGGGTGTGATTGAGAAAACGTCAAACATATCCAGGTTCGGCCGGCCGTCCTTTGCAATAAACAGGAAAACAATGCCATGATCCTCCAGTACCTGGTTCGACTTACTTTCATAAAGGATGTCGTCATCATATTTCATTTTGAATATAACCCTGTTATCGTAAAAGATCTGCGCGTGGGTTACTTTCACAGTATGGCCGGCGGAAGTTTTAAAGCTTAATACACCTTTTGCCGGTAGCTTAAAGGCAAATAGCGCAGCAATGGCGGCTGATAAAAACAAGCCGTACTTATATATCATATTGCAGGTTTAATGATTAAAGATAGCGGATTTCGTCAAAAATAATGAATCAAAATCTCCCTAACCTCAAATTATCGCCTTACCGGTAACCCATTTTCGTAACAGGTTATTATTTGCTGTTAAACTGCCGATCATGAAGAATTTATTGTGGGTTAGCGCCGCCGATTCATTTATTTTTTCCTTTACCACTCCGGCGCTTTTTAGATAGGTAGAATGAAAGAAATAAGAATTGGTGGCGGTTTTAATAACATAGCCGGTATGAAAATCAAGGCCGATAATGAAAACGGAGTTAACGGGCTGCCCGTCCAGGTAGCTGTTTAATTTACTAAGACTGTTGAATGATTCAATCCTGACACATAGCTTCCTGATCATGGTTCCGGAAATCCCTTCCGCAAGCCCGACGCGGTCAATCTTGAAGCCGAGGTCGGTTAAAGTATTGGTTACAAAATATCCGCAGGCAATGCTTCCTGTTTTGGGCTGCCGTGTAGCCCCATGAAATTCCCACGGAGTACCGTTCCAATAGCTATAAATATCCTCATCCACCAGCTTGAAAAGGTAATTGCGAATGTCTTTTGCGGGATGGTTAATCAACAGGCCTTTACCGGTACTTACAGTCTTTTTGAACTCGTTATAATCAGCTTTGGGATTGATCGCTGATGACGCGTTCTGATGATTGCCGCCGACGAATGTGGTAACAAAAAACAAGGTATAAATTAAGATTGATTTTGCCAGCTGCATAATTGCCAGGGATAATAAGGTACGATAGCCAAGATACAAACATTTTTAATTAAATGCAAATATGTTGCATTTGTAATAACGCGGCATCGCAAATAAATATTCAGAATTGCTATGAAGTAAGTCTTTTTGCTGTTATTTTTATATCGATTTAACCCAACACCTTACCACATGAAAACATTCAGACTATTAGCGTTCACACTTCTGCTGCTGCCGGTGCTGGTACAGGCACAAACTTCGCAGTTGCAAAAAAATGAATTCCTTGTGCGCGGCGTCAGCTTCGAAGTATTTAAACAATCTGTAAAAGCCTTTTCCGACAGTACAAAAAAACGATTGCTCGACTCATCCTGGAACCTTTGGAAAAAAGAAAAATGGGCCGCGCTCGAACAGCTATTTACCGCCGATAGCCTTAACGGCGGCTGGCCGCCTAACTCCGGCGCCATATCCTTAAAAATTGTTCAGCTCGATTCCGGTAAGTTGATAGACCGTTACGGCGGTTATTATGTAGTGGATAGCACAACGCACGACAGTACCTTTCACGACAGGGGGAAATTTGTTTGCTTTAAGGGCGTACCATTTGCCAAACGCGCCTTACCACAAAGCACACTTAAATCGCCTTATCGCCTTTATCGTATCGTAAAAGCCATCGCTAACATCAAACAAGGTGGAATTATTCCCTGGTTTAACGAGCCCGGCCTCGGTATCCAATTTGAAATGCCCGTAAATATTGATGACCTGAAGAGTGGCGGATATATAGTGGAGGTGAGCAGCAAGCCGCCTAAGTGATGCACGGCATATATTGTAACAAAGCAGCGCCCGGACATGTCCGGGCGCTGCTTTGTTTGGGGCGTGTGTTATGCAGGCTAAACAGAACTTAAGCTCCAAATCAGCTTTTCAGT
>JAZJZL010000165.1:0-17536 GCA_040389845.1 Bacteroidota bacterium
CATTCTGCCCGACCAGGTTTTCAGCTACCAGTTTGTCGACGACGAGATAGCCGGCCTGTACAAAGCGCAGGATCTGCAGCAAAAGCTCATCTGGTGCGCAGCCGTTATGGCTATCGTAATCAGTTCGATAGGTTTATTAGGGCTTATCTCCCTCATTACCGTTCAGCGCACCAAAGAGATCGGTATTCGCAAGGTGCTTGGCGCCAGCATCGCCAATATTACCGGCATGCTTTCCCGCGAATTTTTGATATTGGTGATACTTTCCTTTGTAATAGCTTCACCAATCGCCTGGCTGCTGATGCAAGCCTGGCTCCAAACTTTTGCGTACCGTATTGCTATTCACGGCTGGGTGTTTGGCCTTGCCGGAGCTATATCTATTTTGATAGCATTGGCTACGGTTAGCTTTCAATCTGTAAAAGCAGCATCGGCGAATCCGGTCAGGAGCCTTCGCTCAGAATGAGCTTGCGCCGAAGCTTCAGCGTAGGAGCACGGCTCCCGAGGGAGCTTCTGATTGGGTTGAATTCCAGCGTGACGAAGCATCACGAAAGCAAAATAGAGATAGTGATAAGAAAAAAAGCGTTCAGTATTTAAATTTCTTATTTATAAATACACTGCTAACTGGATTGACGACCGCCTGTTGCATTTTAATAAGTTTCCAACTGGGCTGGGCTGACACAGGCGATCACACTGCCGACACCAGGATGCTTCAGATCGGGTTAATTATTTTGCATCTGATTCTAAATTCGTTATTCATTACAAAGCCAAAAAAATACGGGGTTATATGTTTCTTAATCGTTATGTGTATATAATTTCTGTGTACGTCGCAATATGGGTGTTTTTTAAAGGGGCAATATTTGGATATTACGATAACTAGATTTATTTTCCGTTCCTCGCTGGTTCAATATCCAGCTTACGATAACGTTATAAAGCAAAGGGAACCCGCCGGTTCAAGCGGTACGTGGCTGTTGCACAACCATGGGACGCTTGAACCGGCGGAGACTACGGTCAAAAATCCACCTCACTCATTTCTCAACCCCTTCACCGGATTTGCAGCAGCCGACCTAAGCGTTTGAAAACTTATCGTTATCAATGCTATCAGCATCGCGCCTGCACCGGCTGCTATAAATACCCATAAGCCCAGGTTGGCATGGTAGGCAAAGCTCCGCAGCCATTTATGAATCAGTATCCAGGCAATGGGCGATGATATCAGCAATGAAATGGCTATCAATACAACCACTTCCCGGTTAAGCAGGTTTAATATATTGGGTACCGTAGCGCCCAGCACTTTCCTGATGCTGATTTCCTTTGTCCTTCGCTGCGTGTTAAACATCGCCAGGCCGAATAGGCCCATGCACGAAATAAAGATGGTGATAAGCGTTGCAGTTTGCATCAGCCACTTAGTGCGTTTTTCGTTTTCGTACATTTTTGAAAAGGAATCGCCAAGGAAGGAATAATCAAAGGCATCCTTGGGAACAATCTGTTTCCACTCTTTTGCAATATTGTCTACCAGTGCCGGAACATTACCCTTTTGGTTTCCGGCAGGCGCCAGCTTTAATGCTATTGCCCATTGTATATCGGGGTCATTTGATATGGTACATGGCAAAACCTGTTCGTAAAGCGAGCTTTCGCAAAAATCGGCTACTACGCCCACTATGGGGTAAGCTTTATCCCGCGCAGTGGTATTTAAAAGCCGGCCGATGGCCTTTTGCGGATCGGTAAATCCCATTGCCCTTGCTGCAGTAACATTTATAAGGTATTCCGTTACGCTGTCGGTATGTAATAAATTACGGCCTGCTACTATCTTCATGTGGTAAAATGGCACCAGGTCCTCGTTACCCGAATAAGTGTATGCCTGGATTTTCTGCCCATTACTCCCTTGTAACTGTATGTCGTCTGTCATGTGGCTGTTGCCCATCGGCGGGGTAACCTGCCTTATAACCTGCTCAATACCGGGCATTTGCTTTATTTTTTCGGCAATCACTTTTGCTTTCCCGGCCTTGTTAAACAGGCTTCTTAACGTAATGATATTAGTGGTTTTAATCCCGAGGTCGACGTTTTGCATATAGTTTACCTGCTGATTAACCATTATAGTACCGGTAATGAAAATAAGCGATATGGTAAACTGGAAAACAATGAGGCTTTTACGCAGATAGCCTTTATTCCCCGTTTTGCTGCCTGTTTCGCCCTTCAGGCTGGCTACAGCCCTAAATGCCGACAGCACCATGGCCGGGTATAAGCCGGCAAGCAGCGTGGTAAAAATTGCAATACCGAGCAAAAATATCCAGGCAGTATAATCTGTAAAATTGAATTTTACGCCCGCGGGAATGTATTCGGCAAACGAACCCAGTAAAGGCCTGATAGCAATGACGGCTATAGCCACAGCCAGTAAAGCCAGGATAAATGTTTCGGTTAAAAATTGGATAAGAATGCCACCGCGCCCGCTGCCCAATACTTTCAGGATACCTATGTCCCTGGTGCGTTGTATGGATTGCGCGGTAGACAGGTTAATGAAATTGATGGCTGCGATAAGTAATATAAATACGGCCACTGCCGAAAGAATATACAGCACCCTCAAATCGGCTTTATCCCCGCGTCCACCATATTCCTTGTGAAAATGAATACCGGTAAGTGGTTGGAGCCGTGCGGTCGTTTTCGGAAGAAGGGGGAAGACATGTTTTTTTACAAACGCCGGAAATTGCGCGTTTATTTGTGAAGGATTAACGCTTGCCGGTAACTTTACCAGCACCTGGCTGCTATTGTCAATTGCATTCGGCATGACACGGCGGTTTTTAATGGTGCTGAATGATATAAAATCCGAAAAATTAAAATCGGAGTTTTTATTCCAGTCCCGTACAATGCCGGTAACCGTTACCATAAGCGAATCGTCGTAGGTAACAGTTCTGCCTATCATCTGGTCGGGAGGCAGGTTGCCGAAATATGTTTGCGCACGGCTTTGCGTAAGCACTACCGCCATAGGGTTAGCAAGTGCCGTTTTTTTGCTGCCACTTAGCCATTTGTACGGCAATATGTCGAAATAATCGGGTTGGGCAATTATCGCCGCTGCCTCATCGAATGCCTTAACAACGTCGTTGCCCGCTTTTATTGCCACTTTCGGCCTATAGATGTGAAAAGCCGCCACCGTTTCCAGCCCCGTCATGTCGCTGCGCATCGCATCGGGCATAGTGCCGGGCACACAGTTCCAATGCAAAGGGCCCGGGGCCATACCGCCGGCCGAACTTATATCCACACAATAAATGCGTTCCTTATCCGGATGAAAGGTATCGAAGCTGAACTCGAAACTGGCCACCAGGTAAATAACCAGGCATCCGCAAATACCCAGCGCAAGCCCCAAAACATTAATGGCCGAGTAGGTTTTATGGCGCATAATGTGGCGCCAGGCATTTCTTAAATAATTTCTGAACATATAGCTGCGGTTTAATTTCTCCTCAATCCACACCGGGGTGGATTTATGGTTCGAAATTACAGTCGCAGATTGAGTGCTATATGTCAAATTATAAGATGACACTTCTTTTTTATATTCCGCAGGAGTTTTGCCCGTCACTTCTTTAAATGCGCGGTGAAATGTGCTCGGTGAGTTGAAGCCCGAATCATACGCGATGCCGAGCAGCGTGAGGTGATCATAAGCCGCATCCTGCATTTTTCTCACTACCTCAGCAACACGGTATTCGTTAATAAAATCGTTAAAGCTTTTTTTGAGGATAGTATTGATGATGCGGGATAATTCATGGGTAGTAAGGCCAAGCTTTTCGGCAAGCGAGCTTAAGCTGAGTTCCGGGTCCTGGTAGTACAGACCAGCTTTAACAACTTTCTTTAGCCAGGTGCTTTTTTGCTTTAGGTCTGCCGGCTGCTGTGGTTTTGGGAATGAAAGCATCTCTGCCGCACCATTCTCAGGTTTTATAAAGATGGTGGCCGCTACCCAGGTGGTCATTACCGGTAAGAGCATATACAAGGGATAATAAACCTGTATCCCAAACCGATGATGAAAGTAAAAATAATCGGCAGTTGTAACAGGTATCCACAATAGCCACAACAAACCGAAGCTCTTAATTAAAATATGGAGCCAGCGTAACTCATAACGGTGCCGGTCGTTCCCGCTGAATTTCTGCCGGTTGTAAAAATTTTCTATCGATATATGGCACAAGTACAGGTAGGCAGCAACCGAAACAAATGCCGCCAGCTGTAATAGAAGTACCAACCGATGAAAGACCGGGGTATTATAAGCAGCGCCGGTTACCTGGATGGCCAATTCCAGCAGCAAGGGACTAAAATGCAGCAAATCTTTCAACCGCAATTTAAATTCCGGCCAGGTGGTCTTCAATACATAAAAATAGAACAGGGGACCAGTCGCCAGCGAAAATTGCAACGGCAACCAACTCCAGCCGGGAATATACGCCGGCACCCCGATGTCGTTCCCTAATAGCCTGCCCACCTCTAAAATGGTGGTAATTAATGCCAGGGCCAGGAACCGGTTTGCCGCCCGGTTTGTTCTTTTGGCAAACCATAAAAAAACGGCAATAGTGAGCCCGGTGAATATCGTACCCGTCAAGGCAAGATCGTAGATATTTATATGGAAGGTATACCTGTTCAATTGAAATATTTAAGCCCGAACGTTGTTCCGGGCTTATAAATTATTAATCCATAAAAATAACATAAAAAACCCGCCAGTTCAAGCTGGGGTGCAAATCAAGTTGTTGCTAAAACACTTTTGTCATTACTTCTCAATTATATTTAGCATGATGGAATTTGGCTAAAGCCCTACTTTGTTATTCTCCCCTCCATCGGTTAAAACCGACGGCAATTAAATATAGGGCAGTAGGAATTATTGCCGTCGGTTTTAACCAACGGAATATAAGAATAGGACAAGGGCTTTAGGCAAAAAATTAAAGCGACGGTTTGATTGCACCGGCGAATATTTATTCATTCCTCAACCCCTTCACCGGATTTGCCGCGGCTGATTTGATTGTTTGAAAACTGATCGTAACCAAGGCAATTAATATAGCACCTACACCCGCCAATACAAATACCCAAAAGCTAAGGTTAGTATGATAAGCAAAATTCTGCAGCCATTTATGAATAAAAATCCAGGCTATAGGCGAGGATATCAGCAATGAAACAGCTATCAGTACCACTACTTCCCTATTCAGCATGGTCAGGATATTGGCAACACTTGCACCCAGTACTTTCCGGATGCTGATCTCTTTGGTCCTTCGCTGGGTAGTAAACATTGCTAAACCGAACAAGCCCATGCACGAAATAAAGATGGTTATGAACGTTGCTGTGCTCATTAGCCATTTGGTGCGCTGTTCATTTTCGTATAACCTGGCAATAGAATCACCCAGGAAACTATACTCAAAAGGTTCTTCAGGGTAAACTTTTTTCCATTCTTTTGCAATGTTGTTTATCAGCATCGGGATATTACCCTTTTGGTATTCGGCGGGGCTAAGCTTCAGAGCTATGGCTTTTTGCCTTTCGGCTATATTGGCAATTATACATGGCATGATTTGTTCATAAAACGTGCTTTCGTGAAAATCGGCCACCACACCCGCAATCGGATACGGCTTATTGTCAGCCGGGCTAAATTTTAAAAGTCTGCCAACCGCCTTTTGCGGGTTGGTAAACCCCAGCGCCTTCGCCGCAGTTTCATTTATCAGGTACTCGGTTGCGCTGTCCGCATGCAGCAAATTACGGCCGGCGACTATTTTCATACTGTAAAAAGGCACAAAATTTTCGTTGCCCGCGTAGGTAAACGAATTAATAAATTCAGAATTGCCCCCAGGCAGTTTTATAGGATCCAATCCATGCCTGAATCCTATAGGTGGCACATCCTCTGTTATAACCTGTTCAATGCCGGGCAATTGTTTAATTTTTTCAGCAAGCACTTTCATTTTTCCTGTCTCGTCGCGAAACAGGCTTCTTAAGGTAATGATATTGCCGGATTTAACGCCCAGGTCGATGTTCTGCATGTAGCTTACTTGCTGATTAACCACTATGCTGCCGGTTATAAATAAAAGTGATATGGTAAACTGGAAAACTATCAAACTTTTACGCAGGTAGCTTTTATTGCCGGTCCGGCTATTTGTTTCACCTTTCAGGCTGGCCACCGGCTTAAATGCAGACAGGAGCTTTGCCGGATAAAAACCGGCAAGCAGGGTAGTAAAAATTGCGATACCAGCCAAAAATATCCATGCTGTGTAATCTGCAAAATGAAATTCTACGCCTGGTGGTATGTCCGATGCAAACATATTCAGCAAAGGCTGCACGGCTATAACAGCTATTACTACGGCCAGCAAAGCCAGTATAAACGTTTCGGTCAGAAATTGAAAAAGGATGCCGCCGCGTCCACTGCCCAGTACTTTAAGTATGCCGATATCTTTGGTGCGTTGGATGGATTGCGCGGTAGATAAATTGATGAAGTTAATAGCCGCAATTATCAATATGAATATGGCTACTGCCGATAAAATATATAAAATCCTCAAATCGGCTTTATTACCCGGACCACCATATTCCCGGTGAAAATGGATGCCGGCAAATGGCTGCAGCTGTGCGTGCAGTCCGGTATGGGGATCGTCATCTATATATTTTTTTATGAACGATGGGAATTGCTTATCTATTTGCGATGGGTTAACGTTTGCGGGTAATTTTATCAGTACCTGGTTATCTCCGTCAAGTATGTGCCAGTTGCCCTGGGGAATCTGATTTTTTAAAAAGCTATTATCAATGGTGCTATGCGAAATAAAATCAGAAAAATTGAAATCCGAATTTTTATCCCAATCCTTCAATATACCGGTTACCGTTACGGTAAGCGAATCATCATAGGTAACGGTTTTGCCAATGATTTTATCAGGCCGTAAATCGCCGAAATATGTTCTTGCACGACTCTGCGTCAGCACGACCGTCATCGGGTTTGCGAGCGATGTTGTTTTGCTGCCGCTCAACCAGGTATAAGGTAATATATCAAAATAGTCGGCCTCTGCAATTATTCCTTCCGTCCGATCAAATGATTTTATCACCCGGTTACCTGCTTTTATCTTCACTTTCGGCCTGTAGTGTGTAAATGCTGCAACCTTTTCCAGGCCAGTTATGTCATTCCGCATTGCAGCAGGCATCGGTGCAGGTATTGTATTCCAATGGGCATGCCTTGGATCAGGGTTACTTGCGTTGCTTATATCCACGCAATAAACACGGTCACTACCCGGGTGAAAGGTATCAAAACTAAACTCAAAACTGGCGACAAGGTATATAACCAGGCAGCCGCAAATACCCAGGGCAAGCCCCATCACATTTATGGCCGAATAGGTTTTATGGCGCATAATGTGGCGCCACGCATTTCTTAAATAATTTCTGAACATATAAATGCGGTTTAATTTCTCCTCAAACCACTTCGGGGTGGTTTGCTGGTACGAAATTACCGCTGCGCTTTGGGGATGTTGTCCTAAGTTATAAGATGGGAATTCTTTTTTCAGACCGGCCTTATATTCCGCCGGGCTTTTACCGGTATGCTCCTTAAATATCCGGTGAAACGCGCTTTTGGAGTTAAAGCCGGAATCGTACGCAATGCCTAAATGATTAAGCCGGTCATAAGCCGGGTCCTGCATTTTCCTGATCACGTCGGCAACGCGGTATTCATTAATGAAATCGTTAAAGCTTTTTTTGAGGATTGTATTGACGATACGTGATAATTCATGAGGACTAAGGCCAAGCTTTTCGGCAAGCGAGTTTAAACTCAATTCAGGGTCCTGGTAATAAAAGCCGGCTTTAACTGCTTTTTTTAACCATATTCCTTTTTGCTTTAGGTCTGCCGGTTGCAGGGGTTTTGGGAATGAAGGCATCGCTGCCTCCACATCGTTTTCCGACTTTAGGAAGGCTGCGGCCGTTATCCAGGTTATCATCACCGCTAAAAGCAAAGACAAAGGATAATATACATGTGCAACTAATTCATGATGATGATAATAAAAATATTCGATAGCAGTAAATGGTATCCACAACAGCCACAACAAACCGAAGCGCTTGATTAAATTATGCAGCCAGCGCAGCTCATAACGGTGCCGGTCATTCCCGCTAAATTTCTGCCGGTCGTAAAAATGTTCTATCGATGTATGGCACAAGTACAGGTAGGCAGCAACCGAAACAAATGCCGGCAATTGTAATAGTTGGATTAACCGATGAAATACCGGCGTATTATAAGCAGCATAAGTTACCTGGACAAACAATTCCAGCAAAAGGGGAATAAAATGCAGCCAATCCTTCCGCCGAAATTTAAATTCCGGCCGGGTAGTTTTAAGCACATAAAAATAGATAAGCGGACCAGTCGCCAGCGAAAATTGCAGCGGCAACCAGTTCCAGGATGGAAGATAAACCGACAAACCGATGTCGTTCCCTAACAGCCTGCCCACCTCCAACATGACGGTAACTAATGCCAGGGCCAGGAACCGATTTGCGGCCCGGCTTGTTCTTTTGGCAAACCATAAAAAAACGGCAATGGTGAGCCCGGTAAATATGGCACCAAGGAAAGCCGGATCGAAGGCGTTAATATGGAGGTTATAAGTATTCAAGCTTGACTTAAAATCTATTGCCTTTTCAAACTTATAACTTATTAACGTATAAAAAATTATGCGGTATAAAATAAATAGATGTTAATTAGTGCACCATCTGCCGGTAATTTTACGAGAACGACCGTTTCACTCATTTCTCAAACTTCTTACCGGGTTAGCCGTCGCTGCCTTAATGGTTTGGAAGCTTAGCGTAAATAATGCTGTCAGCAGCATTCCTGCCCCGCCAGCAACGAATACCCACCAGCTAATAGCTACGTGGTCATCAAAATTTTCCATCCATATACTTACAGCGTACCATGCAATTGGAGTTACTATAATAAAAGCAAGCAATATAAGTCCTATCAGTTCGGTTGAGAGCAGGGTTACTATTCGGGCAACGCTTGCGCCAAACACCTTGCGGATGCCAATTTCTTTCGTGCGATGGTTAGTGGTGTAAATAGCAAGGCCCAATAGTCCGAGGCAGCTAATCAATATAGAGAAACCTGTTGCCCAGGTAAGAAGGGTTGATGTGTGTTGCTCTTCGTCGTAAAATCTGGCTATCGTTTCATCATAAAAATGGCAATCGAAATCATCGTCCGGATAAACCTTCTTCCAGGCCTTTCCCATATTTGTAATTGCGGTTTTCCATTCATTACCGCCCGGGGTTTCAGGTTTCAAACTAATATGGAATGTCATTATTGGCGGTGTGCCTATGCTACCCGGGAATATAACTGATGGATAAATTGGCGAATGCAGCGACCGCTGGTTAAAATCGGCAACTACCCCAACAATATTTACATTTGGGCCTATACCGCCGCGCCAGTTCAACTGCTTCCCTAAAGCATCGCGGGGATTAGTGAATCCTAATATCTTAGCATAAGTATTGTTAATTATAATATCTCTCCCGCTATCGGCTTTGCCGATGTATCTGCCCGCAAGCAACTTTATCTGGTATATTTTAAAGTAGTTTTCATCAGCACACTTAAACACTACTTCATCTGTAGTTATTTGTTTTTTTCCATCAGTATAAGTACCCCGCATCCTGTTATATACGTCAGACGAAGGCGGGTCATTACCCAAACTCACCAGGGCAACCTGTGGCATCTGCCTGAAATCGTTCAGCAATACCTGGTCGCTGCCGGCCTTAGTATTTTGCCAGGGCGTATTAATAACCAGTATGGCATCCTTTTTAAACCCGAGGTCTTTGTGTAATACATAATAAATTTGCCTGCTTACCAAAACAGTCGCCATTATAAAAAATTGAGCTACAATAAACTGCGAAACCGTAAGCGACTTACGAAGCCATGCGTTTCGTGTTTTATTGCTATCGTCATGCAGCTGATTTTTTAGCACGGATACGGGTTTGTAGCCCGATAACACCAATGCGGGATAAAAACCCGACAAAATACTTATGGCGACAGTTAAAATCAGCAGGAAGACTATGACATCCGGCTGCAAAATATTCGCATGAATATCCGGAGATATAAAGTCTGCAAACATTTTTAAAATAACAGGCGCAAGCAACACCGATATGCAAACCGCAAAGAATGTTATCAAAAATGTTTCGCTTAAAAACTGAACTACTAATTGTGCCCGGCTGCTACCCAAAGTTTTCCGGATGCCAATTTCTTTTGCCCTTTGGGCCGCCTGGGCGGTAGTTAAATTCACATAATTTATACATGCCAGCAACAACAAAAAGATACCGATAACCAATAATCCGTAAAGGGTCGGTCTGCTGGCTGGTGATGAGAAACCAAAAATATTGTAGTCGGAATTGAAGTGAATATCGTCCAATCGCTGCAAGGCCAGTTCTTCTTTGTCGGCAAACGCTTTTCCTCCGGCGGCTTGCGTATTACTTTTGCTGAAGATGGTATTGATCTGTTTTATAACTCCGGCTACCGGGGTGCCCGGTGTCAGCTTTACCATAACCTCCGATCCCGAAAAGATATGGTCCCAGGTGTTTATCCTTAAATCGGCCGAAAGACGTTTGTTAGTTGTGAACGTAGTAATGGAGATAAAATCATGAAAGGCAAAGTCGGTATTTTCAGTAGGTGTTTCAACTATTCCGCTAACAGTTGTCTTAAGCGTGTCATAGGTAACTACTTTACCGATCATTTCACGATAGGATAACGACGGGAAATAAAGCCTGCCTTGTTGGGATGTTAATACTACCTGGCCTGGCGCATCAAGCGCGTGCTGCGATGCCCCTGCAAGCCATACGTAATTAAAAATTTTAAAATATTGCTGATCGCTAAGTATTATCCTGTCCTGGTCTTTAAACCGCTTTTGTGCATTTTTATCCTTATCGATATAGACAAAATGAGGCGACAGTGCATATAACGGCGTAATTTCGGCTATTCCTGTTGCCTGGCTTTTAATCGCCGCAGCCAATGGGCCGGGTACGCCACTCGAAAAGTTTATACGTCCCTGGAATGTTATGTTCATAACAACGCGGTAAATCCGGTTGCCATCTTTGTGAAACTTGTCAAAGGCAAAATCGTGGTGAACAATAAAATAAATCACCAGGAAAGCACTTATACCGATGGATAAACCGATGATATTTATAAGCGTGAATAGCTTATGCCTCCAGAACCCGCGGAATGCAATTTTAAAATAATTTCTGAACATATAAATCTGGTTTAATTTCTCCTCAAACCACTTTGGCGTGGCTTGCTGGTACGAAATTACCGGCGCAATTCGTGAATTGAATCCCAGCTTATAAGTTGGGATCTCTTTTTTCTGTTCAGTTTTATACTCTGCCGGCGTTTTCCCGGTGAGTTGTTTAAAGGTACGGTGAAATGAGGTTCGGGAATTAAATCCGGCTGCAAAGGCAATGCCCAACAGGGTTATATGGTCATAAGCGGGGTCCTGCATTTTTTGGGCAACGTCCCTAACGCGATATTCATTAATAAAATCATTAAAGCTTTTTTTGAAAACCGTATTAATTATCCTTGATAACTCATGCGTATGCACACCGAGCTTTTCAGCAAGTGAGTTCAGGCTTAAATCCGGGTCCTGGTAGTACCGGTTTTCAGCCATCACTCTTTTCAGCCACGCACCTTTTTGCCGCAGATCGGCCGGTTGCTGTGGTTTTGGGAATGAAGGCATTTCCGCCTGGACATCTTCTTCTGATTTTAAGAAAGCCGCCGCTCCAATCCAGTCGACCATTATTGCCGCAAGTAAATAAAATGGAGACAGGATTGTTATGCTCAATCGATGCTGAAGATAAAAATAACTAACGGCCATGTAGGGTATCCACAATAGCCATAACAAACCGAAACGCTTAATTAAAATATGCAGCCAGCGCAGCTCGTAAAGGTGCCGGTCGCCACCATTGAATTTTTGCCGCCGGTAAAAACGTTCTATCAACCTGTGACATAGATATAGGTAAACACTGATGGATATAACTGCCGGTAACATATTGTAGATAGCCATGCCCGCCCAATGGCTTTTGAATACAAATAACAACAAAGGACTGAAATGCAGTAAATCCTTTGCACGTAATTTATATTCCGGCCGGGTTATCTTAAGCACATAAAAGAAAAGGAAAGGACCTATCGCCAGTGAAAACCCAGGCGACAGCCATCCTGGCATAGAGATATAAGCCCCCACGCCGGTATCGGTTCCTAATTCCCCGGCTATCCACAAAATCATGGTACACAGCGCGGGGGCAAGGAAGCGGTTAGCCGCCCGGTTCTTCTTTTTAACAAACCATAGCTGCAGCGCAAAAATGAGCCCGGTGAATGTTGCCATTAACAAAGCAACGTCGTATAGGTTAATATGGAGATTATAGGTGTTCAATCAAATTATGCGGTCACATCGCTGGTCCAATATAACCAAATATCAGCACTTATATTTTTCGGGCGAAAATCAAGTTGTCGCATATCACCAGGTGTTCCTAACGGAACACAGCCACGTCGTCTATTTTTTCTACCGACCAGCCGTCCCTACCGGGCAATGTCATTAAGTTAAGAAAAGCTTTGAGGTTCGCCTCACCTAAATCCTCTCCAAAAGAGAGGACTTGAGCTGCGCGGGCTATTAGAACCCTCTCCTTTGGAGAGGGCAGGGTGAGGCGACGATGCAGTTTGTGGGAAGGCCGCCGCTTAACTTAATGACATTGCCCTAACGGGACGAAAATTCTCCGTGCTCCATCGGAGCACTTCGTAGGTAGAAAATTTGAGAATGTGTCTTTACGTTCCATAGGAACGTTTCGTGCTTAAGCGACAATTTGATTTGCACCCTATTATTCCGAGCGAAGACTCCTTACCGGGTTTAGCAGTGCCGCCTTAATACTTTGGTAACTCACCGTCGCCAGGGTAATGAGCAAAGCAGCGAGGGCCGTGACAATAAATACCCACCAGCTAATCCCCACACGATAGTCATACGCTTGCAGCCACTTGTGCATAAAATAATAAGCCACCGGCGCCGCTACCAGCATGGAAATGATGACCAGCGCAACAAAGTCTTTTGAAAGCAATTGCCACAGGTTAAAGACTGTCGCGCCCAGTACTTTTCTGATGCCAATCTCTTTTGTTCGTTGCTCAGCCACAAACGATGCCATACCAAATAAGCCAAGGCACGAAATAAAAACGGCCAGCACCGCAAATACCCTGGCTAAACGTCCGACCTTTTGCTCATCCGAAAACTTTTTGGCGTATTCGTCATCGTTAAATTTGTATTCGAAGGGGCTGCCGGGGTTATATTTTTTAAATACGGGTGCAATTTTGCTTAGCGCCTCCTGCATTGGCAATTTTGGGTTAATGCGAACAGTAATGCGGTTAACCCAATCGGGTTTCATTTGAAAAACGGTGGCTCTTGTTTGTGCATAAGGCGACTCCATGACGATGTCCTTTACTATCCCGGTTATAACATGGTTTTTGCCGAACCAATGCATCGTTTGGCCAATGGGGTTTTTTATACCGACAAGCTTTACGGCAGATTCGTTCAGAATAAATGCACCGGTATCTGCGGGGATGGCCCTTGAAAAATCGCGCCCGTCTATTAATTTCCATCCTATAGTTTTGCCAAAATCAGGCGACACGAATACCTGTCCCAACGATGGGTCAAAACCGGGGGGCTTTCCTGCCCAGTCAAATCCGGTGTTGGTTATACTAAGTTCGGTTGTAGCGTTACTGGATTCTGCCATATTGAGTGCGGCCCCGCTGGCAATCAGGTCGTTTCTCATCGGTTCATAATGCCCCCGGATTTCGGGCGTATTCATTTCAACCGTAATTAACCCCTCGCGCGTATAGCCCACCGGGCGATTGCTTGCGTATTGTATTTGCCTGAACACAGTTATTGTACCGATTATTAAAACTATCGACACCGTAAATTGCACTACTACCAGCACCTTGCGCGGAAGCGCAGCTAACCGGCCGACTTTAAAAACCCCCTTTAAAACTTTAATCGGCTTAAATGCGGATAGATAAAACGCGGGATAACTGCCTGCCATCAACCCGGTAAAACAGGTAAACCCTAAAGTAAACAGCCAGAATACAGGATTTCCTAAAGGTAAAGCCACCTGCTTAACCGCGATTTCATTAAAATACGGAATAGCCAGCCATACCAATACGATGGTTAATATAAGCGCCAAAAATACCACCAGCATTGATTCGCTCAGAAATTGCGCGATAAGCTGGCTGCGAAGAGAACCAATGGCCTTGCGGATGCCTACTTCCCGGGCCCTTTTTTCGCTGCGCGCAGTGCTCAGGTTCATGAAGTTGATACAGGCCAGCAACAATACAAAAGAGCCGATGATGCCAAATAGCCAAATAAACTGGATACGACCTCCTACTGATTTGCCATTTTGAAAGTTACTGTATAAATGCCACCGGGCCATCGGAAAAATCTGTATCGTTTCGTTAATATTTTTGTTATAGGGGGTTGTAATATTTTTGACCTGGGCAGATACTTTGTCAAAATTCACGTTCGGATTCAGTTGTACATACAGCTGCACGCCATGGTTATCCCACCTCGTTTGTTGCGTATTCCAAAAGTTTGCCGGATTTGCCCAGGGCAGCAGGTATTTTGTGTCGCTTAATGTCGTATTATCGGGCAGGTCCAGGTAAACACCGATCACCTTCATATCCTTACTGTTATCAATGCGCACCGTCTTGTTTATTGGGTCCCCATTTCCAAACAGGGCATTGGCAGTAGCCGCCGAGAGCAGCATGGAAGTGGGATCTTTGAACGCGCCGTAGTGGCCCTTAACCATTACCAGCGACAACATTGCCGGAAGATCGGGTTCGGCCCACAAGCCCTGTTGTGATATTTTTGTCTCACCTGCAGCCAACACGTGTGTGCCGCCCGAGGTAAGTGCGGTCAATTTAAAGTAGTTACCGTATTTGCTGCGCAGTTCGTTACCAAGCGGTGCAACCGTCACCCCGAAAGTGATGGTTTGGCTATTGGAGGTTTGCGTGGTCATTACCTGGCCTATGCTGTCATAATTCAGGTGGTACTTGTCGTATGAGGCCTCGTCCCAAATCCACAAGCCGATAAGCATGGCGACAGCCATGCCGACTGAAAGACCTGCTATATTGATAAAAGATTGCGTTTTGTTTCTTAACAAACTACGCCAGGCAATCTTTAAATAATTCTTAAACATATAGTTGCGATTTAATTTCTGTTCGGCCCACTTATGAGTGGTTTGCCGGTACGAAATTATTGGCGCAACCTGGCTGTTACTTCTCAAATTATAAAATGAGAAGTCTTTTTTCAGTTCATTTTTGTATGCCAGCGGGGCTTTCCCGGTTAGCTGTTTAAAAATACGGCTAAAGCTGCTTTGCGCGTTAAACCCTGATTCAAATGCAATGCCGAGCAGCGTGATGTGGTCGCAGGCCGGATCCTGCATTTTCTGAATTACGGCCTGGATACGATATTCATTAATAAAATCATTAAAGCTTTTTTTAAGGACGGTATTAATAATCCGGGACAGTTCATGTGGCGTAAGGTCAAGCTTTTCTGCAAGTGAGTTCAGGCTTAATTCCGGGTCCTGGTAATAGCGATTTTCTTTAACCATCATTTTCAGCCAATGAGCTTTTTGCTTCAATTCACTTGAAGGAGGAGGCTTGATTGCCGGAACGGTTTGGATTAACAATGCGGCCTGGGGTTTTAGGAACGCAGCCACCGCCGTCCATATAATAATTACGGCAAAGAAGATATAGAAAAGATAGTAGCCATGTACGCCTGATTGATTGCGGTAACCCCAATATTCCACGGCAGCATAAACAATCCATAATACCCACAACAGGGCAGTAGCCGCCATTAAACGCCGCAGCCAACGGAACTCCAAACGGGACCTGTCCATCAGGACAGGCTGTAATCGCCGGTAAAAATTTTCAATAAGCCTGTGAGATTTGTACAGGTAGATAATAAGCGAGATAAAGATGAGCAATTGTAATACCAGGTTCAATTGCTGAAAAGCCAACGTGGTATAGGTAGCTGCCCCTGTCCTACCGCTTTCCCTCATCTCCAGCACCAGCGCCGCCTGTTCAAGCAGCAAGGGACTAAAATGAAGTAAATCCTTCCGGCGGAGTTTATATTCCGGCTGGGTTATTTTCAGTACATAAAAATAGATAAGCGGGCCAAGCGCCAGTAAAAATTGCATCGGCAGCCAATCCCAGCGGGGCAGGTAGCTTTGCAGGTTAACATCGATTGCCAATATCCGCATCATCCATAAAATCATCGTAATCAATGCCAGTGCCAGGAACCTGTTTGCGGTATGGTTTACGCTTTTTACAAATGCCAGCAACACCGCAAAATTCAGCCCGATGAATATCGCGCCTGTAAAAAGCACGTCGTAAAAGCTGATATGAAAAACGTATGGATTCACGCAGATTGATTCACTTATTTCGAACGGGTTAACAAATAGAAAATTACTGCTTTTTATCATATAAAATGCGTTCAGTGTCTCACACAGAACGCACCGCCGGCGTGTTTCGGCTAAAACCTCAAATCATCGGCACAAGCCATAGCTCATTCAGAGCGAAGGCTCTCCACCGGATTGACTATTGCCGCTTTTATTGAATGATAGCTGATTGTAATAACCGCAACGATAACGGCAAGCGCCCCAGCACCTGCAAACATCCACCATTGTACATTAATGCGGTAAGCAAATCCCTGCAGCCAGCCATGCATCGCGTACCACGCTGCAGGCGAAGCAATAACAATAGAAAGTAATACCAGCTTTAAAAAATCTTTTGAAAGCAGGCTATTAATCGACGACACACTTGCGCCCAGCACTTTTCTTATCCCAATCTCTTTAGTACGTTGCTCTATGGTAAACGCTGCCAATCCGAATAACCCCATTCCAGCCAGCATGATAGTGATGATGGTAAAAATGCTGAATATGGAGGCCAGCCTGTCCTCAGCTTTATACCGGGCATTAAAAGCATCATCCATAAATGAATAATCGAATGGCGTTTCGCTGTCATACTTTTTAAATACTTTTTGCATTGCCCCAAGCAAGGTCGGCAGGTTTGTACGTGGTTTTACCTTTGCAAAAAGGAAGCATCCGCCCTGAGTTTTCCAAAATTTAGCGGTATCTGGCATCACCCAAAGGCCGAGCGGCTGAATAGGGTCTTCGAGCGAGCCAAAATTAAAGTTCTTTACAACCCCGGCCACAATATCCTTTGAACCGGTGCCAATAGGCTCACCAACCGGGTTCGCCGGTAAATGCAGCTTTTCAATGGCCAGTTCATTGATCACCACCCTATGCCCGGCCGCTAAATTGTCGTGAGTCAACGGCGGATATTTCCATTTAAGCCCTACCAGCTTAAAAAAATCCTGGTCTACAGCGATTGAAGAAAGCATTACCGTTTCGTCCTTAGTTTTACCGGCTATCCCATACATATCTATATAGCTGAACAAACTGTACCGCGATGTCGACACGGCGCTCACGCCTGCCAACGTCTTGATATCATGATTAAAGGATTGGTAATTTTTGAAGGTGCCGCTAACCGGTATCATCACTACGTTATCACGAT
>JAZJZL010000165.1:17546-21555 GCA_040389845.1 Bacteroidota bacterium
CGATCTACACCAATATTTGTATGTCTGAAAAAATACAGCTGCCGGTCTATCACAATTCCGCAAATAATCAGCGCGACAGATATCGAGAATTGCAGTATCGTGAATATTTTCCGGATGATAACCCCGCCTGATCGTTTGCCCATTTTTCCTTTAAGCGTAACAACAGGTTTAAAGGCCGACAAAACTATGGAAGGATAGCTGCCCGAGACTACTATGATAACCACTAGTAATCCGACCAGCAGCGCCAGTACCGGGGGACTAAAGAAAAATGAGTCGTCTATTTTAAGTTGAAGCACATTAAAAAATACCGGCTTAAATAGATAACACAGAATGTAACCTAACACAAAAGATATAGTTGCAAAAAGAGCCGATTCGATATAAAACTGCAACGCGACACTTTTACGGCTGGCGCCGGATATTTTACGTACGCCTATCTCCTTTGCCCGTAACGTAGCCCTGGCGGTTGAAAGGCTCATGTAATTAACGAGCGCAAGCAGCAATATCAATAACGCAACCAAGGGGAATATGGTAAGATATTTTATGTTAGCATCATCCCGCGATCTTTTCAGGTGCTGGTCTGCAATGGGTAGAAGAGAAAAAACAACCTCTGCCTGGTGATCTTTATTGACCATGAGTGTTCGGAGGCCCCTTGTCAATGCGGCAGTATCAGAACGATGCTTCAATAACAGGTAAACATCAAAAGTACCGCCGCCCAATTTTTGTTCACCAAGGTAGTCTTTAGCTGCCTTGGTGGTTACAAACCCGGAATTGGATGCCACGAAATTATATTCGATAGACGAATTGGAGGGGCAATTTTCAGCAACACCGGTTACCTGGTAAGTGTATGCGCTATCAGTTTTGATAGTAAGCGTCTTTCCTACCGGATTTTCATCACCAAAATATTTTTTGGCCATGTCCTTCGATATCACCACCGAAAACGGTTTGGAAAGTACCTGTGCGGGCTGCCCTGATAACAATTTGAAAGAAAAGAAATTGAAAAAGCCCGCATCGGCAAATAGCAATTTATTTTCGACAAATTTTTGTTCGGGCTGCGATGGGTTACTCACAAGGGTTGATGATGTGAAGTAATGTGTAACGCGCATATAATCGGCTACCACCGGCAGCGATTGTTTGATTATCGGCCCGGACACGTAGCTCATCTGGTCGATGCCAAATGTGTTACCGTTCATCTTTATCTGCCCGTAAGGTTTTACTATCCTGTCTGCATTTTTGTGGAAGCGGTCATAGCTGTGCTCATGCGCTACATAGATCATGATGAGCATACAAACGGATAATCCTACCGCCAAACCTGATATATTGATCAGGCTGAAAAGCCTTTGGCGTAACAAATTGCGCCAGGCAATCTTTAAATAATTTTTAAACATATAGTTGCGATTTAATTTCCCCAGTGACCACAACGGTCTGGTTTCGTGATTCGAAATTATCGCAACGGTGCGTGAAAAAGGTCTCAAAGTGTAGTTTGGGCGCTCTTTTAACCATGTTTTGTATTCGGCCGGGCTTTTCCCGGTCATATCCTTAAATATACGGTTGAATGAGGATTTAGAATTGAACCCGGAATCCATCGCAATACCGATAAGCGTTAGCTTATCATACTCGGGGTCATGCATTTTTTCAATCACCTCTGCCACCCGGTATTCATTAATAAAATCGTTAAAGCTTTTTTTGAGCACCTGGTTAATGATACGCGACAAATCGTTAGGCTGCATCCCCAGCGTCTCCGCCAGCAAACGCAGGGTAAGCTCCGCGTCCTGGTAGTACAGGTTCGCTTTCATTACTTCTTTCAGCCATATCCCTTTTTGTTTAAGGTCTGCTGGCAGTAGTGGCTTAAATGGAGCAACAGGCTCCAAAACCCCGATATCTGGTCTGGCCAACGCAGATGCAGCCATCCAGATCATCATGATAGCCACAAGCAAATACACCGGGTAACTGGCATCGGCCGGCAGCTTATGGCCTGAAAGGTAATCCGCCAGCGTGTAAAACATCCATACAAGCCACGAAAAACCAAATCCGGCCAGCAGGCGCTGTATCCATTTTAATTCGTGGCGGTACCGGTCGCTTGCCTCATTAAACCTCATCAGCCCGTAAAAGCCTTCTATCAGTTTATTGGATGCATACAGGTAGCTGCCGATGGAGATGAATGTGAATAATTGTAAAAACGGGGTCAGCCCGCTAAAGATCGAAATATTATAACTAGCAGAGTCTATGTTTGCTAGTACCCACAGACCCAGCTGCAGCAACAACGGACTAAAATGCAATAAATCCTTCTTGTTGAGTTTAAATTCCGGCCTTGTTATTTTTAAAATATAGAAATAGATGAGCGGCCCGAGCACCAATAAATATCGCAGTGGAAGCCAGCTCCGGCGGGGAAAATGAGTAGTCAAGCCCATATTGGCTCCCAACAGCCAAATCATCCATAAAACAACAGTTATTAAAGCCAGGGCAAGAAACCTGTTAGCGGCGCGATTAATTTTTTTAGTGAACCATAATTGCAATGCTAAACCCAGCCCGAAAAATATCATTCCCAGGAATGCCAGGTCATAAAAGTTGATATGGAAAGTATATGTGTTCAATCAATTTATTTGCGCAATCAACGTTCCAAAGATACAACGTATTGAAATGCAAATAATTGACCGTTTTAATATTACAAGGATTTGTAATAAAAGCGAACGTATGGGGCGGACGGTTTTGGGCAAGAATCAAGAGCCAAGAGTCAAGACAGATATCGAAGAACTCGATTAGGAGCTATACAAAAAAGCGCCCCGTATCTCACCCCGGAGCGCCTTTCAACTAAATCTCAGATCTCATGCTTATTGACCTAAGTTCTTTATTGCGATTGATAATGCGGGCTAATTATGCAATGGGGGTTATCGCATGGGGGCTAACACACAATGCCCCTCTCAAGAGGGGAACCTGTCGCTCATGCCCCAAAACTGCATACCGCCTACTCGCTCCGCAGGCTTTTAACCGGGTTGGCCAGCGCCGCTTTTATAGCCTGGAAACTAACGGTTAAAAGGGTGATGATAATTGCTGACAACGCCGATACGATAAATACACCCGCACCTATGCCGATATGATATTCGTATTTCTGAAGCCAGCCACTTAAAAAGTATAGCGCAACCGGCGAAGCGATTAAGCAGCTGATAATTACCAATACCACAAAATCGCGCGACAGCATCATCCAAACCTGGGCGATGGATGCACCCAATACTTTCCTGATGCCAATCTCTTTGGTGCGCTGTTCGGCAACGTAAGCGGCAAGGCCGAACAAACCCAGGCACGAAATAAATATAGCCAGCCCGGCAAATATGCCCGCTAGTTTCCCGACCAAAACTTCCAGGCTAAATTTGCTGGCGTACTCCTCGTCGATAAACTTATATTGATATGGGTAAGCCGGGTTATATCTTTCAAATAGCTTTCCGATCTTTTCTATCGCAGTGTGCGTATCGGCATTTTTCGGCAGGCGATAGGTGATGACGAACCCGTAGGGGTTATGACCGAAAACAGCCGGCGCTACCGGAGTGTAGGGCGATTCCATCAATACATCTTTGGCCACGCCGATAATCCTTACCGGCTTGTTGTTAAAATTGATCTTTATAAGTTGATTAACGGGATCCTTAAGCCCGATGCGCTTCACCATGGCTTCGTTTACAATCACATTCAGCGTGTCGCTTTTCCAATCGCCGGAGAAATTGTGCCCGGCGGCTAAGGTCATTCCCATCGTCTTGAAATAGTCGTCAGATATCCAAATGGCACCAATATTCACAGTTTCATCCCCTGCATTTTTACCCGGCCAGTTTTCCAGCGAAAAATGACTGTAAACCGCTGTTGTCGGTGATGTGGAGGTTGCCACACTTTCAACCAATCCCAGGGATAACAATTCATTTTTTAAGGCTTCGAAATGCTGATAAAGATCGCCATTCATGTCTGTCATTACCAGTCTTTCGGCACTGTAGCCGGTCGGCCGTTTTTTTACGAATTCTATTTGCTG
>JAZJZL010000165.1:21565-30592 GCA_040389845.1 Bacteroidota bacterium
ACAATTACGGTACTTATAATCAGTGCCACTGAACAGGTAAACTGAATTACCACCAATATTTTCCGGGGTAACGTGGCTGCCTTACCGGCATGGATAGCCCCCTTCAGTACCCTAACTGGATTAAAGGCCGACAGGTAGAATGCCGGCCTGCTTCCGGCGGCCAGACCCGTTAACAGCACAAAAGCAATCATAATGCACCAGAAACTCAAATTATCGTAAGGAATATGGATTAACGAACCGGTCAAGGTATTAAATGATGGCAGCGCCAGCTGAACAAACAACAAGCCCAATAAAAACGATATAAAAGTAATCAGGATGGACTCCATCAAAAATTGGTAAATCAGGTCAATCCGTCCCGAGCCGATCGCTTTCCGTACGCCCACTTCCCTCGCCCGCTTTTCAGACCGCGCGGTGGAAAGGTTCATGAAATTGATACAGGCAATGACCAATACCAACATGCCGATGATGCTGAACAGCCGCACATATTCTATAAAACCGCCGGCTACCTTACCGTTCTTGAAATCATTATATAAATGCCAGTCCGCTAGCGGATGCATAAACAACGCGGGTTTTAGTGGCCGCATTTCCGGGCTTCTTTTATTGACGATATCCTTAATCTTTGGCGCAATTTGCGCATAGCTTGCACCCGGCGCCAGCGACACGAAAGCGTTGAATGAATTGTAAGTCCATTTAGTACGCCCGTCTTTAATCCAGCTTTGGGTGGCTTCTGAATAAGCAAATGGCGTTAAGTAATTAAAACGAAGCGTAGCGTTTTGGGGGATATCCCTGATGATACCGGTAACGGTCATGCCCTGCGCATTATCAAAACGCACCGTTTTTCCCATCGCGTCGGCATTACCGAACAACGCTTTGGCCGTCGATTCGGTCAGGACAATCGAATAGATATCCTTTAATGCTGAATTGGCATTGCCTTTAATAAAGGGATATTGAAGTATTTTAAAGAAATCAGGCCCGACGGCGCCTCCCTGGAGATATAATTTTTTATCACCCACTAAAAGGTCGTGGTTCATCTTACCGACATTGTCCGCTTCAGCCACATACTGCACTCCCGGGACTTCCTTCCTCAAGACTTCAACCAGCGGGAGGGCGATAGAAGTTTGGGTAGTGGTGCCGTTGTGCTGCGAGGTGAAGTTCATCTCAACCTGGTACGCCTGCTTATAATTGGGTAAGAAACGATCATAAGAATATTGGTCGACCACCCACAAGCCGATAATGAGCGCCACGGCCATTCCTGCAGCCAGTCCAACAATGTTCAGCGCGCTGTAACCTTTGTTGTACAGCATATTGCGCCATGCTATTTTTAAATAATTTCTGAACATATAAATGCGATTTAATTTTCCATGAGACCACGACGAAGTGGTTTCGCTGCCCGAAATTATCGCAAGCGGGCGGTGGTTGGGGTTCAACTTATAAGATGAACCCTCTTTTTTCAGATCGCTACTGTATTCTCCCGGAGTTTTCCCGGTTATCCGCCTAAAAGCACGGCTAAAGGTAGTTTTTGAATTAAATCCACAGTCAAATGCGATGCCCAGCAAGGTTAGCCTGTCATAAGCAGGATTTCGCATTTTCGTTATTACCTCGGCAATACGATAGTCATTAATAAAATCATTGAAGCTTTTGTTGAGCACGGTATTAATGATGCGGGACAACTCATGCGTATGGATACCCAGTTTTTCGGCAAGAGAGCCCAGGCTTAATTCCGGATCTTCGTAATAGCGGTTTTCAATAATCATTCTTTTCAGCCAGGCGCCTTTTTGCTTTAGCTCATTTGTTGGCGATAGTTTGATGACCGGAGCAGTCTGAACCAGCAAAGCAGCCTGTGGTTTTAAAAACGCAGCGGCAGCAGTCCATATAATAATGGCCACGAAAAAGATGTAAAAAGGATAATAAACATGTACACCTGACTGACCGCGATAGCCGAAATAATCAACAGCGGCATAAGCAATCCACAATACCCACAACAACGCGGTAGCCGCCAGTAAACGCCGCAGCCAGCGGAACTCCAAACGGGAGCAGTCCATAAGGATGGGCTGCAACCGCCGGTAGAAATTTTCAATCAGTTCATGAGATTTATAAAGATAAGTGATGAGCGAAATAAAGATGAGCAACTGCAACACAGGGTTCAGCAAATGGAATGCTGACATAGCAAAGGTTTCCGCGCCGGTCCGGTTGCTTTCACTAATCTCCAATACCAGGGTGCCTTGCTCAAGCATCAGTGGGCTGAAATGCAGCAAATCCTTCCAGCGAAATTTATGTTCCGGCCTTGTTATTTTCAGCACATAAAAATAAATGAGCGGACCAAGCGCCAACAAAAACTGCATCGGCAGCCAATCCCAGCGGGGCAAATAGCTTTGCAGATGCACATCGATAGCTAATACCCGCATCATCCATAAAATCATTACCATGAGCGCCAGTGCAAGAAAACGATTCGCAGCTCGGTTGATGCTTTTTGCGAATGCCAGCAAAAGGGCAAAATTCAGCCCAATAAAAATGGCACCCGTAAACAGGACATCATAAAAGCTGATATGGAAAACGTAAGGATTCACTCGGGATAACTCAACTTTATGTTCCAATCCGGGAACGGTTTAATCAATAGAAATTTACAAATCTCATTTTATAGAAAAGCTTTTAAATTTTTCGGTCGGCTTTTTCATAGCGATGGGTTTTAAACCCATCGCTATAATAGAAATCCCTTTCATCTCTTCGGTTTTTCCAGCTATTCACGTTTCAGCTATACAAATTACCCACTCCTCAAGCTCCCTTCGGGAGCCATAGCTCATTCTGAGCGAAGGCTCCTCACCGGGTTAGCTATCGCGGCTTTTATCGCCTGGAAACTAATAGTGAGCAAAGCAATCAGTATTGCCGCCGCTGCTGCCGAGAGAAACATCCACCAGCTCAAGCTGACCTTGTAAACAAAGCCCTGCAACCATTGGTGCATTGCCCACCAGGCCACAGGCGCCGCAATCAGGAAAGCGATGACAACCAACCGCATAAAATCTTTTGACAGCAGCCCAACTATACCTGACACACTTGCACCCAGCACTTTTCTTATACCGATTTCTTTATTACGCTGTTCGGCGCTAAAGGCGGATAGCCCGAACAATCCCAGGCAGGAAATTAAAATCGCTACCATGGTAAAAGAATTGATGATGCGCGATAGTACCATGTCGTTTTCGTATGCGCTCTGCATCCGGTCATTCATAAAGGTGTAGTCGAACGGTGTTTGCGGCAGCACTTTGTGCCATACCTGCCCTACCGATGCTAAAAACGAGCTATAATTTTTGGTGTTTGTATTTATAATCAAATTATTTACCTCACCAGCTTTCGGTGCATAAACTATCATAAACGGGGCGATAACATCATGTAAAGACTTGTAGTTAAAATCCTTTACCACACCGGCTACCTGGAATTTCCGGTCACCCTCAGAAAATAGCATAGTTCCCATCGCTTTGCCAGGGTCTAAACGCAATCGCCTGGCCAGCGACTCGTTAATTAAAACCTTGCCCGAGTCGCCCTGCATTAACGCTCTGCCGCCGATCATTTTTATACCCATCGCTTTTACAAAACGCTCATCGGTAAAAAGATTTTGTTGATCAACAGCATCTGCCGGATTCATTCCGGATAGATAAACGCCCCAGTCGTAGTAGGAACCGGCACCGAAAGTATTGCTTGCCCTGGATATGGATCTTACTTCGGCTAATTGCTGCAAATCGGTGGCAAGCGCTTCCATTTTCTTCCGGGTATCGTCAGTATGGAAAGTCAGGATAATCTGCTGGTCTTTTGTAAATCCAAGATCCTGGTTCTTAATATAATTTAACTGGCTATAGATAACGATAACGCCGGTTATCAGCACAATAGATATTACGAATTGGAATACCACCAACGAACGCCTCAAAACCTGGGTGGAGATATGGCTGGTGAAATTCCCTTTAATCACTTTAATGGCCATAAAGGCCGACATATAAAAAGCAGGGTAGCTCCCGGCTGCCAGGCCGGTCACAATAGTCAATCCACCCAGTGCCAACCATAAGCGATAATCGTTAAAAAGCGATAGGCGGATGTCGGCCTGGGTAATTTGGTTCAAATAAGGCAGCGCTATAATCAACAATGGCAGGGCGATTACAATCCCTATAAAAGACAGCAAAAAAGATTCGCCTAAAAATTGAGTAACCAGGTCGTATTTTCCGGCGCCGATCACTTTTCTTACACCCACTTCTTTTGCCCGTTTGGAAGCCCTTGCGGTAGAAAGGTTCATAAAATTGATACAGGCAATAACTTGTATCAATATCGCTATTAAAATTAGCAGCCACAGAAAAGAAGAGCTGACAATCTTACCGCCTTCCGCTTCGTAGCCGGAAGTGGTGTGGATAGAGGTTAGCGGCTGTAGGTGTAACGTTTTATTCATCCCCGAGCTCTTTAGCTGATCTGCACCATATTTATTAAGAAATGCCGGCAGCTTTTTTTCCAGCGCGTTCACATTCGCATCAGGACGTAATTTCACGAAAGTGTTTGTAAAATTATTTCCGGCCCATGAGTTGTTAGCTAATATGCCTGCTCCGTAACCGTTTTTGTTCAGCCTGATGAACATGTTGGCAAGGATTTGGGATTTCCCGGCGCTTTCATCTACTACACCGGTTACTTTAAAAATATTCTTTCCATCACCATCATCCATAGTAATAATTTTACCGATAGGGTCGGTAGTTCCAAAAAGTTTATCGGCAACGGTCTTTTTTAATACGATGCTGCTGGTCTCGGTTAATGCATTTTCAGGCGAACCATTTGTAAAATGATAGGTAAACATCTTAAAAAATGTAGAATCGACCATAATCGCTTCCCGCTCATAAAATGCACTTTCTTTGTAGCTGATTAAATGTTCTTTAATGCCCAGCGTAGGCACTACGCGGGTATATTGCACAACCTCCGGAAAATCATTCTTCAAAGCGGGTGCTATAGGCGGTGACGCAGTAGCCATGTTTTTGGCTATGTCGCCGGTATGCCCTAGTGAAGTGGTTACCCTGTAAATATTTTTTGAATCCCGGTGATGTTTGTCATAGCTGTACTGATTCATTACATAAAACAATATGTAGAGGCAGCATAACGTCCCGGTTGCAAGGCCGGCGATATTGATCAGGCTAAAAAAACGGTTCTTTAATAAAAACCGAAGCGAGACTTTAAGATAATTTCTGAACATAAAATTGTGGTTTAATTTTTGGTTCGAAATTACCGCCGCATACTGTGGGTGTCGTCCTAAACTATAAGTTAGGAACTCTTTTTGTGGGTAGGCTTTGTACTCAGCCGGCGTTTTGCCTGTTATTTTTTTAAAAATGAGGTTAAAAGTGCTTTTTGAATTGAACCCGGAATCAAATGCAATACCCAACAGCGTTATTCCATCATAAGCAGTATCCTGCATTCTTTTGATGAACTCCGCCACCCGGTATTCATTTATAAAATCATTGAAGCTTTTTTTGAGTGCAGTATTGATAATCCGGGATAATTCGTGCGCACTCAAACCAAGCTTTTCGGCGAGTGAATTGAGGCTTAGCTCCGGGTCAAGGTAATAGGTATTTTCGGCAACTGTTTTCTTCAACCAAGTTCCCTTCTGCCGCAATTCGATAGATATTGATGGTTTTGTAACATGCGTGGGCAGAGCCAAAAAAGCAGCCCGTGGCTTTAAAAATGCCGCGGCAGCAGTCCATATAATAATAGCTACAAAAAAGATATAGAATGGATAATATGCGTGTAAACCTGATTGGCCGCGGTAGCCAAAATAATCTATAGCCACATAAGTAATCCACAATAACCACAACAAAGCTGTAGCAGCTAACAAGCGCCGCAGCCAGCGGAACTCCAAACGGGAGCGGTCCATCAGGACGGGCTGCAGTCGCCTGTAAAAGTTTTCAATAAGCTTATGAGAGTGATACAGGTAGGTGATAAGCGAAATAAAGATGAGCAACTGCAATACAGGGTTTATCTGTATAAATATATGTGTGGAATAAGTATCGACGCCAGTCAGACTGCTTTCCTTAATCTCAAGCGCAAGTACTATCTGCTCAAGCAACAAAGGACTGAAGTGTAAAATATCTTTCCAGCAAAATTTATGCTCCGGCCGTGTTATTTTCAGTACATAAAAGTAAATTAACGGACCAAGCGCCAATAAAAATTGCATCGACATCCAATCCCAGCGGGGTAAATAGCTTTGCAGATGAACGTCGATTGCCAATATCCGCATCATCCATAAGATCATTACGACCAACGCCAGCGCAAGAAAACGATTTGCGGCGCGGTTTACACCTTTCGAAAATGCCAGCAAAAGGGCAAAATTCAACCCGATGAATATCATTCCGAAGAAAAATAAGTCATACAGGGTGATATGGAGGGTGTATGAATTCAAGCGTTCTTACTCCGTTCTCAAATTTTTTATCGGGTTAAGCAATGCCGCCTTTAGTGATTGATATCCCACCGTAATCAACGCAATAAATAAAGATGCAGCTCCGGTTAGAATAAACACCCAATATCCGATATGCACATGCAACGGGTAATTTTCAAGCCATTTATTCATCAGCCACCATGCCAAAGGCGATGCGATTAAAAATGACAACGCCACCAGCATCACAAAATCTTTAGACAATAGCGTAGTAATGGCGGTTACAGATGCGCCCAGCACTTTGCGGATGCCGATTTCCTTTACCCGGTTTTCGGCCATGAAAGCGGCAAGCGCAAATAAGCCCATGCACGAAATAAAAATGGTTAACCCGGCAAAACCTGCGGCCATAGTACCAAAGTTCTGGTCGCCCTCCAGGCTGAATGCATAAGCTTCGTCGGCAAACCTGCAGACAAAAGGATAGTCGGGATTATATTTTCTGACGATGGCGCTGATTTTTGCCAGGTTATCAGCAACCGGCCGGTTACTGTTCAGCCGCAGGTCCATAGCGCCGAATTGTTTATGAGTCCCGCGAATCACCATCGGGAAATTCACGCTGTAGGCCCAGCCGGCCACAAAGTCCTTCACCACACCAACTACATGCAGCTCGCTTTTTCCCAATCGCATTAATTGGCCTACAGGGTGTTTAAAGCCTATTTTCTTCACCGCAGATTCGTTAAGCAGTATAGCGGCGGTGTCGTTAGGGTACCGGCTTATATCGATATCCCGGCCTTCCAGCAGCGAAATTCCCGTGGTACGCGTAAAATCCTGGTCGGTGAAATTCTCGCCAAAATTAAGGTTAGCGGCTGGGCCTTTACCTGCCCAGGTGTATCCGTCATTCCCCGTCCAGATGTCGATTACCGGCGAGTTGGTACGCGTAAGGCTGGTAATGGCGCCGCTTTTTACCAGCTCATTTTTAATGGCCTGGTAGTTTTTACCCATATCACCTTTAATATACATAAAGGCGAGGTTTTTTGAGTCGTAACCTTTGCTGCGATTTAGCACAAAGTCAGTCTGCCGGTAAATAACTACCGTGCATATTATAAAGGCTATAGCCAGCGTAAACTGTACAACCACCATCGCCCTGCGCGGCGTGATAAGCGAACCCGCGGAGTTAAGAATACCTTTTAATACTTTTACCGGCCGGTACGCGGAGAGATAGAGCGCGGGATAGCTACCTGCAATTATACCGGTAAAAAACACAAAGCCCGCTAATGCCAGCCAGAAAACAGGGCTGGTATAAGGTACGCTAAGATGGTTGTCTACCATTTTATTGAATTGCGGCATGCAAATCTGTACCAGCACAATAGCCAATACGCCTGCTGCCATTGCAGTAAGCACCGATTCGCCAAGGAATTGCTTGATGAGCAGTCCGCGCCCTGCGCCCGCCACCTTGCGTATACCAACCTCCTTTGCACGCTTTGCACTCCTGGCGGTACCCAGATTCATATAATTGATGCAGGCAATCAGCATAATAAGGATAGCGATAAACCCAAACCACCTGACCATCACCAATCTTCCGGCTACAAATTTGCCATTCTCGTAATTAGAATAAAGCCACCAATCGGCCATAGGCTGTATAATAATATTCGCTTCCCGTTTAATGTGCAGGTCATGGTATGCATTCCAGAAAAGCTTATCGGCTGCCTGGCGATTTATGCCCGGCTTGAGCATAACAAAAGTATTTATGCTCACATCGTTCCAATTATCCCTTTCCCAATGCACTTCGCGCATATAATTCAGCGGGACAACATACTCGAAATTAAACTGGGTATTGGTTGGAAGCGGTTTGAGCACGCCCGTAACCGTGAAATTGGCGGTACTGTCTATCTTTACGATCTTCCCTATCGGGTCTTCATTGCCGAACAGCTTTTCGGCCATTTTTTGTGTGAGGACTATTTTATGTACCCCTGTTAATGCTGTATTAGGGTCACCTTTTAAAAAGGGGTAGCTGAAAAATTTAAAAAAGCTTGGGTCGCTTAATATTCCTTTACTTTCGAAATGCTTGTCGCCTCGTTTTAATACAAATGAGCCGACTCCCGAAAGCCGGTTGACTTCCTCCACCTGCGAGTAGGTTGCTTTTAACGCCGGCGCCAGCCTGGAAGATACTGTCCCGTCGGCCTCAAATTGGCCATTAAACTTTAACTGGTTATAAACCTGGTAAATACGGTCGCGGCTTACGTGAAATTGGTCGTAGCTGAATTCATTGGCAACCCAAAGAAATATAAGGATAGCGGCAGCCATGCCAATAGCAAGTCCGCTGATATTGATTATAGAAATGCTCCGGTTGCGGCTGATTTGCCGGTATGTGGTTTTAACCAGTTGGGCCAATATCCGGCCTTCGTTACGGATTTTCGCGGTAATATTTATTTTAGGGCGCTTGTATGGTAAGGAGACATGATAGCCATTGGTTTTACGCACCGGGCTGCCGTCCTTACCTATTCGCGTCAGGTAAATAAATTCACCATTGATACGTTCGGCCCTGGTTATCAGCGCTTGTTTTTGGCCCGATGTTACCTGCGGGTCGGCATCGCGGTATTCATTCAGGAATTCCTTAACGGCATTCAGCAAATGCGGATGCGTAC
>JAZJZL010000165.1:30602-32961 GCA_040389845.1 Bacteroidota bacterium
TACCTAACAGGTAGGTAAGTTCGCTTACTTCAGCTTCGGTTGCTTTTCCGGAGATAAACAGCTCAACAAGGGACCAGGTATGCTCTTCCATGACGCTTAAACGTTGACTAACAGCATTCCGCACAGATTATGCCACCTGTACATCAGTTTGAAATTCAATTAATTATGCAATTTCCTGCTACTACGAGACGTACGATACCGCACACTAGTTGCACGGCGGCGGACAATAAGGACTAAGATTCGTATGATTTGAGGATTGAAGGATTATCGCAGGCTAGTCCGGGTTTATATTTATGCTATGCCATCATTCAATCTCAAAATTTCTACAGACTTGGCGTTCATTTTTGTAATAGTATGATTTATAGAAAACCCATTGAGCATAAACTAAATAATATAATAAATACCTGGAGAAGCCATTGTTAACCAAAAGATAAGTGATAATATATTTCTTTTAATGACAATATTTTACGATTGAGTTGAGTTTTACTAGGATAAATTGTACTTTCGTAAGAATTAAAGTTTACAATAAAATTATATTTAAGCATCATATTATTATCTTTACCCCTGATGCCCCTAAAAAAATCTAAATGATAAAAAAAACCGATTTCGTTTATTCGCAAGAGTCTGAGCCTCATCGTATCAGGACAAAAAAAATTTTAAAGCAGTTTCCGGAGCTGCGCAATCTCATTGGAAAAAATCCCCTGACCATATTCGCTATTGTGGGCCTGGTGGCATTCCAGGTTGTACTTGCATGGTTCCTGCGCGATCAATCATGGTGGTGGGTATTCGGGGCCGCATACCTTCTAGGCGCATTTGCCGACCACGCCCTGTTTGTAATGATACACGAATGTACCCACAAGCTATTATTTAAAAAACCCAATGCCAACCGCTGGGCATCAATGTTTGCTAACATTCCGCAGATATTCCCAAGCGCCATATCTTTCGAAAAATATCACATTAAACACCACGCTTTCCAGGGTATACACGAGCTTGACGCCGACTTACCCAATCGCTGGGAAGCAAAACTGATAAACAACTCCTTTTTCGGAAAAGCTTTATGGCTGTTGTTTTTCCCGGTATTTCAAATCACCAGGGTATCCAGGTTAAAAGAAATTGCCCCGGTTGATGGCTGGATAATCACCAATTTTGCCATACAGATAGCATTTACTACCGCAATCTGGTATTTCATGGGCTTCCATGCTGTAGCATTTTTATTCCTGAGCTTTATGTTTTCTGTTGGCCTACACCCGCTCGGCGGACGCTGGATACAGGAACATTACCTCTCTATCAGCGAGGAACAGGAAACGTACAGCTATTACGGCCCCTTAAATACGGTTGCTTTTAACGTGGGTTTCCATAACGAGCACCACGATTTTCCGTCTATTCCATGGAACAAGCTTCCTGAAATACGCAAAACAGCGCCGGAGTATTACGATACCCTGCACTATCACATGTCATGGACCAAACTTTTCTTTAAGTTTTTGTTCGATAGGGAGATATCTTTATTCAGCCGCATTGTACGCAAAGACCGCGGCCGTGTTGCACTGACTGACGTTTCGAAACCGGATACTGATTTACTGGTAAAAGAAAAAGAAGCTGCAACCGTTTAACAAGCTTTTGATTAACGATTAAAATAATAAGACGCCCGGCCAATTGGCCGGGCGTTCTTGTTTATATGCTATTTGAAATATTGTTTGGCTTATTTGGTATCACGTTTCAGGGTAGTATGAAACTTCATACCGTTAAAATCAAGATTCATACTAATTGAATCGCCTTGCGGATAATATCTACCGCTATGTGGAATTACAATTCCCTCTGTATTGGTGACCTTAAAAGTAAAATCATTGCCTTTTAAGCTGCCATCATCAATGTTTACTGTATTTCCCTGTGATTCGCCGGTGCCGGTAAGCTTATCTCCGTCGACCTTAATATTTTATGTTAAGGTAATTTCCTGCCCATCAGGCGTAGCAGCGCTTCCCGACCATTTACCGTTCAGGTCGGCAAATACAGCGGCCATGCAAATGGCAAAGCTGCAAATCAATGCAGCGGTTATCGATAGTTTTCTTTTCATAGTATACCCTGTTTTTCGCTTTATATATGATACGGCCAGCAGTGTTTATCTTGCGTGTAACCGTATTGTATTGCTGCTACTTGTCGCGTTTAAGGGTTGTATGAAACCTCTTTCCGTTAAAGTCGATATTCAGACTAACCGTATCTCCCTGCGGATAGTATTTGCCGGTGTGCGGCATTACAACCCCATCGGAATTAGTAATTTTAAAGGTAAAATCATTTCCTTTTAAGCTGCCTTCATCAATATTTACGGAGTTCCCGTCCGACGAGTCGCCGGTGCCGGTAAGCT
>JAZJZL010000166.1:0-13539 GCA_040389845.1 Bacteroidota bacterium
TGTGTAGCCCCCTCTAAATCTCCCCCGGTTGGGGAGACTTTAGCTTCGCCCGCGTTTATTTTTTTTAAGTCCTCCCAACCGGGGAGGATTTAGGTGGGCTTAAACCGCCTGCGAAGCTATAATTCCCCTTAAGTTAACGGCCATGGTATTGCATGCGCCCTCACCGAGCAGCAGGTATAAATTGCCTGTATAGTATGGTTTATAAACCTTTTGTGAATAACGCTGCCTCGAGGCCCTCAAAGAAAAAAGCTTCACCCGTATTTCGGGTGAAGCCTTTTTATGCTTTTTATGACAGTTACCTTATTTAGCCGGAGTGGTAGCAGGCGTAGTAGCTGGTTTTGGAGCCGGAGTAAACGGAGCCGAGTTTGATGGCTGCGCTGTAGGTTTAGCGGCTTTGTCAGCCTGTGTTTTTACAGCAGAGTTATCGCTTTTATCCGCGCCGCCTTTTACGGAAACGTTAATAGCCATCGACAATACCATCAGGAAAATCGCAAGGAACCAAGTGCCTTTCTCAAGGAAGTCGCCGGTTTTTTGAACGCCCAGCATTTGCGAAGACGCAGAGAAATTTGAGGATAAACCGCCGCCTTTAGGGTTTTGTATCAATACGATTAACACCAGCAACACACACACGATGATCGCAATGATCAGTAATAATGAATACATTTCTTATATATTTTAATTGGTTTTCTTTTCTAAAGTCTCAATTTTTGTGGCAAAGTAACGGCTTTTTTCCGGGAATTTCAACATCAATTTTTTGTATGATGCTATCGCCTTGTGATAAAGCATCTGGTCGGAGTAAATGGCTGCCAATGTTTCAGACACCAGCTCGTCGCGGTCTTCGGAACTTTTCTTGGCTTTATTCTCGTTATCCAGTTTGTCGCTGCTTTGCGGCCTTATCTGCGGTTCTTCCGATATAAAACGGTCAATGATAGTTTGCTCTTTCTTTTTTTCGCTGAAGGAAGACGAAAATGCAGACGGGTTAGCTTCCAAAGGCTGCGGCGGAACGGGAACACTCTTGTCCAGTTCCTCAACCGAGGTTATATGGAAGATGTTCTCGTAATACTGCTGCTGCAGCTCGTCGGTGCCTGGTTTGGCTTTTGACAGCGGTTCAGCGATGGTTTCTTTCGCCGGAGCGGCATATGGCTGGTAAACACCGGAATGCTCCTTGCGTGTTTTATCGAGCCACCACAAAAAGCTGTACGGCATTTTTTCGTCGTGGTATTTCGATAAGTCCTGCTGCTCGTCGCCGATAAGCTCATTTGCCGGTTCAGGGGCAGGCGTGTCGGTTGGTTTTTCAGGAGCAGGTGCTTTATGTTCACCAAAGGTTCTGTCGAAACTAAAGTAATTTGATGCAACTGCGCTGCTCAAAATGTCGCGATCAACAGAGATATTATCAATGCCGGTTATTTCATCGAAAGTTTCCTCTTCTATGTTATGGGTTACCTGAACTGCTTCTGCATGTACAGGTTCCGGCTGCTCCCAGGGCTGATGTTGTTCTGGTTGGTAAGCTGGTTCGGAATGCTGTTCCACTGCTTCCGGTTCATGATGTTCAGGAGCCGGTGCTTCCCAGTACTGGTGTTCTTCCGGTTGATGATCATTATCAGTATGCTCTTCTTTTATCTCCTGTTCGTGATGCGCAGGCGCAGCTTCTTGCCATGGCTGGTGTTCTGCCGCAGGCTGATATTCTTCTATATGTTCAGGCTGATGCTCCTCAACATGATACTGTACAGTTTCTGCAGCAGGTTCGTGAGCTTCGGTTTCCGGCTCGTTCCACGGCCTGTATTGCTGTATCGGCTCTTCGCCTTCCTGTGGACTATCGTAGCTATGTTGTTCGGCCGGTTGTCCTTCAGCAGGTGCAGCATGCTGCAATTCTGCTTCCGAAGCATGACTTCCCAATAATGCTTCTGCGGGAACCGGCGGCGGTAGGTGTTCGTTTAAGTGTTCTTCAACAGGTGCCGCAAGGCTCTCAATGTGCGAAGAATTGACTCCTGATAATGCTTCCGCAGGTACCGGTGGAGGCAGGTGTTCCGCAATGGGTTCATAAACCGTAGGCGGCAAATCTGCATCGGTTGGATGAACTTCTGTCAGTGCTTCTTCGGGCACCGGCGGCGGCAAATGCGGCTCGTTAATATTTTCTTCTACCGAATGTTCGTACGATACTTCAGGGTCTGTGCCGTGTTCACCTGTTGTATGCGCTTCGGCAGCAACTTCTTCGGGTGCGGGGATGGCAGGCGGCTCTACGGTAAATTCCCCGTCGGGTGGCATGCGGTGGCCTAAGCCTGCAGCGTAGTTAATTATCGGCTCAACTGCCGGAGCTTCATTTACATGTTCCACCTGTGCTTCAGCAACAGGGGCTTCATGTGTTTCTGAAACTGTTTCCGGCTGTGTTTCGATGATAGCGGCCGACGCCTCGTTAATTGTATGGGCTTCGTTTTCGAAAACCGGCAAGTCGTTTACCTGGTGATGTTCCGGAACATGAGCGATCGGTTCTTCAGCAGGTGCATGCTCTGCGTGGCTTTCGATTGTTTCTTCTACAGGGGGCTCGTGCTGATACACCGCTTCCGCAGGTATTGGCGGGGCCTCCTCAACAGCGGTCTCTGTAACCGCCGGCTCATTGTAGCTAAAATAATTTTCGGCAGGCGTTACGGGCGCATCCTGGTGGATATAGTTGCTGTAACCATTGCCATTTTGAAAGATAATCTTCTCGTTGGGTACGCCGCTTAAAGACGATGGCGAGTTAATTAATTTGTAAAGCGACCTGGCATTAAAATATACAGAGGCCTGCCGCAGATTTTTTTCTTCGCTGGTGTGTGCAAGCAATGCCTGCAAAATACCACTCTGTGGAAAATCGTTAACCAGCCGCTGCAAATTATAGTTATAGCGGGAAGCATCATCAGCCGGGTCGGCTAATAACGTCCATAAAAAATCGTTCTGGCTGCTATTGTAATTTTGGTCCACTATATGATAAAGCTACTAATTATTCCCAATTGGCAAACGCCTTGTTAAAAATATCCTCGGTTAGCTGCTTGTTAATGTCGGCAATCAGCGATTGTTCAACCGTGGCAAGTTCACCTTTAAAGTCCTTATATTTTGTAAATGGCTGTTCAAAACTAAGCTTTTTATCGGCATCATACGTATATTTTACGTTAACCGTTATGGTTAAGCGTGTTTGGTCGGCTATCGGGGCAGTTGTGTTATTAGTTGCCTGTACTGATACCGGCGCTATATTATAATCCGTAATTGTGCCCGACATTGACGCATCGGCCTCACCATTAACAACACTAAGGCTGGTTTGGTTTCTGATACGTTCTTTTAAAGCTTCGGTAAACTGCTGACTAAGCGTATTTACTACTAATTGAGAGGTGTTTTCAAAAAACTCAACCCTGATAGTTTTCAAGGCAGCCGGGATAGAGGCGCCAGTTAAACTCAGCTTATAAGTGCAGCCCTGTAAAACCCAAACCAAACCGACAAGCGCCAACGCCAGTCCCTTAAGTCTCCTCATCTTATATTATAAATTTAATTCTTTTATCTTTCTGTACAAAGTCCTTTCAGAAATACCCAGCTCGCTTGCGGCCAGCTTGCGCTTGCCTTTGTGCTTTTTGAGCGCTTTGCGTATCAGGTCCGACTCCTTGTCAATCAACGATAAAGATTCTTCCACTTCCTCGGCATCCTGCGCCTGCGTTATACTGTAAGGGCCTACGGTATTACTGTTATTGCTGTTGGTAATAACGGGCTGCTGCAAGGTAAATTGCGCATCGGGTGTATTTGGCAATTCAATATCCCGGTAAAGCTGGTTTATGGCCTGCGAATGATTGGCATGATTGATAGAAACGCCGCCGTGTTCAATAATGTCGGCAACCAGTTTCTTCAATTCCACCATGTCGCGCTTCATATCAAAAAGAACCTTATATAAAATATCACGCTCCGAAAAATCTTCCTTAGGCTGATTGTCCAGGCGCATCGGCAGGTTACTCCGTGTTGCTTCGGCGGGGATATAGTTGAGCAGCGTTTGCCCGGTAATAACACGGTCGCGCTCCAGTACGGCCAGCTGTTCCGCCATATTCTTCAACTGGCGCACATTGCCCGGCCAGGAATAATTAACCAGTATCTGCTGGGCATCCTCGTCTAATTGAATAGGAGGGGTGCGGTATTTGGCAGTAAAATCTGAAGTGAATTTCCGGAACAGCAGGTATACATCTTCCTTCCTGTCACGCAGGGGGGGTATACGCAGCGGCACGGTATTTAAACGATAGTACAAATCTTCGCGGAACTTGCCGTTTTTAACCGCCTCGTAAACGTCTACGTTAGTCGCGGCGATTACGCGTACGTTGGTTTTTTCTACTTTTGATGAACCTACTTTAATGTATTGGCCTGATTCAAGCACGCGAAGCAAGCGGGCTTGTGTACCCAACGGCATTTCGGCAATCTCATCCAAAAATATAGTACCGCCGTTAACGGTCTCGAAATAACCTTTACGCTCGCCAACGGCGCCGGTATAAGCGCCTTTTTCGTGACCGAAAAGCTCGGAATCAATGGTCCCTTCCGGTATAGCACCGCAGTTCACCGCGATGAAAGGCCCATGCTTGCGCGGGCTCATCTGGTGGATGATGTGCGAAAAAACTTCTTTACCACTGCCGCTCTCGCCGGTTATTAAAACTGAAATGTCAGTCGGCGCAACCTGGTTAGCTATGTCTATTGCCCGGTTAAGCAACGGCGAACTGCCGATTATCCCGAAGCGTTGTTTAATGTCTTGTATTTCCATGCCCCCTGGCCCCCTAAAGGGGGAAATTTTAAGCCCGCGGCCCTTTAAGGGCTTTAGGACGTTATTAATATTGTTTTTATAACTACTACCCCACCACGACTAAAGCAATATTCGCCACGGCGTAACTCCCCTTTAGGGGGTTTGGGGGCTAATTACCTGGCCTATCAAGGTTGCTGTTGTGCAACGTTCAATAAGCACGTTTACATATTCTCCTGGTTTATAACCATCTGTAACCGGGAACACAACAACCGTATTATGGTCACTACGTCCCGAATAATCTTTATCTGATTTTTTTGAGAAACCTTCAATCAGCACACGTTGGGTACTGCCTACCAACTTCTTCAACTGCTCGTGCGAGTAATATTGCTGTTTAGCAACTACTTCACTCAGGCGGCGTTTTTTTACCAGCTCCGGTACGTCGTCCGCGTAGCGTTTTGCTGCCAGGGTGCCGGGACGCTCCGAATACATAAACATGTACGCAAAGTTAAACTCCACGTGGTCCATCATACTCAAAGTATCCTGGTGCTCTTCCTCAGTCTCGCTGCAAAAGCCGGTGATAACGTCGGTAGATATGGCGCAGCCGGGGATAATGCGCTTGATAGCGGCCACCCTGTCCATATACCACTCGCGGTTATAGGTGCGGTTCATCAGCCTGAGTATACGGCTGTTGCCCGACTGTATCGGCAGGTGGATATAGTTGCAGATGTTATCGTATTGAGCTATGGTGTACAGCACATCGTCGGTAATATCCTTTGGATGCGAGGTAGAGAAGCGAACCCTTAAATCGGGATTGATGAGTGCCACCATCTCCAATAGATTAGCGAAGGAAACGTCGCCTGCTTCAATAGTATGTGTGTAAATTTCAGTAAGGTCTTCGCCGGTAGCAAGCACTTTATCCAGTAAATCCATACCGGCTAAGGCAGGTTTTTCATCTTCAGTTTTTTTAGCGTCTTTGCTGCCTGGCGTCCACTTGTACGAATCTACGTTTTGCCCAAGCAATGTTACCTCGCGGTAGCCCTGGTTAAACAAATCTGTACATTCGGCAACTATCGATTGCGGGTCGCGGCTGCGCTCGCGGCCACGTGTAAACGGTACCACGCAGAATGAGCACATGTTATCGCACCCGCGCATAATAGATACGAAGGCATTGATACCATTACTGTTCAAACGAACAGGACTGATATCCGCATAAGTTTCCTCGCGGGATAGCAATACGTTTACCGCTTTCTGTCCGCCGCCTACCTGTTCAATCAGGTTTGGCAGGTCGCGGTAGGCATCGGGGCCTACAACCACGTCAACCAGTTTCTCTTCCTCTAAGAACTTTGATTTCAGGCGTTCGGCCATACAGCCCAGCACACCTACAATTAGTCCCGGGTTTTTAACCTTGGCAATGGTGAAATCTCTTAAACGGTTACGTACGCGCTGTTCCGCGTTTTCGCGGATGGAGCAAGTGTTGATGAAAATAACATCGGCATTATCGTAGCTATTTGTCGTCTCAAACCCACTTTCAGATAAAATTGATGCAACAATCTCACTGTCACTGAAGTTCATGGCACAGCCATAGCTCTCGATATATAATTTGCGGCCGTTATTGTTGGTTTCCTTAGGCTCCAACATTAAAGCCTCGCCCTGCCTGCTTTCGTCATGTACCTTATTGGGAATGAGCAAATCCATCTTTTATAATAAAAATTAGTCTGCAAAAATAAGTAAAATTTGAATAAGGTGTGACAGATTGTCAGTTATTTTGACGGGGAGTTGATGGAGGAGGTTGATTTAGTTGGATTAAGTTGATTAGGTTGAACGAGTTAGGTGGACGGTTGACTAAGTTGCTTTAGTTGGATTAAGTTGATTAGGTTGAATGAGTAGGGTTAGGTCGATTAGGTGTCCCTACTATCGGGCAGTTTGGCTTTTGTTTTGAACGTTGTAATGGTAAATGTTATTAGGTTGCCGCGGATAGCCTGATTGACTGTGGAAAATTCGATAAAATGTGGAAAAATAAATTATCCAGCTATTTTTTCAAAATATTGACTGTCAGTTATTTAAAGGTTATTTTTTTAAAAATGTGTTAAGTTGTGTTAACCCGGTTATTAACATATACCTTAACAAGTGTGGCTCGTCTGTCGGTATTGCCGTCATTATTCTTACAAGATGTTCGATAAGTCTAACAAATTCCCAGTTACGCTGTTCTAATGTCACATTCAATTTTAACTACAAAAACCTTAAAATTGACCTGCTGAAAAAAGTTGACGGCAAAGCAGAGTTGCCAAAACAGGGGATTAATATCGGCGCTGGCCAATAAATTGATATTGGACAGCAATACCCCCGACGGTAAGGGCGTTTTCAGGCCGGAGGCTGTGATTTAAAGCGTGAACCTATTGTATCGTTCTTCAGCTTTTTATATATAAGGGAATACCGGACGGGTTGAAGCCAGGCGTGGGCTTTACCAGGGAGGCGAGGGGAATGTTAATACCGCTGTAACTAAAATTGGTACAGCCGTTACAAAAGTTAACGGTTTATTGGATAAGTTTCATAAATTTAAAGAGGACAGAAAAGCGCGCCGCGGAGCGCGAAAAGTGCAAAACAGGTAAAAAAAGATTCACTGGAAAAAGCAAAGCTCAACAACGGTAAAAATGGCGTTTAATTTTTTAAAGCGCAGGTGGCAAAAAATCACCCTCGCTGTTTTTTCCGGTTTAGTTTTATTTATACTGATAGCTGCTTTATTTGTAAATAGCTACTGGTCGCCTATATTGGAAAATAAGGTTAAGGACATTGTTACCACCAGCAGCGATGGCTTGTACAAAGCTGATTTTTCATCAGCCGAGCTCCATATATTAAGGGGTACTATAGTCATCTTCAATATCACCCTAAAACCTGATACCGCTGTTTATAACGCACGCAAAATACAAGGCCTGGCCCCAAATAACCTGGTTGAGCTGCATATTAAAAAGCTGGTTTTATCGCATATTCATCCATTCAGGTTATATTTTAAAAAGAACCTGGATATCGGGCGGATACTTATATACAATCCGGAGCTTAAAGTCAGCTACCAGCTGAATCATACGCATGACACCATATCGAAAGACAAGCGAACAGCGTGGCAAAAAATTTCTAAAAGCCTGCATTATATCCGTATTGGCGAGATATTAATGGGGGATGTAAAGTTTACTTATAACGACTATTCGGGTAACAAGCTGAGTACTTCGCAGTTTAAAGAAATGAATCTGAGCGCTCATGATCTACTGATTGATTCTGCCACGCAAACTGATAAGTCGCGGTTGCTTTACTGCAAGGATATTACCGGTGAAATAAATAACTATACCGGCCATACACCAAGCGGATTATATACTTATACAGTTAAATCTGTGAAGCTGTCTACGGCAAACTCAAGGCTTATTCTTACCGGGATAGCCGTTAAGCCTGCCGGCACTGACGAGTTTTTTACCAAAAGCCACAAAGACCGTTTTACCCTAAGCCTCGACTCGGTACAACTTACAAATTTCGATTTTTTGAGCTATCATAAATACCGCACGCTTACGGCTTCGAGCCTGTTTTTGCACAATGGAGCGTTCCAGGTATTTGCCAATCCGAATATCCCCAATAGTAAGGATGATAAAATAAAAAGCTTCCCCAATGTGGCGATGAACCGGCTGAAAATAGATTTAAAGATAGATACGGTTAACCTGCGCAGGCTGAATGTCACTTACCACGAATTTAATGTAAAATCGAAAAAAACAGGAACGCTGACTTTTAATAATACATCCGCGCAGGCATTAAATTTTACCAATAATGCTGAAGCGCTAAAAAAGAACAACCTTATTACGCTTAATATAAGCAGTTACTTTATGAACCGGGGTAAGATTAACGCTACTTATCATTTTAACCTTACCGATAAGGATGCGCTGTTTGATTTTAAAGGTAGTATCGGCCCGATGGATTTGCAGGCGATTAATCCCGCCGCCATGCCGCTGGGTATGTTTAAAGTTAACTCGGGCACGCTAAAAACTTTCGATTTTGATATAAAGGGAAGCAGGATGAGCGAAAAAGGGCGGGTTGAGCTTTTATACAACAATGTAAAGGTTAGTCTGCTGAAAGCGGATACCGGCGCTGATAAATTAAAAAAGAAGCTCATTGCAACACTGTATGCCAATATCTTCATCATTAAACATGATAACCCGGATAAAGATGGCGAACAACCGCGCGTAGCTTATGTAACTTATATACGTAAACCTGAGGACGCCTTCTTTAAAACCATGTGGCGCACATTGCTTAGCGGTATCAAGCCATCGGTGGGGCTTGATAAAAAAACCGAGCAATCGGTAGCCGATATGCAGACCCAGCAGGCCGCCAGAAAACAGGAACGCAAGCTAAAAAAAGAGCAACGCAAACAACGGCGCGAGGAGCGAAAGAAAAAGGAGGAAGAAAAGGCAAAAAAATCGCAGTAAATCATCAAACCATCACAATCATTCTCATCGGTGAAATCATTCTCAAATCGGTGAAATCCAAAAATATTAATTAAAGTTTCCACATCCCCGTAAAACATTTGTTGGTAACATAGCATTGCCCTGCCCGGCAATTAGTTATAATTTTACGCCCTCGCAGCAGGGGCATTATGATACTATCAGATAAACGGATTTTAGAAGAAATCGAGCAGGGCCATATTATTGTAGAGCCATTTAACCGGGAGTGCCTGGGCACAAATTCATACGATGTGCACCTTGGCAAACACCTCGCCACCTACCGCGATCGTGTGCTCGATGCTAAGGTTCATAATGAAATCACTTATTTCGAAATCCCAAAGGAAGGCTTTGTTTTGCAGCCTAATACCCTGTATCTGGGCGTAACCATGGAGTATACCGAAACGCATAAACATATTCCTTTCCTTGAAGGCAAATCCAGCACCGGGAGATTGGGGATAGATATACATGCCACCGCAGGCAAAGGGGATGTTGGCTTCTGCAACACCTGGACGCTCGAAATATCCTGCACCCAACCCGTTAAGATCTATGCCGGTATGCCTATTGGCCAGCTGATATATTTTGTTGTTGAGGGCGAGATAGAAACTTTCTACAACACCAAGGATAACGCTAAATACAATACACAATCTACCCGCCCGGTTGAGAGCATGATGTGGAAGAATGTTTTTTAGTTCAAGGTTGATAGTTCATGGTTCATAGCCGGAAAGAGAGCCAAGAATCAAGAGCCAAGAATCAAGACGAAAAAGAGATACTTGCAGCTGCCATGAACTATGAACCATCAACCATGAACTGCACTCACCTGTAGCTGCCATGAACCATGAACTGCACTCATTTGCAGCTGCCATGAACTATGAACCATCAACTATGAACTTTTTTATATTCCCCATTAAACCTTTACTAATTTTTTAGTTCAAAGAGGGAATAACCTGTTATATTTGTAAAGGGAGTGTGCGTTGGAAATTGCGCAGGTTGGTCTGCTATTGTTACCAACTATAACCAGCTATATGAAAAAAATCCTAAACTTATTGCTGATAGCATTGCCTTTGGGGGTGCTTGGCCAGGCTACGCAGGAAAATGTCGTAATAAACACCATAACTGCCAAATTGAATAGCTATGCAGAAACCCATAGTGTGGAGAAAGCTTACCTGCAATTTGATAAGCCCTACTATGCTGTGGGCGATACTATCTATTTTAAGGCCTATGTCACGCTTGGACCACAGCATAAATTATCCGCGTTAAGCGGTATTTTATATGCCGATTTGATAAGACCAAACAATAAAATATACCGCTCAATAAAATTGCCGGTAATTTCCGGAACTGCAACGGGCGATTTTGTATTGCCCGACTCGCTGAAAGGCGGCAGCTACCGTGTAAGAGCCTACACGCAATGGATGCGTAACGAGGGCGACAATACATTTTTTGAACAAACCATGGCTGTAGGGAGTATGGAAGCCAGGCAGATACCCGAAAGTGGTGTGCCAAAAATTGTTAGGGGAAGTTTAGCGAAAACTACCGATGTGCAGTTTTTGCCGGAAGGCGGGAGCTTACTGGCCGGCAATTATTCAAGAGTTGCCTTTAAGGCTGTTGGCAGCGATGGTTTGGGTGTAGATGTGAAAGGAGTAATTGTTGATGATACCCAGGCGGAGGTATGCTCTTTTGCGGCCAGCCATTTAGGCATGGGCTCATTTGTGCTGATACCACAGCCGGCACGCATATATAAAGCTAACATTACCTATCCCGATGGTTCGACAAATTCGATAACATTGCCAAAAGCCATTAACCAGGGTTATACACTTGCCATTAATAACGCGAATGCAGACACTATCCGGTTAAGAATAACGGCAGGAAGCGCCGCCGGTAACGAGAAACTAAGCCTGGTTGCGCAATCCGGTGGGACGGTTTATTATGCCGCACAAAAACAATCAGACAGCAAGATATTTTCGGCGGTAATCCCCAAAAGTAAATTCCCGACCGGTATAGTGCAGTTCACGCTATTTTCGGAAAGGGGCGAGCCGTTGAACGAGCGCCTGGTTTTTGTTAATAACGATGACCAATTAAAGCTGAATGTTACAACACCGTTGAAACGCTATACCCCACGGCAAAAGGTGACCATTAACCTTGACGCTATCACTAAATCAAACAAAGCCGCAACGGGTAGCTTTTCTGTAGCGGTTGTGGACGAAAGCGCCGTACCTGTGGATAGCCAGAATGAAAATTCAATCTTATCAAACCTGTTGCTTACTTCGGATTTAAAAGGAAAGGTTGAACAACCGAACTACTATTTCATCAACCAAAATGAAAAAACAAGAGGCGAGATTGACCTATTGATGCTTACGCAAGGCTACCGGCATTTTGAATGGAAAGAAATACTTAACGGCGCTCCAGCAAAGTTGGCTTATCAGCCTGAAAAAGGAATGCAGCTTACAGGTACCGTAACCCGTAAAAACAGACCGCTCGATAAGGCCAAAGTGACCTTATTTACCAAAGATAATGGCGGGCTTTTGCTGGATACGCTCACCGGTGCTAATGGCAGGTTTGTATTTAAAGATTTGGTGTTTGCTGATAGTACACAGTTCCTGGTACAGGCAAAGATACCGAAAGGGCAGAGTGCCGTACTGTTAAGTCCGGATAGTATACCGCAGTTGCCGCCTGTTACTTTTAATCCTGCTGCCGGAATTATGGGAAGCGACACATCAGAAGTATCAACCGCATACCTGGCCAACGAGCGCAGATTTTACCAGGAGCAGCAGAAATACGGAATAAACAAGCATGTGGTAATGCTAAAAGAGGTGAAGATAAAATCGAAAAAGGATTTTGTTAAACGTTCAAAAAATTTGAATGGTGCAGGTAACGCCGACGAAATAGTTACTGCTGATGATTTAGAAAAGCTGCCTGGCGTATCTATGGCCCAGAAGCTTGGGAGCAAGCTTTTTGGAATCGTCGCTTTTGATAGATTTGAGCGACCAACTGACCTGCGCGCCCGTTTTAAAAACGGACCGATGCTCATCGTAATGGATGGCGCGTACATTGATGCTGATCAATTTAAAGATATTAATCCTGACAGGATTCAAGGCGTGGAAGTACTTGCCGGCCCGAATTACGGAACTGTTTACGGTCCGTTAGGAATAAACGGCGTTTTAGTGATAACTTCTAAGATAGCCAGTGAGTATACCTACGAGCGTTATGCGCCCGGTGTGGTTACTTATCACCCGCACGGATTTTACAAGGCGCGCGAATTTTACGCGCCGCAATACGATAACGCAAAAACCAATCAGAAAATCATCGATTTCCGCAGCACCATTTACTGGAAACCGAATGTGATAACAGATAAGGACGGCAAAGCTACTTTCAGCTATTTCAATAGCGATAACAAAGGCGCTTATCGCATGGTTATTGAAGGCATAGATGCTGACGGCAACCTGGGCAGACAGGTTTATAGATACACCGTAGAATAATTTGAATAGTAACCCCTAAAAAATACATGAAAAAAATCCTAAGCTTTTTAACCCTGTTGCTGCCGCTGGCTGCGCTTGGCCAGGCAAATCAGAACGCAGCATCGGCAGATACTGTTATTAAATCCGTCACGACGAAGCTGAATAACTATGCTTCAAATCGCAGTATCGAAAAAGTTTACCTGCAATTTGATAAGCCATATTATGCAGTTAAAGACACTATCTACTTTAAAGCATATCTAACGCTCGGCACGCAGCATAAGCTATCTGCTTTAAGCAAGGTGCTGCACGCCGACCTCATCGGCCCGGATAACCAAATACTGCAATCGCTAAAGCTATCTGTGATCGCCGGTGTTGCCTGGGGGGACTTTGCGCTCGACGAATCAATAAAGGGGGGCAGCTATCGTATCAGGGCGTATACCAACTGGATGCGCAATGAAGGCAATACTGCATTTTTCGATCAGACTATAACCATAGCGTCAAGCACAACGTCCGGCACAACGGCAGCTAAAAGCCAAAGTAGGACAGGCAGTGGCGTAAAGAATGGGCAAGCCAAAGTTGACGTACAGTTTTTACCAGAGGGCGGCAATTTTGTTGCTGGAAATTATTCAAAAATGGCCTTTAAAGCCATTGGCCCTGATGGGCTCGGAAAAGAAATTAAGGGAACAATAACCGACAATGAAGGCTCTGAAGTAACCACATTTGCATCGGAACACCTTGGTATGGGCGCATTTAACATAGCGCCGCATGCCGGTGTAACCTACAAGGCTAATATTACCTATGAAGATGGATCTACCGGTACGGTTGAATTGCCGAAAGCTGTTAATACAGGTTACACTATAACTGTTAA
>JAZJZL010000166.1:13604-46157 GCA_040389845.1 Bacteroidota bacterium
CGATACCAAGCCCGACACCTTACGCATAAGAATAGCGGCCGGGAGTGAAACCCCGCAAGGGCCGGTTAATTTGGTAGCACAATCAGGCGGCTCCGTTTATTATGCCGCCCAAAGCGGGTCATTCACCAAATTCTTTACCGCGGTTATTCCTAAAAGCAAGTTTCCAACCGGGATAGTTCAACTCACTGTATTTTCACAATCGGGTGAACCACTTAATGAGCGGTTGTTGTTTGTACAACATCAGGATGGGCTCAAGCTTGATGTGAATACAAAAGCTGTTTATACTTTTCGCCAAAAAATGAAGATTGAACTTAATGCGAAAGATAAAAATGGGAAGCCTGTAAATGGAAGTTTCTCGGTGGCTGTTACTGATGAGTCAAAGGCGCCGGTAAATGATGGGGCGGAAAATACCATCATGACCAACCTTTTGCTTACATCAGAACTGAAAGGTACTGTGGAGCAACCTAATTATTATTTTACCGGTGTTGATGAAAAAACCAATACCGGCCTGGATTTATTGATGCTTACCCAGGGATACAGGCATTTTACCTGGAAGCAGGTTTTAAACGATAACGGCCAGGCCGCGGCCTGGCAGCCGGAAAAAGCCCTGGTAATATCCGGCACGGTAAAGCGCGGAAACAAGCCGGCGGCGGGCGCAAAATTATCATTGATCTCAAAATCGGGCGGCTTTTCAATGATAGACACTGTTGCAGACGAAAACGGCCGGTTTGCTTTCCGGAATCTGTTATTTGTTGATAGTACAAAATTTGTAGTACAGTCGAAGGTTGACAAGGGACAGGATAATGTAACGCTTAAGCTTGATAGCACTATGTCTCCGCAGGTAGAAGTAAAATCTACGGTGACGCAGTCTAATAGCTTGGATGTGGCCATCTATGCCACAAATCAGCAACGATTTTTTGAGGAGCAGCAAAAAGCTGGTATAGGCCACGGACAGGTGTTAAAGGAAGTTACGATAAAAGGGGAAAAAATAAACCCTGTTCCGCACTCTAAAAATTTAAACGGCGGGGGGAATGCCGACCAGGTGATAACCAGTGCGGATATAGCGAAATTTAATTGCGCAAGACTTGCCGACTGTTTGACGGGAGTGTTAACAGGGGTTATTTTTGGCCGTGATGGCGGGCCGCTCAATAATCGTGGCGATCGCGGCGCGATGGCTATAGTTATTGACGGTAATTATTCCGACGCTTCTGAATTTGATAATCTTAATCCTGATGATATTGAGGGGATAGAAGTTTTACTTGGCGGCCACTACTCAGTTATGTATGGCAGCCGAATGTCTAACGGCGGGCTGATAATAACAACCAAAGGGGGCAGAAAAAGCAAAGAGTACTATCGTTATGCGCCTGGTGTGGTGACTTTCAGGCCTCAGGGTTTCTACAAAGCCCGCGAATTTTACTCGCCTCAATACGATAATTCAAAAACCAACAAAACTCTTACCGACCTCCGCAGCACCATTTTTTGGAAACCGGACGTCATCACCGATAAAAATGGCAAAGCATCGTTCAGTTTTTTTAATGCTGATAGTAAAGGAACTTACCGTTTGGTAATTGAAGGGATTGACACCGATGGCAATATCGGCCGGCAGGTGGTAAAGTATAATGTGGAGTAGTTGTTAGTGATTAGAGATTAGTTGATTGGCGGTTAGAGATTAGTTGATTAAGGTGATGAAAGGGATTCTTATCGAAAAGAGTTGATTAACTAATCTCTAAACTTCATTCCACATAATCAACGGGAAGCAGCTCGCCCATCAGGCGGTGGCCCCAGTTGCCTTCATATATTGTGGCTGTCGGGTCGAGAAAGATGCCGTTATTGTCGAAAAGGGCGTAGGGTTTATTGAAAATCAGCGTGGTGAGCTGTGCATCGTCCCAGCCTTTTGCCGCCCATTCGGTAGTTAATGCGTTTGCACGCGAAGCTTTCTTCTTTTCATACATAATATAAAGGCAGTCGCTAAATGTTAATGCATAAACGCCTTTAACATCCGTTAGCTTAGCGAAATCATCTACGTTAAGCGGCTTATCAACCAGCGTGCTGAAGTCATTACTGCCTATGCGAATATGATGAGTGGTATCCGTCTTTCTTATCAACCTGAGTGCTTTAAATCCTGCAGCTGTTATGGTGTTGCTTATTACCGATCTTAAAAATTGCATACTCGAGCCCTCGTAGGCTTCCTTTCTATGCTTTGCCCAGCGTCGTTTTTGAGAATTGGACCCTTTCAACTCTTCGAAGGAAGATGTTCCGGCATAATAGTAACTCCCGTTACGGTCGTCGCAGGTCATTTCCTGTAAAGAATAAGTTATTTTATAACCGAGGGCTTTATTTTCAATTTCAAAGTAATCTATGGATTTTGCCGTGAGCACGCGCGTCCTTTCGTTATAATCCAGGTCGAGTATGTCAGGCATGCTTTTGGTTATGATCTTACATTGAGTTGCGAACCCCGATGTGCCGAAAAAATGCCTTTTAAATATTTCGTAGCTCTTGGCCCAGTCATATTTCGGCTTAATTTTAACCTCTTCCAGCATCATCAATTTGGGCGGCAGTAGCATATCGTCGAGGTCTAAATCGGCATTTACCGCGATATTCTTGTGCAATGTTTCAAACCCTACGCATGATACCACGAGGTCATATTGCCCCTGGCGAACGCCGGTCATGGTAAAAAGGCCTTTATCATCGGTTTTGGTACCCGTTGCAGAATTATTTAAAAACACGCTGGCATTAGCTACCGGGGTTTTATCGGTAGCATTTAAAACCTTGCCGGTAATGATGAATTGGGCGAAGGAACCAAGAGGCAGAAAGAGCAGTATCCAGAGGAGTGTTTTAACCATGGATAAAATTAATGGATTAACCGGTTATAACATTCAATTGTAACGATGTTTTTGTTTAGGAAATACAAAATTGGTTTATAACCGGAATTCGCCATAAAAAAAATGAAAAATATATTAAACCTTTTTTTTAAACGTTCGTCTTATAAATAAACACAACTTGTATGAAAAGATTCTTATCTATTATTGGCTGCATCGTAGTATTGGCAGCTTCATCATGTACTAAAAAGTATATTACCCCTAACCCAAATCAAACCATCCTGCTTAACGTTGCATCAACTGCATGGACTACCACAGATGGCGGAAAAACATACTCTGCAGTAATTGACGCACCAGAAATCGACAGCTATTTTAATGATCATGGCGGTGTGCTGGTTTACTTCTCATTTACTAAAGGCGTGTATGAGCAGGTTCCGGAAACTTACCAGGGCATTTCTTACAGCTATACCCACAACAAGGGTAGTTTGGCGCTGTATGCACAGGCATCGGATGGTGTAACCCCGATTTCAAGGCCTGATGACGCGGTAGTAAAGCTGTTACTTATCGATTCTAATTAGAGATTAGTTAATCAGAAACCAGAGATTAGTTGCTAAGAAGATAATCCCTGGTCAAAAGAAAAGTCCCGTTGGATACCCGACGGGACTTTTTTCTTCTAACCTCTGGTCTCTAATCTCCAATTAACTAAACCCTATTTCTCCATCTGCTCAATCACTTCCTGGGTTACGCCGGTAAAGGAGAAACCGCCATCGTGGAAGAGATTTTGCATAGTAACCATCTTGGTAAGGTCGCTGAACAGGCTGATGCAGTAATCTGCGCATTGGTTAGCATCTGCATTACCAAGCGGACTCATTTTTTCGGCATAGTTAATAAAGCCGTCAAAGCCTTTCACACCTGAACCGGCTGTTGTGCGGGTTGGCGATTGCGATATGGTATTGATACGCACATGCTTCTTTTTGCCGTAGTAATAGCCAAAGCTGCGGGCAATGCTTTCCAGGTAAGCCTTGTTATCGGCCATATCGTTATAATCAGGAAATACACGCTGGGCGGCGATATAGGTTAAAGCTAATACTGAACCCCATTCGTTTATAGCATCCATTTTCATAGCGGTCGACAAGACCCTGTGCAGGCTTAATGCCGAAATATCAAAACCTTTGTGGGTAAAATCATAATTATTTTCAGGGTAGGAGATGCCTTTGCGCACGTTTACGCTCATACCTATAGAGTGCAGGATAAAATCAACACCGCCGCCGAAATGCTCCTGTGTTTTGGTAAATAAGTTTACCAGGTCGTCGTTATTGGTAACGTCGGCGCCTATTACCGGTGCATTACATTCCTCAGCCAGTTTATTTAATTCGCCCATGCGTAAAGCGATGGGGGCATTGCTCAGAACAATTTCAGCACCTTCCTGTACAGCACGTTGTGCTACTTTCCAGGCTATCGATTGCTCGTTAAGCGCACCGAAAATTATTCCTTTTTTACCTTTTAATAAGTTGTAAGCCATGTGTTAAGTTTAATTATGATAGGGGCAAAGGTATATATTTATTGTTTACAATAAAATGGATGCATTGTGGCGATTTGTAACCAAAGAGTGCGCGGAGGAGGCAGGGAGAACACGGAAAAGAAATCGCAGATGTTAACTGATTGATTTGATGACGCTGATAAAGCCTGCAAATAATTATCCGGGTCAATTCACCGCATTTGATATAAAAGTTTTTCTCAGTGCCCTCTGTGTCTGCTCTGTGAGTTATGTGGTTGAAAAAACCAGACAACGTTATGTAGCATTTTCAAGATCACCGTATCTAACAACCAAAATTAAAGGTAATTTACCATTTATGGTGTTCGAAGACATTTACAGAGACTACTGGAATAAGGTTTACCGTATTTGCATGGGCTATGTAAATGATGCCGATCTGGCTAAGGATATGGCCCAGGAAACCTTTATCAATATCTGGAAGCAGCTGCCTAATTTCAGGAGCGAATCTGCTATTGGAACGTGGATTTATCGTATTGCCGCTAATAACTGCCTGCGCCAGATTGAAAAGTTGAACCGGATGCCTACATCGGAATTTCCCGAACAAGTGGAAGATATTGTTGAACCAGATAAAGAATGGCAAAGCAAATTCCTGTATAAATGCATTGCCGAACTACCCGAAACCGACCGCATCATTATATCACTTGAGCTGGAAGATGTTAAACAAGCCGAAATTGCCAAAATAACCGGCCTGTCGGAAAGTAATGTGCGTGTTAAAGTTTTCAGAATAAAGGAAAAGCTGACTCAAAAATTTAAGAATTATGAGCACTGAGATAGATTTTAAGGCACTGTGGAACCGGGAAAAAACCGGTGCGCCTGATGTAAGTGAAATATTTGCTAAAGCCAACCGGTTGAACCGCTGCTCGCGCAGGAAGATATGGATATGCAATATTGTTTTATCGTTAACGATTATCGTTGTGACACTGCTATGGTGGCACCTTCATCCCCGGTTAATTACTACCAAAATTGGGCTTACTTTAATGATTGGCGCTATGGTTATTTTTATCATTACAACCAACCAGTTATCGCCGTTACTCGCTAAAGCCGACCTGGAGACAGATACCAATACGTTTTTATCGCAAATGATTCGTATCAAGCACAAGCAGGAATTCATTAATAAAACAGTAACGACCATTTATTTTTTAATGCTGGCTGTCGGGTTGGGGCTTTACTTTATTGAATATATAAGCCGCGGAAATCTTATTTTCCAGCTGTGTGTTTATGGCATAACGCTTTTGTTTCTGGCTATAAACTGGTTTTACATTACCGCCCGTAGTGCGCGAAAACAGCGTAAAGCGATGAATGAAATTATTGCAAAATTGGAGGAAGTAAACAGGCAGATGGGGGAGTAAGTTGAGTAAGCTCAATCAATGCCCAGGAAATCGTTGATGTAATCCTTTATTTGTTTCTTTTGGTCATCGGTAGCGGAGCCGCCCATGTCGTTATGTTTAACATTAACGTCAGTTATTTTGATGTGATATTTTCTCTGTTCTTTGTCAGTGGGCAGAACGCCCGGGTCGGCGGGCTGGTCGCTGGAGCGCAGCGAAAGTATTTTAGGGTGAGATGTTCTGGGTATCGGCATACGGCGGTTATCGAGCGAGATTACGGCTTTGGCGAAATCCGGATATTCAGTTGCCACGAGCATAGTAATATCACCACCGTTTGAATGGCCTACAAGTGTTATATTTTTGTAATTCAGTTTTGGATATTCGTTCTTAAGCCAGTTATTAACAAATAAAATGTTTTTTACACCCCTGTCCCAAAAGGGCTTGCGTAATTTATAAATATCTCCTTTCCCCGGCAATGTGTCGTCGGTAGGCAAATCATGTTGGATGGTTACCACCAAATAGCCGTTAATAGCGAGGTCAGTTGCAATGTAGCTGTAATCGGAGCGGGTGCCGCCATAGCCGGGATTTAGTATCGCCAGCTTTCTTTTAATGTTTTTATGAAGCATGTCGTCGCGGCGTTGCGCATCATTCCTGGTATAAATGGTGATCGGTATAGTGCGCTTTTGTACACTATCGTAAAGTGTGAGCGTATCCACGCGAGTCATTATTCCTACAAGATAAACATCGGCTTTGAACACCCCATGTCCGCGATTTTGCGCTGTACAACTGGTAATTGCAATTGCCAGTAGAAGAAATAACAGTTTATACCGCATCATATAATTCAAGCAGGTTAAGATGCGCCCAGCAATTCCTTAGCATTCTGCAAGGCACTTTCGCCCGGGTTATCGCCGCTTAGCATTTTTGCAATTTCTAATACCCGCTCATCTTTACTAAGCTGTTTGATACGGGTATAGGTGGTGGCCCCTTCGTTGTCTTTATAAACAAAATAATGGCTTTGGCCTTTGGTGGCGATTTGTGGTAAATGGGTTATGGTTATTACCTGTAAATTATCAGCCAACTTTTCCATTATCTGACCCACCTTGTTGGCTACCTCGCCCGATACCCCAGTATCTATCTCATCAAAAATTATTGTTGGTAAAGCCGTGTTTTGGGCGATAAGAGATTTGATGCTTAGCATCAGTCGCGATAGCTCACCACCGGATGCTACCTTGCTCATCTCAGCAAGCGCATGGCCTTTGTTGGCGGTAAACAGGAATTTAACTAAATCGATTCCATCGGCCCCTAAACCGGTGGATGAACTCAATTCTATTTTTAAATTGGAATTGCCCATCCCCATTTCGGCGAGGGTTTCCAAAACCTGTTTTTCGATAGATGGAATGGCTTTTGTCCTGTTGGCGGATAATCCGGCGGCTAACTTTTCGAGCTCCTTTTTGTCATCTTCGAGTTGTTTTGACAGTTTTTCTATGGCTTCATCGCCGAAAACTGCTTGTTGTATTTTGTCCGATAATTCACTTTGTAAAGCCAGCAATTCAGTGTTGTTGCTTACGCGATGTTTCTTTTGTAAAAGGTAGATGAGGCTTAAACGGGTATTTACTTCTTCGGCACGTGCTTCATCCGTTTGAGTGCGCTGCTCTATGTTTTCAATTTCGGCGGCAATATCTTTTAGTTCGATAACTGTGCTTTGCAGACGCTGGTGCAATTCGGCAATCTGGGGACTAAATTTTTCAAGAGTTGATAGTTGATGACCGGCCTCGCGTAACTGTATGATGGCTGATGTTTCGCCGTCTTCCATCAGGTAAAAAGCGCCAAGCAGGTTGCGCTTTATTTCGCCGGCATTGTTTAACGAGTATAATTCCTGCTCTAAAAGCTCCTGCTCATCTGCCGCTAATGCCGCCTTTTCCAGCTCATCAAACTGGAACTGGTAATAATCCAAATCGGCTTTGGCTTTGTCGCTGTCTTCCATCAGTTGCTGTAGCTTTGCTGACGATTTTTTATAAGTGCGGAATTTGGTGCGATAATCATTCAGCAAGTCATCATGCCTGGCCACGGCATCAACTACCAGTAATTGAAACCCCGGATCATTAATTTCGAGGGTGGCATGCTGGGAGTGGATGTCTATCAGCTTTTCGCCCAAAGCTTTTAACGAGTTGAGATTAACGGGCGTATCGTTTACAAAGGCTCTCGACTTACCATCAGCAGATATTTCCCGGCGGAGTACGGTTTCAGCTTCATAATCCAAATCGTTATCCTCAAAAAACTGCTTTAAATGAAAAGCGCCGATTTTAAATGTGCCCTCAATAACACATTTTTTTTGCTGATTAAAAAAATAGCGGCTCTCGGCCCGCTGCCCCAGGATAAGCGAAAGCGCACCCAATATAATGGATTTACCTGCCCCAGTCTCGCCGGTAAGTATATTTAAACCGCTGTTAAAGCTGATTTCGAGGTTGTCAATTAATGCGTAATTACTGATGCTAAGCTTTTGGAGCATAAAAATTGCCTTCTGTTTTTTACGCTACTAAATTACGGATTAGTTGATGAAACTGGTGGAGCATCGCTGCCAATTATGTTAGCAAATTCCCAACAAAAAATAAGTCCCTTGCAGCAAAACCACAAAGGACTTATGAACTTAACTCAATTTGGACGTTTATTTAATCAGGGATTGATTCTTTTTATTGGTCTTCTGACTTCTCAGGCTTTTCTGGCTTTTCAGCTTTTTCCGGCTTCTCAGCTTTTTCGGGTTTTTCTGCTTTTTCCCTGTCTTCGTCAAACTCACGCCAGTTGTAATGTCTTGGGTGTGCTTTCCTGTATTCTTCCAACCTCCTTTTAAAGTCAGGGGTCTTCATGTAAGCGTGCATTTTTGCGGTAGCTTCATGTAGCTCGGTTTTCTCTTTCTCTATTTCAGGGCTGTGGTTATAGCTGCGCATTTTTTCGCTTAGCGCATGCATTTCCGTTTTTTGCTGCTCCATTTGCGGATTACGATACGCTTTCCTTAGGCTGTCGCCCAAAGTGCGCAAAAGCTCACGCTGTTTTTCACGCTCAGGCGAGTGGGTATTTTCCCTCATTTTTGCGCCGGATGCTTTTAACTCGGTTTGCGCCTGGTGTATTTCGTCAGGAATATTTTTCTGTAGTTCGGCATGGTAAGCGCGATATTTTTCGTCGCCTTCATCAGAATAGTGACGATCATGCGGAACGCCATACTTGGTTTCCAAAGCTTCGTTCATTTTACGAAATTCGGGGCTGTTGTAGTAAACATCCAATTTGTTGCCCAGTTTCTCCATTTTTTCCTGCAGGGTTCTCATCTCCGAGGTTTCACCCCAGTTTTTGTTAAAATCCTCACTGGCCTTTTCTAATTTTGCTTGCAGTTCTTTCAGTTCGGGCTTGTCATAAAAGTCCTGCATTTCTTTGCCTTTTGCTTCCAACTCTTCCTGTGTTTTTTTGAAATCGCCGCTTTCATAGTACTTGCTGATAGCATCGCCATGTTTTTCAACCTCTTTGCTTAACCTGTCTAGCTCAGGGTCGTGGAAATTCCATTCGCCATCTCCGTCGTTTGAGTAAGCATAAATATTATCGCTGCTTTTCTCTTTCAGTTTGGTTTTAACAGTCGATTTAATGACTGCCTTTTTTGCTTTAGCGACTTTTTTACCGGTATCGGCCAATATGCGGTCAATTATTGGGGTGATTGATTTTACCGAGATTTTACCTTCGGCCACTTCCGGCTTCAGCAGGGTCATGGCGCCTACCGCCACGGTTAATATCAGCGTGGCCAACAATGTGGGGCGCAGGCTGGGCATTTGTTTCTTAGTTTTCATGATTCGTTCAATTCTGTTTAATAATTGGTACTTTTTGCCTGTGGCGGCCAGCGCTAGCTTCCAGTCGTTTTGGCGTGTTTGCTCCAGCTTAAATAAAGCCTTTGCGTATATGATAGGTTCCGCGGTGGCCTTCACAACAAGGTCGTCGCAGCAGTTCTCACGTTCTTCGTTTATAATTTTATTTATCAGTTGTGCGCAGGGGTTAAAAAACAGCACAATGGCAATAACCTGCTGCATCATATTTACCAGGTAATCGTTCCGCTTGATGTGCGCCAGCTCATGCAATAGTATGGCTTCAATCTCTTCCTGCGACAGGAACGTAGCCAAATTGAACGGCAGCAATATAACCGGCTTTAAATAGCCCATCATACAGGGTACATCCACCATGTTGCTCATGCCTGCTTTTACCGATTTACCTATCTTCAGGGCTGCTGCAAATTTGTCTACAGTTTGTTGTATTGCGCTGTCGATGACCAGGCTGCGTTTGATGTTATTTATCTTGTTGCGCGAAACAGCCAGGCGGCAGGTATTGAAAATTAGCCCAGCTACATACAGCGCTGCTATATAGGGCAGGTAAGCTTCTATGTTGTAATAATACCTTACGGTTTGGTCGTTAAGCTTTGCAATACCCTCCGGTAGCTCGGCCAGCACCGGCATTGCTGAAAGCTTCGATGGTGTTAACGCCAGCCAGTTGTAGATATTTATCTCGTTTACCAGCGTATAGCCAAACCACCCGGTTATTGCGAGCAAACTGCTCACAGCTAACATGTATTTTTTTGAGGCTGATAGTTGTCCGCCGAACATTAGCACCAACTTCAATACAAAATATATTACCAGGCCTTGCCATAATGAATGGATAATGGTGATGCCCAAAACCTGGCTGATATTATATAATAAATTTTGCATTGCGATGGAAGCTAAATGGTGTTTCGGTTGATTATTTCTGGTCTACAGTATCTTTTTCAGGAACATAAATCCTGGCGCCGCCTGTGGTATCTCTCAGTTTCCACCTTTTATTGTAATATTTGCCGCCTTTCCGGTATTCCTTCATTTGCTGTTTCCACTCGGGACTGTCGAACTGTTTTTTCATGTCCTCCATCTGCTTTTTCCACTCAGGACTGTTGAACTGCTTGCCGATATCCTCCATTTGTTTTTTCCATTCGGGGCTGTTGAACTGCTTTTGCATGTCTTCCATCTGTTTTTTCCATTCCGGAGATTTGAACTGCTTGCCTACATCCTCCATTTGTTGCTTCCATTCTGGACTGTCGAACTGCTTTTTCATGTCTTCCATTTGCTTCTTCCACTCCGGAGATTTGAACTGCTTACCTACATCCTCCATCTGTTTCTTCCATTCGGGGCTGCTGAATTGCTTTTGCATGCTTTCCATTTGATTCTTCCATTCAGGGCTGTTGAACTGCTTCTGGATATCCTCCATTTGTTTTTTCCACTCAGGGCTGCTGAATTGCTTCTGCATATTTTCCATCTGGCTTTTCCATTCCGGACTGTTGAATTGCTTGCCGATATCCTCCATTTGCTTTTTCCATTCAGGGCTGCTGAATTGTTTTTGCATAGCCATCATCTGGTTTTTCCATTCAGGGCTGTTAAACTGTTTCTGGATGTTTTCAATCTGCTGTTTCCACTGCGGGCTGCGGAAAAATCTTTTGGCTGAATCTGACAGGTATTCGTCGCCGTAGTAATTTTCGGTGAAGTCTTCGGTTTCATCAGCCTTTTTCTCAGTTTTTACTTTCTGAGTTTTATTTTTGGCGATGGCCTTGCCCTTGTGTTTTCTTTTTGTGGTATCCGAACTATAGCGATAGGTCGAATCCGTGCTGGTAATCATTGCTGCAACACTGCTTGCTGTGTGCTTAATGTTAGCTAACGCTGTTTTTGGGTTAAACCATGCAATACAGCTTAGTGAGCCTGTTAACAAAAACAGGGCTATTATGAAGTGGCGAACACTGCCAATATGTTTTTTAGTTTTCATGATTCTTTCAATTCGGTTTAATAAATGGAACTTCTGTCCGGTTGCGGCAAGTGCAAGCTGGAAGTTGCTTTTGCGGGTCTCCTCAAGCTTTATTAAAGCCTGTGCGTATACCAAAGGTTCGCCGGTTTTTTCAACTACCAGGTCGTCGCAGCCGTTTTCGCGTTCCTGGTTAATAATCCTGTTAATTAATTGGGTAAAGGGGTTAAAGAACAACAACACCGTTATAACCTGCTGCAGCAAATTCATCAGGTAGTCGTTACGCTTTATGTGTGAAAGCTCGTGTAATATAATTGCCTCAACTTCGTCGGCCGATAGGTTGGTACATATCGATACCGGCAACAGTATGAGCGGTTTAAAGTATCCTATCATGCAGGGAACATCAATCAGCTCACTGAATTTTACAACCACATGCCTGCCAATGTTCAATTTTTTGGCGATTGCATTTACATATTGCTGTAATTGTACTGCAGGTAGACCGGTGGCTTTAACCTGGCGCAGCTTACCCCATTCCATCGCCAGTCGGGCGATATTTATGGTGAAGCCGGTAAAATAAACAGCACATATATAAGGCAGATAAACCTGTAATTTAGCATACCAAACAGTTTGATAATGTGTGGTGGCCGGCAGGGCAAGGTAGGGTAGCAGCGGCAGATGCTGGTGCGGTTTTAAAGTGACCCAGCTGTAGTCCTTTATTTCAGCAAATAAAGTATAAATAAAGCAGGCAGTAATGGTTAACGACGCCCCAACCGCCCAGTTGTATTTTTTAACCGCTGTTAGCGATGAGCTGGCCGCAAATACTATTCTTAAGGCAATGTAAACCAGCAACCCTTGCCATAGCGAATGGATGATGGTGATGCCTAAAACCTGGCTGATGTTGTATAGTACGGTTTCCATTTTTAGTTGATTAGAGACTGGAGATCAGAGATTAGTTATCTCTGGGCTCCAGTCTTTTTGTGTTGATTATTACGTTTTACCTAATCTCTGATTAACTAACCTCTAATCACTTTCCCTCAAACTGCTTCAAATAATCCTTAATGGCATCTATCTCGTCTTTTGATGCGCGGTGATGGCCCAGGGCTTGTATCACCAGGTCAGAAGTCGAGCCTTTAAACACTGTCGATATAATTTTATCGATTGCGGTTTGCTGTGCCTGCTCGCGTGTAACCAATGCCTTGTATAAGTGAGTCTTTGAAGTTGTATCACGTTCTACCATTCCCTTATCGTGCATTATCTGCATTAATTTTAAGGTGGTGGTGTAGCCTGCGTCTTTATTTTTCGACAATTCCTCATGCACATCACGAACAGTACACTGTCCCTTTTTCCAAATCACCTGTAAAATTTCAAGCTCGCTTTCTGTTGGTTTAATTTCCATTTCTATCCTTTATGCTGTACTAATACGAATATCTTCGTACAAAGATGTACGATAGTTTTCGTATTTGCAAATTATTTATACTTTTTTATTTTTTTTTAACGTTCAATTTGAAAATCTACTGGTCTTCAATTGTGCTGTATAGCTATATGATGCCTCTGGATACTAAAATGTTGCAACAACCACGAAATTTTTCGTCGTTATTAAAAACAATGATAGGATAACGCGGTGTAACGGAAGAAAATAGCGTGTATCTGATAGGAAGACTGCACAAGGCATATTAACGCATAACGTTGCATTAAGCAAAAGAAGTCATTTATTTAACCCTTAAAGTGTATGCTACCGCCAGGAACGTCAAGATAAAAAGGAAAATATAGGTGAGGCTGGTGGTCAAAACCAAATCGTGTCCGGAACCGAAAAGAACCAGTAATGAAAACGACACAGCTATTAAAACAATAACCATTATCGTCCTGATGATTTTATCAGAAATCAACAACGGGCTGTCTCCTTTATCAGTGAATAGTTTAATTACAATAAATAATGACATCGCTGCCAAAAGAACTTCGATGACTAAAGAAAAAAGATCCACATACTTAAGCCCATCCCTGATATTAAGAAATATCAAAAGGGCGCAGTCGACAAAAACGGTCAGGAATAAAGCCCGGGCGGTGCCAATCGCAAGGTTCTTCACTGTAAGGCTTCGTTTTTTTCTTCACTATTGTTTCTGCAGCGTCTGGTACTTCAACCCATTAGCCGGGTCGGCCTGGTTGAGGATATTCATGGCTTGCACGCGATCCTGGGGATCTGCTTTGCTGAAGATGGATACCAGCTCGTCGCTTTTCGCGGTGAAGAAAGCCAACGGGAACATGGCGCCAAGGCGCTGTCTGTCAACCTGGCCAAGGGCAGGTAATATTGCAGAGATAGCCTTGCGACCCTTATTAACATTGTCCGACATTAAATCCAGACCGTTGCGATGGTAATCATAAATGAATTCGCGCAACGGCTGGTAAAGCTTATTATTCAGATTTTCGGCAAGCCAGTAACGATTGTTATTACCGTCGAAGGCCTTCCAGCCCTTGCTTTGCGAGGTTTGTGCATTGGTAACAACATTCTGGGCAGCGGCAAAATATGGTGTACCTCCGAGTTTTGAAAAGCTATCATAATCCATGCCGACAATGATATAGGCATAAAATGCCATCAATGAGGCCAGGTTGCTTTGAAAGTTTTGGTCGGTGTAATCTATTGTCTGGCCTTCGGTGTAGGTAAAATCGATGTCCTTATCGTTGATGTTTAGCAAGGTAGAGGTATAGGTTGAGCCATATATCGGTCTTGATGTTTGTACCTGCAGCTCACCGTTAAAATTGCTGCTGCCATCCCAGTTGGTAATATTTAAAATGAAGTTACAGTCAATGCGTTCCTGCGGTAATATAGGGTCGGAACTCCACTTGCGGCCGTTCAGAAAATCTTTCATTGCTGTTTCGAGCGTTTGAAAGATACGTTTGTTAGTAGATTGCACCTTCGGAGATACAATCTGCACACGTGCATTTAAATCTTGCGAAAAAGCATTGATGCTTAAACAGGCTAACAGGACATAAATGCAGAATATTTTCATTTTCGTATAAGCTCTATAATTTTTGTGCAGATATCGCGCGCAACTTCATTTTTCGATTTCAAGGTATAGGCCGTTTTTTGCAAATCCTTATCGATGATGGTTATTTTATTAGTGTCACCTTTAAAACCGGCGCCTTCATCCTTCAGCGAATTTAATACAATAAAATCAAGATTTTTTCTTTGCAGCTTGTCAATTGCATTTATTTCTTCATCGTTCGTTTCCAGGGCAAATCCAACCAATACCTGTACATCCCTTTTCTGCTTGCCCAGTTCGCTTAAAATATCGGTAGTCTTCTTTACGTCGATGCTGAAACCATCGCTTTTCTTTTTAATTTTTTGTTCAGCAACGGTTACGGGGGTATAATCGGCAACTGCGGCACTCATCACACATAAGCTTGAATCTCCAAAATATTGCAGACAAGCTTCAAGCATTTCGGCCGCCGAGGTAACGTTAATACGGTTGACAGATTTTTGCAGGCTAACTTGCACGGTGGGGCCTGCTATCAAAGTAACATCAGCTCCCAGTGCTGCCAGTTCATCCGCTATGGCAAACCCCATTTTACCGGATGAGTGGTTGCCGATAAATCGCACCGGATCGATAGCCTCATAAGTCGGCCCCGCAGTAACCAGTGCCTTTTTATTAGTTAAGGGAAGCTTTTTTTTGATGTCGGCAAGTATAAAGGCATCTATTTCATCGGGTTCGGCCATGCGTCCTTCACCATGCAGTCCGCTGGCCAGCTCGCCGGTGCCGGGGGGGATAAGGATATTCCCGAATGATTGGATCTTATTGATATTTTCCCGCGTGGCAGTATGTTTCCACATATCCAAATCCATCGCCGGCGCAAAATATACTGGGCATTTGGCGGAAAGGTAAACGGCCATCAGCAGATTATCACAAAGACCATTAGCCATTTTGGCCAGGGTATTGGCACTTGCGGGGGCAATCAGCATTAAATCAGCCCAAAGCCCAAGCTCGACATGATTATTCCATTCACCTGTTTCGGGGATAAAATAATTAACTAATACGGGGTTTTTTGAGAGGGTGGATAGTGTAAGCGGTGTTATAAAGTTAGTAGCATCGGGCGTCATCACCACCTTAACGTTCGCGCCACCTTTAACCAGCAGCCTAACCAAAGTTGCCGATTTATAAGCCGCAATACTTCCGCAAATGCCTAAAATTACCTTCATGCCCCCTGGCCCCCTAAAGGGGGAACTAATATTTGATAGAATAAAATTAAACAAAAAACTCCCCATGGGGAGTTTTTATTATTTCATGATGCACCCTGATATTTACGCCTCCTTTTGGAGGCCGGGGCTCAGCTTACTGTTGTTCTTTAGCCGGATTGCGGTAGTAAACCTTATCTTCTAAAAATTCCTGTACAGCCACCAGTGACGGTTTTGGCAGCTTTTCGTAATATTTAGAGATTTCGATTTGCTCACGGTTTTCAAAAACCTCTTCCAGGTTATCGTTCGACGATGCAAATTCAGAAAGCTTTTGGTGCAATTCTTCTTTGATGTTGTTCGAAATCTGATTAGCCCTTTTCGACATAATCACCAGTGACTCATAAATGTTCTGGGTTTTTACATCCAGCTCACGCAAATCGCGGGTTACTGTGCTGCTTGCTACAGCAGGTTTGTTACTGTTATTGGTCATATCTTTAATTTGGAATCTTTTTACCACCGTTATCTTTTTCAGATGTCGGCTGTGTTTTTACTGAATCTTTTTTTGCAATTTTCTTTGCCAGGTTAGGGTTCACGCTTGCTTCAGCTATAAGACGCTTAGTTTTCTCCATGTCTGTCTTTGCATCTTTTTTATACTGGGCAACGTTTTTTAAATATTTGCTGGTGGCGAACTTATCAGTAAACTGGTCGGCCATTGTTATAGTCTGTCCGAAACGGTCTTCCTGGAAAAACTCATTACTATGCTTTGCGTACTGGTATTGCGCTTCAACAGTTAAATATTCAATCTCTTCACCGTATTTGGTGTCCGGGTAATCACGCAGGGTCGATCCGAAAGCAATTACAGCAGCTTGATAGTCGCCGATAGTTAAGTATAATTTTGCGTTTTCAAATGCCTTAGTTTCCAGCTTATCACGTAAAGTTTGTATCAATTTACCTGCTTCAGCAACACGGTCGCTTTTTGGATAAAGGTTGATAAACAACTGTAATCCATCAATAGCTTTGCTGGTGTTTGCCTGGTCGAGCGAAAATATCGGCGAATCGAGGTACAAACAGTAAGCATACATAAAACGGCACTCCTCCGCCCTTGGGCTTGATGGATAGGTGTCGGCAAAGTTTTTAAAGTGATAGCCTGCTGCGGTATAGTCTTTTAGCTTATAGTTAGCGTAAGCATTGTAGTAAAACAAGTCTTCAGCACCTTCGTGGCCACGATAGCGAACAACCAGGTCGTCGAATAAACCTAACGCTTTGGTATACTCCCTTTTATTGTAAAGCTTAATGGCTTCGGAATATTTTTTAGCATTATCGTTACTGGCTTTTAGCTTTTCGTATTTGCTTTTGCAGCTGCCCAATACAATCAATAACGCAGCAAATACACCCGCCAGTAACAGTAGTTGTTTTTTAAACATTTTGCAAAGATAGTTAATATTATAAATCAGTCAATTATTTATTTAACAGGCGTTATGTGCCTTCGATGGCTTTATCTGTAGCGATGGGTTTTAAACCCATCGCTACAGATAAAGCGGATGCCATCGGTTTTATCGGCTAATATATAACGCTTATTTTGCCTGTGCCATATATCGGTATCGGATTTAACATCTTTTAACAGGGCGATATACTTCGACATAAATAAAATACTGTAAATATAAAATGGCTCATAATTCACAATCGAAACCCTTCGTCTATGAACTATGAACCATCAACCATGAACTTTTTTACACCTCTTTCGCCATAAATGGATAGCGATAATCCTTTGGCGGGTCGAAGGTTTCTTTTATGGTGCGGGGTGATACCCAGCGCAACAGATTTATCATTGAACCGGCTTTGTCATCAGTACCCGAGCCGCGGGCGCCTCCAAATGGCTGCTGACCAACTACGGCGCCGGTTGGTTTATCGTTGATGTAGAAATTACCGGCCGCATTGCGTAAATGGTGGGTTGCCTTGGCGATAGCATATCTATCCTGAGATATAATTGCACCTGTTAATGCGTAGATCGAAGTTTTATCAACTACATCCAGTATCTCGTCGAACTTGTCGTCCTCGTATACGTAAATAGTAAGTACCGGGCCGAATAGCTCCTCGCACATTGTTACGTAATAAGGGTCGTCCACACGGATAACAGTAGGCTCAATAAACCAACCCTTTGTTTTATCGTAATTGCCACCCGCAACAATTTCGGTGCTGCTGTCTTTTTTGGCTGCATCTATGTAACCTGCAAGTTTATCAAAAGAAGCTTCAGTGATTACTGCATTGATGAAGTTTTCAAAATCCTCAACAGGGCCCATTTTAAATGAAGCGATATCACGCTGCATATTTGCTTTTACAGCAGGCCACAGTGATTTAGGGATATAAGCCCTTGAAGCAGCCGAACATTTTTGTCCCTGGTATTCAAACGCGCCGCGTACCAGGGCTGTGCTAACTACATCGGCATCAGCGCTTGAGTGGGCAAGCACAAAGTCTTTGCCGCCGGTTTCGCCAACTATGCGCGGGTAGGTTTTGTATTTGTGAATATTGTTACCGATAGTTTGCCAGATGTTCTGGAATACGCCGGTTGAGCCGGTGAAGTGGATACCTGCAAAATCAGGATGACTGAAAATTACATCGCCGGCGGTTGGGCCGTTAACGTAAACCAGGTTTATTACACCGGCGGGCACACCCGCTTCTATAAACACCTGCATCAGCACGTTCGCGGCATAAATTTGAGTATAGGCGGGCTTCCAAACTACCACGTTCCCCATCATGGCTGCCGAAGTTGGCAGGTTGCCGGCAATTGCTGTAAAGTTGAATGGAGTTAATGCAAAAACAAAGCCCTCTAATGGACGTTGCTCTACGCGATTCCAAACGCCTTTGCCTGATATAGGGGGTTGCTGTTTGTAAATTTCGGTCATGTACTCTACGTTAAAACGCAGAAAGTCGATGATTTCGCAAGCTGAATCAATCTCGGCCTGGTAAGCATTTTTCGATTGTCCCAGCATCGTGGCTGCATTTATCTTTGCGCGGTACGGACCGGCAAGCAATTCGGCAGCTTTCAAAAATACTGCAGCACGCTGTTCCCATGGAAGCTCCTCCCAATTAGCCTTTGCAGCCAAAGCAGCATCGATTGCAGCAGTTACGTGGCTGGCGTCACCTTCAGAGAAAGTGGCAAGCACATGCTGATGGTCGTGCGGCGGGCGAATTTCTTTTTTCTTATCGGTGCGGACTTCTTTGCCGCCGATATACATGGGTATATCAAGTTGTTGGGAGCGTGCCTCTTCTAAAGCAGCTTTAAGCGTTGCCCTCTCTACGCTGCGCGGACCGTAATTCAATACGGGCTCGTTCTGCGGCGCAGGGACGTTGAAAAATCCTTTAAGCATAAAATTGTCAGTTACTTGGCGGCAAAGATAAGGATTTTGGCAAGGATAATATTTGATGGAATGTCAAAATTCAATCGCTGAAAAATAACCACGGAGATACGGAGGAGGGGTAAAGAGCACAAAAAAAGGATCGCAGATGTTAACAGATTAATTTGATGACGCTGATGTTTGTATGCGCCATTAAAAATAAACGCGCTAATTTTATCTGTGTAATCTGCAATTTAAAACCGATCTCCGGCTTCTCCGTGCCTCCTATGTATCCGCGGTAAAAAAAATGGATAGAGATTTTTTAATACCTTGGCTTCAAATTTTAATACCATGAAATCAAACCTAAAACTCATTTTGCTGGCTGCTTTAACAATTTGTACGGTAAGTACTTACGCGCAGCTTACACCTGCACCCAGTTCTACACAAACCATTATGCAGGATTTCGGTCTTGGCAAAATCAACCTTACCTATTCGCGTCCTGATGTTAAAGGCCGTAAAATATTTGGTAATGTTGAGCCTTACGGAAAGGTATGGCGCACAGGCGCAAATTCTGCAACTGTAATTAAATTCAGCGACGATGTGACTTTGGAGGGGCACAAAGTTATGGCTGGGGAATATGGCTTATTCAGCATTCCAGGCGAAAACGAATGGACCATCATCCTAAGCAAAAATTCAAAACAATGGGGTGCTTATAGCTATAAAGATGCAGACGATTACCTGCGCTTTGTTATTAAACCCATCAAGCTAAACGAAAAGATTGAAACGTTGACCATGCAGTTTGCCAATGTTTTTCCAACCACCTCCGAGCTGCACATTATGTGGGAGCATACAGCCCTGGTAATCCACATGACTACCGATGTAGATGCTAAGGTTATGGCGAGAATAGACTCAGCAATGAAGACGGATAAAAAGCCTTACTACGATGCTGTAATATATTATTATAACAACAACAAAGACATGAGCAAAGCATTACCATGGGCCGAAGAACTCGGCAAAATACCAGGCATGCCCCCGTACGTTGCCATGTTATGGAAATCTCGTGTACTACTGAAGACCGGCGACAAAGCCGGCGCTGCCAAAGTTGCTGCCGAAGGTGTTGAGGCAGCCAAAAAAGGGAATAATGATGAATATGTTCGGTTGAACAGCGATGCGCTGGCACAGGCTAAAAAGTAATTATTGAAAAATATATAGAAATAGGAAAGGGGCTCGTGGCCCCTTTCTTGTTTTATAATTACCTGTGCCTATCGTTTTTTGGATAGCCTTCTTCATCAAGATCCGTACGGTCATCTTCCGGGGTATGACTTAATTTCTTGTCGGCAGCGTCCAATTCGACAATCCTGCCGCTGTCAATATGCATCCCCAGCTTATCAACATCAGTTTCTAACGATTCGTTAGGGATGTATTCTTCGCCGGCATCATAAGGATTCGCCTCATCATAAGTTGAGTTCATATCCTCGCCGTTTTTTACCGAAGTGTTGTAAGGATCCTCGTGCTGGTAATCCGGGTCGTCGCTTTTTACATCGTACTCAAAGCTGTCGTCATCGGCATCGTATTTAAGGTCTTCCTTATCGTTGGTATCACTCAACGCTGTGTTTTCGATAGTTTCCCGTTCCTCGTTGTCGCTATCTAGGGTAGGATCAAATGGTTTGTTAGTCATGGTATTTGTGTTTAGTTATAGTGGTTGTAATTGTTGTAAAGTTAAGTACAAACTTAATCAACCTAATGTAACTAAATCAACTACCTAATAAGTAATTTGTTTTCTGTACGAAGTCAATTCCGAGCCTAGGGCGAATTTTACGCCGATGGTAAATTGCGTATAAACATCTTTTTTTCCGCCCGCCACAAATCCATCCAGATCATCGCCTAAAATATAGTTATAGCCATAGCCGATGTCGATTTTTGCGCTGGGCTGCGAATACCGGTTATAAAGCTTAAGCTCGTAGCCTATACGTAAGGGGATAAAAGGTTCTTTACTTTTATCATCGCCCCCGGTGTAATAATTGGCTATCTTTTTAGATGTGCGGCTTACCTGGGTAATATGGTTTCGCACAAAACCTGCTCCGATTGATACATACAAGTTTTTAAGTGCGTTTTGGAAAGGGCTCCTTGAGTAATCCATTATTTCGCCAAGCTGTAGTTGTCCGCGGAATATAAAGGCAGCAAAATCATTGTTAAAATATCTGCCCGATTTGGTCAGTAGTGAATCACCGCCGCGCAGCTTACCTAATTGAGTCTCGAACACAAAATTTATAAAAGGTGTTGCATTATAGGTGAAATTAAAGTGGACAGCCGGCATACTGGTAACCGTTTCGGCATCGCCATAAACTTTATTGAAACTGACTGCAGTACCTATATCATACTGTGCGTAATTATAGCCGTTTTGGGCTTTAGCCATAAAAGCAGAACAAAGGAACAGAATTATGAATAGTGTTTTAAGTAGGTGTCTTGTCATAAATTTATAGCTACGCATTGGTAACGTATTAACCGACGGTTTAATTATATTTTATAAAAATAGTATCTAAGTTTATAAAAACAGCAATCTATCGAATAAAAGTTGAAAAGGCTGATTTGTTGGAACGTTGAAATGCCGTAAAGTCGGAATGTTTTTTATGGTGCAAATTAAGCACAATTCCGCTCCGTGTCATATTACAGTCTTTTCTAACTTTCGGTCTTTCCTGACTTTCCCGATTTTCGGACTTTCTAAACCATTTTTATATATTTGGCACCACTAAAAACGTATCAAACATGTCGAAAATTAAAGTAGCCAATCCCGTAGTAGAACTGGACGGCGATGAAATGACCCGCATTATATGGAAATTTATCAAGGATAAGCTGATTATCCCTTACCTGGAACTTGATATTAAATACTACGATCTTGGTTTGGAATATCGTGATGAAACCAACGATCAGGTAACCATTGATGCCGCGAATGCCATTAAACAATATGGTGTAGGTATCAAATGCGCCACCATTACGCCGGATGAGGCCCGTGTAACGGAATTTAATTTAAAACAAATGTGGAAATCTCCGAACGGCACTATCCGTAATATTCTGGATGGTACTGTTTTCCGCGAGCCTATTGTTATGGCTAATGTTCCGCGTTTAGTGCCTAACTGGACTGCTCCAATTTGTATCGGCCGTCACGCTTTTGGCGACCAATACCGCGCTACTGATTTTTTAACTAAAGGAAAAGGAAAGCTTACCATTAAGTTTACGCCGGAAGATGGCAGCCCGGAACAATCGTTCGAGGTGTTTAACTTTAAAGGAGATGGCGTTGCTTTGGCAATGTATAACACCGATGAATCGATAAAAGGATTTGCCCGCGCTTGCTTTAACCAGGCATTGCTGAAAAAATGGCCTTTATATCTTTCCACAAAAAACACCATTCTTAAAAAATACGACGGCAGGTTTAAAGATATCTTCCAGGAGATATATGATAACGAGTTTAAGCTTGAATTTGAAGCTAACCAGCTTACTTACGAACACCGTTTAATTGACGACATGGTTGCATCTGCGTTGAAATGGCATGGTAATTTTGTTTGGGCATGTAAAAACTACGATGGCGATGTGCAATCTGACACCGTTGCGCAAGGTTTTGGCTCATTAGGTTTAATGACATCGACACTGGTTACTCCTGATGGCACCGTTATGGAAGCCGAAGCAGCACACGGTACGGTTACCCGTCACTACCGTGATCACCAGGCCGGCAAACCAACTTCAACTAACCCGATCGCGTCAATCTTCGCGTGGACACGTGGTTTAGAATTCCGCGGCTTGTTAGATAATAACCAGGAACTGATCAACTTCTGTAAAGCTTTAGAGCAGGTTTGCATTGAAACCGTAGAAAGCGGCAAAATGACCAAAGACCTTGCTATCACCATCAAACCAAAAGTTGAGCACGGTGTAGATTATTTATATACCGAAGAATTCCTTGCTGCTATCGATGAAAATTTGAAAGCGAAGCTGGGTAAATAATAAAAATGTAGAGACACAATACTTGTGTCTTTGTGCAATATTTAAAAGTCTGTATAGAAATATGCGGACTTTTTTGTTGGATATTAAGTACATTTGAGTATGAAGTTTACTGCAATTATCGAACAAGGGGAAAATGGTTGGCTGGTTGGTCAGATTGAAGAAGTTCCGGCGGCAATCTCACAGGGTAAAACTATGGAAGAGCTTAAAGCTAACCTATTAGATGCTCTAAAATTGATTTTGGATACCAATAAAGAAATTACTGAGCGGGAGTATCTTGGCAAAGACGTTATTGTAGAAGAACTTGAGTTAACCTGATGAAGCGCTCCGCTTTAGTTAAGCACCTTGAAAAACATGGATGCCAATTGCTGAGAGAAGGGGGCAATCATGCAATCTATATTAATCTTGCCAATCAAAAACAAACTGCTGTTGGACGGCACCAGGAACTTGATAATGTGTTATGCAAGAAAATCTGCAAGCAACTTGAGATTCCATTCTTATTTTAATAAAATAAACGCCAGCATAGAAAATATTCGGATTTTCTTCTTGGGAACGGAAATAGTTTAATTTTCATAAAAACCTTATTTGCTTTTTCAAAGTAATAACTTTGGAGCTTTAAACATTTACTTATGTCAGCATTATATCCGTTAAAATTCAAAACCATCTTTAAAGACAAAATCTGGGGCGGCCAGAAAATCAAGACTTACCTGCACAAGGATTTCGGCTCATTGCCTAACTGTGGCGAAACCTGGGAAATATCCGGGGTTAAGTCGGATGTTTCGGTAGTCAACGGTGGCGCATTGGATGGCGAATCTTTGGCTGATTTATTGGAGCAATTTAAAGGTGAATTGGTAGGGGAGAAGGTGTATGCGCATTTCGGAAACATATTCCCGCTGCTGGTAAAATTCATAGATGCTAATGATGATTTATCGATACAGGTTCACCCGAACGATGAACTGGCCAAAAAACGCCATAACTCTTTCGGCAAAACTGAGATGTGGTACGTAATTGAATCCGACCCTGGCTCAACATTAATCTCCGGTTTTAACAAAGAAACAAACGAGCAAGAATATCTTGACAAGCTGAATAGCGGCCATATTATGGATATCCTCAACCGCGAGGAAGCCAACGCCGGAGATGTTTTCTTTTTACCTGCGGGCCGCGTGCATACCATCGGCAAAGGTTTACTGATTGCTGAAATTCAACAAACATCGGATATCACTTACCGCATTTATGATTTCGACCGTGTGGATGCCAATGGCCACAAACGCGAATTACATACAGACGAAGCACTGGCAGCTATAGATTACAAACATTACGCTGATTACAAAACCAAATATCAACCTGAGAAAGACGAAACCGTTCACCTGGTGAGCTGCCCATATTTTACCACCAATGTTCTCGATTTTGATAAATCTACCACCAAAGACTACAGCAATCTCGATTCATTTGTGATTTACGTTTGTTTTGAAGGAGAATTTATTTTGAAAGCAAATGGTGAGGACTACAATGTAAAAATGGGAGATTGTATTTTGCTGCCGAAGATAATTGAGGAGGTTGAATTGGTAACAACTGGCGGGTTTAAAATACTCGAAAGCTATATAGAATAGTTGCGCTACGATAGATTTACGAAGTTTTTGAAACTTCGTAAATCTAATGGCTTACCTTTGATTGCGAATGATTTTTTTGACACAATAATAGAATATTTTGATTCCCGGCAAATTCCTCATATGCTGAAAAAACAACGAATACAGAATCACCGAGTTTGAGCGCAGACAATTAGTGGATGCTATGGGACTTCAGATATATGCTGTCTCTGTAGAAAATTTGCTTATTTCAAAAATGATCTGGATTCAGGAATTGCAGTCTGCGGTTCAAATGCAGGATATCAAAAACTTGTCCTCACTTGCCAATTTAGAATGGAACCACATCAATCATTGGATAAAAAAGCTAAATTTGAATACGTTCGATCTGATTGAATAATGGAAGATACCCCGGAACATATCAAAAAACTGTAGTTGGAAATCTGGCTGGCGAAGCCGCCAGGTGAACGGTTACGACTGGCGATCAAATCCAATGAGGAATTACATGCTTTTTGGAATGCTGGTAAGAAAAGTTTAGCGAAAGCTAAAACTGATAAGTCCAAACAGTAGAAAGCTTTTACCCTCCACGTATGATTGGTGAAACAATGACCAATTATTAGTTAGTCGCCCCTTTTTTATATTGATTCGGGCTAACGCCAACTTCCTTTTTAAACAACCGCGAAAAATAAGGGAGGTTATCAAAACCCAGCGCATAAGCTGTTTCAGCAATATTATTGTCTGAGCCTTTTAACAAGTTTTTTGCTTCGGATACCAAAAAAATATGAATAAGCTCGATTGCGGTTTTGCCGGTTTCCTGCTTTAATAAATCGCTCAGGTAACGGGTTGACAGGTTAAGCTGGTCTGCCATCATTTTTACCGTGGGCAGCCCCTTTTGGGCGAGCAGGCCGTTCCCAAAATACAGGTTAAGCGCATCGTTAAACTTTGATATCACCTTGCCCGACATATCCGTACGGTTAATAAACTGCCGTTTATAAAACCGCTGCGAATATTTTAAAATTGAATCGATGTGCGCCAGTATGATATCGCGGCTGTATTCATCCTGGTTATTATTGTATTCCATTTCAATTTTGCGGTACAGTTCCCATATTATCTGCTCTTCTTTCGGCGAAAGATGCAATGCCTCGTCGGCCTCGTACTCAAAATAGCTGTACTTTTTAATATCGTTATGCAGCACGTGCCCGTTCAAAAAATCCTCATGAATGTAAATTAAGAAGCCATTCTCCTCAAACTCCAGGTTTTTTAGTTGCATGGCCTGCCTGGGTTTAACGAACGACATGGAGCCGGATTGATGGTCGTATTTAGTGCGCCCATATAAAAACACGCCCGACTTCAGCTTTTTAAAGCCAATCACGTAAAAATCGCCGGTGAATTCTGTTTCCCCTATCGAGCAAGTTTTATTGCACTCGAATAAACTCAACAAAGGATTTTCAGGCGGCGGAAAACTGTTGGCGCGATGCAGTTCGACGAGGCTTTTAAAATGTTTCATACTATCAAAAATACGTTACCAATTTCAGGTATGCGTAATCGGTTTGTAATACTTAATAAAGGATGGAAATATCGAACACCGGGTTGAGGAAACCTCAGTGCTCGATATTAGATCCGGTTGTTTATTTACCGTGCGCAGCCGAGGCTACATTATCCCACGCTTCCCATTCTGCCAGGCGGCCTGCATAAACCTGCTTCACCCAAGGTAAGGCCACTTTGCCTAAAAATAAACGTAACGGTGGATTTTCTGCATCAACCAGCTTAAGCACTGCATCGGCTGTTGCTTCCGGAACGCCAAAAATATCGTCGGTTAACCCGGCCTGGAAAGCTGCCTTAACCGGCTCATACACGTCCATTGGAGTAGTACTTGCTGCCGAGGCACCTGCCCAATCGGTCGAGAAGCCGTTTGGCTCAATAAGACTAACATTTATCCCGAAGCCTTTTACTTCGCTTGCAAGAGTCTCGCTTAAACCTTCAACCGCAAATTTGCTGGCGTTGTATATGCCTAATACCGGCAGCGTTACCAGGCCCAATACGCTCGATACCTGTATAATGTGCCCGTGGCCCTGCGCACGCATTACCGGCAACACAGCCTGGGTTGCCCAAAGCAGGCCAAATACGTTAGTGTCAATCTGTTCGCGTGCCTGCTGTTCGGTGGTTTCCTCAATAGTGCCGAAAAGACCATAGCCGGCATTATTTATCAGCACATCGATAGTACCGAAATGTTGTTTGGCCTGCTCAATCGCAGCGAAAACCTGTTCGCGGTTGTTTACATCCAACTGAATCGGAAGTATCGCATTGCCGTAAGCAGCAACCAAATCGTTAAGCGTATCGGTATTACGTGCGGTAGCGATAACTTTATCGCCACGTTTCAAAAATGCTTCAGCCCAGATTTTTCCAAATCCCCGTGAAGCCCCTGTTATAAAAATTGTTTTTGCCATTGTTTTACTTGTTAATTTATAAAGCAAAATTATGGCGGCAGCGCCGGAAGAATTTATACAAAAGTTGGCAATACTGATACATTTAGGCGTTGACCTATAACATATTTCGCCCTGGCTGTCAATTACACTTGATTACGATAAAATTCAAAATGGTTTATTGGGATTTACCAGATTTTTCAAAACAAAAAACCCGGCACTAAGTCCGGGTTTTCTATAATCAATTTTACCTATTATTACTGTACTTCTACGGCAACTTTCAGTCTTGAACCGTCAGCATAATATCCTGAAATAACAAGGATGCCACTCCGGGGATTACTCAATGCCTTATCAAGGTCATCAACAGTGCTGATTGGTTGCCTGTTAACCTGGTTGATAACTGAACCAACAGGGATGTCGGTATTATCGAACAAACCACCTTCTTTAACTTCAGTAACCATAACGCCATTAGCCACATGGAACTTGGCTTTCTGGTTAGCAGTAAGCGTAGAGAAGCTTGCTCCTATTTTATTGAACAGGCCATCGGAGTTTTTATTAGCTGCCACTTTTGGTGCACCTGCGTCTGCCTTAAGCGTAACGGTAACATTCTTTTCGTCGTTACCGCGCAGTACGGTCAGGTGAATTTTATCACCAGGGCCTAAACGTCCCACACGTTCCTGTAGATCTGAGGACTCATTAACGGTATTGCCTTCAACTTTGGTGATGATGTCGCCTTCCTTGATACCAGCTTGCTCAGCGCCTCCGCTTGGTACAACCTGGTTTACATATAAGCCATAAGTTCTGTCAACTTTAAGGTCTTTTGCTTTATCCTGATCAAGCTCTGTAAAGCTAACGCCTACGTAACCGCGTTTCACGTTGCCAAATTTCTGAATATCATCCAATACCTTTTTAGCAAGGTTGATAGGGATGGCAAAGCCATAACCTTCATACGAACCGGTATGCGAAGCGATAGCCGAGTTAATACCGATCAGCTCGCCGTTAGTATTTACCAACGCACCGCCACTGTTACCTGGGTTAATGGCTGCATCAGTTTGAATAAACGACTCGATACCCCTGTTCAATTTTGGCTGGCGACTTTGATATTGCGTACGGCCAAAAGGATTTTCTTCCTGATCTTCGCTGCCGATAATGCCTATAGCCCGGCCTTTTGCACTAACAATACCGGCTGTTACGGTTGATGTCAGTTTAAATGGATTACCTACGGCCAATACCCACTCGCCAACCTTAACGGCATCGGAGTTACCCAATTTCACAATAGGCAGGTTCTGTCCGTCTATTTTTATCAGGGCAAGGTCGGTATTTGGGTCGGTGCCAATAACTTTCGCTGTATAGTTGCGGTGGTCGTTAGTAACAATTTCAATTTTCTCCGCTTTTTCCACCACATGGTTATTGGTAACGATGTAGCCGTCCGGCGAAATAATTACACCTGAACCTGAAGCCATTTGCGGGCCCGAAGGGCGAACGCGCTGACCGAACATATCGCCAAACATACGCTGCATCTGGCTTTCTTGTCCATCGGCCGCCTGGTTACCGTAAGTAGTGCGAATAAAAACGACGGCAGGAGTTACAGCTGCAGCCGCTTCTGTAAAGTCAACCTGCCCGGCTGATGATAGATTAGATGTGTTTGTGGCAGGGGTTAGATGATTGCTTGTTGCATAATATACCTTTTGTTTATCTTCAAGGCTCATGTTATCCGCATACTTGTTCTCAATAACTTTGTACGCACCTAAAGCCATGGCCCCGCCAACAAAGGCAGTCAATAGTGTTAAACCAAACTTTTTCATATTATCTCTCTTTTCTTTTAGTTTATTTTACAAAACAAATTTAATACCATATAGACGTCAGAACCTATAGTAAGTTATCTGTATTTTTGTTAAATTTTGTTAAAATTAGCTAAACAATAATACATAGCGGACAGACGTGCAGATGTATTGACGTGCAGATGATTAAATAAGTTACAAATCATCCGCACATTTGCATATCCGCACATTCGCACATCAAGACAATATTGTGAAAATACATTTTTATAAATACCAGGGGGCTGGCAACGATTTTATTTTAGTTGATAACCGTGATAACGTAGTAAATCATCATAATCCGGCATTAATTGCCGGTTTATGCGACCGCCGCTTCGGCATTGGCGGAGATGGAATAATGTTCCTGCAAAACCGCGACGGCTACGATTTTGAGATGATTTATTATAACGCCGATGGCCAGCCTAGCAGCATGTGCGGTAATGGCGGGCGCTGCATCGTGGCTTTTGCCAAACATTTAGGGGTTGTTGACACAGAGACAAACTTTTTGGCAGTTGATGGCCCTCATTATGCCAAAATTTCAGCGGAAGGCGATTGGGTAAGCCTGCAAATGATTGATGTGGATACAGTAAATCGTGATGATGAGGCTTATGTTATCAATACCGGCTCTCCGCATTATATCACTTTTGCCGAAAATTTAAAAGACAAAGACGTTTACCAGGAAGGTTACGCTATCCGTAATAACGATACTTACCGCAAAGAAGGCATTAACATAAACTTTGTTGAGCCAACTGCTGACGGCTATTTTGTTCGCACCTTCGAGCGCGGCGTTGAAGATGAAACATTCGCCTGCGGAACCGGCGTAACCGCTGTGGCGCTGGCTATGGCTAAGCATAATAATCAGTCAGGGCATATCGACACGCCAATAAAGGTTTTGGGCGGAGATATGAATATCCGTTTTGATTATGACGGGCATACATTCACCGATATATTTTTAGAAGGGCCTGCGAAGAGGGTGTTTGAGGGGGAAGTGGAGATTGGCGCATCTAATCTGTAATTGTGCAAGCGCCACTTGCACATTGAATCATAATTGATATGACGCAACACTTGCGTCTCCCGCAGGACATGTTGCCGATATATCTGATAATTGCATGGTTGAAACCTGTATGATGCGAGACACAAGTGTTGTGTCTCTACAGAAAAAAGTCAACACCCACCGCAGCTACCAAGAACTATCAATAATGAACCATGAACTAACTGTTAACAACTATTTCACAAAAAACATTTCCACTTCATCCAAATTCTGTTTACGTTTGAATTTTTTCTTGATGTAGCTTCTATAAATTTTTTTATCAGAAGTTATGTTACGTGTCGATAGCAGCAAGCCTTGCCAGATTATTTATGCCATTGCAAAGCATGAATATTTGTCGTACGTAATTGAGCCCCACGTAGTTCAGTTAAATCCCAACGGAGAGTTCTCCCTCACTTACCAGCGTCTTTTTTCAAACACAGCTAAAGAATTTGCCCACTGCACCGATGAGCTGGACATCAAGCTGATTAAGATACTGGAAGAAATGGAGCAGGGCAACCTGATAAAAAAGTTCTATAAAAAACCCATCCGCCCGTTCGAATTCTTCACTAAGGTATTTAACGACCAGCTTTTTGATACCCTGCGCCCTAAAATTGAAAAACGGATGGCCGAGGCGCTTGCCCTATTAAGAGTTAAGCCGCTGTACCAAATGAGCAAGGAAGGCTATCCGGGCGAGCGCAAGCTGCAAATGGCTACTGAACCTGCTACGGTGCTTTTCCATTTCAGGCGTAACGAAGAAGAAATACGCTACTTTCCTACCATCAAATACGAGGGTATGCGCATCGAGTTCATGTTTAAAAATGCGGAGGTTATCTGCAACCATCCCGCATGGATGCTGCTTGACGATACGCTTTATTTTTTTGAAAAAGAGATAGAAGGTAAAAAGCTGGTGCCTTTTTTAAACAAACGGTACATTGCCATCCCGAAAACATCGGAGCATTCCTACTTCGAAAAGTTTGTGGCGCCGCTGATAGAGAAGCACCATGTATACGCCGAGGGTTTTACTATCAATACCGAAAAATATGATGCAAGGCCTGTTATAAAGCCAATATATGTAGATGGCGGCACCTCGCAGATCCAGCTGTATTTTAAATATGCCGGCTATGTTTTCCCTTACGGGGATGAACGGCTGATTTCGGTACGGATGGAGCAAAACGGTGATGATTATACTTTTCATCGCATTAAACGCTCGGTTACCTGGGAGAAAAATAAGTTTAACCAGTTGGAGGCGCTGGGATTGAAGACGGCATCCGCCATGTTTAAAAATCTGGAGGTAGATGCTAAAGACGAAGAGGACAATAATTCCTTTTCGGTATTCGAGTGGATTAACCAGCACTACGACAAGCTGATTGCCGAAGATTTTGAAATAGAGCAGCCCGATTCAAACAGTCAAAAGCGTTACGTGTTCGGCACCAGTAAAATAGACCTGACCGTATCGGAAAATAATGATTGGTTCGATATAGAGGCCATCGTTTATTTCGGCTCCTACAGCATACCTTTCATCCAGTTAAAACATCATATTCTTAACCGGAAAAAGGAGTTTTTATTACCATCGGGCGAAATTGCCATTATTCCTGAAAAATGGTTTTCGCAATATGGTAACCTGCTGCATTTTGCAGACGGGGATGAAGGTTTAAAACTTAAAAGGCAGCATATCGGCCTTATAAACAGCCTTGCTGAGGGTGAGATGGCCAGCGTTACCATGAACCGCAAACTGCAAAAGCTACTCGATTTTGACGAGCTGGAAGACGTGGCTATGCCGCAAAACTTCCAGGGCGACCTGCGACCCTATCAGAAAGCAGGATACAACTGGTTCCATTTTTTAAAGGACTATCATTTTGGCGGCTGTTTGGCTGATGATATGGGTTTGGGTAAAACCATACAGACCCTGGCCCTGCTGCAAAAGCATAAAGAAGACACCGAAGTTGCTGGAGGTAAAGCTACCTCGCTGGTGATAATGCCCACCTCGCTGATATACAACTGGCTTAACGAGGCTAAAAAATTCAGTCCGCAGTTAAGGCTGATGGTGCATACCGGTACTTTCCGTTATAAATCGCCGGAAGTGTTTGCCAATTACGATGTGGTGATAACAACTTATGGTATCAGCCGTATAGATATCGATTTGTTTGATAGTTATTTTTTCGACTACGTGATCCTGGACGAAAGCCAGAACATTAAAAATCCGTCATCCAAATCGTTCCAAGCAGTGAGGCAGTTAAAATCGCGCTTTAAGCTGATATTGAGCGGAACGCCGGTTGAGAACTCGGTGAATGATTTGTGGACACAAATGTCTTTTATCAACCCCGGCCTGCTTGGTGCACAGCAATTCTTTTTGAACGAGTTTGTAACACCGATAGAAAAGAAAAAGGATGAAGATAAGGCGCGTAAGCTACAGGCGCTGATAAAACCGTTCGTTTTACGACGCACCAAAGAGCAGGTAGCTACAGAGCTTCCGCCAAAAACAGAGAACTTGTTCTATTGCCAGATGAGCGAGGAACAGGCCGAGGTTTACGAGAACGTCAAATCAGAATACCGGAATGAACTCTTAAAGAGCCTGGAAGACGGCACTTTTGCAAAAACACAAATTCATGTGTTGCAGGGCCTGATAAAATTAAGACAGATTGCCAATCACCCGGTAATGATTGACCAGGATTATGAGGGCGATTCAGGCAAATTCGAGAACGTGGTGCACACGCT
>JAZJZL010000167.1:0-21748 GCA_040389845.1 Bacteroidota bacterium
GCCTTCGGCATTTTCATTTAACGTGGAAGGCGGTCGCTGCGATACTTGTCAGGGCGAGGGTGAAGTGAAGATAGAGATGCAGTTTATGGCCGATATCTTTCTGACCTGCGAAACCTGCGGTGGGCAACGCTTTAAACAGCATATTCTCGACATTACCTATAACGAAAAGAATGTTTCGGAAGTGTTGAACATGACGATTGAGGAAGGCCTGGAGTTTTTTGCCAAAGAGCCTAAAATCATCGCCAAAATAAAACCGTTGATGGATGTGGGTTTGGGCTATGTGCAGTTGGGGCAATCATCAAACACCCTGTCCGGCGGCGAGGCGCAGCGCATTAAGCTGGCGTCGTTCCTGGTAAAGGGGAATAATACCCATAAAACGCTATTCATTTTTGATGAGCCGACTACTGGCTTGCACTTTGCCGATATTAAAAAGTTGCTCAAATCATTCGATGCACTGCTCGAGCACGGCAATACCATTGTCGTTATCGAACATAACATGGACGTTATCAAATGCGCCGATTGGATTATCGATATCGGCCCCGAAGGCGGCGACCGCGGCGGCCAGGTGGTATTTGAAGGCGTACCGGAAGATTTGATTAAGAAGAAGGATAGCTATACGGGGGAGTTTTTAAGAGAGAGATTTTTGTGATTAGGTGATTAAAATGATTACACCGACCAGGAAGCTATAATCGGTGTAATCAATGCCTAACATGCTTCTTCTTTATAGTTGTTTATATCTAAGTTGCTCTAACTCGGCATTGAGCTCCGCTATTAATTCTTTTTCAGTAGGTAGATATAACTTGTACTTGGACGCAAATATTTGTTTGCTTTCCTTGAGTACCGAATATTTGACTATTGTTTCGTTTTTTTCGGCACATAAAATAAGTCCTATAGTTGGGTTGTCTGATTCCTGTTTTACCTGGTCTTCATAATAGCGCACATACAAATCCATTTGCCCTATGTCCTGGTGCGACAGCCTGCCGACTTTTAGATCAACCAAAATAAAGCATTTCAAAATATAGTTGTAAAACACCAGGTCTATATAGAAATGGTCATCATCAGCCGAGATCCGTTTTTGCCGGGCGACGAAGCTAAAACCCTTGCCCAATTCTAACAAAAACAGCTGTAGCTTATTTAGCAATTCGGTTTCCAATTCCCTTTCGTATAGCGTCGCATTGGGCTGTAATTGCAAAAACTCGAGTATATAAGGGTCTTTTACAAAATCAAGGATAGTTGGCTTATCCTGGAAGTTTTCTTTTTGTGCATGAGCGGTAATGGCTTTCTTATCTTTAGATGAAAGTAATCGTTGAAAATATAGGGAGTTGATCTGTCTCTCCAGGGTGCGGGTGCTCCAATTTTGTTCAGCAGCTTCGTTCATATAATAGCTTCGGGCATCTGGGCTTTCCACTTTCATCAGAAATCGGTAATGAGTCCAGCTTAATTCGTGACGCAGTGCGTCACGAATTAAAAATGCATGGTAAAACAAACGCATATTGCGCAGGTTGCTTTCGTCAAACCCTTTGCCAAATTCATTTGATAGCTGTATTGATAATTTTTTAAGCACTCCTTGTCCAAACGCAGCCTTTTACTGCCCGATTGTTCTTCCTCCACAATTCTCTTTCCGATTTCCCAGTACGCTATCGCCATCGAAAAATTGACGGCCCTTACGGCATTACTTCTCGCTTGCTCTAATATGTTTTTAATATCAGCATATAGCCCGCCTTTACTTATTTCCATATTTCTGCGTTTGGTGTATCGTCAGTTTTAATTCTTTTAAGACGTTCCGGTATTTACAAATCTAATCTTTTCGGATTTATTATAAATGACCTTATTCAGCGGCCCTGAAAACAAAAAGACAAAGCTTTTCCATTTGGAAATGCTAACTTAGTTTCAAATAAAAATGCAAGTAATAAAAGGGATAATAGACAGGCGAATTTTAATAAATTTCGCTGTCGATCCGGAAGTTGTCAAAACGTTCCTGCCTGCGCCATTCAGCCCAAAAATCATTCACGGAAAAGCAATTGCCGGCATCTGCTTGATAAGATTAAAAGATGTAAGGCCGAAAGGTCTGCCCGCTATCATTGGTTTTAGCTCTGAAAATGGGGCGCATCGCATTGCCGTAGAATGGGTGAAAAACGGGGAAAAGAAAGAGGGGGTTTATATTCCACGAAGGGATACTTCATCAGGTTTTAATGCTTTAACTGGCGGCAGACTATTTCCTGGTCGTCACTACCGTGCAAAATTTGACGTTGCTGAAAAAGACGGACATTATCACGTTGCCTTTAAAAGTTCGGATGGGACGATCATCAGTGTGGATGCCGATATAGCAGATGAGTTGCCAAAGAGTTCCGTATTTAAGAATTTGGATGAAGCATCTGCATTTTTCAGAACAGGTTCGACAGGGTTCTCGCCAAATGGCAATGGCTACGATGGTTTATTGCTCAATACTTACACGTGGGATATGAAGCCACTGAAAGTGAGTAATTTAAAATCGACATTTTTTGAAGACGAAAAAGTTTTTCCTAAGGGTTCCGTCAATTTTGATAACGCTCTACTGATGACTCATATAGAGCACGAATGGTCTTCAGTGCCCGATGTGTCAAAAACCTACGGGGTATAGAAAAGCCCCGTAAGTTTTATCACACGCTTCGTGGTTTGTTATTAATACATATACCTTACAAATGCCTCCATCGCTTCATACTCCGCCATGCCGAGCTTATCATAAGCGTGTGCAGTTTCTTTGGTACGATCTTCTGCTCTTACCCAAAACTCCCTTGCATCGTCACCCGGGAACACAGGACGGTCTTTTTGTGATTGATGTTTGAAGATGGCATTACGCTTTCTTACTACTTCCTGCGGAGATAGTGGTACGGACATTTCAATCTCCCATGTTTCGAACTCCAGCCAGGCGCCGCGGTACATCCACAGCCAGCAATCTTTAACCCAGTCTTCGGTTTCACGCAGGCGCCTTAAAGCTGCCAGCACGATGTTGAAACAAACCAGGTGAGTACCGTTCGGGTCTGCAAAATCGCCGGCTGCAAATATTTGTTGGGGTTTTATTTTTTGGAGCAGATCCATGGTGAGCTTGATGTCAGCTTCGCCTGCGGTGTTCTTTTTGATTTTACCGGTTTCATAAAACGGTAGGGCCATAAAATGGATATGGTCGTCTTCCAAACCTGCATATCGTGCACCCGAAATAGCTTCCGTTTTGCGGATAAAACCCTTTACGTTGCGGATTTCGTCAGTATCTATCTGGTTAGGTTTTTTGGTTGGGATAAAGGCACGCATGTCCTCATATACCTTCTTCAATTTGGTATTATCCTCACCAATACTTTGGTTAAAATCGATGGCAAACTCTACGAAACGCAAAACATCATCGTCCCAAACCGCAGTGTTGCCTGATGTTTGATAAGCTACATGCACATCATGGCCCTGGTCGACCAAACGAATAAACGTACCGCCCATAGAGATAACATCATCATCCGGGTGCGGTGAGAAAATAATTGACCGCTTGCGAGCAGGTAAAGCTCTTTCTGGACGCTGGCTGTCGTCAGAATCCGGCTTACCACCCGGCCAGCCGGTTATGGTATGCTGCAATTGGTTAAATATGTCGATATTGATATTGTAAACAGGCCCCTGCTCAACTGCAAGCTGCGCCATACCGTGACTGTTGTAATCTTCTTCGGTGAGCTTCAGGATTGGTTTACCCAGCGTGTCAGCCAGCCAGATGACGGCTTTCTTTTTCAGGTTGTTTTCCCAAACGCAGTCTTTTACCAGCCATGGTGTATTAAAACGGGTAAGCGATGAAGCGGCGGGTTGATCAAGCACGAACTCTACATTATCTGATAACTGCAAATAAGTAGCAGGTACTTCACCCGAAATTTCACCTTCTACCGCTTTTTTTACAATCGGCGCTTTTTTCTGGCTCCAGGCCATCAGGACAATTTCACGGGCTTTGAAAATGGTACCGACGCCCATGGTGATGGCTTTGGTAGGTACGTTTTGTTTGCCACCGAAATCACGCGAGGCATCGCTGCGGGTCAAATCATCCAAAGTAACTAAACGTGTGCCCGAATTTGGTGCAGAACCTGGTTCGTTAAACCCAATGTGACCTGTACGACCGATACCCAGTACCTGTAAGTCCAGGCCGCCAAGGGCAGTTATTTTTTTCTCATATTCCAAACAAAAGGCAGCCACAGCATCCTGCTCAAGCGTACCATCGGGTATGTGTACATTATTTTTATCGATATCTATGTGGCTGAACAAATTTTCATTCATAAAGGTCACGTAGCTTTGGGCGGCGTTGGGCTGCATCGGGTAGTATTCGTCCAGGTTAAAAGTAATCACGTTCTTAAACGACAGGCCTTCTTCTTTGTGTAACCTTACCAGCTCGGCATACACACCAATCGGTGTAACACCGGTAGCAAGGCCGAGCACTGTTTTCTCACCGGCTGCAGCTTTGCTTTTTATCAAATCAGCAACGCGGTGAGCAACAGCAATGGATGCTACTTGCTGGTTTTCGTACACCGTTACCGGTAGTTTTTCATAACGTGTTTCCTCTAATAAATTTAATCGCGCCATTTTTTAGTTTGGTTGTGTTTTGGGTAAAATCGATTGAAAAAGTCACTACAAAGAAAATCCCCGCCTGGGCGAGGATTTTTCAAACCAATTTAACTATAATTCCCCTTACCGACATAAGGCTGATATAAAGTTCTCTTTTAAGTATGCAGTGCATTATCTATACAAACTTAATAAAGTTATTTTTTAAAATCAAATACTTTTTAAATTTTTTTAATAAGTGTTATTTGCACTGTTATTTTAACCTCTTTGCATTTTTTCCCGTAGGGGCGTATCGCATACGTCCTAGAATAGCGGCAGGCGCGAATTGCCTATATGGCGTGGTTTATCGCATAGGGCGTATTCGATACGCCCCTACCGAAATCATTATTATTTCCCCATATTTTAACCTCAATCAATCATACTTTAACCTGTTTTTGTAACACTATTGACATTAATGGCTAATTATCAATTATGTTGTTAATTTAGCTGTATTAACTGACTCAAACATCCAGATGAAAAAACTGCTCACCTTAGCTGCATTTGTGCTTTTATGCGCTTATGCCAAAGCACAAACCGCGCCCGACACCGGCTACATCAGGGAACATTACACCAAAATGGAGAAATACATCCCCATGCGCGATGGTAAAAAACTGTTCACTTCGATATATGTCCCTAAAGACCAATCGAAGAAATATCCGTTCCTGATGACGCGTACGCCTTATACGGTTTCGCCTTATGGTGAGAATAACTACCGTAAGTCGCTGGGACAAAACTCACTGCTGGAAAAGGATGGCTTTATATTTGTCTACCAGGATGTACGCGGCAAATGGATGAGCGAAGGTGATTTTATTGACGTTCGCCCAAACGTAGATAATAAAAAAGGACAAGAGGTAGATGAAAGCTCGGATACCTACGATACCATCGACTGGCTGCTCAAAAATATCCCTAACAATAATGGCAAAGTTGGTGTGGAGGGGATTTCCTATCCCGGTTTCTATTCAACAGCTACCTTACCTAATGCGCATCCCGCATTAAAAGCCGTATCACCACAGGCCCCTGTTACCGATTGGTTTATTGGCGACGATTTTCACCATAACGGCGCCTTGTTTGTGATGGACGCTTTTTCGTTTATTACCAGCTTTGGTGTTCCAAGGCCTAAGCCGATTACGCCTGCCCAGTTTAAAACCGGCATCAAATTTAAATACAACGACAACTATGAGTTTTACCTGAAACTGGGCGCGCTGCCAAATTATAAGAAATATTACTTCGGCGATTCGGTTAAGTTTTGGAACGATATGATGGCGCACCCGAACTATGACAAGTTCTGGCAGGATATGAACATCCGCCCGCACCTTAAAAATATAACCCCGGCTACCATGACCGTTGGCGGTTTTTTTGATGCGGAAGATTGCTTTGGCGCGCTACACGTGTACGAAGCGTTGGAAAAACAAAACCCGCAAAGTCATAAAAACATGCTGGTTATGGGCCCATGGTATCATGGCGGCTGGGAAGCTAAAGACATCCAGCACTTCGGCGACCAGGATTTCGGCTCAAATACCAGCCAGTGGTTCCGTGAAAACCTGGAATTGCCCTTCTTTAAGTATTACCTGAAAGATGAAGGAGAAATGAACCTGCCCGAAGCAGCCATATATATCAGCGGCAGCAATCATTGGGAAAAGTTCAGCAAATGGCCACCAGAAAACTCGACTACAAAAACTTTATACTTCCACGCTAACGGAAAGCTTTCATTCGATGTTCCTGCGGCAGGGGAAGGCTTCGATGAGTACGTAAGCGACCCTGCCGCACCGGTTCCTTACCAGGATGGTGTAGGCAAACGCGGCCGTACCCGCGAATATATGCTGGATGACCAGCGTTTTGCCAGCCGCCGCCCGGATGTTAAAGCTTTTCAGACCGATACGCTAACCAGCGATATCACTTTAACAGGCCCTGTAGTTGCTGATCTGCTAACCTCCATCAGCACAACCGATGCGGATTACGTAGTTAAGCTGATAGATGTTTTCCCGGATAATTATCCAAACCCGACTCCAAATCCAAAAGGAATTACTATGGCCGGCTACCAGATGCTGGTACGCGGCGAGATCTTCAGGGGTAAATACCGTAACTCATTCGAAAAACCTGAGCCCTTTGTTCCTGGTAAGGTTACCGAGGTAAAATATAACCTGCCGGATGTTGGCCATACTTTCAGAAAAGGACACCGTATTATGATACAGGTGCAAAGCTCATGGTTCCCGCTGGCTGATAGAAACCCGCAAAAGTTCGTGGATATCACACAGGCGAAGGATTCAGATTTCCAAAAGTCAACTATCAGAATTTATCATGATGCCCAAAATAAATCTAATATAAAGGTGACAGTATTGGGAGAGTGATCTTTTAGGGATTTCACCGATAAAACACGATTAAAGGATTTAGAAGATTAGAAAGATAAATATCAAATGAAACTGAACAAACTATTAATTATCTGCGCACTTGGATTGATCTCTTTTAGCGCTAACGCACAGCTTGGAACAAACAGGGAAAAATTTACCAGGGCCGATTCGCTGCGCGGGAACCTGACGCCTTTGCGCACTTGTTACGATATCAACTATTACCACCTGGATGTGAAGTTTGATATCGACAACAAATTCATCAGCGGCAGTAACCTGTTTAAATTTACGGCTACCGAAGATTTCACCAAGCTGCAGTTCGACCTATTTTCGAACCTTAAAGTAGAAAAGGTAGTTTACAAAGGAAAAGAACTGCCTTACACCCGTGAATTCAATGCCGTATTTGTAACCTTCCCAAAAACTATAACTAAAGGGAGCAAGGACGAGTTTAGGGTATTTTATTCAGGGAATCCAACAGTGGCAAAGCGTGCCCCATGGGATGGTGGTATCGTTTTCTCAAAGGACTCGCTGGGCAATCCATGGGTGGCAACCGCCTGCCAGGGTATCGGCGCCAGTATCTGGTGGCCAAACAAAGACCATCAGGCTGATGAAGTGGATAGCGCCCTCATCAGCATAAGCGTACCAACCGGCTTAACCGATGCATCTAACGGACGCCTGCGCAAGGTAACCGATTTGAAGAACGGCTATACCCGTTTCGATTGGTTTGTAGCTAACCCCATCAACAACTACGACATCGAGGCTAACATCGGCAAATACTCGCACATCAGCGATACTTACCAGGGTGAAAAAGGCAAGCTAACCCTCGATTATTGGGTACTTAGCTATAACGTTGAAAAAGCTACCAAGCAATTCGGCGAGAATGTGAAAGATATGATAAAGGCCTTTGAGCATTGGTTTGGCCCTTACCCTTTTTATGAAGATGGTTACAAGCTGATTGAAGCACCGCACCTGGGCATGGAACACCAGAGTGGAACGGCTTATGGTAACCATTATCGTAACGGCTATTTGGGGCGCGACTTGTCGGGTACCGGCTGGGGCTTGAAATGGGATTTTATTGTTGTGCATGAGAGCGGTCACGAGTGGTTTGGTAACAACATTACCTCGAAAGATTTGGCCGATATGTGGGTACATGAAAGCTTTACCAACTACTCGGAATCTTTGTTTATCGAGCAGCGTTATGGCAAACAAGCCGGGCAGGAATATGTGCACGGCACCCGATTCGCTATTGTTAATGACCGGCCGATTCATGGTCCGTATAATGTGAATAAGGAAGGTTCCGGTGATATGTATTATAAAGGCGGCAACATGCTGAATATGATACGCACCATTATTAACGATGATGAAAAATGGCGCAGTATATTGAGGGGCCTTAACAAAACTTTCTATCATAAAACCGTGGATTACGATGATATAGTAGGTTTTATTAACAAAGAGTCAGGCAAAAACTTATCTCCGGTATTTGATCAGTATTTGAATTACCGCAGCATCCCGATATTAAACTTTATGGAAACAGGCGGCAAGCTTTATGTGCGCTGGGTAGCTGATGCGAAAGGTTTCGATATGCCGGTCCGCGTAACGGTTAAAGGCGGTGATTACCAGTTTATAACGCCTACAACCCGCTTTAAAGCTATCGAAATTGATGGCGCTAATAAAGACAATATCGAGGTGGATACCTTTAATTATTATATAGGCGTAATGAAGGACTAACTATCTTATTTAAGATTTTGTAGACTCCGCGCGCTCCGTGTCTTCTCTGTATCTCCGTGGTTACTCTTTTAACCACAATGGACACACAGAGGACGCGGAGTTTTTATTTTCGAAGAAGGGGGCTACTGGCATACCATTCAAAACTACAACCTGATTTCCCTACCTTTGCCGGATGATTGAGGTGGTACTAAAAAAAGGAAAAGAAAAAGCGGTATTACACCGTCATCCATGGGTATTTTCGGGAGCTATAGAGAAAGTTAAAGGCAAGCCCGAAAATGGCGATGTTGTTAAGCTCATTGACGCCAAAGGCGCCTTTATGGCCTACGGCTTTTATAACGACCAGTCACGCGTGGCGCTGCGTTTGCTGGAATGGGACGAGGCTGCTGAAATAAATGAACAATGGTTCAGGAATAAAGTTGCAGCAGCGGTGGAAAGCCGGAACGATATTTTAATTGACGGCGTTACCAATACCTGTCGCCTGGTATTCAGCGAATCGGATTACCTGCCGGGATTGATTGTAGATAAATATGCCAACCACCTTGCCGTGCAGGTGCTCACTTCCGGCATCGAAAAAATGATGCCTTGTATTATAGATGAATTGCAGTGCCTGTTAAAACCCGAAAGTATTTTTGATAAAAGCGACGCCTCTTCACGCGGGCATGAAGGTTTACAAACCAACAATGTTGTATTGGCGGGCAGCCATCCGCCCGAAAGCGTAGAAGTGATTGAAAACGGCATCCGCTATAATATCAATATCGCCGAAGGCCAGAAGTCCGGCTTTTACTGCGACCAGCGCGATAACCGCCGCATACTTGCCGCCCATGCCAAAGGCAAAAAAGTATTGGATTGTTTTAGCTATACAGGTGGTTTTACACTCAACGGCCTGCAAAACGGCGCGGCTTCGGTAACCTCGGTAGATAGCTCGCAATTGGCTGTCGATACCTTAAAGGCGAATATCCTCCTGAATAAATTTGATACCAGTAAAACAACCGCCATCACATCCGATGTAAATAAACAGCTTCGCAAATTCCGCGAAGATGGGGAGACCTTCGATATAGTAGTGCTCGATCCACCAAAGTATGCGCCATCGCGCTCAGCCTTGGATAAGGCCTCACGGGCATATAAAGATTTAAACCGTTTGGGAATGCTACTGCTAAATAAAGGCGGCTTACTGGCAACATTCTCCTGCTCCGGCGCAATGAATATGGAGACGTTTAAGCAGGTACTGGCCTGGGCCGCGCTTGATGCCGGCAAACAGGTGCAGTTTATTTACCAGTTTTGCCAGCCGGAAGACCACCCGATACGTTCGTCGTTTCCGGAAGGAGAGTATTTGAAAGGATTGCTTTGCAGGGTATTTTGAAAGAGGTGAAAGGTTAGAGGCAAGGTTCTTTTCCAAAGTAAAAATTTATTCTAAAAGGGTTGTCCAGTTTGATTAGCTGCCGTTCGTAATTGAGGTATAAACATAAAAACTAAACATCATGAAAGATTTTCTTTTCGTTTACCGGAATGATTTCAAAAATCAGCCGGCAGCTTCGCCTGAGGAGTTACAGGCAATCACTAAAAAATGGATGGACTGGGTTGGTAGTATTGCTGCCCAAAACAAGCTGGTTGACCGCGGGAACCGTCTTACCGGCGAAGGCAGGGTTGTAAAACCCGGTAACGTTGTTACTGATGGCCCTTATACTGAAATTAAAGAGGTTATCGGCGGCTACTCGCTTATTAAAGCTGAGTCGTTTGACGAGGCCGTTGAAATTGCAAAAGGCTGTCCGACTTATGCTTTCGGCGGTAACGTTGAGGTTAGGGAAATTAACCCGATGTAATTGCAAAATGCTTCATAGCCCCGTATATCGGTGGGTTTTAAACCCATCGATATACGGGGCTATTTGACTAATCTAATTTACTGGGATTCCTACGATGAAACAACAGGAGCTGATACCGCATTTATTTCGAACGGAATTTAGTAAGATTACAGCTGTACTTGCAAAACTGTTTGGTTTTGAGCATATCGAGATAGCTGAAGACATTGCCAGTGACACCTTCTTGCTTGCGTCAGAAACCTGGAGCTTAAAGGGGCTGCCCGACAATCCTGCCGCATGGCTTTATACAGTAGCGAAAAACAAAGCCAAAGATTACCTGCGCCGCAATAAACTTTTCAGCGACAAAATAACGCCCCAGCTTCAATACAATAATTCAGAATTGCATGAGCTGGATATCGACCTGTCGGATACCAATATCGTCGACAGTCAGCTGCAGATGATGTTTGCCATCTGCCAGCCGGCTATACCGCCAGAAGCGCAAATTGGACTATCGCTGCGCATACTTTGCGGGTTTGGTATCGAAGAAATTGCCAACGCTTTTTTAAGCAATAAAGAAACCATCAACAAACGCCTGATGCGGGCCAAGGCAAAACTGCGGGAGGAAAATGTTAAGATTGCATTCCCCGCCAGCGCCGAGATTGACAAACGCCTGGAGACGGTTTTAACCACCATTTACCTGCTATTTAATGAGGGCTATCATTCCCTGTCGCAAAATACAACTGTGCGGAAAGATTTATGCCTGGAAGCTATCCGACTGGCTTACCTGCTTACCATCAACCCGGCAACCAACAAACCGACAGTGAACGCGCTCCTGGCGCTGATGTGTTTCCATGCGTCACGGTTTGAAGCACGAACCAACCCCGACGGCGAACAGGTTTTATATGAAGACCAGGATACGGGCCTTTGGGACGAAGAACTGATTGAAAGAGGGAAGTTTTATTTAACCCAGGCGGCAGAAGGACCGGAGCTAACCAAATATCATATTGAGGCGGGCATAGCCTGGTGGCATACCATTCATGAAGATACCCCGGAAAAATGGGAAGGTATTTTACAGCTTTATAACCGCCTGCTGATGGTAGAATACTCACCGATGGCAGCGCTAAACCGAACATTCGCGCTTGCTAAAGCCAACGGCAAAGCCGAGGCTATTGTGGAAGCGGAGAAGCTGCAGCTAACCGATAATCAGCTCTATTACACGCTCCTCGGGCATTTGTATACCGGTGTAAACGATAAAAAGGCCATCAGCCATTTAAAAGCTGCTTTGAACCTGGCAAAATCGGATAGTGATAAGGCTACCATCGAAAAAACTATTCTTAAAATCAAAATGGGAGTTGAGCTTTAACCACGGAGATTCTCACGTTGGTCCGGATTTTTAATACAGGACCTAAAAACGGCGGATTTGTAATCCCCGTGTTATACGGGGATTACAAATCCCCAGCTACCTAGTCCGGGATTACAAATCCGGACTAACGACTGTCTTCTCTGCGCCTCCGTGGTTAAAAAAGCGCCTCTAAACAAAAAAAACTTACGAAGCTTTTATCCCCGTAAGTTTCTCCTGATATAAAATTTGCATTCGCAATAATTAGTCAAAGTTTACGCCGCCGTAGCTGGTGTTTACAGTTACCTTCGCATCCGAATTACCTTTGCCAACACGCCCTTTATAGTTGCGGGTGGTGCCGATATGCTTGCTGCCATCCGGTGGGTTTTTGCTGGTAACGTTTACCTTGTTATCGTTATAATTAAAGCCGCCATAACTTACGGTAACATCAAAATCGAAGTTGCAATTTGGTGAAATGCCCAGCGAAGCACCGGAATAAGACGTGTTGATATTCAGTCTTTTTAACGAGCTTTCTACATTGTCAATTTTAAAACCGCCTTCGTATGAGAGGTCGAAATCGCCGCTGCCTTTTAATTTGCCTAATTTAAACGAGCCGTAATCCAGGTCGGCTTTCAGGTTATTCACCTCGTCCATATCTACGCTGCCGTAAGAGAACGATAGCCTTCCGCCGTTCATCGAGCCAATTTTCATGCTTCCATAGCTGCCATTGATTTCATTTGACGGATTAGTAAGGCTTTCTACCGAGGTGCTGCCATAAGAGGTGTTAATTCTAACTTTACCGTCCATTTGCGGCAAATCTAACGAACCATAGCTTGAGTTAACGTCAAGGTCGGTCCTGGCAGGCATATAAACCGAGTAATTTATGCTCAGCTTATGCTTTTTATTTCCTTTTGAACGAAAAAGCGCCCAAAAACCATTGTCATCATCTTCACTCTTAATGTTTGTTTTGAATGATACCTGGTCGCCGCTTTTACCATCCGATATCGATACGCCGTCAATTAAGCGTTGCGCGTCTGCATCGCTGCCTGCCTCAGCCTTTATGGATATGTCAACCTTTATCTCGTTCTTATTCCAGGTATTTACTGATATTTTACCATACTGGTTACTTAACCTTACCTTGTCATTAGCATCAAGCGAATAGCTTTTGCTGTAGCTTTTTTCACGTACGCTGCCTGTGCCGGTATTTTCAATTTCGTCATCGCCGTCGTTATCCCCGCTTGCTGAAACGTTAATGTTCAGGTTATTGAGCAGGTTGCCCAGGTTTAAATTAACCTTTGCCCCTCCATCGTTATCTCCTTCATCATCCGAATCGTTTAGGCTGATGTTTAGATTAGAGGTGACGCTGTTGGTAATAGTAGCCGAAAGATTCTTACCAAGATCTTTGAGGTTGGTTGTTAAGGCTGCAATGCTCTCATTCAAATCACCCATGTCTACGTCAAAATCTTTATCATCCACATTTACGGATACGGTTGTGACATGTTTCGCCTTTACTTTGTGATGCTTTTTTTGCGCGAAGCCCGCGGAACATGCAATCAGCAATCCGGCTGCGGTAAGCAATACAGGCTTATATATCTTTAGTTTCATTGTTTTGTACTTTTTTGTCTCTGTTTAACTGTTGAATTATCGACAGCTGCTGGTTAAGCACTTGTGTTTGTACCTGCAGGTTCCGGATCATTGCACGTAAAACACGCTCCTGGTTTGGAGTGTTAGCCAATTCACTGTTCAGTTTCTTATAGGTCGAATCCATTTTAGTTATTTCAGAGCTGAATTCTTTATACAGCTCAGGGTCGGTTTTCGACATTGACTTTAACTCTGTGCGCTTGCTTTCAATCAGCGAAGCGTATTGTATCTGTTGCTGCGCATATACGGGGTTAATTGACGCTAAGTCTATCTTAGGCTTCTTTTCACTGCGCAGGTAAAGGGCAAAGCCTATACCCATAACCACAATAATAGTGGCTGCTATGCGCAGCACAAAGCCCAGCGAAAATGTTTTCGCTTCTTTCTTTTTCAAATCCTGTCCTTCAGGCGGCAAGTGCATTTCAATCCTGCTCCATAAATCAGCCGATGGCTCCAGGTCGTCAAATTCCTCACGGTTCATCCTCATAAAATCCTCTAATCGCTTGCTCATGATGTTATCCCCTTTTTTTGTAAAATTTCCAGCAATTTTCTTTTTGCCCGCAGAAACTGTGTGCGCGAAGTATTTTCTGAAATGTTTAAAATTTGTCCTATTTCTTCATGGTCGTACCCTTCAAGCAGGTATAGCGATATTACTAACCTATAGCCCTCGGGCAGTTCCTTCATTGCTTCTTTAATTCTTGCCGCCTGGAATTGTATTTCTTCCTCGTCCTCAACTTCATCTTCGGCAATATTTTCCAATTGTCCTTCTTCCAGGTCAACCAGTTCCAGCCTGCGTTTGCGCAGCAGGTTTATCGAGCGGTTTACCACAATTTGTTTAAGCCACAACCCAAACGTGGTATCCTGTCTGAAATCCTTCAACTTGCTAAACGCATCTACAAAGGCCTCCTGCAGCACGTCTTCAGCTTCGGCAATATTGCCCACTATCCTAAAGGCAACGTTCAACATTGCTTTAGAATACAGTTTGTAGAGCTCGTAACAGGCTTTCTTACTGCCTTGTTTGCACTCCAAAACCAATTGATAGTGTTTGTCGATGAATACGGCTTCCAATTTTTGATCAGCTTGCACGTTAAATGACGCAAGGATTTTTAGAACGTTGCATGGGAGGGAAAGAATTTGTCTGAACCTGAATTTTCCGAGTTTAATAATTACCGGAATTGCTTTAAAATTCGATTAATTCAGTAATTCTATAAATTCCGGTTCAGAAACTTATCTACCGCTTCCACTGCTCTTTGATATCTTTCCGGCCCTGTGCCCTCTATTAAAACGTAATTTGCATTTAGTGCGTCCAATTCCTTATACCACACCTCCATAAAATGCTCACGCAGGTAGGGAAAGTCCCGCAGCGGGTCTTCTTCCCATGGCAAATCGATGTTGAGCAACAGGTATAGATCATACGGATGCCGGGGCAGTTCGTCTAAAACTTCCTTCGGGGATTTCCCGAAGGTATAATCGCTCCAGATTTTTACGGTAATGAAGGTAGTATCGCAGATAAGCAGCTTGTTGGCTTGTGGCAATAATTCCGCCTCCAAAGCTACTTGACCTGTGAACATATTGATTTCATCCTGCCACGTTGGTTGCTCGGTCAGCTTTTCGCAGTAGCCGCGGGCATATTCGGGTACCCAAATGGTGTTGTAGTGTTGTGCGAGATATGCCGACATGGTTGATTTACCTGTTGATTCAGGACCGACGACGGCGATTTTTATTATGGGGGATTGTTTCAATTATTAGTTGTTCAAAGAATGAGAAAAGCAAATCTAGACGTTACATATATGTAACGCTTGTAACAATATTATCCCAAATATCAGTTGTTCAATAAATGAAAGCAAATAACTATCTAAAAGGATGTACAATTTTATAAAGTGCTGTAATAAATCATTAATAAAAACCGTTTCCTTATTCATATTGGGATAACAATAGTTATCTTTGACTATAAGGTCTAGGAATGAAATCATCCGAATTATTTAAAAAGATTAAACAAGCCGGGTGGTATGAAATAAGCCAGGAGGGTAGTCATAAAAAGATGAAGCATCCTACAAAAGAAGGAATATTAATTTTTCCGTTCCATGGGCAAAAAGAAGTCCCTTACGGACTTGAAAAGAAAATCAGAAAGCAAGCAGGAATATAAGACATAATTAAAGTATCATGACAATAAAATTCATAGTAGAAAAAGGCCCTGACGGATATGGGGCGTATCGCGAAGAAGGCAAAGATTTAATAACAACTATGGGTGATACCTTAACCGAATTAAAGGATAATATAGTTGAAGCTTATAATTTATATCAATCCGACAATCCCAAAAAGCAAATTACAAAGGAACAAATAAAGCTGGAGTATGATTTACCTTCTTTCTTTGAATTATACAGCGGCGTAATCACAGCTGCTGGTATAGGTAAACGCATCGGCATGCAAAAAACTTTGATATCCGCCTATGTAAATGGCAAAAAGAGGCCATCTGAAAACCAGGTAAAGAAAATATTGCTTGCCGTAAAAGAGCTTGGCAGGGAACTGGCAGATTTAGAGATTGCGTAGTTAGTGATTAATATTTTGTTAAGCCTGGTTGTTGCCTATAATCTTTTCGCCAGTCAAAATACCCGATAGTCGCGATAATAACGTACACAGCATACATCACAGCAGTCAAATCAAGGTTTTTAAAGACATAAACGCCTACGTATATTATGTCAACAAATATCCATATCAGCCAGTTTTCTAAAACCTTTCGGGCCAGGAAAACCTGGGCTACCAGGCTGCACGCGGTACAAAAGCTATCCAGGAAAGGAAACGATGCCGTTGTATATTTTAACAACGACCCCAAAATAAAGGTAAACACTACAATCGCGATAGCTGAATAAATAACTTCTTTCCTGGTAACCAGCAATACCGGCGACTTATCTTCTCCGGCAGGCCGTTGACTCCAGTTATACCACCCATAAATATTCATCGCCATAAAATAAAACTGGAGCCCCATATCGGCGAACAAATGGCTGTCGAAAAAAATAAAGATATAAATGCCCACGCTTATGATGGCGATGGGCCAGTTCCAGATATTGTTGCGTGCAGCCAGGTAAACGCATAGCAGTCCGGTTACTACACCGGCAATTTCCAATGGTGTTTGGTGTTTAAGCCATTCCTGCACAGCGTGAGTAATATCCGTCATTTCAGCTTACCAAATCCTTACCCTCTTCTCCGGCTCCAGCCACATTTTATCACCCTTTTTAATATGGAATGCCTCGTAAAACTCAGGCACATCGGTAAGCGGGACGTTTACGCGGAAATAGGCAGGTGCATGTACATCGGTTAATATCTGGTTGGCCAACACCTCGTCGCGCTGGTGACTGAGCCAGCTTAGCGCATAGCCTAAAAAGAAGCGCTGCATCGGCGTAAGGCCGTTTATCTTTTTGCCTTCTATATATTGTTGAGTTTTTTTGAAGGCATCGATACCTAAAACTATACCGCCCAAATCGGCAATATTTTCGCCAAGCGTGGCCTTGCCGTTTACATGCAGGCTATCCAGTACCTTATAGCCGTTAAACTGGTTAACCAGCATTTGCGCACGTTGGGTAAATTTGACAGAATCCTGTGCAGTCCACCATGTTTTCAGGTTGCCTTTGGCATCAAATAGCCGTCCCTCATCGTCAAACCCGTGTGTTATTTCGTGACCGATAACCGAAGCGGCAACATAACCGTAAGCCATGGCATCATCCACTTCCTCGTCCTTAAGGCCCGGAATAAGTAGTTGTGCAGCGGGCAACGTAATTTCATTGTTTGATGGACTGTAACCGGCATTATAGGTCTGTGGTGTCATTCCCCATTCCTGGTGGTTAACAGGCTTGCCCAGTTTGTTAATGTTAACCATATAGAGCCAGTGGCGGGCATGCATCACATTGCCGGCATAGGAATCACGGCTGATATCCAGCGTCGAAAAATCTTTCCATTGGTCGGGGTAGCCAACTTTTGGATGGATGGCATTCAATTTGGTGATGGCTTTTGCCTTTGTTTCGGCACTCATCCAATCCAGTTTTTGGATATGTTCGCGATAGGCATCACGCATGGCTTCAACTTCAGCCACATAGCGCGCCTTGCTTTTCTCAGAAAAATACTCCTTCACAAACAGCTGGCCCAGTAATTCGCCCATTATGCCATTTTCGGTATCCAGCACACGCTTCCAACGGGGCAATTGTGCTTTTTGTCCGCGCAAAACCTTGCCGCCAAAACGGAAGCTTTCGTCGGAAACGACATCATTAAGGTAAGGTGCGTACGATGCTATCAGTTTGGCCCGTAGGTATGCTTTCCAGTCATCAGTTGAAAATGTTTTCAACGCCTTGTTAACCGCCCTGTAAAACTCAGGCTGACCAACAATCACGCTGTCAACAGATTTCAACTCAAGTTTATTAAATAAATCCGTCCAGTTAATATCCGGCGTTAATTTGTTTAGTTGGGCGGTGGTGAGCTTGTTATAATTGCGATACGGATCGCGCAGGTCTTCCAGTTTGCGGCAGCTATCGGCCAAAAATTTCTCAATATTATAAGCGCCTTTTGCACCCGCTATAGCTTTTTGCTCATCCCATCCGGATAGCTTCAGCATTGTGGGAAGGTACTTGTCTGTATAGTCGGTGCGGATGCGGGTAGTGCGGGCATCTGTTTTGAAATAATAATCGCGATTTGGCAGGCCAAGGCCGGTCTGACCGAGCTGAACTATCATTTTCTCGCTGTTTTTATCATCCTGCCCAACGCGCATGCCAATAACATTACGTGTACCGGTAGCGGTCAAAATAGCCGCTGCGTTTAAAATGTCCTGCGCATTTTGTATGTTATCGATAAGGTTGAGCTGCGCTTGTATGGGTACGATACCGGCTTTTTCAATCCCTGCGCTGTCGAGCCCTGTATAATAAAAATCCCCAAGCTTTTGCTGACTGGTGCCTTTGGCAGCATTGGCTGCTATGGCATCTTCATTAACCTTTTTAAGCTTTAACCGCAGTTCCTCGGTAACAATATTGCCGATACCCCAGCTTGAATACGCCGGCGGTATTGGATTGTTTTTTATCCAGGTACCATTGGCATACATAAAAAAGTCTTCCCCCGGACTAACCGAGGTATCCATATTTTTATAGATGGGGTCGTTGGTTTTATCGAGGATGGCCTTGGTTTGATAAGCGCTTAGGGCGAATGCGGCAACGGCTGCTACGTAAATAGCCGGTTTGGTGATTATTTTTTTCATGAGGGTCAGTCAGTTTAAACAAATATAGTGATTAGTGGTTGGAGGTTAGTGATTAGGAAAAAAATGCCTTCTTAGCATATTCCTGTAGGTAACCACAGAACGCTAAGAAGGCACGGAGAACACGACGAGTTAAAAGGATATTTTTCGTCTTTCGGACTTTACTGACTTTTCCGACTTTCCGGACTTCCTTTTACCAAATCTTTACCCGCTTATCCGGGTCTAACCACATTTTGTCACCTTTTTTGATGTGGAAGGCTTCGTAAAACTCCGGCACATCGGTAAACGGTCCGTTTACACGCATAAAGCCAGGTGCGTGCTCATTGGTTAATATCTGGCTGGATAATGCTTCCTGCCGTTCCTGGCCCAGCCAGCCTAAGGCATAGCCTAAAAAGAACCGTTGTGTCGGGGTAAAACCGTTGATGGATTTACCTTCCTTATATTGGTCTGTCTTTTTAAATGCATCGAGGCCTATCACTATGCCGCCAAGGTCGGCAATATTTTCTCCCTGGGTTGCTTTGCCGTTTACATGCAGGCCGTAAATGCTGTAGCCGTTAAACTGGTTGATGAGCATTTGTGCGCGCTGTGTAAATTTAACCGAATCCTGTGGTTGCCACCATGCTTTAAGGTTGCCTGCTGCGTCAAATTGGCGGCCCTGGTCGTCAAAGCCATGCGTCATTTCGTGGCCGATGGTGGAAGCCGCTGCATAGCCGTATACTACTGCGTCGTCAACATCCTCATCCTTTACGCCCGGAATCAGGAATTGCGCGGCAGGAAGCACAATCTCGTTATTCGACGGGTTGTAATAAGCGTTATAAGTTTGCGGGGTAATATCCCATTCGGTGCGGTCTACCGGTTTGCCTAGTTTATAGGCGTTGAATTTATGCCAGAAATTATTGGCCCGCATTACGTTGAGTGCATAAGGTCCGCGGTCGATGGTTAGGGTTGAGAAATCCTTCCATTTGTCGGGATAGCCAACCTTCGGGGTAACTTTTGCGAGCTTATCATACGCCTTTTGCTTGGTCGGCTCGCTCATCCAGTCGAGCTTTTGGATATGCTCTTTAAAGCTGGTACGCATAGCCTCAACCAGGTTTACATAACGCTCCTTAGTTTTTTCGGGGAAATACTCTTTTACAAATATTTGTCCTAACACTTCGCCCATTAAGCCATTTTCGGTATCCAGTACACGTTTCCAGCGGGGCAATTGCTCCTTGCTGCCCGATAATACGGAGTCGTAAAATCTGAAGCTCTCCTGGTCAAAAGGTTTGCTGAGATATGAGGAGTAGGCATCTGCCAAATTCTTCAACAGGTAGTTCTTCCAGTCGGCAATACTGTAGGCAGTAAGCGCTTTATTCAATGCCCTGTAATACTCCGGCTGACCAACAATAACAGTGTCTGCATTCTTGAAATCCATTTTTTCGAACGTAGCCGGCCAATCAACTAATGGAGTCAGTTTGGCCAAGCCCGCAACCGGCATTTTATTATAGTTATGGTATGGGTCGCGCAGGTCTTCCAGCTTGCGCGAACTGTCGGCTAAGAATTTTTCAAGTGCATAAGTCTGTTTGGTAGCTGCCAGCGCCGCATCCGAAGTAAGGCCCGATAGCTTATATATAATAGGCAAATGCTTTTGTTGGTAATCATTGCGAATCTCAACGCTGTGGGCATCGGTATTAAAATAATAATCGCGATTTGGCAGGCCGATACCGCCCTGGTAAAGCTGCAGCATGTTTTTGCTGCTGTTTTTGGCATCCTGGCCAACGCCGGCGGCTATAGGCGTTTCAACGCCTATAGTGGCCAGGTGCGCGAACTCATCCACCAGGCTCTTTATATCGATTATAGCGGTAATTTTAGCTATCTCGCCTTTCAGCGGGTCGATGCCTTGTTTTTCGATATCTACGGTATCCAGCCCGCTAAAGTAGAAGTCGCCTATTTTTTGGGTGTTGCTGCCCTTAGCGGCGGATTTGTCATTTAAGGCGTCTTCGTTAATTTTCTTCAACCTGTCGCGCAGCTCTTCGTTAACTACGTTGCCGATACCCCATGCGGGATAGGCGGCGGGGATAGGATTCTTTTTTAACCAGCCGCCGTTTGCATATTTAAAAAAGTCGTCACCTGGTTTAACTGAGGTGTCGAGGTCTTTAAATATAACGTCGTTTTGAGCATAGTCTTTAGCCTTGTTGTTACAGGCGCTGATAAACAAGGCCCCTAAAGCGTATGTGCACAGGGCCAGGTTTGTAATTTTTTTTGTCATAATTTGATTTGTATGTAGGTAATATGATACAGGCGATGTATGAAATTTTATACAATTGTCCTTTTAAAAATCAGAACTTTATACAGGAGGTCCTTATTCCCAGAACAAATTAACGTTAAATAAAAATATATTTTATTGCCAAAATCACCATTAAATTACCGCATCATCATTTAAACGGTAACGTTTTAATTACACTGTACAACCCTCCGGAATATTATTTTTCAACCGGAATTTTAGTTTTATAACGGGTCCAAATAGCCACAATCTGCTTAAAACCAAGGGTTAATTTACTTAACCAACTATAAATTAACCAACAGATTATTAACTAATAATAATTGTTTATGCTACACCCATCAATTTAGGAGGTTTGGCACGTGTAAAAACCCGGAAAGGCAATAAAAATTTTGTGGCTTGACATTTGTTATCAATTCGGTGTCCCTGCAACAATCTGTGAAAAAAACGAAATGAATACATCTACCTATGAAAAATAATTTGTTTTGAATTCTCAGACGCCCAAGCTGAGGTTTTTTGTTCTTTGTTTTGGGTTTAATCAATAGTTTAAATTAATTAGGGGAAAGGGAGCTTCAAAAGAGCTCTCTTTTTTTTGACCTAAATTTTGCTATGCATGCATAATATATTTACTTTTGCCGCACCAATTGACAGCTGATGTATTTTGAATTTACCGAAGAACAAAAAATGATTCGCGACGCTGCGCGCGATTTTGCACAGAACGAGCTTAAGCCCGGCGTAATAGAACGCGACGAGCACCAGAAATTCCCGACCGAACAAGTAAAAATGCTCGGCGAGCTTGGCTTTTTGGGG
>JAZJZL010000167.1:21758-31728 GCA_040389845.1 Bacteroidota bacterium
CGCGCCCCGGTACTACGGCGGCCCCCGGTCGATGGGGGGTTACGGCGGCAGCGGCATGGACGCTGTTTCGTATGTGCTGGCTATGGAAGAGCTGTCAAAAGTCGATGCCTCTGCATCTGTGGTGGTTTCGGTAAATAACTCGCTGGTGTGCTACGGTTTGGAAAAATATGGCAGCGAAGAACAAAAGCAAAAATATTTGGTGCCATTAGCCAGCGGTCAGCAGATTGGCGCTTTCTGCCTTTCGGAGCCTGAGGCTGGCTCTGATGCAACCTCGCAGCGCACAACTGCCGTTGACATGGGCGACCACTACCTGCTTAACGGTGTAAAAAACTGGATTACAAATGGTAGCACCGCATCAACCTACCTGGTGATGGCGCAAACCCATCCTGATAAAAAACACCGTGGCATTAACACGCTTATAGTTGAAAAAGGCATGCCGGGTTTTGAGGTTGGCGCTAAAGAAAATAAACTGGGTATACGCGGTTCTGACACGCATTCGCTGATGTTTACCGACGTGAAAGTGCCTAAGGAAAACCGTATTGGCGAGGACGGCTTCGGGTTTAAATTTGCCATGAATACGCTGGAGGGCGGTCGTATAGGTATTGCAGCACAGGCATTGGGTATTGCATCCGGAGCTTATGAACTGGCTATGGCTTACGCCAAGGAGCGCAAAGCATTCGGCAAAACCATAGCTGATTTACAGGCCACTCAATTCAAGCTGGCTGATATGGCCACCGAGATTGAAGCTGCACGCCTGTTATGCCTTAAGGCTGCCTGGCTGAAAGACCAGGGGCTACCCTACGCGCAGGCCAGTTCTATGGCTAAGCTGTATGCCAGCGAGGTTGCTATGCGAACTACTATTGAGGCTGTGCAGATACATGGCGGCTATGGATTTGTGAAGGAATACCATGTTGAACGTTTAATGCGCGATGCCAAAATAACCCAGATTTACGAGGGAACTTCCGAAATTCAAAGGATTGTTATTGCCAGGGAGGTGTTGAAATAGCCGGTAATATTCTTTAACTTTGGGTATGTCGGATAAAGATTTGTTAGTTGTTATATCGGAAATGCTGCGTAAGCAAGACCAGCAGGCGGAGAAATTGGATGAACATTCCCAAATTTTGAATCATCATACAGAGATTTTGGATTATCATTCCACGCTTTTAGAGCGAAATACTGATATTTTAAATAAGCAAACTGCGGCTATCGTCGAGACTAATGCGTCTTTACAAGCGTCCATGAAGCTTTCCGAAGAACAATTTCAACAACAAGATGGATTTAATTCACATTTTTTAGCTGAACTTAAAAAGCAAAATGCACAGTTTGAAAAGCAAAATGATTTTAATGAGCGCTTCTTAAACAAGCTGGACGAAATCGCAAAAAAACTATAGTTCCTTTTCCTCCCTTCAAAATACTGTCATATCGAAATTACCCTACTAAAATAATAGGATAATATTTCCTACGTTTGGGTATGATGAACCGAATAAGACTTTTTCTGTCAATTTTATTGGCATTATTTATAGGCACCTCCTCTGCCCAAACAAAACTCAAAACCGGTACCTGGCGCGGCATATTAACCAACGAGAGCAAACATCAATTGCCTTTTAATTTCGAGGTGAGCAATGTTGGCGACAAACAGCAAATAACCATTATTAACGGCACCGAACATTACCAGGTGCCTGACGTAACCACCACCGCCGACTCGGTATTTGTAAAGATGCCTTTGTTTGATTCAGAATTCAGGCTGAAATTGGGCGACGACCATCTTAGCGGCCACTGGATACGCCACCTCGGCGACCATGATTCGGCATTGCCGTTTACCGCTACTGCCAATACTTCCTGGCGCTTTTCGAAAAACGTGGAGAAGCCGGCCTACAATATCAGCGGCCGCTGGGCTGCTGTGTTTGGCGAAGGCACCGATGGCCTCGACGAATTGGTAGGCGAATTTAAACAAGACGGCAATAAGCTTACCGGCACCTTTTTAAGCACCACCGGCGATTACCGCTACCTGGAAGGCTCCGTATCGGGTGATAGGATGTATCTTTCCTGCTTCGACGGTTGCCATGCTTTTATATTCACTGCTAAAATTAAAGACGGAAATACACTTGTGGATGGCGAAAACTACTCAGGCTATTCGGCATTTACCAAATGGACAGCTGTAAAGAACGCAAACGCCAAATTGCCTGACGCTTATGCTTTAACGGCCCTTAAACCCGGTATAAAGAAAATAGACTTTACCTTTCCTGATATCGACGGAAAAAAAGTATCGTTAAGCGATGACCGCTTTAAAAACAAAGTGGTTGTTGTGCAGATGCTCGGCTCCTGGTGCCCTAACTGTATGGACGAAACCAACTTCATCGTCAACGGCGGTTATTATAAAAAATATCATCCAAAAGGTGTTGAGGTTATCGGATTGGCTTACGAACGCACTACCGATTTCAAAAAATCGCAGAAGACGCTGGCACAGCTAAAAGACCACTTTAACATCCCTTACCCGCTGCTGATAACCGGCTATACCCCATCCAAAGGCGACCCAATGAAAAGCCTGCCACAACTGGCCGATTTTAAAGGTTTCCCCACCACTATCATCATCGACAAAAAAGGCAACGTACGAAAAATACACACCGGCTTTAATGGCCCCGGTACCGGCAACCACTACACCGAGTTTATTGTTGAGTTTGATAAACTGACGGAAGATTTGCTGGCGGAGAAGGGGTGATGTGCGGATGCGTGGATATGCGAATGTGCAGATAAAAGAATTTGAAAATTTGGTGATTGGATGATTTGAAGATAGGTCGTCTGGCCCCCCGACAGACTTCCGAAGTTTTAAAAACTTCGGAAGTCTTAACGGTACTATAAGGGCATTCGCACATCCGCATATCCACGCATCCGCACATTAGTAGTTCAACCGCAGATCAAAAATCCGCACATCAACTCTTTTCTTCCCAAATCTCGCACAGATGCAAAATAGTTTCCACTGCTTTTTGCATATCCTGAACGGACACCCACTCGTGCTTGCTGTGAAAGGCATGTTCGCCGGCAAAAATATTGGGGCAGGGCAATCCCATAAATGACAGGCGGGAGCCATCTGTACCGCCACGTATGCTACACAGTTTGGCGTTTAGTCCTGCGCGCTGCATGGCCTCCATGCCGTATTCCACTATGTACGGGTGCTTATCCAGCACGCTTTTCATGTTTCGGTACTGCTGTTTTATGTCGAGTGTATAGGTTGAGCCGGGGAATTTTTTTAATACATCATCAGCCACCTTGCGGATTACATTTGCATGGTCGGTAAGCCTATCATCCTCAAAATCGCGAATAATAAATTCAATTACGGCTGTCTCTACATGGCCCTCAATGCCTACAGGATGGACAAAGCCTTCCATCTCCTCCGTTTGTTCGGGCGAAAGGGTAGAAGGCAGGTTGGCGATGATTTGTCCGGCGATTTTTATGGCGCTTTCCATTTTGCCTTTTGCAAAGCCCGGATGCGAGCTTACGCCGTGTATGGTAAGCTTTGCACCGTCGGCGCTGAAAGTTTCGTTTTCCATATTGCCGGCGCTTTCGCCATCCATGGTATAGCCAGCAAAGGCGCCAAGTTTTTTTATGTCGACTTTGTCTACACCGCGGCCAATCTCCTCATCGGGTGTAAATAAAATCCTGATATCGCCGTGCTTTATCTCCGGGTGGTTTATTAGCTGGTAGCAGGCATCCATTATTTCGGCTACGCCAGCCTTGTTATCAGCGCCGAGCAGGGTAGTGCCGCTGGCTGTGATGATATCATTGCCTAACTGATTTTTTAAATCGGGGTGTTCGCTTAATTTAATTACTTGTGATTCATCGTCCGGTAAAATAATATCATGGCCCTGGTAGTTATGGTGTACAATGGGTTTTACGCCGGTGCCGCTGCAATCGGGCGCGGTATCCATGTGCGAGCAAAAACAAACAACCGGAACCTTCTTATTGGTATTGGATGGGATGGTGGCGTAAACATAGCCGAAATCGTCCAAATGTGCATCGGTAACCCCCATCGCCAATAATTCGTATACAAGCATCCGGCCAAGGTCTTTTTGTTTTTCTGTTGACGGAGTAGTTTCGGATGAAGGGTCGGACTGTGTATCGATGGTTACGTAGCGAAGAAAGCGGTCGGTAACGGTGAAATTTGATATGGTTTTTATATTCATATAAAGCAATTTATCGCTAAAATTTTTAATTTTGAGGAAACTGTTGAATCATACTCAAAAATTGTAAATATTGCTCAACATTCTGCATTTGAAAAGGTTTATTTTGATTTGTGTATTGATGGCAGCAGTTGTGGGTGCAAAGGCGCAGGCCGGCTATAACTATTACCAGTTTGGCTGGAGCCTTGGTGCAAGCTACGAGCGCGGCTATACGAATGTCCCAAAACAAAATAATAATATCGCCTTCCAGGGCAGCCTGATTTATAATTATAATCCTTACCTGCCTATCGAGCTAGAACTTCAGAAAGGTCAATTATCCGGGGGCGGTTTAACCGTCGATAGAGACCGCTTCGGTCGTAAGTTTATCAATAATTTTCTTGCCCTGTACGTTCATGCAGATGTTCAGCTAGGGACGTTTATCGATTATGATAACGACTGGTTTTTAAATATTGCAAAAGGCTTTTACCTCGGTTCGGGCATCGGCCTTGTGAAAAACAATAATACGGTGCAGCGCACAAATGTGCTCCCGCAAAATGGCAGCCTTGATTACGTTTTTCCGGGTAAAGATAAAAGCTATAACTATGCTATCCCACTAAGAATAGGTTATGAATACCAGATATTTGATTCGTACGACCAGCCTGGTTATGCAATAGGTATCGGGTACGTACATAATCTCGTTTTCGGTGAAGGACTAGACGGTTACGACGACCCTACATCAATATTTAAAAACAACGCCACTAACCAATACCGCCAGTTTACCATTACCTTTAAATATTTCTTCGGTACAACGGTATCCTATAATAAACTGGTTAAACATTACGGATTTTAACAATGAATATTGAAGACCTTCGCGACTATTGCCTGCTGAAACCCGCAGTAACCGAGGGCTTGCCCTTTGGCGAAGATACACTTGTGTTTAAAGTTGCCGGAAAGATGTTCCTGCTCACCAGCATCAGTCAGGGCAATAGCTTCAACGTAAAATGCGACCCCGAATTAGCCATCGAGCTAAGAGAAAAACACCCCGAAGTACAACCAGGCTACCACATGAATAAAAAGATGTGGAACACCGTCGCCCTTGGCGGTACACTTACCACCCGCCAGCTGCATGAGATGATTGACCACTCGTATGATGAGGTGGTTAAGGGTCTGCCGAAGAAGGTGAGGGAGGAGATGGGGAAGTGAAGCCGTCATTCCGTAAAAGCTTTTTATGAGAAAAAGCGCATCGGCCTGTCATGGTGAGCTTGTCGAACCACGACGTGCGGTGGGAAATGAGAATGCTACCTGGAAACCATACAACACAATGAAGCAATATTTTGTATACATATTACTTTGCAGCGATAACTCCTACTACACCGGCATAACCAATAACCTGGAGCGCAGATTATATGAACACGAAACAGGTGCAGACCCTAAAGCTTACACATTTAAGAGGCGACCGTTAAAACTCGTTTTCCAAGAAATGTTTCACGATGTTAACCAAGCGATAGCGTTTGAAAAACAAGTTAAAGGCTGGCGCAGAGAGAAGAAGGAGGCCATAATTCGTGGCGACTGGCATTTATTACCGGAACTTTCAAAAAATCGCATGTAAATGTATGATGGTCAGGCATGGCGTACAGGGCCTTTGCGCACGTCGTGGTTCGACAAGCTCACCAGGACAGGCCCGCGCTTTTCTATGGTTCAACCAATCATCACCTAAGCCTGCGGAAAAGGTGTCATCCTGAGCCTGTCGAAGGACGACACAGCGCGGAGGCCTAACCCCCATGCATGGCCAGGCATGACGTACAGGCCTTTGCCCACGTCGTGGTTCGACAAGCTCACCATGACAGGCCGGCGCTTTTTTTTAAGGACTCATCAATCATCATTCTAAACTTGCGGAATGGTGTCATCCTGAGCCTGTCGAAGGACGATACAGTGCGGAGGACTCCCCCAGGTAACTAACAAAATACACTTTTATTTCCGGCCGGTAATTATATTTGTGCAAAGCCCTTTTCATGAAAAAACTTTTACTGGCCCTGTTTTCGTGCGCTGCCTTTTTAAACGCCAATGCGCAGCTTACCCCCTTTGAATTAAGCAAGGATAAAAACTACACCGCTACCTACAGCGAGGTTATCGCCTATTATCAAAAACTAGCGGCAGTTAACCCGCAGATGAAGCTGATTAATTACGGCACAACTGATATCGGCAAACCGCTTACATTGGTAGTGTTATCGCGCGATAAGGTATTTGACCCGGCGCTGGTAAAAAAGCAAAATAAAAAGGTGCTGCTCATCAACAATGGTATACATCCCGGCGAACCGGAAGGTATTGACGCCAGCATGATGTGGGCCCGCGATCTGCTAAAGAAAAATGCGCTGCCGAAAGACATCGTTATCTGCATGATAGCCCTGTATAACATAGATGGCAGCATGAACAGGGGCTGGAGCCGTGTTAGCCAGAATGGGCCGCGTGCCTATGGTTTCAGGGGCAATTACCGCAACCTGGATTTGAACCGCGATTTTATAAAGGCTGATAGTCGCAACGCATTAGCCTTTGAGCAGATAGTAAACACATGGAACCCCGAAATATTCCTGGATAACCACACCAGCGACGGCGCCGACTATCAATACGTAATGACGCTGATTGAAACCCAGAAGGATAAGCAAAACCCAATATTGTCAAAATACACCGCAGAAACTTTAACCCCCGAGCTGTATAAACGTATGAAAAAGGGCGGTTTTGAGATGATTCCTTATGGCGCGGGCGAAAGGGGCCTGCCGGATTCGGGTATTGTAAGCTTTTTGGAGACGCCTAGGTTTGCAACAGGATATACTGCACAGCGCAATATCATCAGCTATATTACTGAAACGCACATGCTTAAGCCATTCGATAAACGGGTTTATGCCACTTATGATTTTGAGCAGCATTTGCTGGATATTTTTGTACGGGACGCTAAGCTGATAGGTGAGCTGAAGCACAAAGCGGATGAGCAGGTAGCCAGGCAAAAAGTATTTGCGCTGGATTGGGACGTGGACCGGACTAAAGTAGATACCATCACCTTTAAAGGCTACGCAGCATTGTACAAGCCGAGCGACATAAGCGGGCTGAAACGTTTGTATTATGACAGGAACCAGCCTTATACTAAAACGGTAAAATTCCTGAATACTTATAAGGCAACCGATAGCGTGGAAAAGCCACTTGCCTATGTTATCCCGCAAGCCTGGGGTAAAATTATCGATTTGTTTAAGCTGAACAGTGTAGTGATGCGCCGGTTAACACACGATACCACCCTAAACCTGCAGATGTATTATCTTGGCGATTTTAAAACACCTCAAAAACCTTTCGAAGGCCATTACCTACATAGTGGTGTAAAGCTGGAACCGACCGAAATGAAGGTTAAATTCTACGAAGGTGATTATGTAGTTTACACCAACCAATGGCTAAACCGTTACATTGTTGAAACTCTTGAGCCGCAGGGCGTGGATTCGTTCTTTGCCTGGAACTTTTTTGATTCGATGTTGGGTGAGAAAGAATACTTTAGCGGCTATGTGTTTGAAGACAAAGCAGCCGAAATGCTGAAGAACGACCCTGAGTTAAAAAAGAAGCTGGATGACGCCAAGGCTAAAGACCCTAAACTGGCAGCCAGCGCCGGTGCACAATTAAACTTTATTTACCGTAACTCCATCTATTTCGAAAAAACATATCTTCGCTATCCTGTCGGCCGTATTATAACCGACACTAAACTTGATTTGAAGTAATGAACGAAATAGTGGGAATGTGGAACGCTGCCCCGGTAGCGTCCGTAATATTTGTGTTAACGCTTGCCACTTCCTGGTGGGCATTCAGCAGCGATAATGCCTATGCAAACCTGATATTGCATCCTTATGGCGTGTACAGGGGTTACAAACGTTATACAGTTATCACCAGTGGCCTGATTCATGCTGATTTAATGCACCTGTTTTTTAACATGCTGAGCTATTTCTTTTTCGCTTTTCAGCTGGAAATGGATATGGGGCATTGGCAATTCGGGGTGCTGTACCTGTTAAGTCTGATACTAAGCGATATACCTACCGTTTATAAGCACAAAAACGATGATTGGTATTATTGCTTAGGCGCATCGGGAGCGGTGAGTGCGGTAATTTTCGGCGCCATTTTATATGATCCGCTGGCTCCATTAGGTTTTGCGCTGATACCGGGCATACAGATACCAGCGGTGATATACGGCGGTCTGTATTTGTTTTACTGCAACTATGCGTCAAAACGGGCAGCAGACAATATTAACCACGATGCGCACATGTTCGGCGCGTTAAGCGGGTTACTATTGACTATTATTTTAAACCCGCACGTAGTGCATGAGTTTATAAACAAAGTTAGCGTGGGAGTTCAATCGTGGTTCCATTAACCAGGTTGCCATCTTCATCAAACAAAAAGCTCATCGGATTTTCGGGGTCTTTAATGATTTCTAGCAGCAGGAAGCCCCAGTTTTTCCAGAAGCTTTCCAGCACCTGCCCGTAAACTTTGCCTACCCAGGCATCAAACAGCGGTTTGCTGCTTAAGCCACGTAATGGCATAGCCTCAATATATATATCATTGTTGGCAGGGAGCAGGTTATATTCCGGCAGCCGGTTAAACAGGTAAGCCGAATAAAATACCCTGCCGCAAAACTCCTCGAACTGTACCGGGTGAAGCACCTCGTCCTTTATTTTATCGTAAATCTCTTTGTGGTATTGATAGTTTGCGCCGTTATCCTGCAGGCAGATAATCAGCCCAAAATCGCGTATGCGTAAAGAAAAAGTAAGCGTATTGATTTCATCGCGATAGCCAAATTCGACCGGACTATTATCAACCTTAAATAAAAATATACTGAAGGGCTTAAAATCTTCAAAAACGATGGGTAGCGTCAGGCTCTGCAGCATCAGGTGCAGGTTGCTGAACTTATGAATTATGGATTGGGAGATGTTAAACTCTTCGCCCTGCGCATGCTGCAATTTAATACCGCTTTGCACTTCGTTAAAAATGATACCATACAGTAGCTTGCCAGCCCACTGGAACAGCTTGATATCGTCAAGCTGTTTAACAGCATCATAACCGCTATCAAAAGCCGCAGCAATTTCCTGTTCAAGGGGTTCCAGGTATGCTTCGTTAACGGTGGCTGCGCATGGCACTTTAATGTCTTTGTAAGTGGTCAGGCTCTCGTCCAGCATTTTAATTGATTTGTCTTCCAGCTGGTAGCGGCTCATGAGCCATTGAGGGAATACTTGTACCCGTTCTTCCGGCGATGTCAATTCCTGCCCCGTTAAAAAGCAACGTTGATTGCCAAAGCTGAACGACTCGAACGGATAATAAATTTGTTGGCTCATGGCGCAAAGATACGCTTCAAATCCGGCAGGAAAATTTTAGCTTTGAATTTAACATGAAGCTGACTTACCAACCCTTCGAGCTTTTACTAAAGCATACGTTTACCATCGCCAAATTTTCGAGGACATCTACGCCCGTTATGCTCATCAAAATCGAGCATGAAGGGCAAGCCGGGTATGGCGAGGCATCCATGGTGCCCTATATGGGTGAAAGCTTTGAAACGGCAGAGGCGTTTTTAAGTAAGGTTGATGCCAGCCAATTTAAATATCCGTTTGACTTTGAGTCTATTATAGCCCGCCTGGATGATATTGCACCGGGTAACCCTGCAATAAAAGCCGGCATTGATATAGCCTTACATGATTTGGATGGCAAACTGCAAAATAAGCCCTGCTGGCAATTGCTCGGTTCCGACCCGGCTAATATGCCACCCACAAGCTTCACCATCGGTATTGATACAG
>JAZJZL010000168.1:0-13613 GCA_040389845.1 Bacteroidota bacterium
TAACATGGAAGACTCACAATACCTGACAGGTTTAAGCGCACCCGAAGGCCTTGCAAGTTTTTCTTCAGACAGCGTACCATTATCTATAAACTTTTTACCGCTGCCTAAAAAAACACAGCAGGTTATCAGGCTAAAGGTTACTGCAACCAGCAGCGGCCAACTCACACTTAAAAAAACTCAACTGGATAAACTGCCGCCAATTTATGAGCTGTGGCTAATGGACCGCTATAAAAAAGATTCGCTTGATTTGCGCAATAATGCCAATTATGTTTTTGATATCAGCAAATCTGATACGGGAAGCTATGGCGACAATCGTTTTTATATAATTGCAAGGCAGAATAAAGCGTTAGGCGTGCATCTGCTTAACTTCACGGCAACCAAACAGCCTGCAAGCGTGCCCATTGCATGGAAAACTGAAAACGAAGAAAACTACACCAACTTTACCGTTCAGCGCAGTACAGACGGTGGTGTAACATTTGATGTATTAGGCGGTTTTGCATCCAACAGCCAGGGCGATTATACTTTTGTCGATAAAAACCCGGTAAACACGGTGGATATCTATCGCTTAAAAATTGAAGATTTAAACGGCGATATCACTTACTCAAAAGCCATCACAGTAATTTACGACCCAAGCAAGGTAGTAGCAGTAAGTACTAAAATCAATATATTTCCGAATCCTGCGGTCGGCATGGTACACGTAGCCATTAACCAGCCGGGCCTGATAACAACAGGCCTGTCGGGTGTACAAAGTGTTAACCACCTGGCAACATTGAGTACTACGTCAAAAACATCGTCATACGGTATTAAGATAATAAGCATTACTGGCTCGATTGTAAAAACGGCTACATCTACCACGCCGGATTGGCAGGACAACATAAGCAGCCTTTTACCAGGCACCTACATTATACAGGTGGTAAACAACAGCGATAACAGCCTGGTTGGAAAAAGCTCGTTTGTGAAGCTGTAGGAGAGCTAAAAGCTAAAAGCCAAAAAAGGTGAAAAGATTGCTAAAAAAGCTTTCTGCTTTCACCTTTCTGCTTTAAGCTCTTAAATAACCATCATCTTATCTGCATCCCAGTGGATAATTTTATTTTGGAAGTAGCTTTCATTACAGGCTAATGCGGGTGCTGCTGCACGGAAGCCGAATACGGCGTCCTCCACCACAGGCTTTCCGGTGCGGATAGCATCCATAAAGTTGGCAAAATGATCGTTAGAAGAATTATAGCCCTCAGGTGAGTGATAAGTCACATCAGGCAGGCTTGGTGCGCGCTGGTCGGCTGTTGAGTATTTAGCGTTATAATTATCCATTAATTGCTTTTGCATGGCTTGAGGAAATGTATCTAACGAGTCCCATCCGCCGATGCCCGGCGCTACAGGCATCTTGCTTTTATGAATGGTAAAACCCTGGTCATCCTGCAGGTCAATTACCCCTTCGGAACCTATGATTTTGGTAGATGTACGCTCACCTTCACCGCTGATAAAGTTAACCCGCAGGTTTGCCTGGAAAGCAGGATGTTCCGGCGTTTCAGGATATTCAATAACCGCGCTCATTACATCGGGCACATTGCGGCCATCTTTCCAGTAATAGGTGCCGCCTATAGAATAAATTTTATCCGGCCCTTTTGAGTCGGTTATAAAATGAATGCCGGTTAACAGGTGTACAAAAAGGTCGCCGGCTACGCCTGTGCCATACTCACGATAATTGCGCCAGCGAAAGAAGCGGTTGTTATCGTAAGCGTGCTTTTCCTTTACGTTTGCCTGGTAGCGGTCCCACGCCACGGTATCCGGTCCGGCATCTGTCGGGATGGTATACTGCCATGCGCCAAGTGCGTTCTGCCGGTTAAACGATGCCTCGATGGAATTTATCTTCCCTATCGCACCTGATTTATAAAGTTCTTTTGCTTTCTGAAAGGCTATGCTGCTTATCCGCTGGCTTCCCACCTGGAAAACCGCCTTGGTTTCCTGTTGCACTTTTATTTCGCCGAGGCCTTGGTCTAAGTGGTGCACCATAGGTTTTTCGCTGTAAACCGCTTTGCCTTTTTTCATGGCATCAATAGCGATTGCGCTGTGCCAGTTGTCGCTGGTGGCTATGATAACTGCATCGATATCCTTTCGATCGAGTATTTCGTGATAGTTATTGGTGGTGAAGATATTGGCGCCATGCACTTCCTTTGCCCGCTGCAGGCGCCCCTGGTATAAATCGCAAACGCCAACCAGCTCTACTCCAGGGCACGTCAACGCTGCGCGGGTGTCGTTAAAACCCATTATACCCATGCCGATAGTGGCAATCCTGATTTTATCGTTAGCGCTATAGCGTTTCTGCGCCTGTAAAAGCCGCCGTTCATGGTCTTCCTGCGCCGCAAAACTTGAAAGCGAGGCAGATGTAAGCAACACAGTACTACCCAACTGCTTAATAAATTTTCTTCTATCAGATGACATGTTGTTTGGTTTAATTGGAAAAGCAAGATAGCTTTTTATTTGATTAAGTGAGTGGTTGATTGAGCTGATTAAGCTTTTTCACAATCAGCAATAGCGCTTGTTTAATATTGAAAAGTCAACAATCTAATCTAACTCATTCAACTAATCCAAGTAAATCAACACAATTCTTTTTAAATAAAATTAAAAAGTATAATTTGCAGTCAGATATCCCTGCCAATAAAACCACTATATAATTCAATTATGAAAAAACTATCCTTAGCGTTATGCTGCTGTTTTGTTTCATTTTTATCATTCGGCCAGGCCGTCAAAAGCACTTTGGCTATCATTCCCGAACCGGTAAAAACCGTTACAAAACCCGGCCAGTTTACCTTGCCTAAAAACATTATTATACAGGCAAAGCTTAGCAAAGACATGATGCCCGTAACTGATTACCTGCGTAAAAAGTTGACTACTGCAGCCGGCGCTATGGTAACGCTTAAAGCAAATTCATTTGCGCCGGCAACAATAAAGCTATTACTGTCGGCAAAAAACGATGCTACTTTAGGCAAGGAAGGGTATAAACTTTGGGTTAGCAGCAAAGGAATAGTTATTAGCGCAAATGAGCCGGCCGGTTTATTCTACGGCGTGCAAACTTTAATGCAGCTGTTGCCAAAAGAGATTGAAAGTACGGAGGTACAACATGTTAAGTGGACGGTACCGAATGTGGAAATCACCGACTATCCGCGTTTTGCCTGGAGAGGCCTGATGTTCGACGTTTCGCGCCATTTCTTCACCAAGCAAGAGGTTAAACAGTATATAGACCAAATGGTGCGCTATAAATTCAACCTGCTGCACATGCACCTAACCGACGATGAAGGCTGGCGTATAGAAATTAAAAGCCTGCCACGTCTTACTACCGTTGGCGCTTATAACGTTAAAAAGGTTGGCGAGTTTGGCAGCTTCTCTGCCCCAACTCCCGACGAACCGCGTAACTACGGCGGCTTTTATACCCAGGATGATATTAAGGAGCTGGTTCAGTATGGTAAAGACCATTTCCTGAATATTATGCCCGAAGTTGACGTACCGGGCCATAGCTTAGCTGCGGTAGTTGCCTACCCGGAATTATCGTGCACACCAGGGGCCGAAAACTACCATGTACGTTCGGGTGAGCACATGATGGATTTCGGTAAAGGCGGTATCAAGGCTTTGGTTGATAATACCCTTAACCCGGCCAGCGAGAAAACCTATGCTTTCCTTGATAAGGTAATGGGCGAAATTTCGCAGCTGTTCCCTTTCCCTTATATCCACCTGGGCGGCGATGAGTGCGCCAAAAACTTCTGGGAACAGAGCGCCGATGTAAAAGCGCTGATGGCAAAAGAAAACCTGAAAAACATGGAGGAAGTGCAAAGCTATTTCGAAAAGCGTTTGGAAACTATCGTGGAATCGAAAGGTAAGAAGTTTATGGGCTGGGATGAAATCATAGAGGGCGGCCTTGGTCCTAAAGCAGCGGTAATGAGCTGGCGCGGCATACAAGGCGGAATAACTGCTTCAAAGCTTGGCCACGAGGTAGTAATGAGTCCTACCACCTTTGCTTATCTGGATTATATGCAAAGCGACCGTGTAATGGAACCGCATGTGTATGCTACCCTGCGTTTAAATAAATCGTACGAGTTTGAGCCGGTTCCCGATAGTGCCGATGCAAAATTGATACTCGGCGGACAAGCCAACTTATGGACAGAGCAGGTATTCAATTTCCGCCAGGTGGAGTATATGACCTGGCCGCGTGGCTTTGCTATATCTGAGTCAGTATGGTCGCCAAAAGAGAAGAAAAATTGGAATAATTTTTATCCGAAGGTTGAAAAACACTTCGCCCGTTTTAACGAGGCCGAGGTTAAATATGCGCCAGCCATGTACGACCCGGACTTTAAACCAACCATGACCGGTGATAAAATGAATGTGGAACTGACAACCGAAATACCTGGTTTGGATATTTACTACAGCTTTGATAATTCGTATCCAGATAATTTCTATCCTAAATATACTTCGGTGATTGAGGTTCCGAAAGACGCAACACAACTAAAGGTGATAACTTACCGCGGTAAGCAGCCAATCGGCCGTATGATCAGCATGCCGGTTGCTGAGTTGAAGAAGCGAGTTGGGCAGAGGGGGCAGTAGTCTATAGTCCGAAGTTGTTAGTCTTGAGTCTGAAGTCGAGAAATTTGGCTTCACGCTCAAGGCTTTTTTATTTTGGATAAATCCAGGAGTCCGGGAGATAGATTCTGACTGAGACGCAAAATATTGCGCCTCTACCAAAAAAATTCCTCAAAATAAACTTTTCCACACCCTTAGATTAACTTTTTGCGTATACCGCCCGTTAATAGGTTTATCTTAGAAAAATTATAAATTTTTAGCGGTTTGTCACAAAAATCATTACAAAATTATATCCCCGCCCTAACCGGTGTGCGCGCAATGGCCGCCTACCTGGTGTTCATCTCCCACTTTGCTTATATTTTCGATGGCGGATTCCCTCAAATCATACAGCGTTTTTTTGGAGAATTTCATATCGGGGTGAGTATTTTTTTCGTGCTGTCGGGCTTCCTGATCACATTCCGTTATTACAACACCTTCCATTTAACAAAAGAGTGGTTCCTGCAATACCTTAAAAATCGTGTGGCGCGTATTTATCCGATGTATTGCCTGCTCACGCTCGGTGCATTCGCGTATTATTTTATTACTAAGAATGATCCCAGGATAGCTGGAAACTCCACGCATCCGGTAGGGATATTATTGATGAACGTTACGTTTGTGCGCGGCTTTTTTTACCAGTATTGGGACAGCGGAATAGCACAGGGCTGGAGTCTTACCGTCGAGGAGTGCTTTTATTTCTCGGCACCAATTATCTTCCTTGTCGCCAAAAAATATAATAAGTTTTATATACAGCCGGTAATTATTACCCTGTTTGCCATTGGCATGACATTCCTTTTTAAAGATATTAACTGGCATGGCTTTTTCGGCAATTATACTTTCGTGCTGTGTTTTACTTTCTTTGGCCGGTGCTTCGAGTTTTTTGTGGGCGTACAACTGGCCAGGTATGTGCTTAAAAATGGCTTTACACGCACTAATAAAATCAGCTTTACATACGGCGGTTTCGTCCTGATATTCGTCTGCGTATTCATTATGGCGTTGCAAAAGCCCGTAGCGCCATGGCTTGCGGGACTGGAAACCCCCATCGGCATTATCACTAATAATTACGCTTTATGTATAATGGTGGCCTTCTTTTTCTACGGCATACTTACCGAAGAAACCCTATTCAAAAAATTCCTCGCGCTGCCGTTTATAGAATTGCTGGGTAAAAGCTCTTACATCTTTTACCTCATTCATTTGGGATGGATATACGATATCCTGTTAAGTAACATTAACAAGTGGAACGAACACATATTTGAGCTGTATGATAAATGGCAAAAAGACTGGATTTCCCCTTTCCAAAATGATACGGTAAACCTTATTCTCATTTTTATCGTATTAAATGCCATTTCGGTAACATTGTTTAAACTAATTGAGGAACCATTGAACCATAGAATCCGTCATTCAAACTTTTTAGTTAAGTATAAACCACGCCCAAAAGGCATTGAAAACTAAATAGCCCCACCTGCCGGAAATAATTTTATGATGAAAAAAATTACTGCTATAAGCCTTTTTACCTTCCTGCTTTTTGTTTTAATATCCCCTTTAAAAACATTTGCAGGCTTCCCCATTGGTAAATATCGCAATGTTATTGTCCCCACGTTTTCCTATTACCGCCAAACCGACAGGTTTGATGATAAGGATAACGTAATTAAAGGCGCACCCGGTACCAGCTTTACCTCCTATTCCAGCAACTTATTTATCGGTTACGGTATATCGCGCCGCCTGGACATTATAGCCACCATACCCTACTTATACCAGGTAAACGTAGTTACTCCGGGTACCAAATTGGTTGACGCAGGGCTGGGCGATGCCGTAGTTGGTTTTAGCTATAACCTGGTGAACAGCAACTTTGTACGATTTTTATCGATAGGCGTATCTGCTATCGTTCCCTTATACAATATTCATAACGGGCCGTCGCCGCTGGGCTTAAGCGCTTACGGCAGCGAGGTTAAATTGATGTATTGTGGTAACTTACCTAAGGACGTGGCTACGAAAGGTTATTTTAACCTCGAACTCGGTTACCGCCGGTATTATACCACCCAGGGACCAGACCAAATAAGTCTTTTAGGCACATTGGGATACCCGGTATCTGCACACGACCAGCTTAGCCTGGATATTTTATTATGGCGGTCATTCAGCTCAAACAAGGACTTTGACGCCAATATTTTTGCTGCGCACGATTATTCATTTTTTAAACCACAGTTAAACTACGGGCATACATTCACACGGCGGTTTTCTGCTTTTGTTGGCGGCTTTTATGTACCGTTTGGGGTAAATACAGGTGTGGGTTATGGCGGTTCGCTGTTAGCAGTTATTAAACTATAGTAATGAAAAGGGTTAGCTACATACTAATTTATCTATCTGCATTTATGCTGATTTCGTCTGTCCGGGCCGTTGCGCAGGACGCAGAAGAAACAGGTGATGTGGTGCTAAAAGCTATCCCTCAAAATAAAAACGCGCTATTTAATGGTAATGAGCCTATCCGGTACAAGCTGGAAGTGCGCAACAATACCAAACAACAGCAAAATGGCCATATCTCGTATTTGGTAACGACAGACGAAGGCAAATTGGTGGCGAAGGATTCAGTCCGCATAAACCTGAGAGGCGGTTCGAGCAGGGATATTGGTTTCACCATTCCCAGAAAAGCAGCCGGCACCGGATTTTACCGCATAAACTTTATGGTAAAAACGCCGGATTACGACGATACAGTAAGAAGGGTATTTGGTGTTAATCCTGAAAAAATTACTTCCAAACTGCACAGGCCAGCCGATTTTGACGCTTTCTGGAAACAAACACGTACCCAACTGGCCCAGGTGCCGGGCGATTACCAGGTACAGGAGCGCAAGGACCTTTCCACAGATGCGAAAAAGGTTTATTCGGTAGAGATGCGTTCTTACGGTGGAATCATTATCCGCGGCTGGCTGGTTGTTCCTCGCGACGGCAGCAAATTCCCGGTGCATTACCGTGTTCCTGGCTATGTGGTAACGTTAAAGCCCAATATGGATAATGACGACTTCATCGCGTTCGACCTGAACGTACGGGGCAACGGTAACAGCCAGGATGTAATTAATATCGGCACAGATAATTATTCCGTAGTCAATATCGAAAACAAGGATAAATATATTTATCGTGGTGTTTATATGGATTGCCTGCGCGGTGTCGACTTTTTGTACTCGCACAGCAACTTAGGCATCGACACTTCAAAAATATTTGTGGAAGGCGGAAGCCAGGGCGGTTCGTTAGCGCTGATAACCGCCGCGCTTGATAAAAGGGTTAAGCTGCTTACCATGCAGGTACCGTTATACGCTGATATTCATGATGGCTATAGCATATCTGAATCATACGAGCAGCAGGTGTTCCCTTTTAAGGTATTCCGTAAATATCAAAAACAGCACGCAGGTTTTTCATGGGAAAAATTTTATGCTACATTCGACTATTACGATCCGCAGAATTTTGCACCGATGGTTAAGTGCCCGGTGCTAATGGGTATAGGGCTATTGGATCAGTTTTGTCCGCCGCGCTGCAGCATGGCTTTATATAATCATATCAGCAGCACTAATAAGGAATATGTGTGTGTACCGAACTCCACACACGAGGTTGATTTCAATTATTTTATGTTTCAGAACCTATGGTTGCGCGAAAAATTCAGGATACCATAGGGTATAAGTGTTGATTTGTTTACCCACTTATTATATTAACAAAGAAATAATTAATAAATAATATCCACTTTTTAATAAACAAAAACCGCAATATGGGTAATTTCGTTTACAGACTGTTGGAAATTGGGAATTTCGGCACGGTAATAGCCATACAAGGCAGTTAATAACGGAATTGACAGGCCTTGCTTAACCGCAATACCACATTGAGTTGAAAATATGATGGCAAGATTTACAAATAAAATACTGGCAATAGCTTTTGCACTGGTTGTAATTACCGGCACAAGAGCCCTTGCACAGGAAGTAACCACAGAGCTGACTACTCATAGCACCGATGCTACTTTCAGCTCAACAGCATCTTATACATTTGATGTACGCAGTACTTACAACAAAACCCAGAGCGGAACGGTTAAATATGTGGTAACCACCGAAGCCGGCAAGAAAATGAAGTCCGATTCGGTTAACGTAAATATCGGGCCCCACAGTTCTGCCAGCTATAATTTTGATATTTCGGGCCTGCAAAGCGGTTTCTACAAGGTTAACTTTATGATAAATGTGTCTGACTATGATGACACAACCAAACGGGCATTCGGCATCAAGCCACAGGAAGTACGTTCACAGCACGCAAAACCATCTGATTTTGAAGCATTCTGGAACAACTCCAAAGCCGAGCTTGCAAAAGTGGATCCTGAATTTAAGGTTACTGAAATGCCCGATTCGAGCAAAGACAACCGCAATGTTTACCTGGTTGAAATGAAATCACTGGGTGGCATGACCATTCGCGGATGGCTCACTGAACCAAAAACGAAAAACAAAAAGAAGAAATTTGCTATAATGCTGGCCTTACCGGGCTACCAGGTTGATTTGATGCCGCTCTACGGTGTTGACCCTGATATTGCCATACTTTCGCTCAACATCCGCGGGCAAGGCAACAGCCGCGATGTAATTAATGTTCGTAAGGAAACTTTTATAACCCTTGGCATTGAAGATAAAAATAAATATGTACTACGCGGCGCCATTATGGACTGTGTACGTGCTGTGGATTTTATTTTTACCCGCCCGGAATTAAGGCACGATAATATTATTGCCGTAGGTGGTAGTTTGGGCGGATTTCTTGCAATCGCAACTTCTTCGGTTGATAAACGTATAAACTTCTGTTCAGCAGCCAACCCGATATTGAGCGATGTACGCGAGTTGCAGTATCAAGTTGACTGGCCGTTTATTGACATTAGAAAATACGTTAATACAAGGCCGGGACTGACTTACGAGCATGTGTTAAACAACATGGACTATTTTGATTCGAAAAACTTCGCGTCAACAATACAATGCCGTACATTGGTGGGCATGGGCATGCTGGATAACATTGCGCCGCCAAATACGGTACAGGTACTTTATAACGGTATCCCGGCCGACAAGCACCTGATAATTTTCAGGGATTTGGCACACGAAATCGGCAAAAAGTACGTAGTATATGAGGGGCGTTGGATGCGGGACACCTTTGCATTGTTTTAACATTAACCATTAATCATGAGCCTTTTGAAAACCATTACCAGGACTTTATTTTTTACATTGATATTTTTCGTCGCGGCAAAGGGCGTTAGCTATGCCGACGGCGGTTTCCCGGTGCGCCCGGGCCGGTTATTGCTGGCGCCATCCGTTAGTTACTTTTGGGCTAATTCCGGCTGGGACCAGAACGGTGTAAAAGCGCCATTCGTTGATAATGGCAGATTTTCTTCAGTTGGTACAACCCTGTATGGCGAATACGGTATCAGCCGCAAATTTGCTGTAGTAGCATCTTTACCACTGGTATTTAACCGCTATACATCAGCATCAAACCCACCGGTGACAAGCTCAGGCCTTGCTGATTTGGAAACCGGCTTAAGGTATTACCTGGCTAACATCGATTTCATCTATTATTTCTCGCTGCAAGCCACGGCAATTACGCCTATGTACAGCAACAATCCAAGCCTGGGCTATGGCGAAGAAGGCGGTGAATTGAAGCTTGCTTTCTCGGGAACAGGCCACCTGGGCAGCCTGACAACCTATTTTAACGCTGCCGATGGTGTACGCCAGTACTTTGGTACCAACGGACCTATCCAGAACCGCTACAACGCTACTTTCGGTATATCGCTGGACAGTGATTATGAAAACCAGGTATCTGCAACGGTAAGCGGTATCTACTCGCAGAGCGATGACAAGCGATTTTCAGCAATACCAGAAACCAATAAAGATTTTTCATTCCTGCAGGCCTCTATCGGCTTCGGGCACTCATTTACAAGAGAAACCTCGCTGTTTTTAAGCGGCGGCAGGTTCCTTACCGGCCGTAACACAGGTGTTGGCACGTCCGTATCATTGGCCTTTATTTACAGGCTGGATTACAGGTAGAAGCTGAAAGCGTAACAATTAAGGCTAAAGGCTAATAACAAGCCGAAAATTATTGAACTATTCAATAGTTTTCGGCTTTTTTCTTTCCGCTTTTAGCTTATCTTCCCGAACATCTCCTCGATCGTTTTCTTCCGGAATTCAAATATCTGCTTGATTTTATTGCCGACAAATACGGTATTGGTAAATCTGCCGATTACGCCGTAGGGGATGGCGTAGTTTAAAATATCGGTAATTAAAACGCCGCCTTCAATCGCTTTAAAGTGATGCTGGTGGTGCCACAACGCATACGGCCCGAAGCGCTGCTCATCTACAAAATATTCGCCGTCTTTTACATGCGTTATTTCGGTCATCCAGTTCATTTTGATGCCCAATAGCGGTGATATTTTGTAGGTAATAATCATGCCGGCGTACACTTTGGTATCGGCGGTATAATCGGATGTTACTACAAACTTCATATCATCAGGCGTTATTTTGGCCAGGTTAAGCGGAGAGGAGAAGAAATCCCAGGCTTTTTCAAGAGTTATTGGGATGGCTTGTTCAGTTTTGAGCAGGTATGTTTTCACGGATAAATAACAACGTAGTGGTTGAATAGTTTAGCGGTGAATTTAGCAAAAGGCATTGAGATGCAGCAATTTCATTAAATTCGCCCATGAATTTTTCAAAGGCAGACCTGCAAAAAGAAATTACCTACAAAACATCGCGCAGCGGCGGCAAGGGTGGCCAGAACGTTAATAAGGTATCTTCCAAGGTCGAATTGTTATTTTCCGTTGAGAATTCGGCGCTTTTTACCGAAGAAGAAAAGGCGTTGATAGGCTCCAAATTGCAAAGCCGCGTAAACAGGGATGGCCTTGTACAAGTAGTTTGTGATGAGGAGCGCAGCCAATACCTCAACAAAGAAAAAGCTGTAGAAAAACTCGTGGTTCTGCTTACCAAATCACTGCAAAAACCAAAGATTCGCAAGCCAACCAAAGTGAGTAAAGCATCCAAAGCTGCCCGCCTTGATTCCAAAAAACTGAATTCAGCAAAAAAAGAAAACAGAAGAGGGAATTTTGATGACTAATTCATGGAAAAGAACCAAGAGTCAAGAATCAAGAGCCAAGACAAAAAATGCTGCGGTTATGAACTATTAACTCAGCACCTACTTAAACCTATACACCGCCGTAATACTCCCCCATTGCTCCGAGCGTACCATTTCTTTGGTTTCTTTGGTGTGGAAGATTGCAGCAACGTCAAAAGCAAAACGATTGGTTGTGAAGCCCACACCAAATTGGTTGCTGAATATTACAGGCTCTTTGGTTCGCCTTATCTCAAGGCTGGTTGGGTCGTCGTGACTGGCAAACATGCCGCCTTGTATGGTGGCATCATATAATACATAATTCAGCAAAGGTTTGTAATAAAAGAATATTTCATGCTGATGCAGGGGTGCCGAGCTTTGCTTTTGTATGGCCGAGCTTTGTGTAATTACCGAATTGAACAACTGGTTAAAGTTACCAACCCTGACCATGCCGCCTGCGCCCGCGCCACTAAAGCCGTTGCCCAGGTTTGCGTAGCCGGTAAATGATGCGTCAATCCAACTATCGCGGGCTATCAGTTTGGTGTAGTTGGCTGATAAATTCAACTGCGCCTCGTTATGTATCTGGTATTCCCAGCCGCCGGGATGGTAAAAGCCAAAATGGTCATGCACGTAGTCCTGCACCTCTTTACCGAATGCGCCGGGGCCTATTATTCCTATCTGTGCACCAAGCTTTATTGCGCTTTCGTTTTTATATAAGAAATTGATGGTGGCTCCCGCATACAGGTACCCGGCAAATGGCCTGTCGACAAGATAGGGCTGGTCGCCGCCTTTATAGTTTACGCTCCCGCTTTGCGGATTATATATCTTTTGGCCTATCTCTATTCCTAATACCCTATTGGCCAAGCTGGAAGATTCACTAACCTTTTGAGCATGCCTGTAATAAAAATAAATGCCGTCGGTGTAATACCTGTCCGAACCTTGCAGCAGGTAGGAGTCGTTATCTGTTTGTAATCCTATTTCGGTACTGTGTGTCTGGGCAAAAACGTTCGCAGCGCATAAAAAGCTTATGGCGAAGACCAATAATTTAAATTTCATCCGGTTTGTTTGGAATAACCGTCTAAAATAACAAAAGCCCCGGTAATTCAGGGCTTTTACAAATATTTTTAAAAAAGATAGTTATTAAAAAGTATAGCCAATGCTAATACCTCCTTCGGCAATCACGCCATCGTCATACAGCACAGGTACAAATGCTATCCTGAAGTTAATACCGCCGTTATCCTGCTGAAAACGGTAACCAATGGTTGCGGTGCCGATAAAGCCGGTGATATTGTCAAATTCAAAAAAAGTGCCTTTGTTGGAGCCTTGTGAACGTACGAATGTTGTACCCGCGCCAAACTCCGCAAAGCTGCTGCCGCCTTCGTGGCCTAGTGGCGCCAGGTAATTAATTTGCAGCGGAATAGATGCCACCCAATTTGCCCCGGTATTATAATAGCCTGCACCAACACGATAGCCAAACTTATCACGCTTATTGCCAAAACGGGTATCGTAATTTAACGTAAGCGCCAGGCCGGGACCACCTGCCTCCAAAAATACTGTACGGGGCTTTACAAATTCCTCCTTGGTTGTATCCCTTTTAATAGGATTTGCCTCAAGGTTCTGTGCTTTTAAATAGAAAGATGATGTGATAAGTAGCAATAAAAAAACAGCTTTAAGCGTAAAAGTTCTCTTCACTTTGTTGGATTTTAGGGATTGTTAACTAGCACCATAATTAATTTATAATTACGATATCACCTAATACGCTAACAATGGTTTAAAAGTTTCAGCGGACCTGTTAGGCCCGTCAATGCTATTCAAATATGTTAACGCTATCAATAGTTAAGCTAAATATAGCAACAAAGTAAGATTAAGCAACAGGCTGTTTATTACCTTCCTTTATAGTAAAATCAAGCGGA
>JAZJZL010000168.1:13623-18175 GCA_040389845.1 Bacteroidota bacterium
GATCATCTACTTTCTCATCCAGCAGGGCGAGGTTAATTACTTCACGCATTTCGGTCACATAATTAAACTTAAGGTCTTTTATATAATCTTCCTTAATTTCCAGTATGTCTTTCCGGTTCGAGGCACAAAGTATTATCTCTTTTATATTGGCTCGCCTTGCAGCAAGTATTTTTTCCTTTATGCCACCAACAGGCAATACACGGCCGCGTAAGGTAATCTCGCCGGTCATGGCAAGGTGAGGTTTAATTTTACGTTGTGTGAACGCCGATGTTAAGGCTGTAAGCATGGTAACGCCAGCTGACGGTCCATCTTTCGGCGTAGCGCCCGCAGGCACGTGCACATGAACGTCCCACAAGTCAAATAATCGTGGGTCGATGTTAAAATATGACGCGTGGGCACGAAGATAAGCCAGTGCGATAGTTACCGATTCTTTCATCACATCACCCAGGCTGCCGGTAAGCGTTAACTTGCCTTTACCAGGGCTTAAGCTGGCTTCAATAAACAGGATGTCTCCGCCTACTGATGTCCATGCCAGACCTGTAACTACGCCCGCTACTTCGTTGCCTTCGTACAGGTCTTTATCGTATATAGGCGCACCTAGAATCTTTTCAACTTCTTTGGTATTAACGGTAGGGTTATATGGTTCTTCCATGGCAATGTTCTTTGCCACACCTCGCACTAATGAGCCTATTTTTTTCTCCAGGCCGCGAACGCCGGATTCACGTGTATAATCGACTATGATTTTTTCGATCACATCGGGCTTTACCACTACATCCTTAGCCTTAAGGCCATGGGCCTCGCGCTGTTTTGGTACCAGGTGCTGTTTGGCAATTTCAACCTTTTCTTCGATGGTATAACCGTTAACTTCAATTATCTCCATACGGTCCAGCAACGCTGGCTGTACCGAGCTTAATGAATTTGCTGTCGCGATGAACATTACGTTCGATAAATCGAAATCCATCTCCACATAATGGTCGTAAAAAGTACTGTTTTGTTCCGGATCGAGCACTTCCAGCAAGGCTGATGAAGGGTCTCCCCTAAAATCATTACCCACTTTATCAATCTCATCCAAAATAAACACCGGATTTGAGGCACCTGCTTTTTTTATGGATTGAATGATCCGGCCCGGCATAGCACCGATGTAAGTTTTACGGTGGCCGCGTATTTCAGCCTCATCGCGAATACCGCCCAGCGCCATACGAACATATTTGCGTCCAAGAGCCTTGGCAATTGATTTACCCAACGAAGTTTTACCAACTCCCGGAGGGCCAACCAAACAAAGGATAGGCGCCTTCATATCGTGCTTTAACTTCAGCACAGCCAGGTATTCGATGATGCGCTGCTTTACCTTATCTAAACCAAAATGGTCTTTATCCAGTACCTTTTGCGCACGTTTTAAGTCGAAATTATCTTTGGTGAACTCGTTCCACGGCAAATCGAGCAGCAACTCCAGGTAATTTATCTGCACTGAATAATCTGCCGCCGCAGGGTTAATGCGCACCAGCTTTTCCAGCTCTTTATTAAAATGGTCGCTTACTTCTTTGCCCCATTTCTTTTTTGAGCCCCTTAACCGCAGGCTGTCAATTTCGAGGTCGGGTGTATTGCCGCCAAGTTCTTCCTGGATAGTTTTTAGCTGCTGGTTCAGGAAATAATCCCGCTGCTGTTTATCCAAATCAACCCGCACTTTGCTTTGTATCTGATTTTTCAGTTCCAGCATCTGCAAATCCAGCGTTAAATGCTCCAGCACCAGGTTTGCCTTTGTACGCAGACTTGGCTCTTCCAGCAACCGCTGTTTAGCCGCCATATCTGCATTCATGTTCGACGCTATGAAATTTATCAAAAACGAGGTACTCTCGATATTGCGGATAGCGATACCTGCCTCGCTTGGGATATTCGGCGAAAGCTGGATAATGCTCATGGCCATGTCTTTTATTGACGAAACCATGGCCTTAAACTCTTTATCTTCTTTATGCTTAACCTCTTTAAAAGGCTCGATGGTGGCTTTTATGTAAGGAACGCTCTGCACCTCATCCTTTAAAACAAACCTTTTTTTACCCTGCAGAATAACAGTGGTGTTACCATCGGGCATTTGCAGCATTTTAACAATCAGCGCAATAGTGCCTATCCTGTTTAATTGGGTAAATGAGGGGTCCTCAATCGCCACATCTTGTTGAGCAACTACCCCAATCATGCGGCTGCCTTTGTTGGCATCGCGTATCAGTTTTATTGATTTATCCCGACCGACAGTTATCGGAATAACTACACCGGGGAAAAGTACGGTATTGCGTAATGGCAGTATCGATAAAATATCCGGTATGGCCTCATTGTTCATTTCCTCTTCGTCTTCGGTAGACATGAGCGGAAAAAACTCTGAATCCTCGTTTATAACCGGTAAAGCACTATTAAAATCAAATGGATCAAAATTCATCAACTACCTTTTATGTTTTGTAAAAAACGTCATTATGTCAGCCTGCAAAGATACGGGCATTTTTGCACAGGTTAAAAAGCATTTTTCCTGCGGGATATTCAATGTTTCAATAGCTATGCCAAGTCGAAGCAAATGACAGGCGGGCACTAACAATACCCCTTAAAACACTGATAATATGAAAGTTAAAAGCCCGATTGTTTTTAAACGAAAAAATATAATTATTGATAAATATGAAAAAAAGTCATATAATAGCACTCTGTTTTGATAAATTATTTTACGGGCACCCGTACAAAAAATACAATGCTGGCATAATATTTTCTAGTAATGGTAGTTAATATTATACTGTTTTATAATCACTAGTTGGCCGTTGATGAGGATTTCAGTAATCATATCTTTACTCATAATCTCTTCTGTTGAAACCATATCTGCCCAAAACTCATACATCAAGTTGGGGCAGCAGGCTTTGATGGATGGTGATTTTAAGGCGGCTGTAGCCCAGCTTGAAAGGGCGTGCTTAATAGACTCGACAAACTCTACCGCCTTGCTGATGCTGGGCTATTCGTATTACCACAGCGAGAATTACAAAAAGTCGATTGCCGCATATACTAAGGAGATAGCAATTAACCCTACAGATGCTACGGCCTATTATTACAGGGCGAGAGCGAAAGGGTATTTGGGTAAAGACAATCAAACCAACTCTGCAGACAAGGAAAAATACCTGCTCGGGGCAATTTTCGATTTAACAAAAGCCATAACTATAGATCCAGACGTTACCAGGAACAAATACTACCAGGTAAGAGGTATTGCCTATCGTGAATACGGCCTATTTAAATTGCAGGCAACCGGGAAACAATTTGACAAAGCACGGGCGATTAACTCGCTCAGGGCATCAGTTGCCGATTTGGAAAAAGTTTTGGCAGATAACCCCGGCCGGTCAGACATCTCAACACTCATCGACCTTTCGAAGCAAAAACTCAACGAAGCGCTGGCGAAGAAGTAGTTGTTAGTCTGGTCCATTTCATCATAACTTAAAAAGATTGTCGTGCGAGCGACGAACGAGCGCGGTAACCTTTTCGATATGCATAGCCGTAATGCATGTTGGAAATACATGTCGACGAGGTTGCTTCCTTCCTCAGCAATGACAAATTTTATATTAACTCCGCCAACTTACTTCACAATCACCCCCGTAATTTCATAATTATTATTTCCCATCAGCTTAACGTGCTGTCTTTTCACAATCTGGTACAGCGAATCAGGGTAATAGCTTAGCTTTTCGACGTTTTTATAAAGAATGTTTTCTGTTTTGGTGTAGATGACTATCCATTTGATCTTATCCGCATCTCTCTTAACGATGATTTCGCGAACTTTAAGGCCAGGCTCAATCGCTTTATATAGCGTGATACCATCCCCGCTTGATGTAATATAGCTATTTTTCCAGGCGGGCTTATTAATATCCCCTCCTGTAAAAGAATCGAGTTCCTGCCCCCAGTTATCAATGTTTACCTTTTTTGTTTCAGTAACACCATTATGGCTTATAGTTTTTGATACCGGCTTGTGGGCCTTATCCAGCCTTGCAGTTTCAGCAGTAAAATATCCCTTTATATCAAAATATTTCACCGCGTTGCCACTCCCCTTTCCGTCAGACCGGCAGCCCGTTAAAACTGCCGGTATAAGGTAAAGCAAAGCAATAACCGTAATTGGCTTTAATTTAAACCAGTACATCGCCTCCCATTTGTTCAGGAATTTGCACTCCCAAAATTTTCAGTACGGTTGGCGCAATATCGCCCAGCTTGCCGTCTTTTACTGTTGTCACATCGTCGTCAATAACAATACAAGGTACCAAATTAGTGGTATGCGCTGTATTTGGCGTGCCGTCTTCGTTTATCATGAAATCGGCATTGCCATGGTCGGCAATAATAATGAATGAGTAGCCATTTGCCAGGCCTGTTTCAACCACCTCTTTGGTACAATTATCAACCGTTTCGGCAGCTTTAATAACGGCGTTGAAAACACCTGTATGGCCCACCATATCGGTATTGGCAAAGTTTAGTACGATAAAATCAGCCCAGCCACTTTTCAATTCCGGGATAATTGCATCCCGTATACCTTCAGCGCTCATTTCCG
>JAZJZL010000169.1:0-4622 GCA_040389845.1 Bacteroidota bacterium
AAGGTATCAGCTATGCTTGGCAGCATTAAACAGGGAGCCCCTTTCGAGTTGAAAAAGTCATTCTTCAGGATTTACAAAAATACCTTCTCGGCACAGGCCAAAGATTTAGCTACTAATTACGTGGAAGGCGTTACCAGCGGTCCGCAGCCCGGCACGCCTGATTTTGATGCGTTTAATGTAGCCATGCGCATATTCGCCGACAGGCATTTCCTGGATGTACGTTCGAAAAACGGGTTATCCTATGCGCCGCATGCAGGTTTCGCTGTGGGCGCTACCTCGGTTGCCAAATTCACCGTGTCTACCACCGATCCCGATAAATACATTCACGTGTTTGATTTGCTAGTGGATAAGGTAAGAACCGAAGGTTTTCATAATGATGAAGTAGCCGATATGAAAGTCAGCTATCTTACCAACTTTTATTACAAGCAGGAAACAAATTCGGCGCAGGCATCATCGCTGGCATCAAACGAGGTGTTGTTTAATAACTGGAGACGCTCATTGACCTTAGTGGACGATGTGAAAAAACTGACCGCCAGCGAAGTAAGCGACGCTTTCAGAAAATATATCGGTAATACCGTATGGGTTTACCAGGGCGACCCAAAAAAGGTAAATCCCCTGAATTTTACCAATGGGACTATACATAAGGCAGATAACCCGATAACGCAGTAGCGAAGGAGAGCCAAGAATCAAGAGTCAAGAATCAAGACAGAAAATAACGTGGTGCATCTTGACTCTTGATTCTTTTTTCTTGATTGTTGTTTTAGGGTGTTCAACAGGGTAAGCCCCGGTTGCCAGGCCATCTCCCAGGCATCTCACATGGCGATTAGCCCGCATGTTGTAAAAGGCATGCGGGTGTTGGACGTAAACGATTTTTTATGTAGAGACACAATACTTTGGTCTTTGGAAGGATGCCTGTGGAAACTGTTCAATTGAGACACAAGTATTGTGTCTCTACAGTAAAACAAATTCCTCTATATCAATTTATTATCCTTCGCCATCTTAATCGCATCTGCTTTTGAATTTACGTTAAGTTTTGTGTAGATGTTTTTAATATGGGTGCGCACCGTTTCCAAATCGATAAATAATTCTTTGGCAATCTGGCTGCGGTTTTTGCCATCGCCTACTAATTCCAATATCTGGGTTTCGCGCTTGGATAAGGGTGATTCCTGGTTACGGCGGAAGGACCGGATAACCATACGGGCTACATTAACGCTCATCGGGCCGCCGCCTTCTACAGCTTCTTTTACCGATGCCAATATTTTATTGGGTGGGGTGTTTTTTGTAAGATAACCCGACGCCCCGTTAGCGAGGGCCTCGAATATAAATTTTTCGGATTCAAATACGGTTAATATTAATATATAGGTATCCGGCAGTATCTTTTTTAATTTTGGGATAGCTTCAATGCCGTTGGTGCCGGGCAGCTCTACGTCCAGTAAAATCACGTTCGGCCTATCGTTCTGGATATTTTTTACGGCAATGTCAAAAGATTCGTATTGGTTAATTACCTGATATCCCTTTTCCTGGCTAAGCAGCATGGAATAGCCTTCACGTATAATTTCGTCGTCTTCAATAATCACGATCCTAATAACATCCTGATTCATATCGCTAAATTTTATGGTAACCTGTCTGTCTGCTAAACCCCGTTTAATTTAAATACCAGCGTAATGGCTGTGCCCGCACCTTCTGCCGACTTAATTTCAACCGTGCCTCCTATGCGTTTTGCGCGCGTAATAATATTATTCACGCCCTGCCCTTTTCGCGATGTGGCCGGGTCAAACCCTTTGCCATCATCGGTAAGCACAATCATAAGTTCGTTCTTTTTGGGCAGGGTTATGTCCAAAGTAACCTGGCTGGCATCGGCGTGCTTAAGTGCATTGTTCAGCAACTCTTTAAATATCAATATAACGTTTCTGTTAAATTTTATAGGCAGCTTTACCTGGCTAAGCGATTGCTCCAGTCCTATCATTTCAAACTTAACCGGGGTATCTATATATAAATCTATCCCAAACTCCCTGATGTAGTTTATTACTTCGTACAGGTTGTCACTTTGCGAATCCATCGCCCAAAGTATGTCTTTGGTGCCGGTGTATAGCGCCAACGCATTCTGTTTTATCTGCTCAAGCAGCTTTTTCTGGTCGCCTTTTTCAGGGTCGAGTTTGGTAAATAGCATGTCGGACAATACCGATATCCGCGTTAACTTATTGCCCAAATCATCGTGGAAATCTTCTGCCGCTTCCTGCCTTACCTTTATGTTTTCCTCGCGGCGGATATTTTCAATAACCGCAAGTCGTTTGTTTTTTATGCTGTGCCGATAGGTTTGTATTACTATACCCAATATGATTAGAAACGCAAAACCCACGATACGGAAAAGCCAGGTTTGATAAAACGGCGCGGCGATAATAAACGAAAAAGCAGCCGTGCTTGCAGATTCCAAGCCCGCAGCAGTATAAGCCTTTACACGAAAAGTGTAGTTGCCCGCCGGCAGCGCCGGATAATCGAGTGTATTGTTTTTAGCGGGGGCGGAAAAAGCAGTATCCAGTCCTTCCAGCTTATATTTATAATATACATTTTTCGGGTCTTTAAGGTAGATGCCCGTAAACGATATGTTTAAATGGTTGCTGCTATGCGAAAGCGATACGCCACTTTTTAATACGGTGCTTACTGATGCGCCATCGTCTACCGTTACCAGGTTAACCGACTTAATAATAATATTGGGCCTTACGGTTGATGGCGGGGATAAAGAAGTATTATATACAATCATGCCCTTATCAGTAGCCATGTATATTTTATGGTTATAATAAAGCGTGCCGTTTTGCGCCGATTCAAAAACCGGCTCCTGCGAGTTCCTGCTGCGACTTAACCCAAAAGAGTCCTTTTGATTATCATATAATAGCTTATTCACTCCTCGTCCGTTTCCTACCCAAACAGTTCCATGCTCGTCTACGGCCAGGCTGTAAACGGCATTGGAATTAAGCCCGCTACCGGTGTTGAAGTTTTTTACTTTTCCGCTAAGCTTATCCCAAATGTAAACGCCGTTATCATCAGTCCCTAAAATCAAATAGCGGCCATATTTAACCAGGCAAATTACAGCCAGGTTCTTTACCGCGTCAAGCCGGAAGTTATTTACAATCTTCTTATTAACGGCGAGGGATAAACCATCATGCGTTCCAATAAAAACTGAATCCCTTCCGACCGGCAATACAGAAAATGCAAAAGCCGTTGCGCCACTCGCACGGATAAGCTTATCATCACTGCCTGCATAAAAGCAGCCGAATGGCGTTGCAATCCATGTAGTGCCGTCAGCATCCTGACTGATACAATTTATGGATAATCTTTCGCTGCCGGTAAATATCTTAAAGCCGCCTTTATTGTAGCGCCACACCCCGTCAAGCTCGGTGCCGATTAATAAATCGCCATTTTTATCCGTGTAAAGGCACTGAATACGGTTTAACAGCGGTTTATCCTGCGGGATAGAAATTGCCGAAAAGTTAGTACCGTTAAACTTTATCAAACCGCCGCCATCAAGACCAAGAATAATATTATCCGACTTATCCTTTGCGATGCCGAAAATGATATAATCGTCTGTCAGGCCCTGCGGCTTGCTATAAGTGACAAAGCTATCACCCTCAAATTTATAAACGCCGTTGCCCTGGGTGGCAAACCACAGGTTTTTGTCTGCATCGCAATAAATATCCGGCACCGCTTTATCAGTAAAGCCATTATTCGCACCGAAATGGATTAGCTTGTCATCCTTTATACAATAAGCGCCGGTGTTTGTTCCCAGCCATAATACTCCGGCTGCATCGCGTGTCATTGTCAAAAGCCGGGTATGGATATTTTTGGTGAGGTCGCTTTTGTATTCATTCAGCATGGCGCCATTAGCATAATAAATTTTATCGTCCGACATCAGGCATAACTTGCCTGTATCCTCAAAAATCATCTTCCTGATGATTACGGAAACATCGGTTAATGGAATTACCGCTACCCATTTATTGTCATGGAGTGCATACAGTCCCTTTTTATAAATCCAAGCATAAAGCTTTCCCTTTTTATCCGTGGCGATACAGGAGATTTGTTCTTTGGCTGTATCCTGTACAGTTTCTCGCACAACTTCCTGACCACCGATTTTGTACAGCTGGTTACCCATTAAAAACCAGGTAATACCGGCATAATCCTGTTTAATATCCGTTACCGATGCCCTCAGCTTTTTTGCAGGAAGCTTGTATAAAAACACCTGTTTGTTGGCGATTGTGGCGATACCGTTTTCGGTGCCTAACCATTTTACATTGTTTTTGTCGATGAATATGGTGTAAATAAAATCATTAGGCAGGCCGTTGGCCCTGGTGTATGCTGTGTACTCAGTGCCATCGTAATGGCTGGCGCCGCCGTAAGTACCAATCCACAGGCTATGGTCTTTGTCCTGTGCAATGGTATTTACCTGCGACTGTATCAATCCGTCACCAATACCGTATTGCGAAAAAGTATATTTCTGACCAAAGGAGGCGTTTAAGCCCGTCAGCATAAAAACAGCAAAATAAACCAGGTACTTTACTATCAATAATCGTCCCGCAACAGATTTTTCTTTCAAAATTTCGATGATTAGCCTCTTTTATACAATAATA
>JAZJZL010000170.1:0-37431 GCA_040389845.1 Bacteroidota bacterium
TTTGTACAATAATATGGGATTTACCTTAATCTGAGAACCCTGAAAGGGTTCCATCTACCAGCGCAGGGCACCGCCCTGCGTCACCAGGACAGGTTTCGAACACGCAAGGTTTTAAACCCATCGCTATGAAAAAGCTGCCGAAAAATTTTCAAAGCTATGTCCTTGGGCTTTCTGTATAGCCTATTACATTAGTATTTCGCCTACCTGCCCAACTAATCTTTTATCCTATGCAGTTTTGTGCTAATTTCGCAGCGCAAATACAAGGCTTTAATGGTCAGTTTTTTTAAGGCGCTCAATCCGCTTAATATTTTATGGCTTGCAGTAATACTGTTCCTGTCGCGGGCGGGATTTTTATTGAACGCGCCCGCAAAAACCGAATTTGCATTCTCGGAGCCTGTTGCACGACTACTGCTTGCACCCGGCGACTATCTTAATGCCGCCCCTACCAGCTACAGCATTTTACTGGCATCAGTTTTTGTATTTATACAGGCTATTTTGCTTAATCACCTGGTAAATCACTTTAACTTATTGGGTAAGCCCACGTTTTTACCGGCGCTCATGTACGTTACCGTTTCGGGGTTATTTAAACCGTTTTTGGTGCTGAGCCCGCCGCTGCTTTGCAATTTTTTGGTGATATGGATGCTGTTCAAGCTGTTTAAGCTATATAAAAGTAACGATGCCAAATCATCAGCGTACGATTTAGGGATGATGGTAGCCGTTGGTTCGGTAATTTACCTGCCTTTTATTTACTTCTTTTTGGCTGTTTGGATAGCTTTATTCCTGTTCCGTCCGTCTAATTGGCGTGAAATTGTTGCAGGTATTATTGGCTATGCTACTATCTTTTTCTTCCTGGCAGTTTACTATTACATGAACGATAGTATCAAACAATTTTCAGACATCTGGCTGCCACTGGGTACAAAGTTTCCGGATAGTATCAATATTCATTATTACAATTACCTGGTACTGGTTCCGGTAATAGCTGTCCTGGTGCTTTGCTTTTTTAAGTTGCAGCAAAACTTCTTTAAAAGCTACGTGCAGGTGCGCAAATCGTTCCAGTTATTGTTTATTATCTTTTTAATAGCTGGCCTGTCATTTTATGTGAAAACGCCGTTTAATCTAAATCACTTTCTGCTGTGCACAGTTCCGTGTGCAGTGTTTTTTGCTTATTATTTTTTGTATGCAAAGAACAGGTGGTTTTACGAATCGCTGTATTTATTACTGCTAATCAGCGTTATCTATTTTCAGTTTAACACTTTTTAACTTTTACATTCGTTCAAATCACCGCTGTTGTGTTAGTTTTGTAACGTATTACACAAAAAATCAATTTAATGAAATTTGGAGTAGTTGTATTTCCCGGTTCCAATTGTGATGAAGACATCATCTACGTATTGGAAAAAATAATGGGCCAGCAAGTGGTTCGTTTATGGCATAAAGACCACGACCTGCAGGGCGCCGACTTTATTGTTTTACCCGGTGGTTTTTCTTTTGGCGATTACCTGCGCTCTGGCGCTATCGCCCGTTTTTCGCCTATCATGACGGAAGTTATACAGTTTGCTGCCCGCGGCGGTTATGTATTGGGTATCTGCAACGGTTTCCAGGTATTGACGGAGTCAGGCCTGCTGCAGGGTGCATTGCTGCATAACGAGAACCGTAAGTTTATCTGCCGCAATATCTATATGAAAGCGCAGACGCAAAATTCATTGATTACCGCGCAGATAGACCCTGAAAGAGCTCTGAAAATCCCTATCGCTCATGGTGAGGGCAATTACTTTGCTGACGCGGATGTGTTGAAGTCATTGTATGATAACGATCAGGTACTGTTTAAGTACTGTGATGAATCTGGCATGATAACCAGCGAATCAAATCCTAACGGCTCGTTGGATAACATCGCCGGTATTACCAATATCAATCGCAATGTATTCGGCTTTATGCCGCATCCGGAACGTGCTTCAGACATACTGGTAGCCAACGAAGACGGCCTGGCTATTTTTGAATCGATATTATCGCTGGTAAAAGCATAGAAAGAAGTCCTTAGTCTTAAGTCGCAAGTCCAAAGTCCTTTTTGACTCAAGACTAAAGACTCAGGACTCAAGACTAAAAAAATGGAAGCAACCCTGGTTATCGATATCGGCAATACGTTTACAAAGATTGCTGTGTTCAAACAAAACCAGGTGCTTTATACAGAACAATACAAACTACCGGACGAGGGAATAATAAATAATATCCTGGCCGGTTACCCGATAAATAAAGCCATTATATCATCGGTAAAAAAAGAAAAAGAGGGATGGCAAAATGTACTGGCGCAAAAAGTTAAGCCGGTATATTTTAATGCCGGGATGACAAGTGGCATAACAAACCATTATTTAACCCCGCAAACCCTTGGAGCCGACAGGCTGGCTGCAGTTATAGGCGCTTATCACTTATACCCAGGTAAAAGTAATATGGTGATTGACGGCGGCACCTGTATAACATATGACTGGGTTGATGCAGTGGGAAATTATTTTGGCGGCAGTATATCGCCGGGGTTAAATATGCGTTATAAGGCATTAAATAATTATACTGCGGGGCTGCCGCTGGTTGAAGCTGACGAAACATTTGCCGCCATTAGCGGCAATAATACTAAATCGGCCATACTATCGGGCGTGCAGAACGGGATAAAATATGAATTGGAAGGCTTTATTAAAAGCTACATAAAACAAGGAGAAGAACTAAATATTGTGCTTACAGGAGGCGATAGCAATTTTTTTGATACGCTGTTAAAAAATAGCATCTTTGCCGCCTGTATTAAAATTGAACCCCTGCTGGTTCTTAAAGGATTAAACGCAGCCATACAAACTAATAATGATTAAATATACCAGGCTTTTTATACTACTGATATTTGCTGTTTCTGCTTTCAGGGCTAGTGCGCAAACAAACGCTACCACCAGCTCTCCTTATTCAAGGTATGGTTTGGGCGATATTGACCAATCTGTAATGCCTCAGCAAAGAGGTATGGGTGGTATAGGCGCTGCCATCAACAAAATAAACAACTACAACACCATCAACGTGCTTAACCCGGCATCGTACGCCGAAATAAACTATACCACTTTTGATATAGGCATCTATGGCAATTCTATCGGTTTAAGCCAAACCGGCCAAACCAGCACGCGCAATGGCAATTTCAGGCTAAGCCACGTTAATTTTGCCGTACCGGTAAGCCGCCGCTCTGCATTGAGCTTCGGTTTAATGCCATACAGCGAAATGGGTTATAACTTTAAACAAACAAGGGCTAATTTCGGGACCGGCTTGCCGGTTGATACCAACCATGTTAATTACCTTTATACTGGCGACGGTGGTTTATCGAAAGCTTATTTAGGCTATGGCTTCGGAGTAGGTAACCATTTCAGGGCAGGTGCTAACGCATCGTATATATTCGGTAACCTGATACAAAACAGCTCTACCGAAATTGTACAGCCAGACGGAACGCCGCTTTACGGTACCCTTAACTCGAGGATTCAGCAAAGTAACAGTGTGGGCGGATTAAGCTATGATTTAGGCCTTCAATATTCTATCGACTGGGCTAATAATACCAAGCACTTAACCTTTGGTTATTCTACCTCGTTAGCAGGTAACATAAGTAATCATGAGTCCAATGTTGTGTATCACTACATCTACGATGCCAGCGGTAACCAGAAAACACCGATTGACTCGGTTATAAACCGGCAGGATGCTAAAACAACTATAAGATTGCCAAATGTCAACCATTTTGGTGTATCGTACCAGTATGACAGCCACTTTTTGGTAGGCGCCGATTTCACTATGGGCACCTGGAGCAACCTTACTATAAATGGTGTTAATCAGGGCTTTCAAAACAGCAAAACGTTCGCCGTGGGTGGTCAGTATACGCCTAATAATAATGCATTGCGTGATTACTTTGCAAGAATGGATTATCGCTTAGGCTTTATTTATGACCAAACGTATATCAAATTAAATAATACTAATGTAAACCGTACGGCGGTTACCTTCGGTTTAGGCCTGCCGCTGGCGCCTACCCAAACGCTGAGCAGTTTTTATAAAATAAACGTGTCAGCCGAAGTGGGTAAACGCGGTACTTTGGATAATGGCCTGGTAAGGGAAAGCTATGTGAACATACACTTGGGCTTTGTGCTTAATGATAAATGGTTCCAGAAATATCAGTTCCATTAATTCTGTCTGTATAGTTCGGGATACTTCATTTGGGCTTACTGCGTTGTATTAATGGTTTTCCGACGATTTTTACTCATGAATAAAGCTGTATTAAAAAAAATACTTATCTACCTGCCGGCGCTGTTTGCCGGCATGTTTCTTTTCAGCTCGTGCGAAAACTCGTTGAATGATATCAAGAAAATCTCATCGGGCGAAGAAGATAAACCAATATCGCGCTCTACCGGGGTTGATGTGATTTGGAGCGATTCTGCAAAAGTGAAGTTCCATCTTACAGCGCCGCTGATGATTGATTATACCGACAATTCGCCCAAACCCTACAAAGAATTTCCGAAAGGCGTTAAGCTGATTTTTTATAATGATTCACTGAAGGAAGCAGGGAATGTTGTTTCAGACTATGCTATTCAGCGAGAAAAGGAAAATCTCGTAGAATTCAGGAAAAACGTTGTGGCGACCAACGCCGCAGGCCAGGTTTTTAAATCGGATGAGCTGATTTATGATATGACGGCGCGGACTTTTAAATCAAGTAAGGCTGTCGTAATAACCAATAAGGAAGGGGATGTTGCAGAAGGGTTCGGATTCGAAAGTAACGAAAGTATGTATCCATGGCAGATGGGCAGTACTGTTGGTTCATTTCACGTAGATGAAAAACAGGTGGGGGAATAATAATTCCGGATGTCGGGTTTCGGAATTTCGATTTCGGATTTAATTGGCAGGCGATTTTTGGGACGGAATCACCTACTTTCAGTCTTTCGGGCTTCCCGATTTTCTGTGTAAAATTTATACAAAATTTTGTGTTATAGAATTTTACTAAAAATTGTATCTTGCGCCCTCTTTTTAGTAACATAAAATAAAATTATAGAGTTATATGGGTATTATGGGTTTTTTGCGGGAACGGATGGGGAAGATTCTCGCAATTTCTATCGGTATTGCATTATTCGCGTTTATCGTGGGTGAAGTTGGCAAGTCGGGCAGTTCTTTTTTCAGAGATGATCGTAACCTGCTTGGTGAAGTAAGCGGTGAAAAAGTTGAATACGACAAGTTCAATAAATTATACGAACAGCAGAGCAACCAGTTCAGGCAGCAATCGGGCCAGGCAACTTTAACGCCTCAGTTTGCCGCTTATGTACAGGAGTCTACCTGGAACAGTATGGTAAGCCAGATGATACTTAAAAAGGAAGTTGAAAAGCTTGGCCTTTCCGTAGGTGATGATGAAGTTAACAACATGGTTAACGGTAATAACCCCGACCCGCAAATTGTGCAGGCTTTCGGAAACCAGCAAACCGGTAAAGTTGATGTAACCAGGTTCAATAACTTTAAAGCTCAGCTCAACGCATCAAAGGCTAACGACCCCATCAGGCAGCAATGGAACGATTTCATCGAGGCCCTTGGTACAAACAAGCTGAGCCAGAAATACCTGTCGATAGTATCAAACGGTCTGTATGTTAACTCGCTGGAAGCAAAAGAAAGCTACCAGGCTAAAAACAAGCTGGTTAACTTTAAATATGTAACGCTTGACTATGCATCAGTTCCGGATAACAAGGTAACTTTAACCGATGCTGATTACCAGGCTTATTATGATGAGCACAAAAACGAGTTTAAAACCCCGCAGGAGCTAAGGACATTTGATTATGTAAGCTTTAACGCGGCTCCATCAAAAGCTGATACGGCTGCAGTTAAAGTGCAGGCAGATAAGCTGGCTACTGAGTTCAAAGCTTCGACCAACGATTCTTTGTTCGTTCAGATCAATTCGGAAGATAAAGCACCGCTTAAGTTTGTACACAAAGGCCAGTTGGAACCAAAACTGGATTCGGTTATGTTTACAGCAGCTAAAGGCTTTACTTATGGCCCATACCTGAGCGGTAACACCTATAAAGTTGCAAAACTTGTTGATGATATAGTTGGTCCTGACTCGATAAAAGCACGCCACATACTTATCGACCCGTCTGGAATCGGTCTTGAAAAAGCAAGGGCTAAGGCAGATTCGATTAAAAAACTTATACAGGGCGGTAAATCATTTGCTGAGTTGTCAACACAGTTTTCGGTTGATAAAGCAGCTGCGGCTAAAGGTGGTGACCTTGGTACTTTTGCACGCGGTTTAATGGTTTCTGAATTTGACGACCAGATATTCACCGCTAAAAAAGGCGACCTAAAAGTGATAACCACTCAATTTGGTGTACACATTGTGGATATTGAAGACGAAAAAGGTTCATCTAAAGTAGTTAAAGTTGCAATTGTTGATGTTCCGCTAAAAGCAAGCAGTGCTACACAAACCGCTGTTTACAGCAAAGCGCAGGCGTTTTTAGCAAACCTTACCAAAGAGAACTTCGACAGTGAAGCAAAAAAGGAAAAACTTCAGATAAAAACCGCTACCGACGTTAATGGTGTAGCAGGTGCAATACCAGGTGTTGAAAGCGCCCGTGAAATTGTGAAATGGGCATATACTGCTCAGTCTGGCGATTTTTCAGAAAAAGTTTTCATCACCGGCGACCAATACATTGTTGCACACCTGTTGAACGTTAAGCCGAAAGGCCAACTATCACTTGATGCTGTAAAAAAACAAATTGAGCCAATGGTTAAGAACGCGGTAAAAGGCAAGCAACTGACAGAAAAACTACAGGCAGCGCTTAACGGTGCAAGCAATATCGACCAGGTTGCTCAAAAATCAGGTGGTAAAGTTGTTCCGGTTCAAAACATTGTTTTTGCAAACCCTATAATCCCTGGTGGTGGTGCTGAATACAAAGTTATCGGTTCAGTGTTCGGTGCGCAGCCAAACAAGCTTTCTAAAGTTATTGAAGGCCAGCAAGGCGTGTATGTATTCAGCGTTGATAGCTTTATTAATCCTGCTCCGCTTACCAATACTGTAAAAGACAAGGAAACATTGGCACAAGGCCTGTTGCAGCGTTCGCAATCACAGGTATTTGATGCCCTGAAAGATAAGGCGAATGTAAAAGATTACAGAGCCAAGTTTTTATAAGAACTTTTTAAAGTAATTTTGCATCCGGGATGAGTTTATGCTTATCCCGGATTTTTTGTTTTAACAGGCTATGGAAATACAGGAAAACTTCATAAATAAAGTTGCACAAAGCGGTTTGGTAACGCTGGACCCGGCTGCATTTTATCCGCAGGGCGAAAGGGTGGTGTACGATATTAAGGATAACCTTTTTATGGAGCTCATCTTAAAGGAAAAGGATTTCAGGGAGTTTGTAAAGGGGCACGACTGGGCTCAATACCAGGATAAATTTGTTGCCGTAACCTGTACTGCAGATGCTATTGTGCCTGCCTGGGCTTATATGCTGTTGGCAAATCGCCTGGCGCCTTATGCTAAAGAAGTTGTTTTTGGCGATGCAGACGTGCTGGAAACCGTTTTGTTTGTTAAAAGCATAGCCACCATTGATGTTGAACAATACCGCGAACAGCGCATCGTAATTAAGGGCTGCGGCGATATCCCGGTGCCCGTATCGGCCTATGTTGAATTAACCAAAAAGCTTACGCCTGTTGTTAAAAGCCTGATGTTCGGCGAGCCGTGCTCAACCGTGCCAATTTATAAGAAAAGGGATTAATCGCCCACGGAGACTTACGAAGTTTAACTCGATGTTGTTTGTTTTCAGGGGCCTCGTTGAGGGCTTCGCCGTTTAAAAACTTCGTAAGTCTGAAAATGCCGCCAAACATTTATCTACCAAATGTCATCTTCATCTATAATAATTTACCATCCACATAGTTTATAGTCAGAGTCTTAAATAACAATAAATAAGATTAATTGTACTTAAGAAAGAGGCTAATTCCTACCAGATGAATAAATACATTCTGACTTTACTTTCCCTTATATTTTTTGCAGGCACATTATCGGCGCAGGAAAAAGAAATCACCTACCTGGGCGAACCTTCTTTTAAAGTGGGCGAAGAGTTAAGCTATAAATTAAAATATGGATTTTTTACCGCTGCTGAGGCGGTTATAAGGGTAGGTGAAAGCGACAAGAAATTTGAAGGCAAAACTGCTTATCATATCGTTGCTGACGCTAAAACTGCAGGTACTTTCGATATTTTTTATAAGGTGCGCAACCGCTACGAAACTTATGTCGACGAGAAAACACTTGAGCCGTACTTTTATACCGAAAATCGTAAGGAGTCGAGCTACAAACATACAGATAACGTAACGTTCGACCACGCAACAGGGAAGATAACCGCAGCAAAAGGTGTTTATCCATTCAAAGGGCGTACTTTTGACTTTTTATCGGCGTATTACTTCGCGCGGAGCATAGATATTTCTAAAATAAAAATTGGCGATAAATTCAAGCTGGACTATTTCCTGGAGGATGGCATACATTCGATGGAAATAACCTATTCTGGTAAGGAAAAAATGGACTGCTCGGTAGGAACGTTTAATTGTTTGAAATTTAACCCGACAATTATTCCCGGGCGTGTGTTCCGTAAAAGCAGTAAGCTATATTTGTGGATTACTGACGACAACAACCGCATACCCGTAAAGGCGCATGTTGAACTGGTAGTCGGCAGCATAACGATGGATTTAACCGGAGCTAAGAATTTGAAATTCCCGTTGAATCCTTTAAAAAAGTAATGATATTAGCTGTACACGCTGCGGATGGAGGCTGTGGGGACACAGCCTTGGGTGAGCTGGTGCACGATTTAAGAAAGATAAAAATGTTAGAGGTTGGTAATGTATTACTGCACGAGGATGTAGTAAAGGAAAATTTTGTTTGTAACCTTAATAAATGTAAAGGCGCATGCTGCCTGGAAGGTGATTCCGGTGCGCCGCTAGATGCCAATGAACTGGATATTCTGAACGAAATTTATCCGAAGGTAAAACCCTTCATGAATGCCAGGGGTATTGCTACCGTTGAAAGAGAAGGCACCTACGTCAAGGATTTTGACGGCGATTATACCACACCCTGCGTCGACAAAAATAAAGAATGTGCTTATGTGATATTTGAAAACGGTATTACCAAGTGTGCCATTGAGAAAGCTTACGAGCATGGCGTTATCGACTGGAAAAAACCAATCTCATGCCACTTATACCCTATTCGTATTACCAAATACCCGGAGTTTGATATACTGAATTATGACCGCTGGAACATTTGCAGTCCGGCCTGTACATTTGGCAATGAATTAAAAGTACGCGTGCATGAATTTCTAAAAGCTCCCCTAATCCGTAAGTATGGTGAGGAATGGTATGCTGAGCTGGAAGATTTCGTGGATGGGATGGAATAATAGAAAAAAAACGCAAATTTACAGATACTTTTCTTTATTTGCATAACCAGAGAAGGTGAGTGTTGAAAACTTATAAAATCGGTTTTCTGATATGTTTTCTATCAATTAATTGATTACTAAATATTTATCGAAAAAAATTTCTTGAAATGTGTTACGTTGTGTTAACCCGGTTATCCACACTTTTATCCAAACGGTGTTCTAAAAATCAAGTCCCAAATCCAAACATCAGACCTTCTCTCCGTACGCCAAATCCCCCGCATCACCCAGGCCGGGAACAATATAAGCCTTGCTGGTCATTTCTTCATCAACAGCGCCAAACCATAGCTTAGCTTTGGGCAGGTTTGCACGAACGTGAGTTATGCCCTCGGTGCTGGCAATAACGGCGGCGATGTGCAGCTCTTTAATTTTGTATTGGGCTATCAGCTCTTTACAAACCTGCACAATGCTTTGACCGGTAGCCAGCATGGTATCGCACATTACTAAGGTTTTACCATCAAGGTCGGGAGTAGATATATGGTCGATGTTAATAACAAAGGCCCCGGTCTTTTTTACTTTGCGATAAGCAGTTGCAAAAAGTGAGGTGGCATCGTCATAGTAATTCAGAAAACCCTGATGAAACGGCAGCCCGGCCCGCAGGATAGTGCCTAAAACAAGCCCGCCCTGTGGCAGGTTGATATTAGCGGCGCCCAACGGTGTTTGTATTTCAAATTCCTCATAGTGCAGCGATTTACTCATCTCATAGGCCAGTATCTCGCCAAGCCGGGTTAAATTGGCGCGGAAGCGGGGTCTGTCCTGCTGTATGCCGCTGTCGCGCAGCTCAGCCAAAAACTTATTGGCGATGGTATTGGTTTGATTGAGGATGAAGGCCATAAGGCTGGAGATTAGTTAATTGGAGATTAGAAATTAGTTGTTGAATGAACAGGGATTATATGATGGTTGTTTCAAATATAAATCTACAAAAATTGAATTCTAAAAACGATGCTGACATACGGTTGTCACACGCGGGTATTTATTTTGACACCGGGGATATGAACTAGTCTCTGAACTCTGGTCTCTAATCACTAAATTTGTATATACATGGATTTTAAATTAACATCTCAATATAAACCCACCGGCGACCAGCCCGAGGCCATCAGGCAGTTGGTTGAAGGTGTAAATAATGGCGACCCTTTTCAAACCCTGCTTGGTGTAACGGGTTCGGGTAAAACGTTTACCGTTGCTAATGTTATAGAGCAAACGCAAAAGCCTACACTGATACTTAGCCACAATAAAACACTGGCTGCGCAGTTGTACGGTGAGTTTAAGCAGTTTTTTCCGGAGAATGCCGTGAACTATTTCGTTTCGTATTACGACTATTACCAGCCGGAAGCTTTTATCCCGACTACCAATACCTATATCGAAAAGGATTTGCAGATAAACGATGAGATAGAAAAGCTGCGCCTGCGTACTACCTCGGCATTGATGTCGGGCCGTAGGGATGTAATAGTAGTTTCGTCCATCTCCTGCATCTATGGTATGGGAAACCCTGAAGATTTTAAAGACTCTGTTTTCAAATTTGCCGTAGGTACACGCATAAGCAGAAATGCTTTCCTTCACAGGCTGGTAGAAATACTGTACTCGCGTACCACCGCCGATTTTAAACGCGGAACATTCAGGGTAAAAGGTGATACAGTTGATATTTTCCCGGCATACCTGGACTTTGCTTATCGCATTTCATTTTTTGGCGATGATATAGAGGAACTTTCATCATTTGATGTTGGCACCGGCAAAACGGTGGAAAAGATGACCCACATGGTACTTTACCCGGCCAACTTGTATGTGGCGCCGCGTGAGCGTTTTTTGCAATCGATATGGGCGATACAGGAAGAGCTGGAAACCCGCAAAAAGCAATTTATTGGCGATGGCCGTTTCCTGGAAGCAAAGCGTTTGGAAGAAAGGGTTAACTACGACCTGGAGATGATACGCGAGCTCGGCTATTGCTCGGGCATCGAGAACTATTCAAGGTTTTTTGATGGAAGACAGCCCGGTGCCAGGCCATTCTGCCTGCTGGACTATTTTCCAGATGATTATTTAATGGTGATTGACGAAAGCCACGTTACCGTTCCCCAGATAAGGGCGATGTATGGTGGCGACAGGTCGAGAAAAATATCACTGGTGGATTATGGTTTCAGGCTACCGGCAGCACTGGATAACCGTCCGCTGAATTTCCAGGAGTTCGAGAAACTGGCTCCGCAAACGGTATATGTAAGCGCCACACCCGGTGATTTCGAGCTGGAAAAATCCGGCGGTGTAGTGGTTGAACAGGTAATACGCCCAACCGGATTGCTTGACCCCGTGATTGACGTACGACCGGTGATAAACCAGGTGGATGACTTGCTGGAGGAAGTGGATAAAACCGTAAAAATGGGCGACCGTGTGCTGGTAACCACGCTTACCAAACGAATGTCTGAAGAGCTGGCAAAATATATGGACAGGCTGGGCATCAAATGCCGCTACATACACTCGGAAGTAAAGACACTGGAAAGGGTTGAAATATTGCGGGGATTGCGCCTTGGTGTGTTTGATGTGCTTATAGGTATCAACCTGCTTCGCGAGGGATTGGATTTGCCGGAAGTATCGTTAGTAGCCATCCTGGACGCAGACAAAGAAGGCTTCTTACGCAGCGAACGTTCCCTGATACAAACCATAGGCCGCGCCGCCCGTAATGACCGTGGCCGGGTAATAATGTATGCTGATAAAATTACCGACAGCATGCAAATAACCATGGACGAAACCAACCGTCGCCGCGATATACAAATTGCTTATAACACCTTGCATGGCATTACCCCGTTAACCGTCGGCAAAACACGCGAGGAAATCATCGAGCAAACTTCTGTTATGGACTTTAAGGGAGGCGTTCAGAAGGCTTATATAGAGGAAACAGCCGTTAGCCTTGCCGCCGACCCTATTGTTGCTTACATGACCAAGCCGGATTTAAAAAAATCGATAGAGAACACAAAAAAGGAAATGATCGCTGCGGCCAAAAACATGGATTTTTTACTGGCCGCCAAGCTGCGTGACGAAATGTTTGCACTGGAAAAAATGATGGAAGAGAAGTTTGATGTGTAGATGTAGTGATTATAAAAAAGCATAAATTTGTGATATGGAAACGTTAATAGTAAGTCCGAAAAATCAAAAGCAACTGGACGCAATTGAAGCAGTACTGAAAGCACTGAATGTTTCTTTTAAAAAGGAAGAAACTTATAATCCGGAATTTATCGCCAAGATTGAGAAGAGCAAAAAGGAAGTTGCGAAAGGGAACTACATTACTGTCGACCCCTCTAAATCTATATGGGGCAGTATACTATAAGAATCGAAAAGTCTGCCCAAAAAGTTTTCAAGCCCATCATAAATCTGGAGATAAATCAATAATAAAAAAGATTGAATAGATATTTAAGGATTTAGCTGAACATCCGGAAAGTGGCATTGGGAAACCAGAACAGTTAAAATATCATTTTTCGGGTATGTGGTCAAGACGTATTAATCTCGAACATAGAATCGTGTACGAGATTATCGGGGATGTTGTTATAATTCACTCGGCTATGGGGCAGCACTATTAATGAAGGTAATCCGATACTGCTTCTCTCCTGTAACAAACCCTATCAACCTAACGTCATAAAATCGGGCAAAATCATATCCAAACATTTTTGCCGTTATAATATTATATTTGTTGACTTAACTGTGTAAAAATGTTTAAGGTACTATTAGAATTCCTTTTAACCGTTATATTTATTTTATGGGTGATAAAAGCGCTTTTACGTTTTTTGCTGCCTATGCTTTTTCAGAGCGTTGTAAATAAGGCGCAGGACCAGCAGCAACAGCAAAATCAACAGCGCAATTACCAGGGACAAAGTCAGCCTAAGCCCGATGGCAAAGTTAAGGTTGATTATATCCCCGAAAATAATAAACCAATACTACCTGATACCGAAGGTGAATTCATTGATTACGAAGAAGTAAAATAATGCTGACACAACAGGATGTTTTTAAACGCAGGCCGGAGCACAAAAACACGCCCGAAGCGATTAAGCTCATTATCGCCAACTTTATAGTTATTTCGGCAGGCGAGGCTCTATGCTTCAACCCTCATCACATCAATTGGTTTTTTTGGATAATTGTTGGGGCCCTTGTCATTTATAATTTCTTTTCCCTCCGCAAAAACCTCGAGGTTTACAGCAGAACAGATCGGGTAACATACGTTACAAGTACCGTAGTTATGGTAGTGTTGGTTGTGCTTATTTATTTTTTCCAGTAAATACCCCGGTAATAATTCAGCGATAAATAATTGCTTTGTCATTCTAATTTTTATTTTTGGAGAGAACAAATTCTTCAAAAAATAAATAGATGGGCGACTGGTTTAAGCGCAATGGCATACACTTTATAATTGCCGCAGTATTTTTAGTTATCAGCTTCGGCTTCTTTACTCCCGCTTTCCAGGGAAAAACTTTGGGACAAAACGATGTTACGCGAGCTCAGTCAACCCAAAAAGAAATTAACGACTACCGCAGCCGGGACACTACCATTTTATGGACTAACCAAATACTGGGTGGTATGCCCGCTTACCAGATTTGGGCCCCCTACTCCGGCAGTATCACCACGCATATCGTTAAGGTGCTCGACTCCGTTTTTCCTTCACCGCTATACATTGTATTTTTATTGCTTTTCGGCTCTTACTTCCTGTTCAGCGTGCTAAAGCTTAATCCATGGCTGGCTGCAGCGGGCGCTTTGGCGTTTTCCTTTTCATCGTACAATATCATCTACATAGCCGCCGGTCATGCCAACCAGGAGTTTGCTATAGCTTTATTCGCGCCTATTATCGCGTCTATTATACTGGTGATTCGCGGCAGATACTTACTTGGAGCATCGCTGCTGGCCTTGTTTCTTGCTATCGAGATTAAGGCCAACCATATACAGATGACCTATTACCTGCTGATCGCCTTGCTGATATTGCTGGCAATAGAACTATATCACGCGTTAAAAAGCAAGAATACCGCCGTATTCCTGAAATCGCTGGCATACATAGGTGGTGCAACGCTGCTGGCTTTACTGGTGAATGCATCATTGCTTTGGAGCACGTATGAGTACAGCAAATATTCCATCCGCGGAAAAAGCAACCTAACCCAAAGCGTTAAAGAAGCCGGCGACGGTGTTCCGCGTGATTACGCCTACGAATTTAGCGAAGGTGTTGGCGAAACGCTTACCTTCCTGGTGCCTAACGTATATGGCGGTGCATCCCGCGGCGGCGATGGAGAGGACTCGCATATAGCAAAATATCTGACCAGCCAGGGAGTAGACGCAACGCAGGCGCAGGGCCTGGCGCAAAGCCTGCCGCTTTACTGGGGCGAAAAGCGTTTTACCGAAGGGCCGTGGTACTTCGGCGCGGTGGTGTGCTTCCTGTTTGTGTTTGGATTATTTGTGGTGAAGGACAGGATAAAATGGTGGCTGCTTTCAACGGTAATTTTAACCATGCTGCTATCATTCGGCAGTAACTTCCCGTTAGTTTCCGATTTGTTTTTTGATTATTTCCCCTTGTATAACAAATTCAGGGCGGTAGAGTCTATTCTGGCTGTGGCGATGCTCTGTGTTCCGGTATTGGCATTGCTGGCCATAAACGAGGCGATAAATGAACCCGATAAAGCAGCATTATTTAAAAAGGCGAAGCTTGCATTGTATATTACCGGTGGATTAGTCTTGTTGCTGGCGTTACTGCCCGACGCTTTCCTGTCATTTAAAACAAGCAAACATCAGGACTTTATAAATACGATTGCCAAACAAGTAACAGCCGGCAACACGCAATTAGCAAGCGGCATAGCTAATGCGCTGGTGCAAGACAGGATTTCCGTAGCCCGGGCAGATGCCATCCGCTCTTTGATATTTATTGTAATAGGCTTTGCCCTGTTGTGGGCCTGGCTGAAACAAAAAATGAATGTTACCGCATTATCGGTAGCATTTTTAGTATTGATGCTGGTTGATATGTGGACAGTTGACAAACGCCACCTGAAAAGTGACGCTTTTACAGACAGGCAAAGCTCGCTAACGCCCCAACCCCGCCCTGTGGACCAAATTATTTTACAGGACAAAGATCCGGACTATAGGGTTATTGACCTTGGCCAAAGCTTAAACGAAGATTCCGCTACGCCATTTTTTCATAAGTCTATCGGCGGCTACTCAGCGGCGAGACTGAAACGCTATGAGGAATTGATAGAAAACCAGTTTAGCCCACAGCTTAACCCTGCCGTGCTGAATATGCTGAATACCAAATATGTAATTAACCAGGACTCAACCGGGAAGCAAAGCGCCAGCCCAAACCCCTATGCACTTGGCCATGCATGGTTTGTGAAGCAGGTAAAATATGTAGCCAACAGCGATGAGGAAATGAAAGCGTTGCATGGCTTTAACCCCAAAAACGAAGCAATTGTCGACCAGCAATACAAATCATTAATTGAAGGCAAGCAAATTGGCGGAGACACCACTGCTAATATTACGCTAACCAAATACAACCCAGACCAACTGACCTATCAAACCAACTCAACAAGTGGGCAATTAGCCGTGTTCTCAGAAATATATTACGATAAAGGCTGGAAAATGCAGATTGACGGAACAGAGCAACCCTATTTCCGTGCTAATTATTTACTGCGTGCAGCGATAATTCCGGCTGGTAAACACACGATTGAATTTATATTCCATCCGGCATCTTATTATACCGGTGAGAAAATATCTATGGCAGGCTCGGCTTTGTTGTTGCTGGCATTGGGCGGCGCGGTTTATTTGGAGTTGAAGAAGAAAAGGTTATAAAAAAGGGGTGATTTAAGCTAATATTCATATTTCATTGTTGTAAATCCTCCCCCGTTGGGAGGACTTTAAAAAATAAGACGCCGCCGCAGCTAAAGTCTCCCCAACCGGGCTACCGTGTACCCACAAGTTTTGGCTAAAGAAAATCGATGGCCCGTAGGGTCTACCGCTTTGTAGAAAAGAATAATAAGTGTGATTTGTGCCGCGTAGCGGCTACCCAACAGGTGGACAGATGGGCGATTTATATTGTCCTGCACCGGAAAGTCGTCAAAGGGTAACCCGTAATGGGGCAATAACTACTTTCTACTCACTAGCTACAAAGCGGTAGGCCCTAAGGGCCAGGGAAAAATACCGACGAAAAAGATGTGGGTACACGGTAGCCAACCGGGGGAGCTTTAGAGGGGGCATTATGCACAAAGGCCCTTAAGTTAACAGCTATCGTATTGCATACCCCCTCGCCGACATGCGATATCAAATATGCAATGTATCTGTTAGCCACGGGCTGTCAGGGCGTATTGCATACGCCCTGATGTTAGGCATAAAGCAACCCGCCTAATATCCTCCCAACAATTCCCTTAAACTTATAATTTACTTTCTCATACTAATTTATATTTTTGAGGAATTAATATTATCCCTTTTTATAAAACTTAGATGAACAATTGGTTTAAGCGGAACAGCATTCACTTTTTGATAGGTGCGATTTTCCTGGTGATATGCTTTATTTATTTTGCCCCGGCATTCCAGGGTAAAACGTTGGGACAGATGGATGTGACCGGTGCGCAATCAACCCAAAAGGAAATTAACGATTACAGGGATAAAGGCATTACCATTTTATGGACAAACCAGATTTTTGGTGGTATGCCGGCTTTCCAGATATGGGCTCCCTATCCGGATAATATTACTACGCATGTTGTTTCTGCTTTAAAAGCTATATTCCCGAATCCTGTCGATACAGTGCTTTTACTGCTATTCGGAGCTTACTTTTTATTCATCGTTTTAAAACTAAAGCCGTGGCTTGCCGCTGCTGGTGCTATAGCGTTTACATTCTCGTCGTACAATATCATATTGCTGATGGCCGGGCACTCAAACCAGGCCTTTGCTATTGCTTTCTTTGCTCCCTTACTTGCAAGTATCATACTTACGCTGCGAGGCAAGTACATTACAGGCGGTGCATTAACGGCGCTGTTCCTTGCTATGGAGATACGCGCCAACCATGTGCAGATGACTTATTACCTGATGCTGGCTTTGCTTATCCTTTTAGGTATTGAACTATATCACGCAATAAAGGCGAAAGCAACCAAACCATTTCTTAAGTCTTTAGCTTATCTCGGCGGCGCTGTAGTGCTTGCATTGGCTATAAACGCATCACTGTTGTGGAGCACCGGCGAATACGCTAAATACAGCTACAGGGGGCAATCAAACCTCACAAAAAACACCAAAGAACCAACCAATGGCCTTGATAAAGATTATGCTTACGAGTGGAGCCAGGGTGTAGCTGAGTGTTTTACGTTTTTGGTGCCGAATGCCTATAGCTTTGGCTCAGGTGAACCGTTAGACCAAAATTCGGAAAGTGCCAAAGTATTTTTAGCTAAGGGAGCGGATGAGCAGCGGGCAGTCGGCACCGTACAGCAAATAATGTCAAATATCCCGGGATTACAGCTTTACTGGGGCAATAAACCCGGCACGGCAGGCCCGTTTTATTTTGGTGCGATTGTTTGCTTCTTGTTTTTGTTCGGATTGCTTGTTGTAAAAAGCCGTTTAAAATGGTGGCTCCTGGCATCAGTTGTACTGACCATGCTATTATCGTTCGGCGGAAACTTTCCTTACGTGTCTGATTTGTTCTTTAAATACTTTCCGTTGTATAATAAGTTCAGGGCGGTAGAATCGATATTGGCGGTTACCGGTCTTTGTTTCCCGATACTGGCATTTTTAGCCGTGCAGGAGATAGTGGATGCAACCGACAAAGCGGTAATATTAAAGAAATTGAAACTTGCATTTTACATAACCGGCGGGCTTTTATTGATATTAATAGCAGTTCCGGGCATCTTCCTGAGCTTTAAGGCAAGCGGGCATCAACAAGCCATAAGCTATCTTCAACGGGGGCTTAACGGCGACAACGCCTTAGCCACCAGCTTTGCAAATGCGTTGGTGAAAGACAGAGAAAGCCTGGAGCGCACAGATGCTATCCGCTCATTAATTTTCGTTGTTTTGGCATTCGGCCTGTTATGGGCTTTCGTTAAACAGAAAATCAATGTCCTGGTGTTTTCAATAGTGTTATTAGTTTTAACAATGGTTGATATATGGCAAGTTGATAAACGCTACTTAAAAGATGCCAACTTCGCCGATAAACTGGACAACCAGGTTAAACCGCGCGAGGTAGACACCTTTATAGCCCGTGATACCGACCCGAATTTCCGTGTATTCGATTTGACCACCAATATCAAATTCGACCAGTTTAACGGTTTCTTCCATAAATCGGTAAGCGGCTATTCAGCTGCGAGATTGAAGAGGTTTGATGAATTGATTGACGGTCAGCTGTCACAGAACCCGCCGAATCACGATGTTTTGGATATGCTAAACACCAAGTACTTCATCACTATGGATAAATCGCAAAACCTCTCCATGATGGTAAACCCAACGGCTTGCGGACATGCCTGGTTTGTAAAGAGCATAAAATATGCAAAAAACGCTGATGAGGAAATGCAGGCAATCAGCAGCTTCTCGCCGAAAGATGAAGCAATTGTAGATCAGCAATATAAAAAGGTTGTTGACGAGAAAATGGCCATCTCACGGGATACCAGCGGCACAATTACATTAACCAGCTACAATCCTGACCACATGGTGTATCAAACCGGCTCAACTTCAAACGAAGTTGCCGTATTCTCTGAAATATACTACGAAAAAGGCTGGACAATGCTGATTGATGGCGTTGAAAAACCATACTTCCGCGCGGATTATGTTTTACGTGCCGCGCAGATACCGGTAGGTAATCATAAAGTAGAGTTTGTTTTCCACCCTGCATCATACTATACAGGTGAAAAGATATCGCTTGCTGGTTCGGTATTATTGGTGCTGGCATTAGGCGGAGCGGCTTATACGGGCTGGAAGAAAAGAGAAAAGGAAGAGAAAAAGGCGCCGGCTAAAAAAGCATAAAGCTAACAACTTAAAATAAGCTCTTTAAGGCTACCATAAAAGTTTAACAGGGTAGGTTTTAAAGTGCTTATTTGTTTTTTGTATTAAGCAGGTCGACATTCTTTTATCTCAAACGCGTAAATAAGGCTGAAAGTTTATATCTTACATTATATAAGCAATGTCTATAACGCAATATCCCAAAATTTACCTTTACCGCAGGATAGTTTACGCCAAACTATTCATCGATACCAATTTTGCGGAAAAGATAGACCTGGATAACATTGCCGACGAAGCGTTCTTCTCCAAATATCATTTTATAAGGCTATTCCATTCAGTTTATAATAAAACGCCGCACCAATATTTATCATTTGTCCGCATTGAAAAAGCAAAAACACTTTTGGCGACGGATATAACGGTAGCCAATGTTTGTTATGCCGTAGGTTTTGAAAGCGTAACGTCATTTACCGGCTTATTTAAGAGGTTGGTTGGACAAACGCCCGCTGCTTACCAGGCTGCGCAGCGTAAACGCCAACAGGAGATAGCTAACGCGCCGCTGAAGTTTATACCTAATTGTTTTGCCGAGAAAAAGGGATGGCGGTCGGTTGGCGTAGACAATTAGAACCGACGAAGTTCCGTTAAGACTTACGAAGTTTTTGAAACTTCGTAGGTCTGATGGAGCCAACTCCGCAATTTTAGAGAAGGCCTGTTAAAATCCATTCCCCATCTTTGTTTCATCAAAACCAAAAGAAATGATAACCAAATTGAACCACGTGAGCGTTTTCGTACTGAACCAGGAAAGCGCTTATGATTTTTATGTGAATAAGCTGGGTTTTAACGTGCATACCGATGCCCCAATGGGACCGGGGATGCGGTGGCTCACAGTTTGTCCTCCACAGCAGCCGGATTTAGAAATTTCGCTGATGTCAATCGATGAAGGGATGATGTTTACCAAAGAATCCGCACAAGCTATGCGCGATTTGGTGAGCAAAGGCACCTTCGGTTTTGGCGTGTTTGAATGCGACAACCTGCTCGCAACCTACGAAGAGCTGAAAGCCAAAGGCGTTGAATTTACCAAAGAACCTACGCAGGAGTTTTACGGCTTTGAAGCACTATTTAAAGATGATTCGGGCAACTGGTTTTCGCTGGGAGAAAAAAGTTAATGTGCGAATTTCTGATGTGCGAATGTGCGGATGAACTTTGCGACGATTAAACAGACGTGCATTTTTCCATTCGCACATCAAAAATCCGCACATCCGCACATCATTCTACAATTTACTAAACCATCCCTTTTTCCAGAACACTACTACCTGTATAATGCCGATGAGCAGCATACCGCCGAGGGCATAATAGTAGCCGTGCTGGCTATATAATTCGGGCATATTGTCGGGCATTACTTTATTGGTCACCGGATCTACGCGCGAGAAGTTCATGCCGTAGATGCCTGCCACAAAAGTTAAGGGGATGAAAATTACCGATATAATGGTAAGCACCTTCATTATCTCGTTCATGCGGTTACTCACCATGGAGAGGTAAATATCCATAATGCTGGAGGTGATTTCCTTATAGCTCTCAATCAGGTCCATTATCTGGATACAATGATCGTAGGCGTCCTTCAGGAACATCTTTACCTCAGCCGTTATCAGCGGACTTTCGCTGCGCAGCATATCGTTTATTTTATCGCGTTCGGGCCAGCAGGCGCGGCGCAGTACTATCAGCGTGCGTTTTAGCTGCTGAGTCTGAAACATAATAGTTTTATCGGCATTGCCATACAGGCGGTCTTCAACCTCATCTAATTGGTCGCCTAGTTGGGCCAGTAGTGAGAAATAGCAATCCAGTATAGTATCGGTTAACGCATAGCACATGTAACCTGGTCCGGCGGTACGTATTGAGCCTTTGGCTGCCTCCAGACGATGCTTTACCCCCTGGAAATTTTCCTCATGGGTTTCTTCAAAGGTGATGATGATATTATCTTTTACCAACGCCGAAAACTGGTGATTAGTAAGCTCATAATCTTTAGTAAAATTAATTACCCGGCTTACCGAGAAAACATAATCCTCGTATTCATCAAACTTTGGTCGCTGGTGTATATTGGTAATATCTTCCAATACCAGCGCGTTGATCTTTAAAATTTCACCTATTTCTTCAATAAGCTGCATGTCATCCAAACCGCGCACCTGTATCCAATGGGTATGCTCGTCGCATTTTTTAAACTGATCGAGTATTACCTTAATTTTAGTGCCTTCGCTGGTTACAAGTTCCTTCTCATTGTAAGAGTAAACCGAAATCAGCGGTTTTAATGCGCCTTCGGGGATGACGATTGCGCCGGGAGTATCACCTACATTTCCCACCCTGCGGCGGGGATTGTAGCGCATTCTTGGTATTGAAATCTTCATAAGGGGTATCTACAGTTTCAAGAACTGAAAATAGGATATTTTGTTGGGAAAAATGTAAAATGGTTTTAGCGGTATTTTCCCTTAAAATCGGATGTGCTGACCCAAAGACTCCTAAAAGTCTTCAAATCAGCACATCTTAATATTGGTGGGTAGTTAGTTAAGAGTGAATAGTTAAAAACCAATCAACCACTCATTTAATCAACTCAATCAACCAAACTCTACAACCCAAATGCAGCTTTCACCTTTTCTACATAGTCCAGCTTTTCCCAGGTAAACAGCTCAACTTCGCGTTTTAACTCCTTACCATCGTGGCCGAAGAAAGATTTGGTAACGGTTTCGTTCGGACGACCGAAGTGACCATATGCAGCGGTCTCGCTATATATAGGGTTACGCAGCTTGAAACGGGTTTCAATAGCGTAAGGGGTCATGTTAAAAATAGACTCTACCTTTTTAGCGATCTCGCCATCGTGCAGGCCTACTTTGCCGGTGCCGTAGGTGTTTACGTAGATACCCATTGGCTGTGCAACACCGATAGCGTAGGATACCTGTACCAATACCTCGTCGGCAACACCGGCGGCTACCAGGTTTTTGGCAATGTGTCGGGTTGCATAAGCAGCCGAGCGGTCAACCTTTGATGGGTCTTTGCCTGAAAATGCACCACCACCGTGTGCACCTTTACCACCGTAGGTATCAACAATAATTTTACGGCCGGTTAAGCCCGTGTCACCATGTGGCCCGCCGATAACGAATTTACCGGTTGGGTTAATGTGATATTTAATGCCATCGCCAAAAAAGTGGGCGTATTTTTCGTATTTAGCTTTTACACGTGGGATAAGGATGCTGATGATATCATTCTTAATTTTCTCGAGCATTGCCTGCTCTTCATCAAAATCATCATGCTGGGTAGAAATTACAATGGCATCGATGCGTACGGGCTGGTTGTTGTCATCATACTCCAAAGTCACCTGCGATTTTGCATCCGGACGAAGGTATTTGATATCTGTATTTTCCCGGCGTATAGCTGCCAGCTCTATTAATAGAGCATGAGCGATATCCAAAGCCAATGGCATATAGTTGTCGGTTTCTTTGGTAGCGTAGCCGAACATCATACCCTGGTCGCCGGCGCCTTGTTCTTCCTTAGCTTTGCGGTCAACGCCTTGGTTAATATCAGGCGATTGCTCGTGGATAGCTGAAAGCACACCGCATGAACTGCCGTCAAACATATATTCGCCTTTGGTGTAGCCAATTTTGTTGATCACTTCGCGTGCGATTTTCTGTACGTCAAGATATGCCTTTGATTTTACCTCGCCGGCTAGGATAACCTGGCCGGTAGTAACTAAAGTTTCGCAGGCCACTTTTGATTCGGGGTCGAAAGCTAAAAAATGGTCAATCAATGCATCCGATATCTGGTCTGCAACTTTGTCCGGGTGTCCTTCTGATACAGACTCGGAAGTAAATAAATACGACATAGATTTTTTATTAAATCAATTAATATTAAGCAGATACACAATGATTGCGCATCACCAATTTCCAAAAATAGATTAGAAGATTTAAAGGATTGAGTAAAAAGGGGCACGGCATTAGCACTTTTTTACGTGGTTGCAATCCGATAGTCCCGGTCCGTATTCAGCCCGGATATGCCGGGAGAACAATGAGGGGGACAAGCAATTAAATCAGTCCACTTTCCGGGTGCGAAATTAAAACAATTTTTACAAAGCGGAAAATAGATTTACTTTTGCCGATTAATCATTTATTATAGTTGGAACGGAAATCGTTATTTATTATAAATCCAATATCTGGCGGGAAGAAAAAGGACGGCGTTCCGGAGCTTATCGAGAAATACCTGGATACCAAATTGCTGAAACCCGTAATCGTTTTTAGCGATGGCGTAGCACATGCCACACAAATAGCTAAAGAAGCAGCGGGGAAATTCGGCACAGTGGTTGCTGTTGGCGGAGATGGGACGGTAAACGAAATAGCATCGGCAATTGTGGGGAGTAATACTGCGTTGGGGATAGTTCCCTTCGGCTCGGGTAATGGGCTATCGCGTTTTCTGCATATTCCTATGGATACCATTAAGGCTATCGAGAACCTCACAAAAGGTAAAACAGTTTCCATAGATTCGGGCACATTAAACGGAAAAGCTTTTTTTAACATGGCGGGAATGGGTTTTGATGCGCACATTGCCGAAGTATTTTCACATAATAAAAAACGCGGGTTCATCTCTTATATCAAAATGTCGTTAAAAGAGGTGATTAATTATAAGCCGCAGGTTTACCAATTGGAGATAGACGGTATGCATTATGAGCGTGAAGCATTCATGCTAAGCTTTGCCAACTCCTCGCAATATGGTAACGATGCGCACATATCGCCACAAGCATCCGTACAGGACGGGCTGATTGATGTTTGCGTAATAAAACCATTCCCGTTATGGCGCTTTATAGAGCTGGCCACACGGATGATGACAAAAACAGCAGATAAGTCGAAATATGTGGAGATAATAAGAGGCAGGCAGGTATCCGTTAAGCGCACTCAGCCGGGCCCATATCACCTGGATGGCGAACCACAAATGGGCGGCACGGAAGCGAATATTGAACTGCTGCCAGGCTCGCTGAAGATTATCGCCGGTAATGATTTTATTTAGTCCTGAGTCTGAAGTCAATAGTCAATAGTCTTGAGTCGGTTTCAATCGAAATCATAAATTTGCATTCTCTGACTCAAGACTTCAGACTAAGAACTCAAGACTCATAATCATGGCAAAACATAAATTTACCGGCATAATGTACTCTACCGACCCTGATTTTCAATATCAGCAGGAGAGTAGTGATAACACAGAGGCGTTACCGCCACAACAGCAAAACCTTAAAATTTACCTCGACCGTAAGGGCGGCGGCAAAATGGTTACCCGTATATCCGGCTTCATCGGTCCTGGTGCTGATTTGGAAGCTATCGGCAAAAAGCTGAAATCGAAATGCGGTGTAGGCGGTACAGTAAAGGATGGCGAAATATTGATTCAGGGAGATTTTAGGGATAAGGTGCTGGGTATGCTGGTAGCCGATGGGTTTAAGGCGAAAAAGGCAGGGGGATAGCGCGCAGCTTGCAGTAGGTAGCTTCCTGTGCCTGCAGTTCAGAATATCTTTGCGTTGGTGTTCTATTTTTTTAGCCTCAACTACCTGCAAATCACCAAATTTAACATCTAAAAAATAAAACTTCTACCCTGTAAATTTTACACTTAGTGTATTGGTGTGTAAAATTTATTTTAATATAAAATACTAATAATCAATTATTTAATTAGTGTGTATTATTTACATTATGTATAAATAGACTTGCTTTTACTGGGCCTGCAATGGTTAAACCGGTAATTTTGCAGCAAACCATTTTTCTATTTTTCATGATAAAAAGTACCGCCACATTGCCTGATCTGAGCTATCTGCAGCTTGATCGGGCCGGAAACGTTTTTTACCAGCTTACACCCGCCGAATTGATTGAGGCAGCTTTATTAAGGAAAGAAGGCGTTTTGGCCGACACCGGCGCCCTTGCCATTGATACCGGTGAATTTACCGGCCGGTCGCCTAAAGACCGCTTTATTGTTGAAGACAATATTACCCGTGATACCGTTTGGTGGGGAAAAGTAAACCTGAAATTTGATGCTGCCAGGTTTGACGACTTATTGTATAAGCTGACCAATTACCTGGCCGGTAAGGACATTTTTGTGCGCGACAGCAGTGCCTGCGCCAGTGAGAAATACCACATGGGTATACGTGTGATTACTGAAACCGCCTATCAAAACCTGTTTGCATATCACCTGTTTTTGCGGCCGGAAAATAAAGATGCTGCGATGCAACCGGAGTGGACGATAATTGCCGCTCCAGGCTTTGTAGCCGACCCGGCAACGGATGGCACACGCCAGCATAATTTCTCCATCATCAATTTCACCAAAAAAATGATCCTGATAGGAGGGACCGGCTATACCGGCGAGATAAAAAAAGGAATATTTTCGGTATTGAACTTTATACTGCCGCATAATAAAAAGGTACTATCCATGCACTGTTCGGCTAATATTGGCACGGAGGGGGACACCGCTATATTTTTTGGCCTGTCCGGTACAGGAAAAACAACCCTGTCTGCCGATCCGGAGCGCCGCCTGATTGGTGATGATGAACATGGCTGGAGTGATGACGCTGTATTTAACTTTGAAGGCGGCTGCTATGCCAAATGTGTAGACCTTACCGCTGAAAAGGAGCCCCAGATATTTAATGCGATAAAATTCGGTGCGCTGCTGGAGAATATTAATTTTATTGACGGATCGCGTACGGTGGATTTTGCCAATATTAAAAAAACAGAAAACACGCGGGTTGCCTACCCTGTATGCAATATTACTAATGCGGTGATCCCGTCTATTGGCCAACCGCCAAAAAATATCTTCTTTTTAACTGCCGACGCTTTTGGCATACTGCCCCCGGTAGCTAAACTAAGCCCGGAACAGGCCATGTACCACTTTATCTCTGGCTATACAGCGAAGGTGGCGGGCACCGAAACCGGGGTGACCGAACCAAAGGCAACTTTCTCCGCTTGTTTTGGCGAAGCTTTCCTGCCGTTGAACCCTGTAAAATATGCTGAGCTGCTTGGCAATAAAATAAAAGAACACAACGTTAAAGTATGGCTGATAAATACAGGCTGGACGGGCGGAGCTTTTGGCACCGGGACAAGGATGAAGCTCAAATATACCCGGGCTATGATATCAGCCGCTTTAAATGGTCAACTGGATAAGGTTGAATACAGGGAACATCCTGTCTTTAATCTGCAGATGCCAACAAGTTGTCCCGATGTGCCGGAGAAACTGCTGAACCCGAGAAATACCTGGGCCAATGCTGATGCCTATGATGAAAAGGCAAATGACCTGGCGCTGTTGTTTATTAAGAATTTTGAACAATACGCGCAATATTGCAAGCAAGCTGTGGTCAGTGCCGCCCCAAACGTTGCTGTAACCCTAAGTGTTTGACCGGGAAGCTGTAGCCTTTAGCTTATATGCTAAAATCGCCAATTGCATTTTTATTTTACGGCGGAATACTAAAGACTTAAAGCAGACGTTTTTATAACGTAAAACTTAGTTTATAGCTATAGGAATGGCCGGAAATGCTGCAAACTGTGTTTTGTATTTATGATGAAATATTACCGCCTTTATGGTCGGTAACATAATTTTTATACATTATCGCTTGCTATTATTAAAAAAAATAGGTTTTATTGCAGAATATTATTTGTTCAAAATACAATTTTTAAGATTATCCTTGTCTGTTAAGCGATTATTTCAGTCAGATCAAGCATAAATTAAATTTTGTTAAAGAATAGCACAAAATATTTTTTTATTTCATAGAAATTCTATTTTTGTTATTCGCTTTGAGAATTTGCATTTAACAAACTTATATTCATAAACTAAAAACTAAAACTAAAAACTAAAAGTAATGGCAAACGCACCAACAAAACCAGCTAGCCCGGTAAAAAAAGAAAGTTCATCTACATCATCAGGCTTGTTTGCAACGTTAACCATCCCAATCTGTATTGTGGTGGCAATCTTAATCTACATTTTCATCTTGGGCGACCCAAGCCACTTTGCTGACGGCGACGTTGAAAAAGGAGTAACTAACGACTTATTCGGTCAGTTCCACAGGGGCGGTAAACTGGTACCTGTTATCATGTCTTACCTGTTAATGGTAATTGTTTTCTCTATCGAACGTTTTGTTGTTATTGGCAAAGCTTCTGGTACAGGTAACGTTGATGCGTTCGTAACCAGGATACAAAAAGCGCTTAACGCAGGTAACATTGATGCTGCTAACGTTGAATGCGACAAACAAAAAGGTTCTGTGGCAAACGTGGTAAAATCAGGTTTGAAAAAATACCGCGAAATGGAAGTTGATGATAACCTGACTATCGACCAAAAATCACTGGCTATCCAGAAAGACATTGAAGAAGCTACTGCTTTAGAAATGCCAATGCTTGAGCAAAACTTAACGGTTATCGCTACTTTGGTATCTATCGGTACTTTAACCGGTCTGTTAGGTACGGTATTCGGTATGATCAAGGCGTTCGGCGAGCTTGCTGCTGCCGGTGCAACTAACCAGACTGCACTTTCTGCATCAATCTCTGAAGCACTTGTAAACACTGCATTGGGTATCAGTACTTCAGCTTTATCAATCATCATGTACAACGTATTCACTTCGAAAATTGATAAGTTAACTTACGCAATTGACGAAACAGGTTTCAGCATTGTACAGTCATTTGCAGCATCACACAAAGAGAAATAGTCAATACGCTGTTGCTTAGTTTTTGCCCCGGTTATGTAAACTGACATAGTTTGCATAACCGGGGAATAGTATAATTCATTTATACATTTTACACTAAAAAATTAAAATTATGCCCAGAGTAAAAGTTGCCAGGAAAAGCACGGCGATAGATATGACAGCCATGTGTGATGTGGCTTTCCTATTGCTTACCTTTTTCATATTAACGGCAAAACCTAAAATAGATGACCCCTCGAAAGCTGAGGTTCCGGCTTCAATCAAAGAAATACAGGTTCCGGACGAAAACGTAATGACTATCGCCATTGGTAAACAAACTGCTAATAAAACTAACCCGTTATTTTTATCTTTCAGCGGTACAGATGTTCGCACAGAGACGCTGAAGGCAATGGGTGAGATATACAAAGTAAGCTTTACCCCTGCAGAGATAAACAGGTTTTCAAATACAGAGTTATTCGGCGTTCCGATGAACCAGATGAAAAATTTCTTGAGCACGCCCACTAATGATGTCGCAAAGTTCCCTCAATCAGGCATACCTGCCGACACAACCAATAACAACGAGTTGTTTAACTGGATAATAAATGCACGTAAAGCCCAGGTAGGGTTGCATGGTAAAATTTATGCCATAGCCATAAAAGGCGACAGGCTGCAGGAATACCCGGTGGTAAACACTGTTATCAGCGTGCTGGAACATCAGAAGCAGTTTAAGTTTGATTTAATCACAACGCTTAGAAAAGCGGCAAAAAAATAAAAAAATGGCAGAATTAGATACCTCCGGCGGGGGTAAACATAAAGGTGGGAAGATAAGGAGCAAGAAAGCATCAACGCGCGTTGACTTAACCGCGATGGTGGATCTGGCATTCTTATTGATCACTTTCTTCATGTTTACCACTACGCTTAACAAGCCAAAAGCAATGGACCTGACTATGCCGGATAACTCGGTAAAGACCAGTCAGCTACCTGTTGCTGCAAGCCGCACCATGACCATCATGCTTGGCTCGCACAATAAATTAATGTGGTACATGGGCGAGCCCGGTAAAACGCCGCCTACAGTTGATAGCTACGGCCCTAATGGTTTACGCAAAGCTTTAATTGAAAATGGTAACCAGGTTGCTTCTACACATGCTGCTCCTGACAATTTCATGATCGTTTTGATAAAGCCAAGCGACAAATCAACCTATGAGAACCTGGTTTCGGCACTGGATGAAATGAACATCACAGCCATGAAATCATACGCGATTGTAAAAATAACGCCGCTTGAAGAAGGTGCATTAAAAGCACAGGGACTATTATAGTAATATTTGAATTACTGGAACGTTAATTAATATTAAAGCCAAAAAAAATGTTTGGATCAAAGTTAGACATATTAAACCAGCACTGGATTGATGTTGTTTTTTCGGATCGCAACAAGGCATACGGCGCTTACGAACTAAGAAAGAGCAACGACAAGAATACCCGTAAAGCTCTTTTGATAGGTGTAATCGTGTTTGTTTTAGCAATATCTGCAAATACAATTATCGACATGATATCTGGTTTCATTCCCAAAGGGAAGGAAAAGATTAAAATAACCAATGTGGTGCTTTCGCCGCCGCCGGCAGATTTGAAAAAACCACCTCCGCCACCTCCACCTGAGCCGCCTAAACCAAAGGTTGACCAGGTTAAATTCCCGCCGCCGGTTGTAAAACCCGACGTTGAGGTGAAAGAAAAACCACCAACAGTGGAAGAGCTGAAAGTGGCCGACCCGGGTCAGAAAAACCTGAAAGGCGATAAAAACGCTGAAGTAACTATCGACGAACCGGTAGGTACTGCTGACGTTAAAGCTACAGAAGAAGACCCTAATAAGATCTTTACCTCGGTTGAACGTGTTCCTACGTTCCCTGGTGGTATCGAAAAGTTTTATGCATACTTGCAAAAAAACATGCGTTACCCTGCTGTTGCCCGTGAAAACGGTACACAAGGTAAGGTTATCCTGAGCTTCGTTTGCGAACGCGACGGATCAATAACTGATATTAAAGTATCGCGTGGTATCGGCGATGGTTGCGACGAAGAAGCTAAGCGCGTGCTTGCTGCTTCGCCGAAATGGCAGCCAGGTATGCAAAACGGACGCGCAGTGCGTGTCGCATATAGCGTGCCTATCAATTTTGCACTAGCTGAATAATTAATATTCGATGTCATTTTATAATCGAGAGCAAAAATCGCCCGCAAGGCGGTTTTTGCTTATTTTAGGCGTATTGGGATTTGTTTGCGTAATGACGCTGGCCGGAATGGTTATCTTTTGGGATGCCATGCTGCCGAACTTTTCTAAAGTACAACGCATCGGCTTCGGTGCGATATTAGTAATCTACGGAATTCTGCGTTTTTCACGTTTGCTAAAAAAGAAACCGGATGAAATTTAATTTTAAGCTTTTTTGCATGGGGGCCATTATGCTTTCCGCATTTGGCAGCTGCAATCAAAAAGCTGATAAGGAATCGGCCGCCCGCGCCGAGCGTGCGTCGATATTTGTAGTCGACGAATCGTTTAAGCCTATTTTTGACCAGGAATTGTACGTTTACCAGGCTTCCTATAAAAACAGCCACCCCAGGGTTGTTTACGCCCCCGAGAATAATGCAGTAAATATGCTGTTCTCTGATAGCGTGAGGGTACTGATCCTGGCGCGTGAAATGAATGCTGGGGAAAACAAGGCGCTTCAGTCGAAAAATATAAGGCCGATAGTTAATTGCTTTGCCATCGATGCCGTTACGTTAATCGTAAACCAGGCGTCGAACGACACCACCATTACGGTAAGCGAGATCAAAAAAATGCTTAATGGCAATACTAAAACCGACAGGGATATCGTTTTTGATAACCCGAACTCAGGTTTAGTACGTTACCTGAAAGAACTTTCAGGTAGTAAGGATCTGAAACAAAAAAACATTTATTCGCTTAAATCAAATAAGGAAGTTATTAAATATGTTAGCGAGCACCCTAATGCAATTGGCATAACCGGGTTCAGCTGGCTTAACGACCCGGAAAAGGACTATGAAGATGAAGTGGGCAAGGTGAAGATAATGTCGGTAAAAGACGATATAAAGAATCCGTCGGGTGCTTATTATTCTCCATCGCAGGAAACGCTTTCGCTAAAGCAATACCCCCTTACCAGGAGCCTGTATATTTTAAATTTTACGGGTCAAAAAGGTATAGGTATGGAATTTGCTGCGTTTGTTGCAGGCGACAGGGGGCAGCGCATCATCCTGAAATCAGGACTGTTACCGTTTGCTATTCCGGGCAGGGAAGTTCATATTATTCAGAAGATGATACAGTGAAACAGTCATTAGTCTAAAGTCAGCAGTCTTGAGTCTTTTTTTTGACTTAAGACTTCCGACTCCAGACTCGGGGCTTCTCCACTCTATCATCAGTTTGTCACAAGTATTTATTTTGTAACAAACTTGTTTAAACCTGTACCTGTGTTTTTAGTCGAAAAATTAATATCATTGCAATAATATTGCAATTGCAATTGTAAACGTTAAACTAAACAATGCATTAATAAACTATAATGCAGCACTATAAACTATATAACTAAAATAAATTGTAAACCCGGTAGAGTATTATCGCACAGATATTTATAAATTAGCTGTCCGTTTAAAACTCAATCTAAAAAAAACAAGGAACTCAAAATGAAAATGATCAGTAGGATAGCCGGAGCAGGGCTGGGTTTGATGGTTTTAGGATCGCAGGTTTTTGCACAAAGCCTTGCGGATGCTAAAAAGGCTATTGACGCCGAACAGTACCAGAAAGCAAAGTCGATGCTCAAAAACCTTACTACCACGCAGGCGGATAAGGATGAAAACTACTTTTACCTGGGCTGGGTGTACCTGAAGCAGGATTACTCCGATTCAGCGAAAACCTTTTTCACTAAAGGCCTCTCGGTAAATCCAAAATCGGCATTAAACATGATCGGTTTAGGCGCAGTTGCCCACGTTGATAAGGACAACGCTACAGCAACCTCTCAATTTAACCAGGCTATTGCTTTGGCACAGAAAAAGGATAGTAAGCCATTCATGTACGTTGGTTTAAGTTATCTGCTGCCGGTAAGCGGAGCCAGTGTTGGTGTTACCGGTTCGAAAATTGCGCCGGCAGACGCCGATGCGGCAATAGCCGTTTTGCAAAAAGGTATAGCTGCTAATCCTAAAGATGCCGAAATACTGGTTGCTTTGGGTGATGCGTACCGTTCACAGCTGAAAAGTACCGATGCCTATACACAGTACAGTAATGCATTGGCAATAGACCCTAAGCTTGCCGCTGCTAACGTAGCTATCGGAGTATTATGGCGTTATGCTGAAAACCTGGATGAATCTGAAAACGAATTTAAAAAGGCTTTGGCTATCGATGCTAACTATGGTCCGGCTTACCGCGAGTGGGCTGAAACCAATTTGCGTCAGGCGCCAAAAGACCCAACTACTTACCAGGCAAAAGTTACACAGGCAGCTGAGAATTATAAGAAATACATCACCTTGACTGACCAATCGACGGAAACGCAGCTGCGTTATGCCGACTTCGTATTCAGGACGAAAGATTTCACAACACTACAGAAAATCGCAACGGATTTGTCTACATCGAATAAGAGTAACTTAAGGGTTTACCGTTACCTCGGTTATGCTGCGTTTGAAAATAAAGATTATCCTGCTGCTGACGCCGCGTTAACCAAATGGATAAATGAGGCTGATAAAAAACGTTTGATCCCTGCTGATTATCTTTACTTAGGAAGGACTCAACTGGCAGAGAAGAAAGATTCACTGGGTGTTCAAACGCTACGAACAGCTTTAACAGTTGATACTACCCAGGTTGATGTTTATGGGGAAATTGCTGGCGCATTGTTCCAGCAAAAGAAATATGTTGATGCTGCGAAAGCTTATAATATATATGGACAAAAATCACGGTCGGCACAGCTACAGGATCATTACAAAGAAGCTTATAGCTGGCTCCAGGCGTATAAACAGCAGTATATTGCCGCTCAGAATGTTAAAAATGGACCAAAGCCTGATTCGACTTTTCTGATAAAGGCGGACTCGGCATTTTCTTATGTAGAACATAAAACTGCAAAACCAGTAGGAGCAGTTGTTTCACTTCACGCACAGGTTAAGGATTTTGAAGATGGCGACCGTAATGATCCTAAGGCATTTAAGGGTTTGGCGAAGCCACTTTATGAGCAATACGTTCAAATTGCGACAGCAAGTGGTACAGTAGCAGACAAGGACAAAGAAACTGTTGCCGTGGCTTATGCATATCTCGGGAACTATGCTGAGTATAAAGATAATGACCACGCCAAAGCTTTGGATTACTTTAATAAAGCCAAAGATTTAGATCCTACTAACCCGCAAGTGGTTTACTACTTCCAAACAAAGGGTAAAGCCGCTGGTGGTGCAAAGAGCAAGTAATAACTATTAATAAAACTAAAAGCCTCCCGTTACCGGGAGGCTTTTTTATTGGTACATTGTAGTAATAATATTGAATATCTAAAAACAGAATATGCATTCCGGTTTTAGATACAACTTTTATTAGTGTTTGAAATTAACAAAGGTTCCAGCACTGGGCAACTGTAAACACGCATCCGAAAACTGATCCGTAAGATGCAGTACAGGTACATGGAATCATACCATCCGGACAGGTTGGGTTGCTGCCAGCCATTATGTTCTTCATTTCGCCCCTGCTAAGCACATTTTTAATGCTCTTTAAGTTCAACTTTTCTTTTTTCATTTTTAGGTTTTTTTTAGATAAAGATACCGTAACCATGCCCCGGTAACGTGAGCCGCATGTTATTAAAGGGCATGCTCCTTTACCTTGCAAGTGTCTTTATTTTGGAAAGGGAGTATATATCATGTGATGTCCGAAATGTTTAGGTAACCCCAGGCTAAAGGCAGGTTACTACCGGATGAAATAAAAGAAGTTTGTTTTGTGTTGGTGGATAATTGCATAAGGCTTGGGTGTTGTTAATCAAAGCTATAGATAATAAATTTACAGAAAGATTTATTGCAAGGGGAATTCTGTAACTATCGTGTTACATTGGGTGTAAATCAAGTGTCGCTTGATCACAAAACATTCCTATGGAATGAAAAAGTATTTGCGCCGCTTACATTAACCATCTGAATTTGTCTGAATATTTTTGATACGATACTACAGGGGGGAATTTGATTTATTCTGCCACGCTTTTTTATTATCATCCGGTTTGTATATTTGCAGCATGGAAGTACAAAGTTTGCCCGTTAATTATTTGCCCATCATTTTCCAAATGGTTGTGGCCTTAGGTTTTGTGGTTACCACCATGTTTGTTACCCATAAAATCGGTCCGAAAAGGGTTACCAAAGATAAGCTGACGCCATTTGAGTCGGGTATTGAGGTTATCGGTAACGCCCGTACACCAATCTCCATTAAATATTTCCTGGTGGCTATCCTTTTCGTACTATTCGACGTGGAGGTAATATTTATGTACCCATGGGCAGTAAATTATAAAGAATTTACAGCAGCCGGCAGCAGCGGCATGATAGAGATGTTTATTTTCATGGGCACGCTGTTACTGGGCTTTATCTACGTGATTAAGAAAAAGGCGCTGGATTGGGATTGATTTTTTGGTCAGTAAAGTCATTAAGTCGGAAGGTTGGGAATGATATTGAAGAGATAGTTTATCCCGTAATCCACCAATGAACGAATGAACCGGTGAACCAATGACCATGCTCTATTAAGAATAATTCTAAATATATTTACCGGATTGCATAGTGTATCTCTTACATTATAAATTGTTGTAAATTTGTCATACTTTTTACTGATGCTGGTTCAGTTTTAAAATAAGCATCACCTATTATCAGATAACCAAGATACCGGGTAGAAGTGGAAGGATTTTTGTATCATATACATCATGAGTGATATTCAATTAGTTGATGCCCCCGCAGGCGTAGAAGGTGCAGGTTTCTTTGCCACCTCGCTCGACAAAGCAATAGGTTTAGCACGTGCAAATTCGTTATGGCCGCTTCCGTTCGCAACTTCATGCTGCGGTATCGAGTTTATGGCAACCATGGCTTCGCACTATGACCTTTCGCGTTTCGGCGCCGAGCGTTTGAGCTTTTCGCCGCGCCAGGCCGACCTGCTGATGGTAATGGGCACGATATCAAAAAAAATGGGTCCGGTTTTGAGGCAGGTTTACCTGCAGATGGCCGAGCCGCGTTGGGTAATGGCCGTTGGCGCATGCGCGTCGAGCGGTGGAATTTTCGATACTTATTCGGTTTTGCAGGGTATTGATGAGGTGATACCGGTTGACGTTTACGTTCCCGGCTGTCCTCCGCGCCCTGAAGCGATTATCGACGGTTTTATGCAGATACAGCATTTGGTGAAAACTGAAACGCTTCGCCGTCGCAACGAACCGCAATACCAGAAACTTTTAGCTTCATACGGAATACAATAATGGGCAAAATATCAAACGAAGAACTTTTAAGTAAGATTGACGCCCAGTTCCCCGGTCAGCTTACCTCAACAGGCGAACCATTTGGCCTGCTAACCCTTGAAACAGGGCGTGAGCAAATTATAGATATCTTAACATGGTTAAAGAATGATGCTGTTTTGCAGTTTATTTATTTAACCGATATCACGGCCATTCATTACCCGGAAACAGAAAAACCGATAGGTGTTATTTACCACCTGCACAGCCTGGTAAATAACGTACGCATCCGCATTAAGGTGTTTTTAACCGATAGCGATACGCACATACCCACAGCTTCAGGTATATGGAATGGCGCTAACTGGATGGAACGCGAAACCTACGATTTTTTCGGGGTGATATTTGACGGCCACCCGGATTTACGCAGGATATTAAATGTTGACGACATGACCGCTTTCCCGATGCGCAGGGAGTTCCCGCTGGAAGACCCTAACCGCGTTGATAAGAAAGATTACTTTTTTGGAAGATAAACAGCTATGCAGAACCACCCGGTATTTATAGATAACGACCCGCAAAGCGAGTATTCGACCCTTAACCTGGGGCCAACACACCCGGCAACACATGGCGTGTTCCAAAACGTGCTGCAGCTGGATGGCGAAAGAATTGTAAGCGGTGTATCAACCATAGGCTACATTCACCGCGCCTTCGAAAAAATTGCCGAGCACAGGCCGTTTTACCAGATAACCCCCCTTACCGACAGGCTAAACTACTGCTCGTCGCCCATCAACAATATGGGCTGGCACATGACGGTAGAAAAGCTGTTGGGCATACAAACACCAAAACGCGTTGATTACCTGCGCGTTATCGTAATGGAACTGGCCCGCATCAGCGACCACATCATCTGCAACGGTGTATTGGGTGTTGATACCGGCGCTTTCACAGGCTTCCTTTACATGATGGAGCACCGTGAGGCTATTTACGAAATATACGAAGAGGTTTGCGGCTCGCGCCTCACTACCAATATTGGCCGTATCGGCGGTTTCGAGCGTAATTTCAATACCATCGCTTTCGCGAAGCTGCGTAAGTTTTTAAAAGATTTTCCGGTAGCTTTAAAGGAATTTGAATCGCTGTTTAACCGCAACCGTATTTTTGTTGACCGTACCAAAGACGTAGCAGCTGTAACCGCTGAAGACGCATTAAGCTACAGCTGGAGCGGCCCGATATTACGCGCTACCGGAGTAGATTACGACGTAAGGGCGATGAATCCTTACTCATCATACGAGGACTTTGAATTTGAAGTTCCGGTTGGTACCAATGGCGACGTTTACAACCGCTTTTTGGTACGTAACGAGGAAATGTGGCAGAGCATGCGCATTATCGAGCAAGCGCTGGCCAAGTTGGAAAAAGAGCCATCAGATATTTTCCACGCGGATGTTCCTGAATTTTACCTGCCTCCAAAAGAGGAAGTTTACAATAACATGGAAGCCCTAATCTATCACTTTAAGATTGTGATGGGCGAGATTGATACGCCGGTTACCGAAGTTTATCATTCGGTTGAAGGCGCCAATGGCGAGTTGGGCTTTTACCTGGTGAATGATGGTGGCCGCGCGCCGTACCGCCTGCATTTCCGCAGGCCAAGCTTCATCAATTACCAGATGTACGCGCCGATGAGCCGCGGGATGTTATTGTCTGACGCGATTATTAATATGAGTAGTTTAAACGTTATAGCCGGAGAGTTAGATGCTTAGAGTTGAAGACACACAACAAACACCGGTAACATTTTCGCCGGAGCTGATTGCTAAGTTTGATGACGTAGTAAGCCGTTATCCTGCTGGGAAGCAAAAATCAGCTTTGTTGCCTATACTGCACTTAGTGCAGGCCGAGTTCGGTTGGCTAAGTTCGGCCGCCATGGATAAGGTTGCTGAATACCTGGAAATACAGGATATAGAAGTTTACGAGGTGGCTT
>JAZJZL010000171.1:0-12471 GCA_040389845.1 Bacteroidota bacterium
ACAAGATAAAATACCTGTATCTGCAGCAAACGCATATAGCTGCATCGCACCTCGCCGCAAATTAATAAACTAAATAAGACTGACTGAATGTAAAAAGCCCCGGAATTTCCGGGGCTTTTTACATTAGGTTTATTAAAATAACGGTATTAATTACTGCTTTCCGCCTCTTTAACCGCTACGCCCAGCGCAGCCGTCGCCAAACTCAAAATGGTGGCTATTATTTGTGTGGTGGCAGCTTGCTGCAAAACATAGCTCTGCTGCTGTGCGTTAACCGCATTCATGTACGACATTGAGACTGCGTGTACTACCGACTCATCCAGTGCGGTAGCAGGAAGCACGGGGGCGCCGTCGGCAAGGTTTTTCGTAGCTGCGGTTGCCTGTCCGGCTGCGCTTTCAACATTGGACAGCGCCTGCTGCGCGGTGTCGGCAAGGTTTTGTTGACCCTGTGCAACATTGCCTGGTTTGGCGATTTCAACTGCGTCTTTACATAGTGCAATCAGTTCTCGAAGGGCCTCGACCGTCATCGATATGGCCCCGTTAAGCTGGGATTGAAAAACCCTGTTTTCCATGCCAAGCGTTTCGGCAAATGCCCTGCTGTCTTCAATAATTTGTTCCGGAAGTGTGTTTGTGTCTGACATTTTGATATGTTTAGGATGTTAATTGTTGAACACCTAAGTTATACCCTTTATGCCGGATTAGCAATAACATAATTCCTTTATTCCCTGAAAAATCAACCCTTCGCCAGGCCTCTTTTGATACCCTACTGATTATAGCTCAGCATCCAGGTTACGCCGTATTTATCGGTAAGCATACCGAAATAAGTAGCCCAAAATTGCGGCCCCAGCGGCATTTTTACTTCGCCGCCTTCGGCAAGGCCGTTAAATGCTTTGGTGGTTTCTTCCTCGCTATCCAGGTCAAGCGATATGTTAAAATTGGTGCCGGTTACCGGGGGAGGCATAAACGAGGGTACATCCATACCGGTTAACGAAGCTTTGGCCAGTGGCAGCGAAATGTATAATATTCTTTCTTTCTCGGCTTCGGGTATCGGGTGCTCGCCGGGCATATCTTTCATGCGTTGCAGCACGCTAAATTCGCCGCCAAAAACAGATTTGTAAAAGTTAAAGGCTTCTTCGGTTTTGCCACTAAATAAAAGGGTGATGTTCAGATTTTTCATGAATTGTTATAATTGGTTTATAACAAAGGTAATCAGCCATCGGTTAGTACGTGCGGTGGAAAGAAGACGGTTTAAGGGGGAAATAGTGACAAAAGAGAAGAGATGATTAGCCCCAGCTAAATATCTCCCTGTTGAGCTATCGTGTACCCACATCTTTTCATGGATGGGTCTTCTTTGTCCCGTAAGAACTACCGCTTTGTAGCAACAGACAAAACCCTTTATTATGCCCCGTCAGGGAGCTACCCTTCGTTCGCTTGTTCGGTGGGGAAGCGCGCTATCTGTCTACCTTTCTGATGGATGGGTAGCCGCTATGCGGCAAAAATCCCTTTTATAATTCTTTTCTACAAAGCGGTAGACCCTACGGGTCATTGCCTTTCGCATGGCAAAACTTGCGGGCACACGATAGTCTGTCGGGGAGACTTCTGCTTCGCCGATGATTAAAAGGCAGAGAGGCTACTTCATTGAATCAGCTTCTTTTACTAAGATCACTTATGATTAAATATAGCTCAACCACCAATACCTGTGCGTTTTTTTATACTGCCCGTACCAGCGGCACGGAAAATAAAGCGCCACTATTACAAAAAGCCAGGTTATATAAAGCCCAAACAAGTTAAACCCTAATGCATCCGGTTGAAATGGGTGCTGCGTGGCACTTTCAATTTGGCTGGAATTATAGCCCGTCGCAAAAAACAGGATAACATTAATTGCCCTGATTAAATAAAAATGGCAGATGTAATAGAAGAAAGGCACATTACCGTAAACAATCAGCGCCCGGGTAAACCTGTTTTTTGCATTTTCGGTGAGCGCTAACAACAACAATGACGTGCCTAGCGTCATACTCAAATATAGAAGTGAGCAGGGATATTTCGTTACATTAAAAAATGAAACGATGCTCATCGATACAGTTTTTTGAACCGACCAGGGGGCCGGATCGCCATAAATATTAAAAATACGGAATACCATAAAAATAGCCAGTAAGGCAAAACCAGCGCGCTTTAATATTTTGCGGCGACGACCAGCATCAAAGGAGGAATCATAAACAGTTCCAAACGCATAACCAGCCAGCATTACGCCTGCCCATGGCAGTAGGGCATAAGGTATCAGCAGGCCTCTGGTGGTGCTAAGCGGCCAAAAATCGCTAAAGCCTTTCGCAGCAAGCAGCAGGTGCCAGGTAAAGGTTTTGCTAACCGGGCCGAAACTGACTACGTCGATAAGGTTGTGGGCTAAGAATATCACCAGGCCAATCGCCCCGATAACCATTGGCGATGCCTTTAATCTTACCAGCAGTCCCAGGATGATCATACTGCCCCCTATCGCCCAAATTACCTGGAATATTATTGCATTATAAAATGGGTCGAGTGTGAGGGCGAAGGTGATTATAATTAATTCCACCAGCAGGAGCCATAGCCCGCGGGTTAGCAAAAATGAGCTTAATTGTGCTGTTGTTCTTTTTTTGCCGGCAAGAAAAGCTGAGATACCACTTAAGAAAACGAACGTCGGCGCACAAAAATGTGTAATCCAGCGGGTAAAAAACAGAACCGGCGTTGTTGTCGCCAGGTTGGTCGGGTCGGGATGGTGGGCCAACAGGAAATCGCGGCAATGGTCAATCGCCATAATCAGCATTACAAGGCCGCGTACAATGTCGATTGATTCGATACGGTATTTGGCTGCCGGGGATGTATTTATAGCCGGGCTAACCAGCGACACGAAAAGTGCTGTTGCGGTGTTTGTGAAAATTCTATTTGCTTTCATTTTGATTCAATTAACGGAACCAAAAGTATCGGCCTGCAAAACCTTAAAATAGTATATTTCGGAACTGTTTTAGATTTGGGTGGGCTATCGAAACGTCGTTTTCCACAGGCCTGCGACCTGTGCTGGATAGTGTCGCCCCGTTGGGGCTTTGTCGATTTTCCAGGATTCTTTGACGATTCTCCGTAATTTATGACAGAAGCTCAAGGCCCAAAGGGCCGACATCCTCCAGCGCAGGTCGCAGGCCTGCGCCAAATGTGGCATTAAGAAGTTTTCCTCCCCAGCAAATACGCCGAAGGCGTATCCCCAGAAAACTGCTTAAACTCTTTTGTAAAATGCGACTGGTCGAAATACCCGCTTTTGTAGGCGATTGATGTCAGCGACTCCTGCTTATTATCTAAAAAGCCAAGGCTATTGCGGAAGCGGTTTATCTTCAAAAAAGCTTTGGGTGTTAAGCCGGTATGTTGTAAAAAAAGCTTCTGCAGGTAGCGCGCCGAGAAGCCGCATTTGGCCGCTACGGAATCAACGTTATCGCTATAATTATTGGCTGCCATGTAGCGGGCAATGTCGCCCACAATCATAATTTGGTCGAACCGCCGCTCGGAAACGGCCAGCCGGTTGAAAAGGAAGTTTTCGATAAGGGTAATCCTGGCGTTTAGATTTTGGGTTTCCATCAGCCGCTCGTGCAGGGTTTTGGTGGATTGGTGCAGCAAGCCGGTAAGGTCGGATACCTGGTCGTTAAACTCGTCCATGCGTTCCCTTAAAAAATAGGAGGCAGCATGCGGGTAAAACTTAATGCCTAACATCGTAATTTTTCCTTTCGATTTTATCGGGAACGGCCGGGTAAGTTGCCCAAGGTAATCGATAGGAGGTGTAAGCAGGAAACGTTTATCCTTTTCGGAATGCAGGTATATATCGCTCAGGTTAAATATCAGCTCAGGGTTGCCGCCGGGTAAAAGCTTTATCTCCATATCGACGAAATCATCGGTTTCGCGTACAAAAAAGCATTGTACATATTGTCGCAAATACTCGTGCGGCTGTATTTCCTGGTACCTCATTGCAATGTTTAGCGGTTGTAAGGCTGTGCTGAAAGTAAAAAAGAATAAACAATATAAGTTGTGAATTATTGCCGACGGCAACAATAATTCACACATTCAAATTGCGAAGCAAATTTTTCTATACCACCTATAAATAAGCTAATTGCTCAAAATTGCAAAACATGTCCGTGCAGCCGCTCAAAAACTTGAAGGTCGGCTTTAGTTAGCTTGTTGTGCCGGAATAAAATCTTTTAGCACGGCTCCCCTTAAAAGTGATGGCGTTAACAAACCCTGCGACAATATAAAATCATGAAACTTCAGTGCGTCAAATTTAGTTCCTAAAATACCTTCTGTTTCTTTTCTCAGAGCAAGCATTTTTATAAAACCATAAAAATAGCTAATGGCCTGCCCCGGCGACTGAATAGTATAACGTTCTATCTCTTCCCTGGCTAAGGCGGGCGACTGCACAACATCTTGCAGCAACACTTTCATTGCGTTTTCGCGGGTGATTTTACCGCTCTGAAGCTCGGGGTCAAGGAAAGCCCGTGCCGCCCTGAAGAGGCGGAAATCCAGCGATAACAGCTGCCCTTCCAGCGGCATATACGGCTTTATCAAATACTCGGCATATAATCCCCATCCTTCCGCATTTGTAGAATTAAAGGCATATAACACCCGGGCGTCTGACACCCCTTCCTCCACCACTTTATCAAATTGAAGCTCGTGCCCGGGCCGGGCTTCATGTGCAATCATCGTCCACGAAGCAGCATCAAAGGTAAAATCATCATACTTATCAAGCTTTTTATCCGTAAGCCCGCCTGGCATATTAAGGGGTAATACAAATACCCCATGTTCCCCCGTGTTATTCAGAAATGGGGGCGGCGACATATACGGCGCAGGTATCTGCGTAGTTTCGGCCGCAGTTGCCAGGCGAATGACGGCGGGCCTGTTGGGCAATGTAACCAGGTGGTGTTCCAAAATAATATTTTCAATATCTTTCAGGTGTTTTTCATATAGCGGAACGATAGAATCGCCATGTACCTGTTCTTTTTTTAAATCCCTGATCACGTCACGGTAATCATTTGATGGTAAATGGCGCTGTTTGGCAATTTGCGCTGCTATAGGTTTCATTTCCTCCTGTATATCAGTGAAAGCCGCATGGGCTATAGCCGCTAACCGGGCTGCAGGAATATCAATGCCATATTGTTCAAGTTGCAGCGCATATTCTTTATCCGTTAAGCGAAAATCCGTCCGGGCTTTAGGAAGTATGTTCGTCCGCATCCATAAATCATAAGCTTTAACCTGTTGCTTTAGCCGGGCATACGCCTGCTCCCAATTTGTAAGTTTATATTTTTTAAAAAGATCGGCTATGCCTTCAATGAGGCTCGCATTGCGGTTCAGACCAAGTTCAATTTCCTCTTTGGTTGGGTAGAACATATTTTTGCCGCTTGCCTGGCGCCGTACCCTTTCCCGTAAAATAATGGTAAGGGGTTTTGAACCGGGTATTAACCCCGTGTACTTTCGCAGTCTTACCAGGGCTGCTACATGGCGGTTTGCCGATGCCTGGTCATCCAACAAAGGTGCAAGGCCATCATAAATCATTGATGCCGCATTTAAAAAAGGCACTTTATGCCGCACTTCAAAATCCTGCTGACGGAGCTGCAGGTTTAGGTGCGCGATTAAAATTTGAAGGTCCTGCTTTACATATTCGTTACTTTCTGTTTTTAAAGCATTAGCGAATAAAGTCATTAATGCTTCTTTTTCGCGCTTTTCTGCGATTAACCGGGCTATTGTGGGGACACTGACGCTGGTGTCACATGCCTCCAGCCCTTGTGATGAACCATCCTCAGGCGAATATCTACTTTCCAGGTTGGTAAGCAAGCGTGTGTAACTATTTGATTTTATTATCCAGGCTTTGGCGTTTTGGGCCTGTAGTGCCTGTAGCCGGGCAACTGCCGGGAAGGTTAGGAGCGCTACGGCTAGTGCTGCTCTTACAAAATTCCTTTTGATCATGATCTGATTATTTTCCTGGTAAAACCATTTTAATGTGACTAATCCCGGCTTCCTTAAATACCTCGCCTTGCTGTACGAAGCCATTCCGGGTGTATAAACCGGCAATTTCCACCTGGGCGTTCAGGTAAACCGGGACATCATTTGGCAAATCATCCAAAACGGTTTTAATCAAAGCATCACCCACCCGCATACCCCTGTAATGTTTTAAAACAGCAAAACGCTCCAGTTTAAGCCCGTTTTCAGTTTGCCGGTATCGTGCTGTCCCGGCAGGTAAATCATTAACAGATGCCAGAAAGTGAACGGATTCCTTATTGTTTCTTGCTTCGAATTCCTGTGGAACATGCTGCTCTTTTACAAAAACTTCACGCCGGATAGCAAATGCCAGTTTAAGCTCACCGGGGTTCTTTATCTTATGAACCTCTACCACAGCGCCTGGTGCTGAGCTATTTCCATTTTGAGTTTTCATAATTTCAGTCATCCTTAAAAAAAAACTCTTCTCGTCAAGGTTGGCATTAACCTCGGCAAGGGCTTTAAATAAATTATTTGGTGTGTTGGTTAATTGATTTAATGCCTCAGTCATCGCAGCCCATGCAGGCTTCATTGTTTTTATAAGTTCTTTTGCTTTGATACTCAGGCTTACATTTCGCTTTCTGTCGTCGTCTTTATCTTTAACGGATAGAATAAGCCCATTTAATTCAAGGTCTTTTAAAAGACTTATGGTAGTTGGATGTGTGAGCCCGATTTCCTGCGCCAGCTCCGATACACTTAAATACGGGTTAACGGAAAGCACATAGATTACAGGAAACCATTTCGGTTCAAATTTTATATCGAGGCTCTTATAAAATAAAGCAGCCTCTTTTCTCAGTTGCTCATTGATGTATTGCAAGTGAGTTCCCAGGGCCAATACGCCTGCCTGATTTATTGTATTCATTAGCTGAAAATATTTAATACGCAAATATACGTTCAAATATACGTAGTTTACAACATATATTTTAATAGGAATTATCGGTTCCGTTAATTTAGGTACAATGGCATAAACAGGGAATGTGAATTATTGCCGGCGGCAACAATAATTTACACTTAAAATAAAAACCAGGGGGGAACACTACGGGGGACTGTAGTGTTAGTACGAGGCCTTACTCGGCGAGCAGTCTGTACAGGATTTTGGCGATGTTTCTGGCATCGTCAACGCCGCGGTGGTGGGTACCTTCCAGCGGTAGGTTAAGCATACGCAGGGCGCGGTCCATGCCTACGCCGCGGCCAAGCTTGTAAACGTCCGAAAAAAGCACCTTTACATTAATGTGCTGGCGCGACATCGGATAGGCCACGCCGAATTTGGTGCATTGCTCCATCAGCATGGTACGGTCATAGCCGCCATAGCTGCCCCAGGTTAGCTGCTTCGACTGGTAGTGCTCCGCCAATTTTTGGCAGGCCTCTTTCAGCGAAACGCCGTCCCGCTCAACCATCTGTGGGGTAATGGATGTTAACCGCGTACAGAACGGGCTGATTTCGGAGTGGACCGGCTTCACCAATATGCCCTCGTTTTTAATAATCTCGCCGGTATCGGCATCCATCTTGCAGACGCCGATCTCGATAATCTCGGATCGTCGCCGCTGGTAATCACCATCCTGCTCCCAGCACGTGGCCTCGAGGTCGACGATGATGATTTCGTTTGTTGTTTCCATATTTTATATGAATTATAAGTTTACGGAAGCCCGACCATCGGGCTTCTCTTATAATAATATACGGAAAATTTCCCGGAAAACGAAATTTGGAGATTAGTTAATTAGAGGTTAGAGATTAGAAGGGATTTTTGATCGTTGTTCGTGGCCGGTGCATTGAAATTGCTTTTTTTGCCCTGGCTGCAACCCGGGCAGGAGAATTTCGGTGGGTTGGACCCTGGATGCCGATGGGAATTTCAAAACCGATTTCCTGATGTCTGAACGGGCCTTATTGTTTTATCAGATTTTAATTTATACATTCATCCAATAATCTTAAATCTTATTTCATGGCCTGGACTAACACCTCCAACACTTGTGTATCTACCTATGGGGCGCTTGATGACCTGCAGCAATTTGGGGTGCCCACAACTTTCGAAAATGCAGGACCGTTAACTATGAAGGACCTGCAGTTTTTTAATGCCCTTGCGTCCGGCGGCCTTACCGGCGGTAGTGCTTTGGCAATTGCTACCGCGCTCGATAACGTATTGTCGAACAGCTACGCAGGAACTTACCAGGCTGGTAACGACGCTAACAAAGCCATTACCGCAATGCTGGCAATCTTGCAGGTTGGCACTAACACCGTTGAAGCACTTTCTGATACCGTTGACTTAATTTACACCTTTTAGTGAAAAACTTTTTTAAAAAGGGAGTTTTACTCCTGTTGGTTACCTGCCCGCTGGCCTTATCTGCCCAGATTAAATCTTTTGAACAGATAAAACAGGAGGCCCTGGAATCGCTTACAAGTCCGAATTTTTTAAATGCTGCGCTGGCGAAATACATGGCGGTTTTGGAAACAAAGGATACCGCTAAAGCACATTTTTTCCGCGACCTGAACCTGAAGTTTAAAACCTTCCAGGCCGATAACCAGCCGCCCGGATTAGGCTTCAGTTATCAATATGACAATAGCTGGGTAAAAAATCATACCGATACGGCGCACCAATATCATTACAGCCGCTCTATTAATCTCGACCTGGATGGAAATGTCGCTTTCAAAAAAGTATATAACCCGACTAATTTCCTGGAGTCGAAATTTGTGTATAATGGCAGCTGGTTTTGGGGCGGTTTCTCTAAAAAGAATACCAAAGCAGAGGCAGATCAGCTAAGATCCATCAAACTGGCGTATAGCAATGCCATCGCAGCACATGATACGGCTAAGATGAGGGATATGCAGGACCAAGCCAAGCAACTAACCCGCATTACCGACCAGTATTACATCGGCTTAAATGGCTCCGCGTCTTTCGAGAGTAACCAGGATTTTTCAAAAACCCAATTCGTTCCATCTGTACTCATAAACGCCGGAGCCAACAGCTTCAGCGATTACAGCTCGCTGCGCTGGTTTAACCTGCCCGATTACCCGTTTGCGCTTATCCGCTGGATCACCAACACAAACGACAAATTTTCGGTCTCAGGCGTCGCCATTCCTGAGGTTCTTTTTGGTTTGGATTATGTTGTGCCCACCAGCGACAGCCTGCGCCAGGCAGTTACAGGCTCGTTATCTCCATTTACCCGCGTACGTTTCGAAGCGTCATTTAAAACGCTGGCTGCCCAGGTAGCGGGGCAAACCATATGGTTCAGTGCCGATTATCGCTGGTATCACCAATTGAACGCCCCGCAAGCGATAATAAACGCCCACATAGCTCATTCCAATTATTTTATTTGCGCGCTTACGGCCAGCAACGGCTTTTTTGTAAGCTATTCTACCGGCGCACTACCGTTCGATCTGAAAAGCACTGCTGTATATGGGATTGGCTTTAATTACAATTTAGGGAGTTGGAAGAAGCAATAGAGATTGGTGATTAGCTGATTAGAGATTAGTTAATCAGGGGTTAGAGATTAGGATGGCATCTCGTGCTTTTCATTGCAAAGATTAGAGGCTGGTTGATTAGTGATCAGGAAAAATTACACCTCTTAAGAGGCCAGGGATTAATAAAACGTCTCTGGCCTTTTTTGTGCCGGAAAAATATAGTAAGTTAATTTAAGCGGACCTTACCTTCTTCATATTTCAGTTTGCTGATGGTCATATTTAGCGCTGTCCAGGTTTCATTCTTTATTTTTCTTTCCACTTTTTTGCCCGGATTTATGGTGAAGCCTACCCTTTCGTAGCATTTTATGGCGGCTGTGTTCCAGTCAAAAACGTTTAGCTCAACGGTCGTCCTGTCATAATTAGCGAACGAAAAAGCTAATAGCAGCTCAACAATTTGTCGCCCCAGGCCCTTGTTTCGGTATGCTTCGTTTCCGATTAATATACGCCCGATTTTTACCGAATTTTCCATCAGGTATGTTTCGGCATGACCGATGGGTAAATTTGTTTCATTATCGATAACTGTAAAGGCAGTCCTGTTTTTCTCACTTAGCGAAACGTCTAATTGTTCTGCCGTTAACGGGAAAGTAAACAGCGGCCCTGCAAATTGCAGCAGCGCTTCTTCATTCTCAACCCACGAAATCAGGGTGGCATAATTTCCCCGGCCGAATTTTCCGAGTCTTACCTGACCTGCCGTCATTTGCTTTTATTTTTTAGCAGGAAGGAATCGTGAGCGGGTAATATGTAGGCTGCTATGCCAAATAGTATAATGGGTATAATTAGGTCGGATGATGTAAATTCCTCTAAGATATAATGCCCTACTTCCAGCGAAATAAAATATAATATCCACACTACTATAAATAAGCGCCTTTTTAACCCGGTTATCAGCGCCAATGCAATACCGACCTCGATAAACGGGATTAAGCTTAGATAAATGTCAAAAAGGAAAGCTGGCAGGTTAATTCTTAAGCCGGGGTTTGTGAATAGCTTCAGGTAATACTTATGGAAATTTCCGTTACTGCAAAACTTGCTTATACCGGCCACCAGCAGCGTGATGATCATGGTGAGACGCAGCAAAATCTCCGCGTTTTTTAACGTTTTTAATTCGATACCTTTTTCCATCTTAAATCTGTAATTGTATAATGATAACACCGTGCGTATGTTGCAAAGATGCGGCGTGAAGGCGTTTGAAAAAATGAACTACATCAAAAAAAACAATTGATGTAGTTCAACTTGTTTTCTTCCTGGCTTTGCTCCTTATTCTCGATAAAAACTCTGTCGACATACCTAAATAGGAGGCCAGGGTGTATTGTGGCACCCGCTGAACGATGAGCGGATAATCTTCTGAAAAGGATTTGTACCGCTCTTCTGCGGATAGGGTCAGGTTGGCAATCAGGCGTTTTTGCTGAAAGGCATGGCCCATCTCGGCACGCACCCTGAAAAATGCCTCGTAGTTGTGATTTGATTTTTTTAATTCCTGTTCTTTCTCAAAAGATAGTTGCAAAATAATGCTGTCTTCCAGCGCAACTACAAACATGGATGCAGGCTGCTGAAAAATATAACTGTCGTAATCGGTTATCCACCAGTTTTCAATTCCTAAAAGGATGGTGTGTTCCTCGCCTTTTTCGCCGATAACGTACGCTCTCATAGCGCCTGTTGCAATAAAATTCCTGGTTTTTGCAGTAAAGCCTGGCTGAACAATAAATTGCTTCTTTTTAACTATTGCCTCTTTAAAAAAACTGCTCAATATACGGGCTTCGTCATCAGTCATAACCCCGAACTCCTGTATATATGTTGTTAATTTATCGTTTGCCGGCATATTGAACTGGAAATGTAAACCGGCTCGAAAATACGATTTTAAGGATTTAGAGACTAGAGGTTGGTTAATTAGAGATTAGAAATAGCACTTTCCTAATCTCCAATTACTAATAATCATTTTCGTGAGGCGATGCCATCAATTTGTTTGATGAATTGCGTTGCGGTTTCGTCGGGGTAGCCGTCCCATTCTTTTAAAATTTTTCCGTTTTCATCAACCAGTAAAGTATAGGGGAATTTGCCCTGGCTGTTGTATTTATCGGCCAGGGTTTCGTTAAGCTTAACCTGCTCTTTGCTGAGCTGATTTTTTTTAAGGCGTGGAAAATCGGCCCTTACCAAAACAAGGTGACCAGCCGCATACGATTCAAAATCGTCCGATTCCAGTATTTCCTTTCGCAGGCGGATGCAGGGGCCGCACCAGTCGGAACCTGAAAAATTAATGAGTATCAGCTTATGTTCGTGCGCTGCCTGCGTTTTTGCAGCATCGAAATTGCCGAGCCAGGCGGCCCCGCCGGTAAACAGGACAAGATATATAACAAGTAGCTTCATTTTATTTAAATCCTAAATTCAACGATATAACATTTGATACCAGGTCGGTTGTTTGCGTATAATGCCCGTATCGTATTTCCAGCTCATGTAAATTTTGCCAGCCAAATACACCTGTTGGCGGTGCCAGTCTGAACCCTATGCCAAAAAACTGGCTGTTAAACTTCGCATATTCATAATTGCTCGAGAAATATTGTTCCGAGGCATCATGCGACTGATATGGGGCAAAATACTTTGCGGCCGACTGGTTATAATAACGATAAAACGGCGAGACAGAAAAGAACGGCGTTATTTTATACGGAACCTCTACACCCGCTGTATTTGAATGTATCCCCCAGTTATCTGTATAATAACGATAATAAGACCGGATAATGATGTTATCACCCAAAAAATAATTGAGCCTGAAACCTACCGGCAGCTTAAAGCGGGATGAAGGCAGGCGTTCAATAGTGTCTTTACCATTGTTAAAATATACCCGGTGAAAGGGCAGGCTTAAAAACCCATGCTGGGTAACCACATCACCTAAAAACATAACCTGCAGCCGGGAGCTAATCATTTGCGAATAGGATAGCGAGCCGGATAAAGTGGTTCGTGGGCTGCTGCCATAATTATGATGGC
>JAZJZL010000171.1:12481-37408 GCA_040389845.1 Bacteroidota bacterium
CCGCGACCATCTCCGCCAAAACTGCCGGAGGAGTTATCCGCCGGTTCAAATTCTGAGGGATAAATTAGGGTAACCTTATCAAAATAGCCTTGTAATTTGGCTGCAAATTCGCCGTTCCTGTCGCTTGTTTTTTGCGAAAAATGCAGGTCGGCGCCTAACGACTGATAGTTAAATTCGCCCGAATAATAGGCGCCGACGCCATAGCTGGTACCGGTTTTGGTGTTTTCGGCAGTCCAGTCTAATGATGGGTATAGCCTGGTTCCGGTGGGAGAGGAGGCCCCTGTTTTAGATACAAATGCCTGCGATGCAGCGGAATGATAGTCGAACCCCAAGCCCAATTCCAGGGTATTTTTAATATAGGCTTTATTTTGCCATACCAGGTTCAGCGTTAAGCCATTGGCAATATCGGTTACCTTTTCGGTGCCGATACCACCTGTAACTGCCGAGTGGTTGCCGGTTTGGCCATAATAGCTGGTAACAAAGTCTATCTCATCTACATACAGCTTTCTTGGTTTATACCCGGTGGTATCTGCTTGCGCCGGGGCCGATACTGTGAACGGCGCAGGGCCTGCAGGTTTGCTCTCTTTACTTGCTTGCGCCGATGCGTTTAAACGGCATAGCAGCGAAAATCCGATAACGGATAAATATATTTTTCTCATTAATTTCCGTTTCGTTTTTAGTTACAACCACAACCACCGCCCGTTTTGCCGGCATTAGCGCCGGAGGCAGCCTCCCTGTACGACTGGAAATTCAATTCATTTTTTTCGACTTTACGATTCCCTAATGCCATTTCGGAATCGTTCAGACGGCTTTTTTGATACTCCTTTAAATGCACGCACGAAGCGAGGCACAAAGACAGTAGTAAACAAGCGGCAATATTTACCTTTAACTTTATCATATATAATAGGGGCTATTTAATACTTATGTTTTTTGATGTATATAACCTGTCGTCATCATCAATTATTATGGCTTCTATGTTTTTTATTTGATTGATCATATCCAGCCCGGCATTAACACCCATTATAGCCACAGGTGTAGCCATGGCATCAGCCAGTTCGGCATTAGTGGTTATGATGGTTACGCTTTTGATACCGCTTATAGGTAAGCCAGTGCGGGGATTGATGGTGTGCGAATATTTTTTGCCGCCGATGATGACAAATTTTTCATAATTGCCCGATGTGGCTACAGCCATGTTGCTGATTTCCATATATGAAAATGCCAGGTGTGCGTTGTTGGGGTCGGCTATCGCTATGGTCCATTGTTTTCCGTCGGGCTGTAGTCCCCAGGTTGTCAAATCGCCCGACGCATTCACCACGCCGCTTTCTGCGCCATGCAATTTCATAACCTGTTTTGCACGTTCCGCAGCGAGGCCCTTGCCGATGCCGCCAAAGCCGATGCGCATGCCTTTTTCCTTCAAAAAAACGGTACAGTTTTCTTCATCAAGCACAATGTTTCTATAGTTGATAAGCTGCACCATTTTTTTTGCAGTTTGCTCGTCGGGCAACTCTGTCATTTCTTTATCGAAATTCCAAAGTTTTTTGTCGATGGAACCATAGGTAATATCAAAAGCTCCCTGTGTGAGGTCGGATATTTTTATCGATCGGTTAATAAGATTAAAAGTTTCGCGGCTAACGAGCACGGGCTTAATACCTGCATTAGCATTGATGATATTTGTCTCGCTGGAATCGCTGAATGTGGTAAGCAGGGCTTCTATACGCTGTATCTCTTTAACGCCTGCATCAATTACGTAGTCGGCTTGCTGCTGGCCGTCGGCCACCACGCTTAACTCGAAACGGTTACCCATTAATTTGCACGCTTTTTTATAAATCTGTAAACCGTTCTCCTTACTCGCCACGTGCTATCTTAGTTTAACTATTTATGCAATGATAAATTAACATTCTGTAGTTAAGATGAAATTTGACGGGCAGCGTGAAAAAAAGTAATAATTAACGAGATATTTTTTACTTATTATCAGGTATGATAAAAAAAATATCATTTTATGACTGTAACACGTTTGAATAAGACGACTGAATCCCTCGCTTAAAATACCGGAAAAATCCCCTTTTTTCGCCCTGATCTGAGCGCTAGCTTTGAGTCCTTAACGACAGAGAAGGCTGTCACAGTAACAAAATGTATTTAACCCAACCTAATATACCATGGGAAAAGTAAATCTTGCCGGGAACCGGAAATTAGAAGAAATGGTGGTGACGCCCGGCGGTTTAAGGCCAAAGTCAAACGTCCATCTAATTGAAAATGGTTATCATATTAACGAAAGCGATGGGGTTCTGAAAAAAATCCATACAGGTACAGGGACGGTAGTAAAATACCTGGGAAAGACCAACACATCAAAAACGAAAACCCGCCAGGCGCTCAGGCAAGCGGCTTCAAAAGGTAAACAGGCTTCACTGGCGGCAGGCATTGCTGCGCCAATTACCAGCCAATGGATTATTTATTCCGGCTGGACAAATGATACGGGCTCCCCGATAACGTTTTTCAGTACAGATTGGGTTGTTCCGCCGCCGCCGGCAACAACTAACGGCCAGCTGATCTATCTCTTTAACGGCATTGAAAATGCCGGGTTTAACGTAATACTGCAGCCTGTTTTGCAATGGGGAGTTTCGCCGGCGGGGGGTGGCAACTATTGGGCTATAGCTAATTGGTACGTAGGTTCACCGCAGTCTGGTTTGGCCTGCCATAGCTCTCTTGTTCCTGTTAATACAGGAGACACACTCAGGGGAATAATGACTTTAACCGGTCAGTCGGGAAGCCGTTTCGATTACAACTCATCTTTTGAGGGATATAATACAGATTTGCCGGTAACGGATATCGAAGAGCTGGTATGGGCTAACGAAACACTGGAATGTTATGGTTTTAAGCAGTTTTCGGATTATCCAAATATAAACGGTACCGCCATGACCGCTATAGAGTTAAAAACGGGCGATACCGAAGCTGTACCCGACTGGCAGGCTTTCAATAACGTTACCGATAACGGGCAGAACTGCCAAATCATCAGTAATAGCTCGCCGGGCGGCGAAGTTGACCTAAATTACAGGTGATTTATTTTTTGATCCCTTAATAATCAGAGATCAGGAACGCGCTTCCTGATCTCTGATCGCTAACCTCTAATCAGTTAAATCTACAACCCATCAAACAAAAACGTTTCCTTCACCCATGGCTTTCTTGGCAGCAGGTCTTGCCGGATGCTGGCCTGGTAAACAAATGAGGCGATGATGATGGCGGATTGTTTCAGGTCTTCGATGGCCAGGTGGTCGTAATCGTCGAGGTTGGTGTGGTGGGTATTGTCCTCGTCGAGCGGGTCCTGGATAAACTGGAAGCCGGGGATGCCTGCCCAATCGAATGAAATATGGTCGGTTGAGCCGGTATTTTTGGTAGTTACGGTTTTAGCGTCAAGGTCGTGGAAGGGAATGAACCATTGCTCGAATACCGGTTTAATAGCCTGGTTGCCCTGGGTATAAATGCCGCGCACTTTGCCGGTTCCGTAATCCATATTAAAATAGGCCGATACTTTTTTCTGTGCTGCATTGGGCGAGTAATCGGCGTTGGTGAAGTGGTTCTTTACATAGTTGTATGAACCATAAAGACCCTGTTCTTCTCCGTCCCACAGCGCTACGCGGATAGTGCGTTTCGGTTTTAGTCCGAGGGAGTCCAGCAGGCGCATAGCTTCCATCACCACGATACATCCTGCGGCATTATCGGTCGCGCCGGTAGATGACTGCCAGGAATCCAGGTGACCACCAAGCATCACCACCTCCGCTTTTAGCTTAGGGTCGGTGCCGGGGATTTCTGCAACCACGTTATAGCCTTTGGTATCGGCAGTAGAGAATTTGCCCTGGATATTCAGCGAAATTTCCACATCGTGGCCCGATAAAATCAAACGGCTGATGCGCTGTCCGTCTTCATAAGCCATGAGTACTCTTGGTATGCACTCCGGGTCGGTAAGCTTATAGCCGAGCGATGACTGTACCAGCACCTTGCCATTCTTATTATCATAGGTACCGGCAGAAATACGGCCGAGCACCCCAGAGTTTTTCAGGAGCGTTTCTATCCGTGCACGTACTTTACTCCTGGTAATGGCATTTTCTATATCGGCCCGCAAAACGGGATGCTGCTCATCAATGGTATCCAATTCGGCCTGTGTGTAACGTTTGGCAGGCGGGTTAAAATCCTGCAGATTAGGCAGTGGCTTAGCCGCAATTAGAATGATTTTTCCTTTTAGATCAGCGCTGTGTCTGATGATATAAGTAGTATCATTAAACTGTTGTGACGTAAGCAGAATTACTTTGCCCCGTACCGTTCCATTGGTGTTGCCGCACCAAGGTTCCGGGTAAGCGTGAAGCGGTGAGTAATAAGGCGCTTTCATGGAGATACTGAAATCCTGCAGGTCCCATTGCTTGCCGAATTCGCCGTAAGGTTCCATCATTGCGTTGGCCAGTCCCCATTTTTTCATGATTGCTACCGCCCATTTCGCTGCGTGTGTAAACCCTTCCGACCCTGGAAGCCTTGGCCCGGCTACGTCAGTTAGGTTATGTGCTATTTGCGGGATATGCGAATTGGTTAATTCAGCGTTCCTGATTTTTGCGAATGCAGCTTCATCTATATGTTCCTGCTGCGCGAAGGTATTGGTGCCCGCTGCCAGTGTAAGGGCTAAAAGCAGGCAAAGTTTTTTGTATATGCTATTCATCATGATTTAATTTTTAACAAAGCTATTTTGCTGCTTCCTAAACAGGGGTTAAATACAGTTAAATAGAGTTAAATCGTATATTGAGGCGATGGTAAAAGCCAAATTTTGAGGAACTTCACACCGTGAACCGGTTCAATCCTAAATATACAACTGTAATTGTAGCGCTTTCGCTGCTGGTGAGCGGGGGGCTGCAGGTGGTTTGGCTGCGCCAGCTTTTTTCGGCACAACAAAAGCAGCTGAAGGATGACATTGAGCATTTGGTAGGCACAACGGCGCAAACCAGCTGGTACCGGGGCGTTTCAGCTTTCGAGAAACCACAGAACCTTAAGCGCGTAAAGCAGCTTTTTTTGTCGCCGCAATGGGCACAGTTGCGGCGGGCGCTTGATAATATGGTAGAAAGCGGGTTGTCAACCAAGTTCAGCATCGAGAGCGGCGATGATAGCACTGCCCTATTTATGAATTTCCGGCTGCCGGGGTCGCCAAAAAAAAAGAACAATAGCCAGCCGGTTACATCGAACACAGGGTTGACTCCGGAACAATTGCACCGTATAGACAGCTTATCGCTTATTTCAATGAAAAAGGGCGTGGCGGCCGGCCTGCTGCAAATGGGTATCACTTCACCCGTGTATTATAATATTTATAACTTCAACATGACCAGTTTGCAGCAAAGCAACCTGCCAAAAGGGTTGATGCCTGCCTATACCAGCAATGGCTATCTTTACGGGATACAGGACCATTACAAATATCAGCTTTGCCTGCCTGCTATTGGCAAGGTGGTATGGTATCGCATGCGTTATTATGTGGCCTCGGCAGTGCTGATGATGCTGCTAACCGGCGCGGCCTTTTATATTATATTAAGACTGCTGCGAAATGCCCGGCTTTATGCCGATGCCAAAGCCGACTTTACCCGCAACATGACGCATGAGCTGAAAACCCCGATAGCAACGGTGTCCCTCGCGCTTGAATCTATCCAAAAATATAACCTCGCCAGCGACCCGCAGACTTTGCAAAACTATATCGATATCAGCCGGCACGAATTGCAGCGGTTGGATTTGATGGTAGAAAAGGCCCTTAATATTGGCGTGGACGGCAATGCAGCCATTCCGTTTAACCCGGAGCTTTACGATGTGCAAACAGGCTTGCAGCAGGTTGTGGCATCTATGCAGCTGCAATTGTTAAACACAAATTCCGGCATTGAATTTCATCCCTCGGCCGAGCCTTGCTTTGTTTTTGGCGACCCTGTGCATCTTACCAATATTTTTTATAACCTGGCTGATAATGCCATTAAGTATACCGGCAGCGGTTTGTTGCTCGAAATAAGCTGTACCTGTGATGCTGATGTGATTATTATCAGTTTTAAGGATAATGGACCGGGTATAGATAAAATCTATCAGAAAAATATATTCGATAAGTTTTTCCGAATACCGGCAAAAGGCAATACACATAACGTAAAAGGCACCGGGATCGGCTTGAATTATGTGCGGCAGATGGTTGAAAAACATGGCGGTACAATTAGAGTTAAAAGCGAGCCCGGCGGTGGCGCTAGTTTTATTATCACCTTAAAAGCAGCATTATGAACGGGAGGGTTTTATATGTAGAGGACGAGCCGTTTTTAGCGCGCATAGTAAGCGATGGCCTGAAAAGCAGTGGCTATACCGTGCAGGTAGTTGGGGATGGAAACCTGGTGATGGATGCTTACGCCGCCATGCAACCCGATATTTGCATACTCGATATTATGCTACCCTCAAAAGACGGGTACACTTTAGCTAAGGAACTGCGGCAGGCCCAGGCAGATTTACCCATTATTTTTCTTAGCGCCAAAGCCCTTACTTCAGATGTGGTGGAGGGTTTCAAATCCGGCGGAAACGATTACCTGAAAAAACCTTTTAGCATGGATGAACTGCTGGTGCGTATGGAGGCATTGCTGCAGCGGTTTAAAACGCAGGTTAGCAATGATGTTGTTGAAAGCCCTAAAGTTTACGGCTTTGCTAACTGCCGCCTGGATACTGTGCAGCAACGATTGAAAACATCGGCCGGTGAGCATCCACTATCCTTTAAAGAATGCGCCCTGCTGGAATTAATGCTGCTGAAAAAGAACGATGTGCTGGAACGACAGGAGGCCCTGTTAAAAATATGGGGCGAAGACAGCTATTACAATACCCGAAGCATGGATGTTTTTATGACGCACATCCGCAAGCTATTAAAAGATGAGCGGGGCGTGCAGATCATGAATTTGAGAGGGGTGGGGTTTAAGCTGGTGTGTTGAACCCGCCCGCCCGTTCAGGCGTTTTGCCTGAACGCCGGCAATTTAAGCGGGACGATGGTTGTTTTGTGTCCAGGCAAAAATGCCTGGACAAGCGGGATGAAAACGATAATAACAATTATTTAGCTGAACGTAAGCCGATCATATTTCCTTCCGTATCTTCTATTAAAGCGATAATGCCTAAATCTCCAACGCCTTGTTTAGGGCGGACAATTTTGCCACCGGCAGCTTCCACACGGCTTAATTCCGCATCGATCTCTTCAGAGCTGAAATACACAAATGTGCCCCCAATTCCGGGCTTTGCTACGTCCAGCTTTACCAGTGCTCCGTTTGCGCCTGCACTTTCCTGGCCACCCGTAAAAATGGCATACCTCATTTGCGAATGTCTTTCATTATCTACCGGAATTTCCTTCAGTTCGCACTTAAATACTTGCGTATAAAATTTCACGGCACGTTCAAAATCTTCAACATAAATCTCGAACCAATTGATTGTGTTTTCCATTTTTTAGTGTTTAATTAAATCGATAATTCAAAATTACCGTCAGTAAAATCAAACACACTTGTCATCCGGCAAGTAATGCTAAAGTGTAGAAATTTCCTTCCGTATCCTGCTGAGGGACGTATCGGTAATGCCTAAATACGACGCGATATACTTTAGCGGGGACTGCCTGATGATGTCCGGCCTTTCTTTCATAAGCTGCAAGTACCTGTCCGTAGCGCTAACGGTCAGCACATTGATAGCGCGTTGTTTCAGGATAAATAACTCATTTGTCGCCCAGGTTCTTCCCCATTCTCTAAAGCCTTCAATTTTATGAAGCAACTCCTGGAAAGTGTCGTATTCAATTTTCCAGGCTGCACCATCGGATAGGGCCTGAAAGTTTTCTTTGGAGGGTATCCTGTGGAACAGCGAGAAAGATTCTATCAATATTTCTTTGGGGCAATAAAATTCGGTAGTTATTTCGTTGCCGTTATAATCATAAAGAAATGACCTGAACAGACCGTTTTCAATAATATAGAACTCTTTTGCAATTTTGCCGGCTTTCAAAAGCTCATCCCCTTGCGAAAACTCAATCCGGGTATGTGCTTTACAGATTTCTTTATAATCTTCCGGCCTGAGCAGCCGATGCGCATAAATCGATTCAAAAAAATCTATTCCCATATAAAACTAGTCAGATGGATTTCTCCTGTTGTAAGATAACGAATATATCTTATGGAACTTATAGGATAGCACTTGCAGCGGTCGGTTTTTCCCTGGTCGGTTATTGGATCAGTTATTTTTTACTTGAGCGCTACTGATGGCAGGCTCCGGAGGCCCTGTTAAAAATATGGGGCGAAGACAGCTATTGTAATACCCGAAGCATGGATGTTTTTATGACGCACATCCGCAAGCTATTAAAAGATGAGCCGGGCGTGCAGATCATGAATTTGAGAGGGGTGGGGTTTAAACTGGTGTGTTGAACCCGCCGCCCGTTCAGGCCTTTTGCCTGAACGCCGGCAATTTAAGCGCCGGACGCTTAAGTTTTTGTGTATACCAGCGGATGGGATTGGGGCAAATTGATTGATATTTATTGATGCACGACCGAAGATTACAATAATAAATCCTTGCGGCTGTAACATTCTTATCTGCCGCTGTTTAAAAATCACTTATTATTTTAATTATTTATTATTTTTAAATTTAGTTGTACAATTGTAGCACAATTGTAAATCCGGGGTATCTCCTAATTTATTTAAAACGACCTGTTATCTCATTTTGGGACTATGAGATTGTTTAATTCATATACTGACCACCAGTTACTTGCCCTTTTAATGCAGGACAGCGAGGCCGCGTATAATGAAATTTATGATCGTTACTGGCTTAAATTGTACAATGAATGTTATAAAAGGCTAAAAGACGAGTCGCTTTGTGCCGATGTTATACAGGATGTCTTCGCTGATTTATGGCTGAAACGCGAAGAAAGACAAATTGAAAACCTCTCGGCATATTTATTTTCGGCTGCCCGCTACCAGGTATTTTCTCTCTACAAAAAAAATAAGAACGTTACCGCATTTGTAGAACCTATTGATTGTATGGCCGTTGCCGCGGCAGACCCTGCCTCTGCTTTTTATGAAAAAGAGCTGCGCGAATGTATAGAAACGTGGCTGCAGCTACAGCCCGAAAAACGCCGCCAGGTTTTTATCCTGAAATTCGATAAAGAGCTATCCACCCGCGAAATAAGCGAGATACTGAATATCTCGCAGAAAACAGTACAAAACCAGTTTACCACTTCCATAAAATCGCTTCGCGTGCACTTAGGCAAGATTATATCGGTGTTGGTGATTATGTGATGTTGGTATTTCGGAACCGGGTAAAGGAATAAAGAATTTCCGCATCATGGATGCGGAAATCCTATGCTGATATATCAGTTGATATTACGGCTGGTTCACAAAGGTATTTCCATATCGGTATCGCTAAAGCAGCTCCGACCATAGGAGCAACGATATACAGCCAAAGATGTTCGATATGCCCCGATATGATGGCAGGACCAACAGAGCGGGCGGGGTTCATTGATGCACCGCATATCGGTCCGGCAAACATTGCCTCCAGGCCAACCACTGCACCGATAGCAATACCTGCGAACATGCCTTGTTCTTTGCTGCCATGCGCAACCTGCATAATTACCAGCATTAAAAAGAAAGTGAGCAATAGTTCCAGCACAAAAGACTGCATTTCTGAACCTGCCGGTAACGTTGCACCTAATAATGGGCTTGAGGGGAACAACAATTTCAGGCTAAGGCTGGCTAACACTGCGCCTGCCAATTGGCTGATAATGTAACCGGGCAGCAAAGTTACCTTAAAGCGCCGCGCAACCGCAAAGGCAATGCTGACGGCAGGGTTCATGTGTGCCCCTGATACCTCACCTAAAGCATAAATCATCACCATAACAATAAGGCCCCAGGTAATAGCGACGCCGACATGCGTGACCGCGCCGCCGGTTTGTTGGTCGATAACCATTGCACTGGTGCCACAAAAAACCATGATAAACGTTCCGATGAGCTCAGCAAGATATTTTCTCATAAATGAGCGTTCACAAAGTCGGTGACGTATACTTTTATCATATCCCGGACGCGCCTGAACTCGTGCATGATTTCTTCGTCCGTTCCTTTTGCTTTGGCAGGGTCTGGAAAATTGTAGTGAAAGCGTTCTATCTTACCCGGAAAGAAGGGGCAGGCTTCGTTCGCATTATCGCAAACGGTTATCACATAGTCAAATGGGATGTCAATATATTCGTCCACATGGTTTGACGTATGGCCGCTTATGTCGATGTGATCTTCCGCCATTACCTGCACCGCTTTTGGGTTTACGCCGTGTGTCTCAATACCGGCGCTGTATATCTGCGCCTTGTCGCCCGCAAAATCCCGAAGATAACCTTCTGCCAGTTGGCTGCGGCAACTGTTCCCGGTGCAAAGCACCAGCACATTTTTCATAATTATTATTTTTAAGGGTTTATTTACAGCATCCTGGTTCGCAGCAATTCGCCGGTTTTTCGGCATATACCGTTACACTGAATATACCTGTGCTGCCGCTTTTAAAGCTTTCCAACTCAGTAGCATTAAGGTATTTCGCCAATATATCATCCGGAACGGTAATCACTTTCTCTTTTTGAACGATAATATTTTGAAAGCCGTTACTGTTGATTAATTGCAAGTAGGCTTCTTTTTGGATGGCGCCGGCTACACAGCCTGCATACATTTCGGCATCTTTTCTGAGTGCGTCGGGCAATTCGCCTATCAGCACCACGTCTGATATGCTAAAGTGACCGCCGGGTTTAAGTACGCGGAATATCTCTTTGATAACCGCATCCTTATCAGGCACAAGGTTTAATACGCAGTTGCTTACTATCACATCGGCAGAGCCTGCGGTTACCGGCATGTGTTCTATATCACCATGCCTGAACTCTACGTTATGAAAGCCAAGCTTTTCAGCGTTCCCCCTGGCTTTATCTATCATGGCCGGTGTAAAATCGATACCGATAACTTTCCCGGTTTCGCCGGTTTCGGCACGCGCTATAAAGCAGTCATTACCCGCGCCGCTGCCCAGGTCTATCACCACATCACCTTTTTTTATTTTGGCGAATTGGGTTGGTAGTCCGCAGCCCAGGCCCAAATCGGCATCCGCATTGTAGCCTTCCATTTGCGTGTAATCATCGCTCATGATGTTATACACTTCTGTTGAGCAGCAGGTAGCGCCGCAGCATGAGGCAGCATTGGCGTCTTTATTCTGTAAAGCAATCTCGCTGTATTTCTGCCTTACAAGCTCTTTAAGTTGGTCATTTGTTTCCATATTAATTGCAATATTACGATTGATATAAATAAATTTTTTTAACAGCAGCTATTAGTATCCTTATAAGAAGCGAACAAGCCGTTAAGCTCATTTTGCAGGTTCTTCCATGCTTCGGGTTCAATGCAATAACAAACGCTTACTCCCTCGATAGTACCCTGTATCAAACCAGCATTCTTCAATTCTTTTAAATGCTGCGAGATGGTCGCCTGGGCTAAACCCAGCTCTCCCACCAAATCGCCACAGATACAGGCATTTGCTTTTATGAGCTCTTGCAGTATAGCTATGCGGGCAGGATGTGCAATCGCTTTCAATTGTACGGCCAGCTTATTTTGCTCGTCTGTATATATTTCTGATTTGGTAGTCCCCATAATTATATCGCAATATTACGATTAATATTATAGAGTGCAAATAAAATTTCAAAGTCTTTTGGCTCAACATTAACCTTACATCCCTCTCAAAAAATATTTTCATCCAGCATGGGAGATTTATACATTTTTTAACACATGTATAAAAAAGCCAATTTATGCCTTCTAGTCACAAACCTGATTTTTTAAAGCTGGTAGAGAAATATTTAAATGGTACCGCGTCCGAAGAGGAAAGAAATACCATTGAAAGCTATTATGCGCATTTCACTGAAGAGCCGGATGTTACCGACGATTTAACTCCGGAAGAGCTTGAAGCGCTTAAGGCCAACCTGCGCCAGGGCATAGATGCGCGCATTAGCCAGGGTAACAAAATTTACAGGCCGCTTTACCGCAGGCGGTATTTCAGGGTGGCTGCTTCATTTTTGCTATTTGCTACAGCTGCCGCAGTTGTTGTCACTAAGCTAAAGCATAAACCTGCTACTTACTTCGCCCAGAAACACGACCTGCTGCCCGGTGGCAACAAGGCTACACTAACCCTGGCCAATGGTTCGAAAATAGATGTTGACAGCCTAAAGAATGGATTGTTTACCGCCCAGCCCGGTGCACAGGTTACCAAAGAAGGCGGCAAACTATCGTACGATGCCAGCACTGGTTCAAAATCAGCCGAAATTAGCTACAATACGCTTACCACACCTAAAGGCGGAGAATACCAGCTGGTGCTTGCGGATGGTACAAAAGTGTGGCTGAATGCTGCATCCTCTTTGAAATTTCCGACTGCCTTTACCGGCAGCGAAAGGGTTGTTGAACTAACCGGCGAGGCCTACTTTGACGTTAAGCACGACGCAAGCCAACCCTTCAAGGTAAAAACAGCCCGCGAAACTGTGCAGGATATCGGCACCCAATTCAACATCAACTCCTATGCCGACGAAAACGCTGTGACTACCACCCTGGTAGAAGGAAGTATCAGAATATTTACAGGTAAAACGCAAAAGGTTATTGAGCCCGGACAGCAATACCTGCTCAAAAACAACGGCCTGGCCGAAGTGCGTAATGATGTGGATACCGACGAGATAACCGCATGGAAAAGCGGCATGTTCCAGTTTAACAATGCCGATATGAAAACAATTATGCGGCAGATTGGCCGCTGGTATAATGTAGATGTTGAATACCAGGGCGAAGTATCCAATGCAACCTATCACGGCAGAATTTCGAGGAACTCGAAAGCATCGGATGTGTTGAAAATACTGGAACTGAGCGGAATGAACTTTAAAATAGAAAGGAGCAAGATTATCGTAAAATAATTACACACCCCCATAATTCAAATGACCAAGGCAAGGCCCCACGCATTTATCAGCTTAACTCATGCATGTTTTGCAGGTTTAGGCTGAGAAATACCACCAACCAAACTTTACTTTTTTTCCAATTAGAACTTGTCAAAAAAAATTATGAATTTCATTACAAAACAGCAGCCTATGCCTCATAGAAGCTGGCTGAAAAAAACATTACTCGTTATGAAACTGACTGCCATTATAATTATGCTGGTTAGCCTCCACGTAAGTGCAACAACGATGGGGCAAAACATAACATTAACCGAAAAGAATGTACCGCTTGAAAAAGTGCTAAACAAAATTGAAAAGCAAAGCAGTTACACTTTCTGGTACAAAACGGATGTGGTGAAACAAGACTACAAGGTTTCGCTCGACGTTAAAAATCTTACACTTGAAAACACTCTGGACCTTTGCTTTAAAAATTTGCCGATAAGCTATAAAATAGTACAAAACACGATAGTACTTACAGCAAAAACAACCGATGGCGCAGGAAAGGTACAGCAAACGGCTGTTGCCCCGGTTACTGTAAAAGGAAAGGTAGTTGATGAGAAGGGCGAACCGCTTGCCGGTGCAACCATAAGGGTGAAAAATACCAATCTGGCTGCATCTGCCGACGTAAACGGCGCCTTCACCTTAACTGTTCCGGATGAATCGGCAGTGCTGGTGGTTTCATTTATCAGCTACGAAACACAGGAGGTTATAGTAGGTGGCAGAACCAATATAACCATCGCCCTTAAACCGGGATCCAATTCGCTTGGCGATGTGGTGGTTACGGCATTGGGTATAAAGCGCGAAAAACGCTCGCTGGGTTATTCGGCCCAGAGTGTTTCGGGAACTGATATTACCCAGGCAGCGCCGCCAAGCATTGCCGAGGGTTTAATGGGTAAAGTGTCGGGTTTAAATATTACCGTACCTAACGGTGTTGAAGGTGCTTCAACCCGTATTGTTATACGCGGTAACAACAACCTTTACGGCAGCAACCAACCTTTAATTGTAGTGGATAACGTTATTGTAAGTAACGAACCTATACAGCCAAAAGGTGTTATCCAATCAAACGTTGATGCGTTAAACCAGGGAAATACCGACGTTTCGCAGCCACCAACCGACTTTGGATCTTTTTTAAATACCTTAAACCCTGACGACGTTGAAAGCATTAACGTACTGAAAGGCCCTACAGCTGCAGCTTTATACGGCGCGCGCGGTGCAAACGGGGTTGTGCTTATAGTTACCAAAAAGGGTGGAAAAAAGAAAGGTTTTGGCGTTGACTACAGCTATTCAATCCGTTTTAACGACCCATACCGGACCATAAAAACCCAGCATGAATACGGAAACGGCATGACAGAAACCTTATATTCTGCCAACCCGGCATTTTATAAAGATGGCAACGGTAACGACAGGGAAGAACAAATAGAAGGCGACCCTTACGGTTCGTTGGGCAATATACCGGGCGCTTATGCAGGCCCGGGCCAGGTTAGCCCTGCCGGCGGTCCGTTCTACAACTATATCGGTTTCCCGGGTGATGGTGCTTCATGGGGCCCAAGGATGTCAGGCCAGCCCATAATGTGGTGGGACGGGAAAACCAGGCCATATACAGCCAACCCTAACATCTTCCAAAGCTTCTACAAAAAGGGCAACACGCAAACGCACAATGTATCCTTTTCAGGCGGCGGCGAGTTAGGTACCCTGCGTGTTTCGTACACACGGTCGACCAATGACGCGATAACTTATAACAGCCACAGCGCAACCAACACTTTCAACATGGGTTCATCTATCAATGTAAGCCCGAAAGTGAAAATTGAAGCTACAGCCAGCTATATCAACCAAAACAGGTATAACCCGGTAAATATTTATGCTGAAAACGGCAACCAGGGCGGCGTTGGCTACATGACCGTTTATAACATCCCTGCCGACTATCAGCCAATAGAAAAGGGGTTGAGCAGCCTTCCGGACGGTTCGCAAAACCCAATATTAAAACAGGCGCCATGGGGATACGGACAACAATATTACTGGTGGGGCACTTACAATAACATTACAACACTTACGCAAAATCAGCTGGTGGGCTCTATCTCGCTTAACGCTGAAATATCCAAATGGCTTAGGGCAAGCGGTAATGTTGGCCTAAATTATTTTACCAACCAGTACGAAACCATGAACAGGCCTACAGACCCGGCAGGTTTATTGAATGGTAAATATGGAAACGACCTGTCGAAAAATACCACCGAAAACCTTGACGGCCGGTTAATTTTTCACAAAGAGAATATCGCCAATAAATTCAATGTTAACTTTTCGGTGGGTGCAAGGCGCTTTTATACGCACATGACCGACCTGGCGGCATTAAATCCCGGTCCGTTTAACTATCCGCTTATTTATAACCTGAGTAACTATGCAGGCGCCGTTGCCGACTATCCGCGGCCTACAGAGAACAGGAATGAAATGGAGATAAACTCGCTGTATGGCTTGCTTAACCTATCTTACAAAAACTACCTGTTTTTAGATTTATCAGAAACCAGCGACTGGTCTTCAACCTTCCGCCCGGCACACTGGCATTACACTTACCCATCGGCCAGCTTAAGCTTTGTATTTACCGATGCGTTTGATTTGGGCGCCGTTAAAAACTGGCTGAGCTATGGTAAATTGAGGATCAGCGAGGCATCCAGCGCAAACTCTTATATCCCTTATCAAAACGGGTTGATTTATTCAAACGTAAATACGCCGGGTTTTCAAACAGGCTTGTCGCTGCCGGGTACCTTCCCGACGGATATCGGCCCGCAACGCTCACGTTCATTTGAAATCGGACCTGACCTGGGCTTCTTCAATGACAGGTTGAATGTGAATTTCACTTATTACAATACCTATTCAGACCATCAGCAATTAACGATTTCGGTTGCTAATTCGTCTGGCTTAAACAGCGTATTAATTAACTCGGGCGCCTTAAGAAATAAAGGTGTGGAGTTAACAGTAAATGCGAAAGTGATCAAAACATCCAATCTCTCATGGGATGTTACGGTGAACGCGGCGCATAACCAAAACAAGGTTGTTGCATTAGAGCCGGGCATTAATTACCTGCCCCTTGGCTCATGGTTTGGCGGCGACGGCGTTTCGATGCGCGTAAACCCGGGCGACAACTATGGCAACATTTACGGGTATGATTATAAATACGAAAATGGCCAAAAGGTAGTAAACCTGGTTTATGCCGATGGTATGAACACCGGGCACGGGCCGGTACTTGGCTCGCAATATGCTACATCAAGCGATATTGTGAAGATAGGTAATGCTACGCCGAAGTTTACAGGCGGTATCTCTCAGAATATCCGCTATAAAAATTTCAGTGTGTATGTTTTGGCTGATTTCAAGATTGGCGGCCAGATATGGTCGGGTGATTATGCCACCATTATGGGCCAGGGTTTGGCACCGGAAACCGTTGTTGAACGAAACGGCGGCGGCTTGCCTTATACCTTCCCCGACGGAACCAAAGGTAATGTGGGCGTAATTTTACCGGGCGTTGTATCAACCGGCGGCGGCGCTTACACGCCAAACAACAATGTTGTGAATTCATGGTGGAAATATGCGGGCAACTATCAGTCGTGGGATAATAACCCTATTGTGCGTACCAATTCGATATTTAACGACTCATGGGGAAAACTGCGCGAGGTGAACATCACCTATAACCTGCCGAAAGCCCTGGTTGAGAAAACAAAGATGTTCCAATCGCTTTCGGTATCATTGATAGGCCGCGACTTGTTTTACATATTTACCACTCTGCCTGACAGGATAAACCCTGAAAGTATCGTCAGCACTTCAAACGTGCAGGGTATACAGTTCGGAGGTTTGCCGGGCGTGCGTTCTTATGGTTTTTCTGTAAAAGCAGGATTCTAAACATAGTTTAAAACATTTAAAATATTAACGTCATGTTTAAATATTATAATATAAAACGAAAGACAGCGATAATAACCGCCGCGGTTTCTTTTGTTGCGATTCTTGCCTCTTGTACCAAGAATTTCGAAAAAATAAATGCGGTGTGGAACGGTTCGGCATCTGCCACCTTTACACAAATTTATACCAGTATCGGCGCTAACCTGGATGTTACAGCCCAGGGCATGGATAACGTGGGCGAGCGGTGGATTTATCCCATTACTCAGCAGGGAGCTGTATACGCTGCGTCTGACTACGGTTATGGCGGCGGCGCAAACTGGAACGGTTTTTACCAGAATTTAGCCGGTATAAACCAGATGTTTACCTCGCTGAAAACAAACCCCGACTCGGCAACCTACACCAACGCAAAAGCGATGCTGAAAGTGCTGCGGGCATACCAGGCGCTTGAGCTATCGAACCTTTATGGCGATATGCCATATTCAAAAGCGGGAAAAGCCTACTCGGGCTCTACTACCGACCTGAATGTGCCTTATGACAAGCAGCAGGCTATTTATGTTTCCTGCCTGAACGATTTAACGTGGGCAGTAAATAACTTAAATACCAACGCTAACCAATTTACATTTGGCTCAAGCGAATTCCTGTTGTTGAATAACATTGGCCAATGGGTAAAGTTTGCCAACTCGCTCCGTTTGCGGTATGCGCTTACCATGTATGATAAGGACGCAACAACCGCAGGGCCGATCATAGCCGATGCGTTGAGCAAGCCTTTATTAACAGACGCTGTTGCCGATGTTGTCGGTTTGAACGCGACAAATATTCCCGGCATATCCTTCGATATTAATGCAGGTGGCCGTGGTGCTTTTTTCCGCCAGGAAAGCCGTGCACGCATGGGCTCAACCATGTGGAACTTGTTCACCAATAATAACAACACCGACGGCAGTGGCATATTCGACCCGCGCTGTAAGATATATTTCGAAGTAAACGGAAATAACCAGTGGGTACCCTATCCGCAAAACCCAACTACGCCGATATCCGACGGCGGCGATCCGTATAATACAGAAAGAGACGGCGACTGGACCCTGCATAAAGCGGGCAACCTGTATTCCGACTACAACTATTACTGGGGCCGCGATGGGCTTACAGGCTCAGCAGGTACTGTTCCCGAAATTTTTATCTCTCCTGCTGAAGTACATTTCCTGAAAGCTGAAGTGTATGCCCGTGGTATTGCCGGCGTAGCCCAGAACATGGGGACAGCCCAATCTGAATATGAGGCAGGTATTAAAGCGTCTCTTACATTCTGGAGCACAATGGCTTTTACTTCCCCAATTTGGACCGTAAACAAGCCAGCATCGGCTACACCGGATGACGCTACTATGAATGCAGTAATTACCAACCCGAAAGTGGCCTTTAATGCGGCCAATGCAGTTAGCCTGATTTATGCGCAGGAATGGGTTGATCTTTTCCGCCAGCCCTGGGTAGCCTGGACATTGATGAGAAGGACCGGCGGCGCAACCCCGGCCGACCCGGCTAACCCGGCAGGATATACGCAAAACTACGGCAGTCTGCAGCGTTACCAGTACCCCGGCGACGAGCAGCTGTATAACAATACCAATTGGAAAGCTGAAACAGGCGGCAGCGACCTTACCAGCAAAAAGATTTGGGTAGCAAAATAATTGATAGCTAAAGCTTGCACAAAAGCTGTACGAAAAGTATTAGTTAAGATACAGTTGAGATTGCTGGATTTAACTAAGTTGATTGATTAAGCAGGGGCCTTCGGTAGAGGGCCCCTTTTTGTTTTATCTACCCAGTCAAGCCACGCATACTTGCATGTTACACGTCAGATTAGCTATGACCCGTAGGGTCTACCGCTTTGTAGAAAACGATAACAAACAAAATATTGCCTCGTAGAGGCTACCCTGCGACCGGATTCAGTATTTGTATAGCGGATTAGGGGTAGCCTCTACGAGGCAATACGTTCTTTATATGCTTCATGCTACAAAGCGGTAGACCCTACGGGTCATAGAAAGTATAGTGAAAGATAGGTGCAGTATACTCTGGCCTATCAAAATGGTTGGTTCTGTAGGATAATTTGCTTTCAAAAAATCATGATATGGCTTACCTTATCGCCATTCACATTTTGAAAGCTCAGCTTTTCGTAGAATTTTGCGGCTGCAGGGTTGTCGGTTAATAAGCGCAGCACGGTGAAATGCTGCCTGGCTTCATGCATTATCACATTCATCAATAAAGAGGCATAACCTTTTCGCCGGTGTGCCTCCATGACATATAAATGCCGCACACGGCCAACGTTTGGTTCCGGCGTGTAGGGGTCGCGGTTGAGTCCGCAAATGCCGGCAAGATCGGATCCTAAAAACAAACCCCACAGCTTTTCGCCGGGCCCGGAGAACCGGTTTGTTCCGTTCTCCCAATCATCAATGGTCCTTTGGATAAACTGGTAACCGGCGCGCATGGATTCATCGAGCATTTGATGTATTGCCGGGAAAGAAAGATCTGTAAGTTCGGTTAATTTGGGGGCGCCGGTTGAATGCATAGTCAAATTTAGTCATCGCCGGGGAATAGTTCCGCCTGTACGGATGAATGTTTAGGGATTGATAAGCCTCCAAATCCCTTCAGATATCACCTCAACTATACCATCGACTACCTTAATGGCTGTTTGGTCATCAATTAAATACGATGGCATGGGCAGGGTAGCGGCCAATTTTTCCAGGTTGGCCATAGAGTTATCCGGAAACGCAGGGTAATCCAAATGCGGATGAATGGCAAAATTAAGCAGCCCCAGCGACTTGTCAGTTTTGACGGGTAAGGTATGATTGCCGTAGGTGGTTCCGTACCTGGTCATAATCATGCTGCCGGCGCTCAGGCCTACGTACACCATTTTATGCAACAGCAGGGGCAGCAAATCCGCCAGGCCGGACTGCTGCATCCAATAGGTTAAATACTGGCAGTCGCCGCCGCCAACCAGCAGGGCGTCTGTGTTTTCTAACAGGGGCACCCAAAGTTCCCGCTTAATGCTGGGCAGCGCAGTGAGTTCCAATAAGCCTAATGACTTCCAGCCCATATCGCAAAAAGGGTCGCCTAATTGACCGCAGATTACCCTTCGCACAATGTCGCCGCCGTTGCGGATGCCGTAGATGGCAGTGGGTACGAAAAGGGCATTGGATTCGCTAACCGGTTTGCCAAGCAGATCTGTTAATGCGTTGTGGATGCTTGGGTTGGAGATTCCAGCGGAGGTGAGGAGGAGGCGCATGGGGAATTTTGTTTATTTCATTTCGACCAGGACATTGCGTAAATATTGATTTTAAACTTTAAAATAGCAACACCTTTTAAATTGCGCGTCCGCCTTAAATTGCTTGTCTGTCCGGGCAACACGTTCAGACAGGCGCGGCAGCAATCGTTTAATCACCTGTAAAAGGCCCATCGCCCAATAAAATAAAAAAAATATAGTTGATGGTTACCCTCATTAACTTCAAATATAATACAGAATTGTTACTTATCTTCATCGCTGTTTAACCCCTATTTATTAAGATAACTATGATGGTTCGTGAATTTATAATGAAGCATGAGGACTTGGTTCAGATTATTTTTTACGCGCTTATCATCGTCTCTCTATGGTTGATCGAGCAATTTATTGGCGCATTGTCGCCCGGGCAGAAACTGTCACGTACAATGTTGAACGCTAAATTTATTTTTACCGCACTGCCAATCCAGCTAATGTTGACTTTTTTTGTTGTTCTTATCATGAAATGGGTTAACAATAACCATTGGGGGCTGATCAACTTTGTACCCTTTCACCGCATTTTATGGGTAAATTATATTGTCTTGTTTTTATTGATGGACTTTGGCGAATACCTGTACCATGTTATTATGCATAAGCGCGACTTTTTATGGAGGTTTCACCTGGTTCACCATAGCGATTTGCATGTGGATGTTTCAACAACGCTCCGGGAGCACCCGGTGGAGACGGGGATACGTACCACTTTCCTTATGCTTTGGGTTTTTCTTTTTGGTCCCGGTATGGTGGTATTAATGCTCCGGCAGGTTTTTCAATCCTTCTTTAATGTGTTGGCACATACCGAGTTCAGACTGCCGGCGACTTTGAATAAAATACTGGGTTGGGTATTTATCACGCCCAATTTGCACCATGTGCATCATCATTACGTGCTGCCCTATACGGATTGTAATTATGGCGATGTCTTATCCATTTGGGACAGGTTATTCGGCACCTACCATGAACTGGAGGAATCTGATACAAAATTCGGTATCGATACCCACCTGGACCCTGCGGTGAATGGAAGGTTTACCAATGTGCTATTGATCCCTTTCCGAAAATTTGAACGAAAATCGTAGCATGCGCAATTACCTGTTTGTTGCGCTTTTGCTGGGCGCAGGCTTTTCTGCGCAGGCACAGGAGCGTTTTATGTCTAAACTATATTTCCCCGGCCTGGTTGGGCTGGATATCCATTTGTACGATGGGCATTTGAATTATAAAAACGGAATAGTAATAAATACAGGGGTTGAATTTCGGCCCGGAACCACTCCTGTTTTTTTTCGCTTTAATTACGATGCCCTTAGCAGCAGGTACAAAAGTAGCCTGCCCGCAGCCCTGCCTACAAACGTAAGTAATGGTACGCTGCATTTAACCTATTTTTTGGCGGGCGCCGGATTCAGGCGCAGGAGCAAGCTTGTGGGGTGGTACCTGCTTGGGCAAGCGGGACTGGAGCAAAGAACTTACGATAAGGTGTCGGTTACAACGCAAGGGTTCACTATAAATCAAGTAAGTAAGAAAGTGCCGGGCGCAAAACTCACCGGCGGCTTTGAGTACTACGTTGCCGAGCATTTCGCCCTGGTGCTGGAACCCGCATTTTACCCCGGAAGCTACTATGCATCGCAGGGCTCGTCCAATAAAAACCTGTCTGTTAGTATTGGGTTTACAACGACGTTGTTCTGATTTGCAGGCGGAAACGCGGAGAGCCAGATCTCTTTTTAAGCGGTACGCTTAAACTATGGTGCGTCCGGGCGATACGATTGGACGGGCGATTGGTTCTTCTTATATTGCCTGTTCAACCCAGCAATAAAGCCGCCGGCCTGTTCATCAGCGGCCCAAACAAGCAGGTATCTTACGGCGGACTAGCATGGATGATACTAAGCGGCGTAGCTACAAAAGCAGAAGCGCAGCGGGCGCTAAAAGCATTGCCGACAGTTAGCAACGCAGTACATCCCGGCGCACCATATATGTATCAATACTATATAGCGGCGCTAATTGAAAGCGGCCCGAAAGCCGAAGCAAAGGGGCCGTCATATTCTACTGGGGCGGCATGATAAAAAAAGGCGCAGATACCCTTTGGGAAGTGTACGACCCAACTGATGAGCTGAAATCACCCTGTAATTTTTTCCCGGTAAACAGTTATTGCCATGCCTGGAGCTGCACGCCTGTTTATTTTATCCGGAAATTTTTCAGGAATAATTTATAGGCTTCCTTGTCCGGGCGTGCGGTTTGTATGGGCGAAGATGCAGTTGTTTTTTTTGCAAAAAAATTTAAAAATAAAAAGTCAGCTGTTTAACTTTAAACTGTTTAACAAACCTTAATCCTAATCCCTAAACCACAAGCACCATGAAATCAATTTTTATTAGCATTAAAAACGATGCTGCCAGTTACGTAAAGGCAAAGCAGGAAGCTTTACTGGCCTATTCAGAAGGTGATGACCAGGTACCGCCGGACGTGTTGTCGCAGCTCGTGCAGCACGCCTTATCACAAACTGAAACACCACCGCCGCGCATTGCCGCAACCGAAGAATTTTACCAGGTTACCAAAGAGCAAATGACGCGGGTAGAAGTAGCCGAGCGCTGTGCCATACAGTCGCTGGTTGAAGAAGCGCCGCTTATTGACGGCGAAGAAATTGAGGATGACTTTTTCAGCTACCTGCTGGAACCGTTTGACGGATTACCGGTAAATACCGGCGTTTTGCGGAGGCGGACCAATATGGCTGAAATCCTTTACATTTTCGACCTGGTTTTGATTGATAACGGCAATCTTATCCACCTTGATCCGCCGGCGCCGGAAGAGCATAAAGGCCCGCGCAGGCTGAAGATGGGCTTTAGCATTACCACCAAGATGATAAAAAGCTTGCTGAAGACGGCAGGTGCTAATGCGGCAACATTCGTACTTAGTAAAGTTGGCGCGGTAGTTATCGGCATTGTTATGAAAGAGCTGAATATGGAAAATGATACCGAAAAGCTAGTTGGCGAAATAAGGATGGTAATGCAACAAGAGTTGGATAATACCGAGATAGCAAAAATTGAGGGCGTTATTGATGGTACGATACAATTCCTGAACGGAGAATATAAAAATCAAAAAGAGGGGTTGGATTTAAGCAATCCGGAAAACCGGAAAGTGCTGATGGCCGACCTTAAAACTTATTCCAACAAATTTTACACCGATGTTATAGGTACTTTAAAGCAAGACCGGTATGCCGTTCGCGGTTTAAAAACCTTTATGTGCGCCGCGCCGTTACATCTGTTAATTACCCAGGAAATGGCCCTGGTTGACCCTGAATATATGGACCCCAATAAGTCCGGTTTCCTGAAAACCATGCGCGATAATGCAACTACTTACCGAAGCCATGTGCAGGCCGCCTATAACAAAGCTATAAACGACAGGAACAACATGGAGGTGTTCTCTAAAATATTTTCAGATACGATGGGTGGTGGCGGTTCTTCAAAAACTACCTGGTGGTGGCGGGATAATGTTACCGGGCAGGAAGCCGGAGAGTTTATGAAGACTAAAGAACCGGAAAGGTCTGCCTGGCAAAATGCCGATGCTTCACTACAGCGTCATCGCGATGAGGTGCTCAAAAAAAGACGGGAGGAACTCGGCCATCCACAGGAAACCTTCCTGGATGTAATCGGCGATTTACAGAATTTTTCGTTCCCGAAGGCATAAACACAACGATGGCCCGCGTGCAAACAAGCGGGCCATCGTTTAGGTCAATCTATACCAAATCATTTATCGTACAGCCGTTGTTCCCTCTCCCACAATGTTTTCTGCCGATTTTGCCCCCTGACTGTCTAAAACGCAACGACGACTTGTTGTCAATCACAAATAACCCACATGCCTAATCACCGGCCTATATAAATGGTAACCTGGTTGTCAATTAAAATCATGCTCTTACTGCAATAATACCGGGTGTGTGCATTTAAAAGAGCAATCGCCTTGTTTAAAGGGCGGTTACCGCCTCTCCGACACAGGCACTATAAACGCCGGTCAGGGTTTGCCTGCTTAGCGGTTTCACAAAAAAGCCCTTTACAAATGAATAAGGTTCGCCAACTAGTTTGCTGGCTGGATTAACCGAAGAGGTAACCACAAAAATATCTATCGTCTTACGTATAGCCGGGTAGAGCTTACTAAAGCGTTCAAGGAACTTTTGCCCGCTGAAAGGCATCATCAAATCAAGAAATATAACGTCGGGTAATTTTGATTCGTCGTCTATGTCAGACTCTATTTTGTTGATGGCGTTTTCAGCATCGAGGTTATATGTTTTATCGGAGAACAAATCGTATCTGTCAAGCATTTTGTCCACTATGAACATATCCACCTCGCCATCGTCAATCATTAAAAACTTACACATAGCCCCCAAATATCCAAACATCGTACCATGAAAAAAATAAACGTGTTTTAATTTTCGGATTGCTGCCCGCGATACCCCCCCCCCTCCAAAAACAATTACTTTTCTTTTAATCTTTCCAGGCTGGCATAGACCACCGCCATCACTCTTTGATGTAATTGAGGATTAAGTCAGCATAAGTCTCGGCAGTAAAAACTGCCGTTAACCCGGCTAAGCAAGAGTGAACAGGGGAGCATGCTTCTCCAACAAAACCTACTTCTCCCCACTCGCCGGCGCAAGCTGCGCCACTCCACTTCCGTCACCAACATTCGAAACTGCACTTTCGTTTTTCATCCGGTCGAGCGCGGTTACTACATAAATACATTCACCTGCCAGGAAAGCGTTTTCGTCGGTAAAGCTGGTGATATTGGCATCGTAGGTGGTAAAGATTATATT
>JAZJZL010000171.1:37418-38593 GCA_040389845.1 Bacteroidota bacterium
ACCTTTTGCCCTTTGGTAATGCGATAAACCACATAGCCATAAGCAAAATCGCCATCTGCGGCCTGTGTTGGGGCTTGCCAGCTTAGTTGATTGGAGTTGTTTATTTTTTTTACTATAAGCTCCCTGGGCGGGTTGGGGCTTATGCTGTCGCGCCAGATCATAACCGGCGGAAGGGCCGGGATTTTGTAGAACGTATTGCTTAGGGAATCGTTAAGCGTTGCAAAGTTTCGCCGCAGCGACTTCGAACTAAAAAAGATACTGCCCTGAACACGTGGATTAGTACGCAGCAGCCTTATCTCGTTTGGGATTTCGTTTTTACGCTGGTATGCAGCGCCTTTTTCCGCGGCGCGATAGGCGGCCTGCCCCACATACAGGTGCCGGCCAAACAAATTTAAGCTCCACCAATTAAGCAATTTGGCAAATGGTACCACCCGGCTGCTGAGCGCCCAATACATTTGCGGCGCAATGTAGTCAACCCAACCCATTTGAAGCCACTTCCTGCTATCGGCATACAGTTCAAGGTATGATGAGCCGCCATTGGTTTCGGAGCCTAAGGTATCCTGGCGCTTGTTCTTCCAGATACCAAACGGACTAATCCCAAATTTAAGGTACTTTTTCGCATGGTGTACGCTGTCGGAAACCGAATGGATAAGCGTATCCACGTTTTGGCGGCGCCAGTCATCAATGTTTAATAAATTGCTGTTATAAAGTCTGAACGTAGCAGTGTCGGGCAGGGGCTGCCCATGAATTTTGTCTGGATAAAAATAGTCGTCGAAATGCACACCGTCGATATCGTAATTTCTTACTACGTCCATAACCACCTGGATAATATAATCGCGCACCTCCGGGATGCCGGGATTGAAATACTTTTTACCGCCATAGGTAAAAAACCATTCCGGCCTGGTATTGCTGATGTGATTGGGGCTTATTTTCGACTGATTTAAACTGGTAGTGCCGCGATATGGGTTAAACCAGGCATGCAGTTCCATCCCCCTTTTGTGGGCTTCTTCTATTGCAAATTGTAAGGGGTCGTAATACGGGTCTGGCGCTTTACCCTGTGCGCCGGTAAGAAAGTAGCTCCAATTTTCGCGCCCCTTGCCGTAAAATGCGTCCGCCGCCGGCCTTACCTGGAAGATGAGAGCGTTGATGCCGGTCTGCTTGTGCTGGTCTAAAAT
>JAZJZL010000171.1:38603-48241 GCA_040389845.1 Bacteroidota bacterium
AACAGGCTAAAGCAGGCAAATAACAGGGTAAAAGTAAGCGCGAGATTCCGTAACATGAGTTTATTCCTTCCGGCGCAAAAATGTGATAAATTATTGAGGTGCAGATGAGCAATGGGTGATTATTTAGTTTAAAGCAGGTAACATATAAACAATATTTTAAGTTAAAAACCTTGCCTTCTTCGCACATCTACTTGAAAATGCGTGTTCAAAGTTAGTCCTATAATGCTAATTTAGCTAGGAAAAGTGTTGTCAATCACAAAAACTCGTACGAAAAAATGTATTTTTACACAAAAACTCGTACGAAAAAATGTATTTATGAAAAGAAGTGCCTGGACTGATCTCATAAAATGGAAGACTTCAAAGAGTCGCAAACCGCTAATTATTCGTGGAGCGAGGCAAGTAGGTAAAACATGGTTGATGAAAGCTTTTGGTAATGCGGAGTATGCAAAGTATGCCTATGTGAATTTCGAAAGCAGCAAAAACCTTTCAAGTATTTTTGACGATGACTTCAATATCAGCCGGATCATTACTGCATTACAGATAGAAACCGGTGTAATGATTACTACAGACACGTTGATTATACTGGATGAAATACAGGAAGCGCCCGGCGCAATTACATCTTTGAAATATTTCCAGGAAAATGCCCCGGAATATCATGTCATTTCCGCAGGCTCATTATTGGGAGTTTCCTTAAACAGGCACACTTCATTTCCCGTAGGAAAGGTAGAGTTCATGGACCTTTATCCTTTAAGTTTTACTGAGTTCTTAAATGCTGCCGGCGAAGAACCACTGCTTAATTTATTAGAAAGTAAGGATTGGTCATTGATAAAAACCTTCAGACTCAGGTATATTAATTTATTAAAACAGTACTACTATGTAGGAGGAATGCCTGAAGCGGTGCTTGCTTTCACCGGCGAAAACGATTTCAAATTGGTAAGAGACATACAGAAACGTATACTGGAAGCTTATGAGCAGGATTTTTCAAAGCATGCCCCCAATGAAATTGTACCGCGCATCAGGATGCTTTGGAATTCCATACCAGCCCAACTGGCTAAGGAAAACAAGAAATTTATTTACGGAATTATAAGACAGGGTGCCAGGGCGAAAGATTATGAGCTTGCCATGTCGTGGTTGATAGATTGTGGTCTCGTACATAAAATTAACCGCGTAAATAAACCGGCCATTCCTTTAAAAGCCTATGAAGATTTTGGTGCTTTCAAATTATTTGTGGCAGACGTGGGACTACTGGGCGCGATGGTAGATATTGATGTTAAAACCCTACTGAACGGGAACGACCTTTTTGAGGAGTTTAAAGGCGCATTAACGGAACAATTTGTATTGCAGCAGCTAATAATTCAAGCTGACCTTGCGATTTATTATTGGTCGGCTGAAAATGGTGGCGCCGAATTGGATTTTCTCGTACAGCACGACGGGGATATTATCCCGGTAGAGGTAAAAGCCGCTGAAAACCTTCATGCTAAAAGTTTAAAAGTATTCTGTCAAAAATATAAACCGGCTAAAGCTATCAGAACTTCTATGTCTGATTTCAGGAAAGATGACTGGCTGACTAATTTACCATTATATGCCATCAGCGAAATTATTGAAGCGTAGCAGCACAATGAATTCAAATTCGTTTTATATGGCCGTATAGCCTTCCTATTCTTCGTATATTGCCATATCAACCCATCAATCCACCACATGAAATCAACCCGCATATCCATCCCCCTAATCCTGCTACTAACCCTCATATCCATAAAACCCCACGCCCAGGACCTCTACGCCCCCTACCGCCAGTCGTGGCTCAAAAAGGCGGAAGAATATAAGCCCACCCTAAAGGAAACTATCAAACTCCCAACCGGCATCGTTAAGCTCGAAAAAGATGCAGCAGCTTTCCAGGGCTGGAAGATGGTAAGTGCAGGCGGTATGGAGCAACTCTATAATAAGCCAATTAACAAAAGAAACAACAACGGCATAGTAGTGGATTTTGGCGAACACCTTACCGGCTACTGCACATTTACCCTAAAAACATTACGCGGAGATATGGATGCGCCCTTGCGGCTGAAGCTTACCTTCGGCGAGGTGCCTGCGGAGCTGGCCACACCGTTCGACCCTTATCCCGGAGGCCTGAGCCGCGCCTGGCTGCAGGACGAAACCGTTACCATATCGGTTTTGCCGGCGACCATTACCATCCCGCGCAGAGTAGCATTCCGGTATGTGAAGATTGAATGGCTGGGTTCAGGTGGCTATGATTTCGGGTTTGCGGATATACAATTCAAGGCTTCTACCTCGGTTAGCGTGACGCCGCCGGAACTGGCGGCAACAGCATCGCCCATCATTAAGGACATCGACCGCGTTGGCCTGAACACGCTGAAAGAATGCATGCAAACCGTGTACGAAGACGGCCCCAAACGCGACCGCCGCCTGTGGATCGGCGACCTGTATTTGGAGTCGCTGGCCAATTTGTATTCCTTTAAAAACGATGCACTCACCAAACGTTGCCTTTACCTGCTGGCAGGGCTATCCAACGAAGACGGCATCCTGAACGCCAACGTATTCGAATTACCGGAGCCACATCCGCAGAAAAGCCGGCTGCTGGATTATTGTTACCTGTACAACGTGGCCCTTAAGGAATATGTAGCCGCCACGGGCGACAAACAAACCGGCCTCGATCTTTGGCCCGTCGCCAAAAAACAGCTGGATATAGCCAAAATGTATGCAGGCCCTGATGGCATGATGGACTACGTAAAGGCCGGTAAAGAATGGTGGGTATTTTTCGACTGGAAAGACGGGCTGGATAAGCAGGCACCATTGCAGGGAATAACCATCTACGCACTCAACCAAACCTACGCATTGGCCAAGTTATTAGGTAAAGAAAATGAGGTGGCCGAACTGCCCGCTATGGCCAAAAAGCTAAAAGATGCCGCCCGCAAAATCCTGTACGATAAAGCCACCGGCCTGTTCATCAGCGGGCCGGATAGGCAGGTGTCCTACGGCGGACAAGCCTGGATGATTTTAAGCGGTGTGGCCACCAAAGCCGAAGCGCAGCGGGCGCTAAAGGCATTGCCGACGGTTGTTAATGCGGTACATCCCGGCGCGCCCTATATGTATCATTACTACGTGGCGGCGCTGATTGAAAGCGGACTGAAAGCCGAAGCCAAAGAAGCCCTTATATCTTACTGGGGCGGCATGGTTAAAAAAGGGGCCGATACTTTTTGGGAGGTGTATGACCCAACCGATGAGTTAAAATCGCCTTATGATTTTTTCCCGGTAAACAGCTATTGCCATGCCTGGAGCTGCACGCCTGTTTACTTTATCAGGAAATACCCCGAGATTTTCCAGGAATAGCTAGTTTTCATTGCGCTTAGAACCGCCTGTGCAAGCAATAATGGATATAGGTAGCAAAGGATCCCGCTTACTTCCCTGCACGGCCCGTCACAATCAGCTCTATCTGGTTTAATTGCTCGGCGGTGAGCTTTTTCAGGTTTTCCTGACTTAGGATGGTGTTGTTAACCTGGATGTAGTTGTTTTGCTCGTTTACTACGGCGCCGGATGGGTGCTTTTGCAGGTCGCCGATCATTTCAAAATAAAGCCGCGCGGCCCTGGTATCACCGTTTTTTGCAGAGAGAAAAACGTCGGCCAGTACGGTGGACGACATAGCTTTGAAGCGAATCATCTCTTCGGCATATTGAGGATGGGTGCGGTGTTCTTTCAAATGTTTGGCTACCGTTTGGCGGCTTAGCCCGGTTGCTTTTGCCACAGCACTTGTTGTGGGCATAGTTTCGTTTCGATCCATCAACTTTGCGATGGCCCCGGTAATTAAGGCATGATTTTGCTCCCAAAATTCATTCCTGGCATTTTCGTCCACAATACCTTCTATTTTTTTGAAAAATCTGTTCCTTGCCTCACCTTGAAGGCTATCCAGCATATCGGCTGCAAATTTTTGAAAATAATCACGTTCCGTTTTGCTAAAACATTGAACATCGTCAAGGGTGATTTTGCTCCTCATTAGTAGCTCATCAATCTTTTTCTTTGCGTCTAAATTATTTGGTGATAGGCCGGTTGTTTCCATGTTAATCTTGATTTATTTACAAATATAAAGATATTTCTTTAATAAATAAAGAAATATTTCAAAATGTTAATAAATAATTTTTGGACGTATTTTTATAAATCATTTATTATCAGTGTTTTAAATAAAAAATTTCTTTAAATGTGTTAAGTTGTGTTAACCCGGTTTTCCACATTCGTAGTGAAGGAAAGCCACTTTCGGCGTAAGACTGTCCATGACGCCCAACCAATCCCCCTATATTAAATTTGAAAAATTAACCATGCGGCCCTGTGCTGCAACCTTTATAAACCAGCTTTATGAAATTTACCGTTGCACTCCGGCTCACAGCTTTGTTGACCATCATGTTTTGCCTTGCGTACGGGCAGAAAAACGGCGCTGCAAATACACCAGCACTGATGGGCGCCCGCTACCTTACGTTTAATACCGTTATCAGGGTAAACCAGATAGAGGTAGCACGCGACCGCAACGTAGGTGAGGACGAGCGGGCGCTGCATACCCCGGCCCGGGTAATCGCTTTCCGGAATGCGGTGGCCGAGGGATTCCCCGGCGGCAAAATGACCTGGGCATTCAGCTGGCTGGCGCTGCATGATACCAGCGCTGCTTATACCGAAATCAGGAGGCTGGTAGTGGGCTATCATTTTAAATATGGAGATGAGATAACCTTTATACCGGGCGCCTATTTCGCCAATGCCTATAATACTACCGAACAGGTAAACAAGGACTTGCACGATGCTTTGAAAATAGTGAGTGAAATGGTGGGCGGGGGTTATCGTCCGCAAAGTATAGTGGCGGGGTTTATGTCGGCTAAGAACCAGCAGTATTTGGCAGAAAAGGAGGGAATACATGTATGCCAGGGAAATATCTGGAGCCAGTTCAGCATCGATAACCAGGATGGCGACGGCGCGCCATCATACCCTTTTTATCCTTCAAAAGAGCATTTCTGCAAACCGGCTCAAGGCAAAAAGGACTTTATAGATTGTGTGAACCTGGACGGCTGGACGGTTGATTTTCTTGCCGGAAGGCGACAGGGTTTTGCCGAAGGGTTTAACAGCCGTATGGGCGTTGGCCCGATAGAAACCATCGGACGATACGGGAAAGAGACAGGTTTAAAAGAGATGATGCATTCTACCGCCATTCATTTCGACAAAGGTTACCAGTTAAATGGTTTTGGCTGGGTAACTAACTGCTGGGAGCTTTGCCTGCCTTATGATGTATCTGATTTAAAGGACTGGTTAACGGCCATCAGGCAGCGCTGGCCCGATGTAAAGCTGGTTACCCAGGGAGAATTTGGCTTGCTGTGGCGTGCACATTATAAAAGCAATAGCTTTAATTACCGTTTTGTGGAGCGCGGTTCGGGCATCGGCGGGTCTAACGCGGACAAGGAGATAAGCTGGTATATGAATAAGGATTTCCGCCTGGCGCTGCTGAAGAATATCGACAAGAAAACATCCCCTAAAGTAATAGACTTTACCCGCTACGACGTGCCTGCCGCCGAACCTGCAGAGATGACCCGTAAATGGAGCCTGCTGGGCGATATCAACCAAAAACAATCGCGCCCGCAGGATAAGCCGGTGCCGTTTGATTCGCTTTCCGTAACAGGACGGAAATTAATTGAAAAACGTTATAAGGTGTTTGTGGGGAAAGATGATGTGAGCTTGTATGGGCGGAAGAAGTAGGGGAATGATTGTTGAATGGCGGATAGTGCACGGTGCGTTATGTAACTGACAGATGTATCCCTTTCGGGGAAAGTACATTACGTTAAAACTCAAAACCAGATACCCTGAAGAGTGAACCCTTCCCCTCAGCTCAACCCCAACGCCACAATTCCGCTCAATATCAGCACGCTGGCTATAAGCCTTCGCTTGCCGTCGTCCTCGCTTAAAACCCTTGAGCCCATAAATACACCTAGCAAAATGCTGGTTTCGCGCGCAGGTGCTACCACCGTCAGCGGGGCGTACTTCAAGGCTTCCAGCACTAAAATGTAAGCCGCCGGGCTTAACAGGGCGATGGCGATGATGATCCATTTATGTTGTTTGATCTCGCGCCTGATCTCGCTTTTCTGAGAAAACACGAAAGGAAACATCAAAAAGATGCTTAGCGCGCTTGAGGTAATAGTGATAATTAACGGCGATACATGGTAGGTTTTCACCGCGATGGCATCGTTAAAAGTATATAAGGCGATAAACAATCCGGTAAGCACGCCCCAGAAAACACCGGCCATTATTTTAGTGTTATTTTCCTTTTTAAAGCTCAGGCCCGTTATCACCAGCACACCGGCAAGAATAAGAAATAGCCCGATGGTGGCTTTCAGCTTTAATTGCTCATGCAAAAATAAAATGGCGGCAACAGAAGAAAACAATGGGCCTGTGCCGCGGGCCAGCGGATATACCACAGACAGGTCGCCGCTACGGTAGCCCTTTTGCAGGACAAGAAAATAACCGATATGCAGTAATGCGCTGCTGACGGAAAACAATAGCACCGGCTTAGTAAAAACAATATCACCCTGCTTAATTTGGTAAAGCAATACCGGCAAATACAAAACGGTACTCGCAATGTACATCAGCCAGATAAAAGGTGCTTTGCCCTGTGCTTTTTTTGAAAGCAGGTTCCAAAAGGCATGGAGCACGGCAGCAGTAAGTACCAGCGAAAGGACGTAAACACTCATTTAGAAGCTAAAGTGCTATAAATAATAACCGGAGACAAATTATAAATTGTAATTCTAAATAACCTTAAGTTATGCGGCGGATAGTGGTATAAAACAGAAATTGCATGGCAAGGTCCAGGTATGTCCCGGAGCCATCAACCTGGTTTTTTCGGTAGAGAGAAGTCGCTTCAACCAGGTGATAAATGTGCGATAAATTACAAAATTGAAATTGAGCCGGGCAATTTCCTGTCCGGTTTAAGCGATAATTGCTTCATGCCGCATTCGCTCGCTTTTGCGGGGCAGGCTCTGCCTGTTTTGCATCGGCTGATTGAATGAAAATCGCATTACATCCGGCCGGATGTACAGGCCGTAGATGCCTTCCATTACCATTATGCCTTTACAGCCGCAGGCAGTGTCGACCGTGTGCACGTATTTATAGGAGTTGCTGATGAAGTCAAACACTTGGTCAACCACCCTTATAATGATGCTATCGCAGGTATAGCGTTCCTGGTTTTGCACGCAGGTAAGGTAATCGTTACAGGTCATACAGAAATCAAGGTCGTAACCTTTGCTGTGCAGCTTGATGAGCCGGTGAGTGAGCTCCTTATTCACCAGCCGGCCGAAATCGGCATCTGAGAGGAAATGATGTTTCATGGCGGTTCTGTTTAGTTGAACCGTTATTTGAAATTATTGTGCCAAATGGTTAAATTGTTGATTTGTAGTATACTGTCGTCTTTTGGGTGAATTTTCGCTAACGATATTTCGTCAATTTATTTTTGCTTCGTGAAATATAGTTGACGCTAATAAAAAAATTGACAATTATATTAGCGTGATGAATTAAAGGGAGTATGAAATATTTTGAAGTTCCACCTCATCCATCGTTAACAGATTATATCGATGCTTACTGGACTGCCGAAGGCGATTCGGCAGGCTCAATCGCCGAGAAAATTTTACCTGATGGATGCGTCGACATCATCTTCAACACAGGGAGTGACTGTGTTACTGACAACGGTACGTTCACGATGGAAAATGAACGAACATATCTCGTCGGAACAATGACAAGATTTAAGGAATCGATTATGGATACTGACACAAGCTTGTCGGGCGTCAGGTTCAAGCCGGCAGCTATCAGCGCATTTTTTAACTTTTTTTCTTTGGATGAAATAACCAATCAAACGGTTGAGCTATCCGGCGCTCCTTTATTCGATTTGAAGAAAGTAATAACAAATCAGGTGGATTATTTTAATCGATACTTCACGAGCAGACGAAGTAAACCGAATCATTTTGTAACGCAGGTAATCCAAACAATAAGGCAACGCCGGGGACAAATAAAAGTGAACGAGCTGGCCGGAATACATTGTACCACAGCCAGGCAGCTGGAAAGAATCTTTAAAGCGCATATCGGCACAACAGCCAAAGATTTTATAGATTTTATCCGTTTTCAAAATGCGGCAGATATGATAAAGCATAGAAAATCAAATCAATCGTTGTTGTCCGTGGCTTTGGATTGCGGCTATTATGACCATGCGCACCTTACGAACGAGTTTAAACGCCGCAGCGGGACCAACCCGGGTTAGCTTGATTTTGTCGCATTTTTCCAAACACGCGGGAAACCACCGGGATACTTTTGTAGTATGAAAATGCGGTATATAATCATTCCAGTAATCAATTAAGCAATCGGATTTCTGCTTTAGTCCCATTGGCGCGGCCCGCCTGTGAGTTCCATCGGTCGGGTTCGCAATTCCGGTTAGTAGTTGTTTCCGCGCGTTTTCCGTTGACGGTGATCCGCAAATAAATAGGGGCTGGCCCTGTTTGGTAGTTCTTTGGCTTCTTCATATAGAAGAGCAGGCTAAAATTAATTTTCATGTTTTTAACATTAAAAAGTGAAACAAATTTAGCTTTGCAGATACCGTATTATCAAGATGTTTAGTTTCTGAACAGGTTGAATATCAAAAACTTATAAGCAATTCGGTGAGTTGTTAACTATCTGAAAATTACTCACCGAAAAACGCTCTTTTCCACCTTAAATCCTCAAATAATTGCTGATTTGATGAAAATAAAAAAGCCTGCAATTATTTGATTTGCAGGCTTTTAGTTCGTTTTGTTATCAAAACTGGCGGAGAGGGAGGGATTCGAACCCTCGATACCCTTTTGGAGTATACACACTTTCCAGGCGTGCTCTTTCGACCACTCAGACACCTCTCCTGGCTGGTTGTAAAGGTTGTATTCGTTGTAATAGTTGAGTTGTTGAAACCTTAATATTACCATACTCTTTAAAACCGGAGCGCAAATGTAAAATAAAATCGCTTTACAGGGTAATAAAAATGTAAGCGCCCAACCTTTCTAACTTTTCAGCTCTTGCAGACACTTCGACTACAAACAAAAAAGCGCCCGCAGTAAAACTACGGACGCTTCATGAAAACTTAACCTATACAAAAACTATAATCACAATTCTTTAAAGTCTTTTAAACGGATTATTTAACCCGGTCATTATGTTTGTCGCGGTAAATGGCGCGACTGGTGCGGTTTTCCTCGCGGCGCAGGTGACGGCGCTCGGCGACAGTTACGTGACCATCGGCTCGGGCCATACGGCGATCGCGGGCAATACTGCGCTCGCGGCTGCGCAGGTGACGGGCCTCGTTGCGGGTAAGCTCGTGGCTGCGTACGCCCCGGTTAATACGATGTTCCTGTACGCGGTGCCTGTGGTTAATAACTGGGGTGCGGGTCTGCGCTTCGGCCATGGAGGTGATGGCAATCATAGCCACCAGTAAACCTCCTAATATTTTGATTTTCATATCTTTTTCTGTTTTGTGTTTGTTATAGTAATAGAGTGGTTTGGGGGCAAAAGGTTTAATTGGGGAGGGAATTTAGTGGGTAGGTGACTATGTTAACCAAGTTTGGGTACCCTCGCCCTTGTCGGTGACAACA
>JAZJZL010000171.1:48251-58792 GCA_040389845.1 Bacteroidota bacterium
TGGTCAAACATGCGGTCGCTGATGGAACTGTGGCACTCCGTCACGGACTCGGTCACCCAGGATGATTTGAACAAGTGGCACGCCGAAGACAACGAAGGCGCGCGCTTTCCTGTACCCCCGGTCAAGGGCGGAAATCGCAAAGAGGAACTTTATCCAGCATAAGCCACGGTTCCTAAACCCGATTGAAACGGATACCGGCCTGCGCCTGAGACCTGCGTAGTATAAGCATAAGCGGGGCTGTCCGAGATAGCAGCACAGGCTTAGCGTTTATTAATTAAGGTGAAATTTGTCTTATCTGCGACATCACCGACGAGGGTGAAAGTAAAGATAAGTTAGAAGCAGTAAGATAAGGAAGGAAAAATCAGCCGGGAATATGATATTCAGATTCCCGGCTAAATACTATGCGCAACAAGCAGCTACTGTTGTACATCCGTAATCTTTACAATTACCATGTCCATCGCAGCAAAAGCAATGGACGTAGCCGTCTCCGCATAACACCTTGTCGCCACCAGTAATTTTTTTCATTTCGGCCCTGCTTAAAGATTTGTAAACAGATTTTAGGTCTTTGTTTTCTTCTTTCATGATAAGATTTAAAAGATTTTGATTATAGTGATCACGTTTTCGGTGACAACGTCAACAAGGGCGTGGTGCGGCCTATTGCTGTTACATATATGTAACAAATGTAACATTACAATAACGGAACCTTCGGCAATTTTAGCAACCACGACAACCCACTCAACCATCACCCACCTAATCAACCCATTACCCGATAAACTTTTTTCACCAAACCCCTTGAATATCACAATTTAACTCCGTACTTTTGCAGTCCCCAAAAACTGCCCGCCGTGTTGGTGTGCTAAAATGGGTAAACAAAAACAAAAAAAGGAAGAATGCCTACTATTCAACAATTAGTTAGAAAAGGTAGAGTAGCTCTGGTTGACAAGAGTAAGTCGCCAGCGTTGGACAGCTGTCCACAGCGAAGAGGCGTGTGCACCCGTGTGTACACCACTACCCCTAAAAAACCAAACTCAGCAATGCGTAAAGTTGCCCGTGTGCGCCTTACCAACGGAAAAGAAGTTAACGCTTACATCCCTGGCGAAGGTCACAACCTGCAGGAACACTCAATCGTTTTGATTCGTGGTGGTCGTGTTAAGGATTTACCAGGTGTACGTTACCACATCATCCGTGGTGCATTGGATACATCAGGTGTAGCCGGCCGTAACCAGCGTCGTTCAAAATATGGTACTAAACGCCCTAAACCAGGACAGGTAGCTGCCGCTCCAACAAAGGGTAAAAAGAAATAATTAAAGGAGGATAGTAAAAATGAGAAAGTCAAAACCAAAAAAGAGAATCCTTCTTCCTGACCCGAAATTTAATGATGTTCTGGTAACCAGGTTTGTAAACAACATGATGTATGACGGTAAGAAATCGACCGCATACGGTATATTCTATGACGCTGTTGACATTGTTGAGAAAAAAACCAACGAAAGCGGCCTTGATACATGGAAAAAAGCATTGAACAACATTATGCCATCTGTAGAAGTAAAAAGCCGCCGTGTAGGTGGTGCTAACTTCCAGGTGCCTACTGAGGTTCGTCCGGAGCGTAAAGTGGCTTTGGGTATGAAATGGCTGATCAGCTATGCCCGTCGTCGTGGCGAAAAAACCATGATGGAGAAATTAGCAGGCGAAATTATTTCGGCGGCTAAAGGCGAAGGTGCAGCAGTGAAGAAGAAAGAAGATACGCACAAAATGGCTGAAGCCAACAAAGCGTTCTCACACTTCCGTTTCTAATAAGGTAAGGGATTACACCGATTTAAATGATTACAATGATTAAATGATTTGGTTAAACTGGTTAGGTATGATTGCCGCTTTATGTCGGTGTAATCATTTTAATCACTGAAATCAATTCAAAAATCAAAGAAATCAAAAAAATAAAACATGTCAAGAGATCTTAAATATACAAGAAATATAGGTATTGCTGCGCACATTGATGCCGGTAAAACCACTACTACAGAGCGTATCCTGTACTACTCGGGTGTGAGCCATAAAATTGGTGAAGTACACGAGGGCGCAGCTACAATGGACTGGATGGCGCAGGAGCAGGAGCGTGGTATCACCATCACTTCGGCTGCTACTACAGTTAACTGGAAATACCGTGGCCATAACTACCACATTAACATCATCGATACACCGGGACACGTGGATTTTACCGTAGAGGTAAACCGCTCGTTGCGCGTATTGGACGGTTTGGTGTTTTTGTTTAGCGCGGTTGACGGTGTTGAGCCGCAATCAGAAACTAACTGGAGACTTGCCAACAACTACAACGTTGCCCGTATAGGTTTCGTTAACAAAATGGACCGTAGCGGCGCCGACTTTTTAAATGTTGTAAAACAGGTAAAAAGCATGTTAGGCAGTAACGCTGTTCCGCTTCAGTTGCCAATTGGCGCCGAAGATAAGTTTAAAGGCGTTGTTGACTTAATTAACTGGAGAGGTATTGTTTGGAATGAGCACGATAAAGGTATGACCTTTACCGAAGTGCCTATCCCTGAGGATATGATTGAGGAAGCAACCGAGTGGAGAGAAAAACTGCTTGAATCGGTAGCTGAGTATGATGAGTCGTTAATGGAGAAATTCTTTGAGGCTCCTGAAACAATCACCGAGCGCGAAGTGCTTGACGCTTTACGCCAGGCTGTATTGGATGCTAAAATCGTTCCTATGGTGTGCGGTTCATCATTCAAAAACAAAGGTGTACAAACCATGCTTGACTATGTGATGGAGCTGTTGCCTTCACCTTTGGATAACAAAGGTATTGTAGGTACCAACCCTGAAACAGGTGAAGAGGTATTGCGCCAGCCATCAGAAAAAGAGCCTTTTGCTGCATTAGCGTTTAAAATTGCTACCGACCCGTTTGTGGGCCGTTTGTGCTTTATCCGCGTGTACTCAGGTAATTTGGAAGCTGGTTCATACGTATACAACATGCGTTCTGACAATAAAGAGCGTATATCGCGTATATTCCAGATGCATGCCAACAAGCAAAACCCTATCCCTAACGTTGGGGCAGGTGATATTGCTGCGGTTGTAGGGTTTAAGGACATCAAAACAGGCGATACGCTTTGCGACGAGAAAAACCCGATCATCCTTGAGTCGATGAACTTCCCTGAGCCAGTTATCGGTTTAGCTATTGAGCCTAAAACACAGGCCGACGTAGATAAATTAGGTATGGCGCTTGGTAAATTATCTGAAGAGGATCCTACCTTCCGTGTTAATACCGACGAAGAAACCGGCCAGACTGTTATTAGCGGTATGGGCGAGCTTCACCTGGATATTATCATGGACCGCTTGAAACGTGAGTTTAAAGTGGAAGTTAACCAGGGTGCTCCGCAAGTTGCATACAAAGAAGCTATTACAGGCACTACTACTCACCGCGAAACATATAAGAAACAAACTGGTGGTCGTGGTAAATTTGCTGATATACAGGTTCACATTTCGCCAAGCGACGACAATGCACCGGGCTTACAGTTCGTAAACGAAATCAGCGGTGGTTCAATCCCACGCGAGTTTATTCCTTCGGTTGAAAAAGGCTTTAAGTCTGCAATGGATAACGGCGTATTGGCCGGCTTTCCGCTGCAAAACATGAAGGTTCGTTTATTTGACGGTTCGTTCCACGCTGTCGATTCGGATGCATTATCATTCGAAATTGCAGCACGCAGCTGTTACCGCGAAGCATTGCCAAAATGTAAGCCGGTATTGCTTGAGCCGATCATGAAAATCGAAATCCTAACCCCTGAAGAAAACATGGGTGATGTTATCGGTGACATGAACCGTCGTCGTGGCCAGCTGTTAGGTATGGATTCACGTGCAGGTGCGCAGGTAATTAAAGCTACCGTTCCACTTTCTGAAATGTTCGGTTATGTAACCCAGTTACGTACCATCACATCAGGCCGTGCAACCTCAACCATGGAATTTGACCACTACGCTGAAGCACCACGCAACGTGCAGGAAGAAGTAGTAGCCAAAGCAAAAGGTAAAAGGGCTGCAGGTAACAATTAATTAGAGATTAGTTGATTGGTGATTAGAGATTAGTTACCAATCAACTTTTTAATATAATAAACAAAACGCTGTTCCTAATAAATAGCTCTTAGGGCAGCAATCAAATCAGTGAAATCATTTAAATCAATGAAATCACAAAAACAAAAATAACAATGAGCCAAAGAATCAGGATCAAACTAAAATCGTACGATTACAACCTGGTTGACAAGTCAGCCGAGAAAATCGTAAAAACAGTAAAGCCTACGGGCGCTGTAGTTAGCGGACCACTTCCGTTACCAACTGAAAAGAAAATCTTTACAGTATTGCGTTCACCGCACGTTAACAAAAAAGCACGCGAGCAATTCCAGTTATGCTCTTACAAGAGATTATTGGATATCTACAGCTCGAACTCGAAAACTGTTGACGCTTTGATGAAGCTTGAATTGCCAAGCGGCGTTGAAGTTGAGATTAAAGTTTGATAGGACCGGAAGAGCCGGACTGTTTAGGATCAGGATATAAGAATCACGATTCCAGATAAATGAAGAAGCCATTTCGAAAGAAGTGGCTTTTTTCGTGGAAACTATTATGGAATATAGAATTACTTTGCATCATAGATTAAATTGGAATCGCAATTACAGCCACGAGTTCAAATAAAATATTTTATTTGACTTAATATTGAGCGAATGAAAAAATATCTAACCTCTTTCATCTTATTAATCGTCTTGTTTTCAAGCGTGCACGGCCAATCTAAATCCGATAGCACTTTTCATTCAATTGAGGATGCTTTGAAAGATCCAACTAACGTAAAATCGCTTGATCTATCCGAAAAAAATCTTATTGAATTGCCGGTAGAAATTCTGCAATTAAAGAATCTGGAGGATATTGATTTAGAGGCAAACCCCAAGTTAGACTTTGGCAAAACATTAAAGTTATTATCTAAGCTCAATAATTTAAAAATGCTTGGGTTGGGTCGAAACGAACTATCACACGTTCCTATAAGCATATCTTATTTTAAAAATCTCGAATACCTGGGGTTAGAGGATAACAAATTTACAGATATCCCTAAATCCGTTAGGAAATTAAAGATAAAGACGTTGTATTTGTTTAGTAATAACATAAAAAAACTCAACCTGAAAAACGGGGACTTGTTGAGTTTACAAGACATTAACTTGTGTTATAATAAATTTAAGAGATTTCCGATAGAATTAGCGGCATTGCCTGAGTTGAAACAGATAACTATTTGGTATAACAATATCCATTTGATAACCACTGAGATATCAAAGTTTAAGAACATTGATAGTATCAACATGGATAATAATGACCTCTGCAAAATTCCACTGCAATTTGCGCTATTAAAAAAATTACATCATTTGTCGATAAGAAACAATCATTTAACATCCAAAAGCGTAAACGCTGTTTACCATATTATGAGTTTGAAAAGCTTAGGTTTAGATGGAAATAATATTCTAACTATATCGCCCCAAATAAAAAACTTAAAAAACTTAACATACTTTAACATCAGCAGCAACCCGGTTCGGAATTTGCCATCGGAATTCACCAGTTTAAAAAAACTGAAAGTACTTGGGCTTAATGATTTGCCAGAACTTGATTGGATACGCACTTTTTCATTGTTAGCAAGCTTGCCTGAATTGAGAATGATTGGAATGTCGGGGATAAGGGTTAAAATTATGCCAGTTGGTTTCGAGAAATTAACTCAAGTCAGATCATTTTGGCTACCGAAAAACTCAATGAATAAGGAAGAGCATGAGAGAATAAAAAAGCTATTGCCAAATGTTAACTTAGGATTTTAATTAAGGCAACACCGGACTGTTTAGGATCAAGATATAATAAACATGATTCAAGATAAGTAATGAAGCCATTTCGAAAGAAGTGGATTTTTTGTTGACTAAGTTTTTAGTAAATTTGATATATGGCAGCATATAGTAAATACCCCACAGAAGAACAGGAAAAATTTGTGAAAGCATTTCTCGAGGCGCAGGAAATATATTTTGTTAAGGACGACGATCAAGAAGAATTGCCCCCGCACGTCTTAGAGGGTATTGCGCAAGGCCAAGTTGATATTGCAGCCGGGCGAACTATAACTCATGAGGAATTTATCAAAAAACTTGGATTACACAAGTAATTCAAATTGAGAAGACGAATTCGCTCCCCACTCAATACGCCCTATCCGGCGCCTGGTAATCCAATATAAAATCAGCTACCTCCTTTTGCTCATCGCTGTTTAGCTTGTCGCCCTTATATTCCCAGTATTCTTTGTCTTTATCTATAATAATTTCGCCGAGGAACTTCGGGCTGTTGATGTCATGCGGTTCCGGTTCGGGCTTTTCGCCCTTGTGTATAAAATGAGCGGAAAATAAATGATAGCTGCCGTTTGCCCAGTCACCTTTTTCGTTAACGATTTCTAATTCGCGCTCCTGGGCTCCAGTCCCGATTTTTAAGATAACCATGCTTTAGTTGATATGTGTAAGCTAATACAAATTTGCCTGCTACTTGTTTGATAACACGGGTTTGTAATCTGAACGCAGTTAAATTTGGTAGGAGTGGCCGTATAGTATGGGCACCCAACGGACGGACGGCCAAACTGGCAATCGCTTGAAACAAAGTGTTAACGAAACCTTGCAAATGGTTCAGGCTATTGGTATTCATTATTTTTTTGTAGATTCATACTTCATTAACTCAAGCTATAAATACTATGAATCCCCGCATTACTATTTTCGCTTTATTCTTGATTGCAACAACAATATTTAGCTGCAAAAACAAACCCGCGACACCGCATGACCGCCTGGGCAAGGCTACCCGTGAAGACAAAAACGGTTGGATATACGTGCATTTGTCGGGTTCCCCCGCCGATGTCGGCTACCAGCATGGCTTTTTGGTAGCCAAAGAGATTGATACGCTATTAAAGGTAATGCAATATTATCTGCCTTCCAGCAGCGGCCGCAACTGGGATTTTTACCGCGGCGCAGTTCGGCGCTTTCTCTGGAATAAAATAGACCCGGAATACCAGAACGAGATACGCGGCATTGCCGATGGCCTGCACGCTAAAGGCTTTAAATATGATACGCTTGATATAGCCGCTTTAAATGCCAACATAGAGCTGGCGCAGTATTATGTGCCCGGCTTAAACAACAAGATAAAGGCAGGCAGTGGTGATAATAAAGCGCCCGGTAACTGTAGCGCCTTTATTGCCACCGGCAGCTTTACCAAAGATCATAAAATTGTTATTGGCCACAATAACTGGACGGACTACATTGTAGGCGAGCGCTGGAATGTCATTGCCGATATTAAGCCCGAAAAAGGCAACCACATGCTGATGGACGTAGCGCCGGGCTTTATCCATAGCGGCGATGACTTCGTGGTAACCAACAGCGGCATACTGATAACCGAAACCACGATAACCGGCTTTAAAGGGTTCGATACCACGCGGACACCGGAGTTTGTGCGTGCCCGTAAAGCTGCTCAATATGCCAAAAGTATAGATGATGTAGTAAAAATTATGACTACCGATAACAACGGCGGCTACGCTAACGATTGGCTGATTGGCGATACCAAAACCAACGAAGTCGCCAAGCTGGAACTCGGTTTGAAGAATTATAAAGTTTGGCGTTCAAAGGATACGGCCATCATTGGTTCAAATTTTCCGAGTGACCCGAAACTGATAAAGGAAGAAACGACGTTCGACGTAAAAAATAAAGCAAACTCGCCCAATGCCCGCAGGTTGCGTATGGAAAAGCTGGTAGCTGTAGACAGCAAGGGCAAGCTTGACCCGGAAACAGGTAAAACCATAGAGGGTGACACTTACAATGCGCTTAGCGGTAAAACCTCGTTAGACCGTTGCGTGATAGATGGCCACGTTGAGTTGGACCCGGTTGGCGTACCTGAATGGAGCGAAGGTCCGTTTTACCCTATGGGTGCCGTGCAAGGCAAAGTGAGTAGTACTGAACTGGCGAAGAAGATGTCGTTATGGGCGCACATGGGCCATCCCGGCGGCGCTGATTTCCTGGCGGGGCCATTTTTTAAGGCGCACCCGGAATATTTTAAAACGCAGGGAAAATATCTGCGGGATATGAAAGCCTATCCATGGACGTTGTTTAGCGCGGCAGGGGAATAAATATTAGTAAAGCTAATTATAATGATAGCGGCATTGTAGAATATAAATACCCTTGTCATGTACTTGGTAAACTAAACGATGTTCGTCGGTAATACGCCGGCTCCAGTATCCTGAATAATTGCCTTTTAATGGTTCTGGCTTCCCTATACCGGTAAAAGGCGTGCGAAGGCAGTCTTTAATTAGCTGGTTAATGCGACGAAGTACTTTCTTATCTGTTTGCTGCCAGTATAAATAGTCTTCCCAGGCGTTGGTCTGCCATTCCAGCGTCATTAGTCTTCAATTAGTTTGTGAGCATGGTGGATTCCTCTTTTCGATTCATTTATGGATTCGTCCAATCTCTTTCTATTAGCAGAAGTCGATAAAAGATGCATGGTTTCATTAATTGAATTATACTCATCTAAATCCATTACAACAACATTCTTCCCTTTACTGCGCGACACGATCACAATATCTGCATCGTCGTTTACCCGGTCAAGGTTTTTAGCAAGATTTTTGCGGAATTCGGTGAAACTTAAAACTTCCATAAATAAGTCCTTAATTAAGTACAATAATAAGTAAAATATCCCTGCAATAAAAATTACTCCGCCATCAATCTTCTTATCAGCTCAGCACTCTGCTTATTCCCTTCTTCCAGCCTGCCATCAAAAAACGACTGCACCTCTTTAAAGTGTTTTTTGTAGCCCTCCATATCTCCATACCCGATAATAGATGACCATTCCCTTACCGCCGAATGAAATTCCAAGTCATCGCCACGGATAGTTTTATCATAAAGGGCTGTCTCGATTGATTCTTCCAGTAGGTCTTCGTTCTTGAACAAATATTCGGCGATGCCCAGGCGGAGGCGGAACGGCGGTGTTTGGCAAATCAGGTTATCGTATGGGTTTACACCAAGGTGATACCATGCATCAACCATGCTCAAAATACTTAAATGTGAATTTGGTTTTGGGTGATGCGCCTTTTGCGATAGCGAAAACTCTTTCATCACGGAGTCATTCAACATGATAGGCTTGCGGCTTTCGTGAAACACAAAATCACGGGCACGGTACAGTCTTTCCCGGAATGCAGCTTCCTCTTCCTTTATCATCAGCTTAAACAATTCCGATTCGGATGATGCGTAGGCCTTTACCTGCTGCCGTGCATAAGGGTTCAATATAGCCAGGCCGCCGTACACGTGTGCTTTATAGCTAAAGATGCGCAGCGTAGTTAATATTTTTACGTTATCGATACCGCCGATATAGGAAGCGTTCTCCCACGGGAAAAACCCGGCCTCTTTCCACGCGGTACCCATGCTTTCGAAACCTACGTGGGTTACCGCCTGTGTATCGGCAACTATTTTGTCGTGCTCGTGGTAATCATTTAATTCAACAATGTTTGAACCAATCGCGGTAAACAAGTCGAGCATGCGCTGGTAAGCTGCATTATCTGAACGGTGGCGAATCAGTATCAGCGTTTGTCCTTTTGGTTTAAAACCCGGTCCATGCATGCCATGGAAAGTGATGATTTGAGCATCGGCCGGCAAATGTTTTTCAAAAGCAGCTATTTCAGGCGTTTTTACAGAAGTCTGCCCGGCAACTATTGCCCCGTATTTGGTAGAAGAACCGAACTCGGCCACTACCTGCGATAACTTTTCAGCCTCGACGGAATAGATAATTAAATCGCTGATGCGCGATACTTCCATGCCGCTGTCCATTACCTTTATACTGTAAGGCGTAAGCTCTTCTTCCAGCTTGTGGCGGTTTTCGGGCAGGTCGCAGCCGCACACCTGGTAGCCTGCTTCGGCAAATGCTTTGGCGTACAAACGGCCCATATCGCCCAGGCCAATAATACCTATGTTCATCCCGCTAATATAAGTATGAGTAGCATATTTCAGTAGTAAACCTTACTTTCGCTTTTATTAAATGGATATTTTGGGCAATAAAAACCTTAAAATGCCTGTTTTGTTAATATTGTTGAACCAAATTTACCCTATGAAGAAGCTTTTTATAGTAAGACTATTCACCATCGTAATGTTGGCAATCCTGGCCGTAGGCCCGGCGATTGCAAACAACAATAGTAGTTCAGTTAGCCAAACGCCTGCTGTCAAACCGGCGCCATACCGGCAAGCCCCGGTCCCACGCTACCATAAACCTACGCATGAAGATACCGTGCTGATGAACGATAAATCGATAAACGGGCAGTACAAATATTTGCTTACAAAAATCTATCACTACCAGGAACCGCAGCTAGCCGGTTTTTATAAGAGCCTGAAAGATACCATCGACGCCACTAAAGCTAAATTGAAGGAAACACAAGGGAAACTTGCCGCACAGGCAAAAACAACCACTGATTTACAATCGGATGTTAGTGATAAGGAAAAATCATTAGCACAATCCAACGCGCG
>JAZJZL010000172.1:0-11915 GCA_040389845.1 Bacteroidota bacterium
GAGGAAGAAGATATTATTTATCACGGGTTCGATAAATCAAACCTCACAAATGCACCAGATCTCGCAGCACCTGGATAGCGATTACGACTGCTGGTTTAGCCAGGTGTTTACCGACTCGCCTGTACTGAAAGCCTTAATAAAACATACCACTCTTGCTGAAGGTACGGTAATGACCGGCCAGTTCAGGGCAAAATCAGAGAACTACCTTAAAACGTATGGTCTGCAGGTAGACTATGGTGCTGAAAAAAACACCTACGACCTGGTAGTTTATTGCAGCGATATGGTAATGGCCAAAAAGTTCAGGAACACCAAAACCATCTGGGTGCAGGAGGGAATGATTGATAAACGCAGGTTTTTAACGGGCATTGTTAAAGCTGCAGGGTTGCCGCCATACTTAACCGGGGATACCTCTTTAAATGGCTCAACCAATGTATGCGATATTTATTGTGCGGCATCAGAAGGCTATAAACAGCATTTTGCAAAAAGCGGCACCGATGAGTCAAAGCTGATTGTTACCGGCATACCCAATTACGATAATCACTTTCAGCATATACTTAACGATTTCCCGTTCCGCGACTATGTTATGGTGGCTACGTCAGACATGCGGGAGACCTACAAGTTTGAAAACCGCCCCGCATTTATCAGGGAAGCCGTTAAGATAGCCGCCGGCCGCCGGTTGCTTTTTAAACTTCACCCGAATGAAAAGTTCGACCGCGCTGAGGCCGAAATACGCAAAAATGCACCTGCCGGAACAATGGTTTATCAGAACGGGAATACCAGCCACATGATAGCTAATTGCTGCGAGCTGATAACACAATATTCAACAGTGGTTTATACCGGGATAGCGCTCGGTAAACCGGTTCATTCCTACTTCAACATTAACGAGCTGAAGCGGTTGGCGCCAATTCAGAATGGTGGCAGGTCGTCCGGAAACATTGCCCAGGTATGCCGCGCCTATATAGGGTACGATGGCGCTAAGGAGAATTTCCTGGCGGGATTTACGCTGCGCCCCGAATGCGCCAAAGCTCCTGTTTTACAATATGCCTGATATAAACCTTATAACAGATTAGTTTGATGGCAGTAAGAACTGTGATAGTAGTACAAGCAAGGATGTCGTCGAGCCGGCTGCCGGGCAAGGTTATGCTCCCGGTATTGGGCAAAAGCCTTTTATACCGGATGATTGAGCGCCTCCGGATGGTGCATCATAAAGTGCAGATAGTTGTTGCCACATCGCGTGAACAGGAAGATGATGTGATAGAGAAAGAGACGCTTGGCATGGGCATCGCCTGTTTCCGCGGGAGCCTGGATAACCTGCTTGACCGCCATTACCGCGCCGCCTGCCTTTTCAATGCCGATCATGTGGTAAAAATTCCCTCTGATTGCCCGCTGATAGATGTGCAAATTATCGATGGGGTGCTGAGTTTTTATTTTGCCGCAAAGGGCAAATATGATTATGTAAGCAACCTGCATCCGGCCACTTTTCCTGACGGAAACGATGTGGAGATTATGAGCATGGATTGCCTTTACAAAACCTGGAAAGAGGCGAAACGCAAGCTGGAGCTGGAACACACCACACCTTATATATGGGAAAACCCCGACAAGTTCAGCATCGGTAATTACGTGTGGGCTACCGGGCTGGATTATTCCATGTCGCACCGCTTCACCATCGATTACGAGGCCGATTATCAATTTATTAACAGCGTTTACGAAGAATTATATCCGCTAAATCCGCGATTCAGCTGCGGCGAAATGCTGGCCCTGCTTGACGCAAAACCGGAGATATACAATATCAACGCAAAATATGCCGGTGTAAACTGGTACCGCAACCACCTGGACGAGCTCACAACCGTATCGGCTGAACAGACGAAGACCATTGCCGGATAAAACTTAAGAACAACATGCAAACTGAAGCAATATCTATAGAAAACCTGCAAGCTACCGCTTTAAAAGTGCGGGAGCATATCATTAAAATGTCGACGGACGGCGGCTGTTTTGTCGGCGCCTCGCTATCGGCAGCGGATTTAATAGTCTACCTCTATTCCGAATTCCTGAATATCAACCCGGAAAACCTTGATGACCCTAACCGGGATTACCTGTTCCTGTCCAAAGGCCATGATGTGCCCGCCCTATATGGCACTTTCGTTGAGCTTGGCCTGATGGCACCGGAAAGATTAAAAAACCACCTAAGCGTTAATGATAATATCTACTGGCATCCCAATACAAAAATACCGGGCATCGAATTTCATTCCGGTTCGTTAGGCCATTTGCCATCGGTTGCCATAGGTGTGGCCCTGGATATTAAAATCAGGGGCGGCAATAATAAGGTGGTTTGCATAACTGGTGATGGCGAGCTGAATGAAGGTACCTGCTGGGAGGCGATGCTGGTAGCCAACGCGTATCAATTGGATAACCTGATTTTTGTGGTCGACCGTAACCATTTCCAGGCCAATATGCCGACGGAGGGGTTAATTCCGTTGGAGCCGCTGCATGATAAGTTCGCTTCATTCGGCGCCTCGGTAAGGCGGATAGACGGTCACGACTTTGATGAATTGCACATCGCTTTCTCGGCCTTCCCTTTTGAAAAGGGTAAGGTGAATGTAGTGATCGCCGATACCGTACGCGGCAAAGGCTTACCCAGCATTGAGCGCCGCGCCGACAGGTGGTTCTGCAACTTTAACGCCAACGAGGTGGACGACCTGCTGAAAGAGCTGCACGGCGAACATTTAACCCAACTAACATCCGAAACTTTAGTAGTGAGATAACATGTCGTACGAAGAATTATTGACAGAAACAGCCTTAGCCGACGAGCGCTTCATCGTAATGACAGCCGAGAACCGCGCGCTGGTACGCAACATCCCCGGCAAGCTGGGTAACCGTTTTATCGATACCGGCATAACCGAGCAAACCATGATAGGCGCTGCTGCCGGCCTGGCCCTGCGCGGCCGCATACCAGTAGTACATGCACTGGCCTCATTTTTAACCATGCGTGCTTTTGAATTTATAAGGACTGACGCCGGTATACCCAATCTGCCTGTTAAGCTCAGCAGCTTTATCCCCGGGTTTTTATCTGATGGTAACGGCCCTACCCACCAGGCTATTGAAGATATCAGCCTAATGCGCGGCATTCCGAACATGACGGTTTTCGCGCCAGCCGATGAGGACGACCTGGTAAAAATGCTGCCGAAAATATGGGCACACCCTCAACCGTCATACGTGCGCATAAATACCCGCAAAACGGATTATGTGCACGCCCCATTTGAATTGGGCAAAGCGGAAGTAATATCCATTGGCGATGATGTTACCATTATAACCTACGGCTTACTATTTGAACAGGCGCTGACTGCCGTGGAAATATTAAGAAGCGAGGGCTTATCGGTTGGCCTTATCAACCTTCGCAGCCTTAAGCCGGTTGACGAACGGGCCATCATCGAGGCTACCCGCGACAGTGCACTTACCGTAACGCTTGAAGATCATTTTCAAACCGGTGGCCTGTATAGCATTGTAGCCGAGGTGCTGCTGAAGCACGGCCTAACTGCAAACGTATTGCCGATTGCCCTGAACGAGCGCTGGTTTAAACCCGCGCTGTTACCTGCTGTATTGCAACACGAAGGTTTCACGGGCAAACAAATAGCCGAAAAGATACTCGGCTATAAAACATTTTATAAACAGCCTGAAATACTGGTTCCCCAGTTTTCTGAATAAAAAAAACGATTATGCCAAATACTATAGCATTTAACCCCGGTTACCCCGAAATAACCAAATCGAACGAATTATATGCACGTGCGCTAAAGGTGCAGAAACCGGTTACGCAAACCCTTGCCAAAGGGCCGGGCCAGTTTACCAATGGTGTAGCGCCAAAATACATCCAGCGCGCAAAAGGCTCGCATGTTTGGGATGTGGACGGCAATGAGTATATCGATTTTAACTCGGCTATAGGCCCGATTTCGCTGGGCTACGCTTACCCAGCGGTTGACGAAGCTATCAAAGCGCAATTGGCTGATGGTATTACCTTCTCGCTGATGCACCCGTTGGAGGTCGAATTATCTGAATTGATACAGGAAGTAATCCCCAATGCGGAAGCTGTAAAGATTTCTAAAACCGGGGCTGATGTTTGTTCGGCAGCGATACGTGTTGCACGGGCCTTTACCGGTCGCGAAAAAGTGTTTTGCTGCGGTTACCACGGCTGGCACGATTGGTATATCGGTATTACCAGTCGCAACGCCGGTATACCGGAAGCCATCCAGAACATGACCTATACTTTTCAGTATAATGATATCGAAGCCATTAAAGCAGCCCTTGACGAAACCGTTGCCGCGCTGATACTGGAACCATTCATTTTTGAAGCGCCGAAGCCCGGCTTCCTGGCTGAACTGGCCGAAGCCTGCAAAGCAAACGGCACCCTGCTGATATTCGACGAGATGTGGACAGGTTTCCGCATTGCCCTGGGCGGTGCACAGGAATATTTCGGTGTTAAACCAGATTTGGCGGTGTATTCCAAGGCCTGCGCTAATGGCATGCCTATCGCCCTGCTGACCGGCAGAGCAGATGTGATGGAACTGTTCAATTCAGAAGTTTTCAGCTATACAACCTTTGGCGGCGAGGCGCTTTCATTGGCGGCATGCATCGCTACCATTAATGAGCTGCGCGATAAAAATGTACCGCAATACCTGGATGAAAAAGGAGCCTTATTAAAAGACGGCTATAACGCCATCGCTATTGAAATGGGCATGGATATATACACCCGATGCGTTGGTTACAACTGCCGCTCAATGGTAACCTTTACTCCCGAGGCTGGCAATGGTCTTGAAGTAAAAACCCTCATGCAGCAGGAAATGATAAAACGCGGTGTGCTTTGGGCGGGTTTCCATAACATGTGCTTTAGCCACACTGACGAAGATATCGCTTATACCCTTTCGGCTTACCGCGATGTGATGCCGGTAATGAAAGAAGCTATACAAAGCGGCAACATCAAACAGTACCTAAAAGGTGAGGTTTTGGAAGCCGTTTTCCGCAAAGTAGATAATTATAATATTAAGCCTAAAGCGGTTTAGAATAATCTATGGAACTGTTTTCTCTAAAAAACAAAACCGCAATTGTTACCGGCGCCCTGGGTTTGCTGGGCAGAAAACATTGCGAGGCCCTGGCCGCCGCAGGTGCCAATGTAGTAGTAGCCGACCTCGACGAAACCGGAGCTGCGGAATTTGCCGAAACCCTTGGCGAGCAGCACGGCGGCCTGAAAGTAGATGTCACCAGCGAGCGGTCGCTTAAAACAGCCCGCGAGCAGATAATGAACCGCTATGGGACTATTGATATATTGGTAAACAACGCCGCCATTAATGACATGTTCGAAAACCCCGGGATGGCAAAGGAACTATCGGCCTTTGAGAACTATCCCCTGGATGCGTTTAAGAAATCGCTGGAGGTAAACATTACCGGTGTTTTCCTGGCTTCGCAAATATTCGGCGCAGCTATGGTTGAGGTAGGCTGCGGCAGCATCATTAACATTGCTTCCACTTACGGTGTTGTTGGCCCCGATCAATCCATCTACCGCAACGAATGCGGTGAACAGACTTTTTATAAATCGCCGGTTTACCCGGTTACCAAGGGCGCGGTGGTAAACTTTACCCGTTTCCTGGCTGCCTATTGGGGCAATAAAGGCATTAGGGTGAATACGCTTTCGCCGGGCGGGGTCGAGAATGGACAAACCGAAATTTTCATTCAGAATTATTCTGCTAAAACCCCGCTGGGGCGTATGGCCGACGCCTCGGATTACCAGGGAGCGCTGGTTTTTTTAGCCAGCGATGCATCGGCCTATATGACAGGAGCTAACCTAATTGTTGACGGCGGCTGGACCGCTATTTAAAATATTAAAACCTAAAAAAATGGATGTACTAAACGAAAAACTCTCACGCATTAAACTGCTCCTCACTGATTGTGATGGGGTGCTGACCGACGGCGGTGTGTATTACGGAGAAGCCGGCGAAGAATTTAAAAAGTTCGACATCCGTGACGGCATGGGCGTGGAGCGGCTGCGCAATTTTGCAGGCGTAACTACCGGCATTGTTACCGGCGAGCTGTCGCCCTCCTTAATCAAACGTGCCGAAAAACTGAAGATTACCGAACTGCATTTGGGCATTAAGGACAAACCCGCAGCTTTCGCAGAAATCATTAACCGCCTTAACCTGCAGCCCGAAGAGGTTGCTTACATCGGTGATGACACCAACGATATTGAGGTAATGAAGCTGGCAGGTATTACCGCATGCCCGGCTGATGCCATATCGTTTGTAAAAGAGGTAGCGGCTATTATTTGCCAGGCCAAAGGCGGCGACGGCTGCTTCAGGGAATTTGCGGAGATGATTATTGCATCGCACCAAAAAGCAAAAACGGTAAAGCCGGCCAATAAAATAATCGAACTAAATAGCGGCGCTAAAATTGGCCCGGGCGAGCCTTGTTATGTTATTGCCGAGATTGGTATTAATCACAACGGCTCACTCGATATTGCTAAACAGCTGATCGACGAGGCCGTTGCTGCAAAAGCCAGTGCGGTAAAATTCCAGAAAAGAACGCCGGAAATTTGCGTACCTAAAGACCAATGGGATATAATGCGCGACACCCCATGGGGCCGCATATCATACATCGACTACAAACGCAAAACCGAATTTGGCTATGCCGAGTATGCCACCATCGACCAGTATTGCAAAAAACAGGGCATCGACTGGTTTGTATCTACCTGGGACGTAGAAGCGGTTGATTTTATGGAGCGTTTTGATACGCCATTGTATAAGCTGGCGTCTGCGTCTTTGACGGATTTCCCACTCATCAACCGGATATTGCAAACCGGTAAACCGTTGATGCTTTCAACCGGCATGTCCACCACTAAAGAAATTGAAGATGCCGTTAACCTGGTTAAAGCATTCGACGAAAATTACCCGCTGCTTATAGCGCATTCCACTTCGGCTTACCCATGCAAGCCCGAGGAGCTGAACCTTAAAATGATAAATACGCTGGCTGTTAATTATCCAGGCTTGCCGGTTGGCTATTCAGGTCACGAAACAGGCTTGGCCACTACTGTTGCGGCCGTATCATTAGGCGCAACATTTGTAGAGCGCCACTTCACCTTAGACCGCGCCATGTGGGGTTCAGACCATGCAGCCTCTGTTGAGCCGCAGGGCTTCCAGCGCCTGGTGCGGGATATCCGCGATGTGGAAACGGCCACCGGCGATGGCGTTAAAAAGGTTTATGAATCTGAACTTGGGCCGATGAAAAGGTTGAGGGTGAATATTGGTGAGGAGTATAGGGAGAAATCGTTGATATAGTTCCGAGGTTTTGTTTAAGCATACTGCAAAGTGGCTGTGGAGACACAGCCACGTATATTTATAATTAATTAGCGCGTCATTGCGAGGAACGAAGCAACCTCTGCACAGGACATTCACGGAACTTAAACTTTGTGGGGACCTGTTAGCCGGCTGACAGGTCCCCACATGCATTATGGTACGTTGACTAGCATATGCAGAGGTTGCTTCGTTCCTCGCAATGACGGATCGGAGACAGATCTGTTTAAATAACATGACATTAATCCAAACTACCACCACCATCCTCGTCTGCTGGATAATATTCATTATATCCTGGGAGCGCTTATCGCCTTACCGCAAGGGCCTGCCATTTTTTCGGGAAGGATTTTGGATTGATTTGGTATGGTACACCTTCATCCAGAGCTATGTGCTCAAGATTGTGATATTTGATTACATTATCTATCCCCTTCAGCATCATATCAGCTGGCAGGGTTTTCACTTTTTTAAAGATTGGCCTGTGGTGGCACAGGTTTTATTTTTCCTGGTGACGCATGATTTGTATATCTATCTTTTTCACCGGCTGCAGCACGCCAGCAAACTATTATGGCGAACGCATGAAGCTCATCATTCCGGCAAAGAGGTTGATTTTTTAGCCGGTTCACGCTCGCATGCAATGGAGATCATCATCAACCAGACCATTGAATTTGCACCAATGGTTATCCTCGGCGCCGACCCTGCGGTTATCCCGGTAAAGGCTTTGCTCGATGCTATGTTCGGGATGTTTATTCATGCCAACATCAATGTAAAGCTAGGTAAGCTGAAATATATTTTAAACTCACCCGAACTGCACCTGTGGCACCATGCAAACTACAAGGAAGTATTTCACGCCAACTTTTCCACCAAGTTTGCTGTGTGGGATTATCTCTTCGGCACAGTCTACAACCCCGGCTTTAAGCCTGGTAACCAACCGGAGAACTGGGGCTTATATTACGATTACCCCAAAGACTACTTTTTACAGCATGCCTTTTCGGTAAAACGCTTTGATGAGCAACAGTTACTTAAACATAAGTGGTTTAGGCTATACTATAATTTACGACCAGGCTTTATAAAATGGGCGCTCGGTCTGATTGGCAGAGAGAAGCCGGTGCCGGCGAAACCGCAATCCGAACCCTTAAAAACTATCGTTGCTGAAGCACCTGAAACTGCAGAGGCATATCAAACATTAAATACTTAATCATAATTGGCCTGGATATATTTACTATTAGCCGCAGCCTGCGAAACCGCCTGGACATTCTGCCTCAAATTCATGAAATTCAGCGACCTTAAAACGCTAAGGTTTATCAATTTTTACCGATGGCAGGGCGGCTTGCCGGTTTTGTTGCCCTTTGTGGGATATCTCGCATTCGGGCTTGCCAACATTTATTTGTTTTCCCTGGCTATTAAGCAGATACCTACCGCTACAGCCTTTGCCGTTTGGACGGCCGCCACACTTATTTTGCTCAAACTATCAGAGATATCAATTTTCAATCAACGAATGTCCTGGGCCGAAGTGTTTTTTATGCTGCTGATAATGGTTGGGATACTAGGATTGAAAATCTATTCTGTGCAACCGAAATAGGTATCCGTTTTTTTGCCAAAATGTAAAAGCGTCAACCAATTTATATTAACGACTTTTATATTATGGCCCATCGGGCCTACAGCGTTGTAGCCATGCAAAATTAGATGACTTGTGCCCCGTATGGGGCTACCCAATATCGCTATATCCCCGGCAACCGTACGACTTGTTTAATATAGGGTAGCCCCATACGGGGCACGACTTTGTTATTGCTTTTTTCTACAAAGCGGTAGCGCCTACGGGGCATCATATTATCATCACCAACCACCTTAATATCTTGAACCAAATTGTATCATCTTGTACAGACATGTATAAGTCTGCTATACTTCTAACTATTATTTTTGTTACAGAGGTTTAGATTAATAGCGCAATGCGCGTTAAAAAATGTGGTGGGAACACGACAAGTACAGGGGCACAAATCATACTTCAGTGTTATTCAGCAGCTCACCAGGACAGGGTCGTCGTAAATGATGGCCCTGTTTCTTTTTGTACTATTGCGAAAATTTAAATCGGCGGCTATTTATTTTATTTTTGAGGATGCTTATCATCCAACTTACCGGCTTATCCGGTGCAGGCAAAACAACTATCTCCAACTATGTAAAGCAAAAACTGGCTGAGCAAGCTATAAAAGTTGAGATTATAGATGGCGATATTTACCGCAAAACCCTCTGCGCCGACCTCGGCTTCTCGCGCGAAGACCGCTGCGAAAATATCCGGCGGCTGGCAAATGCAGCACTTACATTCGGCGATACCTGCGATGTAGCTATTATTGCTGCTATCAATCCATTTGAAGAGGTAAGGGAAGAATTAAGGGCAAGCCATGGCGTCAAAACGGTTTGGATAAACTGTAGTGTCGACGTGTTAATTGAACGCGACACCAAAGGCCTTTATCAGCGCGCACTGCTTCCGGCGGATCATCCCGATAAGCTCCATAATCTTACCGGCATAAATGATAACTACGATAAGCCGCTCCAATGCGATTTGATTATAAATACGCATGCAGAATCAATTGAATCTTCTGTTGATGCGCTTTGCAGTTTTATCCTGTCGAATATTGGCAGGCATTATTAAACACCTGATGGGTCGTAAGTAAAGTACTGAACAAACCTTGGTTTTGTTGACGTATTAGTGCTGCTGCCATGCGGCAAGGCATGGTGCCATATAATAAAGTCGCCGGCATTTGCTGCGATGGGGATACAGCCCAGGTCGTATAAATTTTGATCGTAGGGGTTTGTGCCGTTGAGACTTGTTAACCAGTCCTCCAAACGATTATGGAAGCCTGGCACGAGGCTAAACGCCCCCTGGTTTTCTGCCGTATCCGCAAGATAAAGTATGCCCTGCAAGCCGAATGGGAACGGAACCTCAAGTTCGGTGTCCCAATGCAGCCGCGGGCCGGGGAATTTCCATGTGCCGCTCTCGGGCGGGTTAAAACCTACCCGGTCGGCACTCACCCAAAGGTCTGTAGTGCCCCACAACTGTTCATAAACAGCCCGCACTTTTTCCGAGTCCCTGTTTTTTTCAAGAATCGGGTCCTGGAAAAGTTGTACCATAATACCCTGCCTGGCCGGATGACTATTATACCAGGTCTCCGGATTTTCCCGCTCAATGCCGATAAAATTGCAGATTACCTCAATTGTTTTTTCACAGTCTTCCTTCGGTACAGCATCCTTTATAATAAGGTAGCCGTTTTCATTCCAAAAATCCAACTGTTCGGCTGTCAAAACATTCGGTACTGGTCTGCGTATGCCGCTGTTTTTATCTGTTATGGCTTTGTTAAACCGCGCAATTTTTTCGGCGGGCGGGTAGCCAACAGTGTCGATTACCCACCGTTCAAATTCATCAAACGAAGGCGCATTTGAATAAAGGGAAATAACCGTTTGCTCAAGCCCGAGGCCAAGCGTAAAAAGCAGCGTTTTATCAAGTTGAAACTCATTTTTAAATTCGTCTGGTTTAGCTTGTCCGGTTCTTCTTAACATGCACTTTTGCCAGTACCTTTTTAAATGCATTACCTGCAATTGCCCGGTTTCTTCAAAGGCTGGCAAAAGACTTTGGGAAATCAAAGACGACATATCTTTTAAGGTTTAATGGTAACATCAATAAGCTGGTCTGCGTTTTCAAAGCGTTCACCGGCAGCAATACCCAGGGCTGGAAGCTTAAATCCCGACATTATCCCCTCAGGTATCTGTATTACATTCAGCCTGAGGTATTGCGCATCTCTACAGGCTACAAATACCCCGTAATTCATATCCGAATGTACCACAGTGCCAGGGGCATAAGCGCCGGGGGCGTTTAATTGAGCCAGGTTAACTTCCAGTATCCTGAAGGGTTGCCCTCTCAATGAGGTGATAGCCCCGCCGTTCTCGGGGTTACAGGCGTTTACCAGGTTTTCTATTTCTTTGGCCGACTGTTTCTCCCAATCTATCTTCATCGCATCGGCATCTACGCGCGGATAATGGCTGGCGGCGCTTTCGTCCTGTTCCAGCAATAAACTGTCTCCGGTGGTGTTTAGCTTTTCAATCGCTTTGCTTATCAGGGCGGCACTTTCGGCGCCGAGCCGGGTCGTGTACAGCCCAAGGTTTTCGCCTGCCGAAATGACCACGGGCTGCTGCATCAGCATAGGCCCGGTATCATATTCTTCGGCCATTTTGTGTATCGTGATGCCGCCTGTTTCTTCGCCGTTCTTAATTTGCCAAAACACTGGCGCATTGCCGCGATATTTGGGCAGCAAGCTGAAATGCACATTATAAAAACCAAATTTCGGGATATCGAATAGGGTTACCGGCAACTTAACTCCGCAACCAAATACCAAAACAAGGTCTGGTTTGGCATCTTCCAGGTATGTTTTAAAGGCCTTATCTACATCAGTCCTTATGAACCGCCGAAACGGGATATCCAGGTATCTGGCGCACATTTCAACCGAAATATTATTTTTGTTTGAAGGGGCGAGAGTAACGACACCCTGTAGCATTTTTTGTGTCGCCAGTTGGTGCATGGCCGGTAATGAAAAC
>JAZJZL010000172.1:11925-21362 GCA_040389845.1 Bacteroidota bacterium
AAAACGACCCCGAGCTTATCAATATTATTTTCAAGGGAAATAAGATTTAGCTGTTCTGTTAAATTATAGCCAAATTATAAAAAAGTAATCAAACTGCTATTGGCAGGTTCTTTTTTTATCAAGCTTTTGATAGGCTTTCATCGCATCATGAAGCACGGGCTCAACATTGCGCACAGGTTCCTCGCCGAAACGCTCTCCCGGTTTTTTTGAATGATAGCGGCTGCGTTCTTCCATACTGCCCAGCTCCTGCGCGGTTAAGCTTATGCCAGCAAACGATGCAATTTTATCTATCATCTGCATCGGCCCTTCGTTATAATTAAGCAGCAGCGTGTTGCTATCGTTTTCTGCAATTTCGAGCGATTTTTTCAGATATGACGCAATTACTGCGGCAATGTAAATGTCTTGGTTTTCAAAAACGGGCCCATCCGGCTCAAAACCGAACAGCTGCGGCTCTATCATATACCTAACCACATGCATTCCCGACATTTTTTTGTGCGACCGAAAAACAGCATCAGGGCTGCGGTATAATATGATAAAGGGCACTTCGGGGTAAAGCCTGCGCAACTGCTCATAAAAAAACAGGTGCCAGCAATCGGCTTTTATAAATACATGACTTTGGCAGTCGTCCGATTGTCCGTAAAACTGTAGTGCCGCAGCCAGTAGCGAGCTCGTGTCTTTTTCGTTAAATCCGGTGTCTTTTAACGGTAAGCGTAATATCTCGTCGAACAACGGTACTTCGGACAGTACGATGTGCTGCGGCAGCGTAGCCAGCAGTTGAGAGAGTAATGTGGAACCACACCGCGAGATATGAAAAATAATCGCGGCAGGCTTAATGTCGGGCATTGGCGCCGACCATTCAGCCAGCATTTGCATATCGCTTACCGATTCCATTCGCGGGTTTGCCCTGGCCGAGCGGCATTTCATGATGGTCTCCTCAAAAAAAGGCTCTGTAAACCGCATTCCCAAAGTATCCATCCAACGGCATTGCAACTGGTCGTTGGTTTTTACAAGTTTATAAGGGAGTTGGTTTTTTAGGGGATCAATATCCATGCTTAATCAGATTTGGGAATCTTCTGCTTTTAAAAGCTCAAGTTCCTGTTCAAGCTTATTTGCCAAATCATTCGCTGCTTCGGTATTGTGCGACCGCAGCATTGCAATGGTATTTATAATTTCCGGTCTTTTATCGATATATTTTTGCGCTATTTGTGTAGCCGATGCCATTAGCTCTTTTAACCAGTCATTTACGCCGCAATCAATAACCAGGTGTATCCTGTCGATTTGGCCGTTGTTGGCTACGCTGTGGGGCAGGTTGGCATTAAGATACCAGCACTCGCCCTCCTTTAAAAATATACGCTCGTCTTCGCAATAAAACTCAACGCCCGGGTTGGTGAAAACGGGAAGATGAAGCCGTGCCTCGCCCTTCTCGAAAGCCAGCTCGTTATCCTTGTGCTTTTTTATTGCCGACCCTGACTGCAGGTTTAAAAACCGTACAGACATAACAGGGCATTCCAGCCCGGCAATTATTTTTTTTACGGTCGGGAACTGTTCTATGTAGGCTGTATCGGCGTAGGTTTGGTTTCCCATCAGGTCGGCATAAATGTTAGCCGTAGTGCCCCCCGGCGACCGGAGTGGCAATACATTCCACAACCCGGTGTAATCGCGGGTGTTAAAATGCGGCTGCCAATTTTTCTTTGACGACAGCAATTCCGATTGTATTGCCTCCACATCATAAGTAACCGGTAATTGAGCGTAGCGGATCATGTGCATAGCTTGTTTTATTTTTCGCGCACCCAGCTCTGCATATGCGGGAACGGTAATTTATTTAATTGCGCAGCGTTTCTTGCATCGTAAGTCATTCCGCACCATTGCAGCATAGGGATACCCCATTGCGGTGTGTCCCTGAAATGGCTTATCAGCGCTTCCGACTGTCCATCGTATCCGCCGTCATGAAAAACAACATGAGGGTCGAGGCCGAGGTGTATACACGCAGCATATGCCCATGCTATGGCCATTATCCCCCCACTCTGCTGCATATCAGTTTTGGGGATTATATCGTCCATCGCAACACGTTCTTCAGGCGGCATTACAGCAAGGCGTCCGGCCGCATAAATAATATCACCCGTGTATTTCAGCTGGCTGGTATCTATAATTAATCTGCCGTTATTTAATGATATACCGGGCACGAAACCGGCACCTTCTATAGGCTGCATCACAGTTTCAAGTCCGATATCCTTCAAAAATGTTGTTATAGTATTTATTAATTGGGTGTTCTGGTCCATGGTTTAAATTATCAGGTTTGGTGTAGCGAATGTATTAAAATATCTTGAAAGAAATGCGCATTTTGCAGCGGAGCGGATGCAACGCCTTATGTATTATTTTTCACGCATCCAGCGCTGCATAGTTGGATAAGCCTGTTTGTTTAACTGCCGGGCGGTACTATTATCATAGGCCATTTCGCACCACTGTAGCAAATTCACTCCAATTTTCGGATTTTTAGTAAAATGTTCTAACAGGTAATCCGAATCGCCCCTGTAACCGTCGTTATGAAAAACAACGCACGGATCAATTCCCAAATGAACACTTGCCGCGTATGACCATGCCAGTGTCATTAGTTCGCCGCCCTTATGCAAATCTGTGGCAGGCAAGCTATCGCTCATGGTGCATCGAACTTTAGGCGGCATTACAGCCAGGTGGCCTGCTTCATGCAGTATGTCCCCGGGATATTTCAATGCCGGTTCATCTATAATTATTTTTCCGTTTTTGAGATATATTCCCGGCACAAAGCAAGTTTCAGGGATAGCTTCTTTTTCAATACCGATGCCTATTTCCTTTAAAAAATCAGTAATAGTGTTAATCAGGGTTGTGTTTGTATTCATGATAAATAGCGGGTACGGTCTGGTTTAAAAATATTAAAATCTTTTCGATGCGGTTAAAAAAAGTGAATTTTCACGGGAGATTTTAAATATGGTGCAAGGCGGGTATAACCAGGTTAATTTGAGCTGTTAAAAAAACTGCTTATTATTGCTTTTGGAATACTGCACGCAGCATTTCGCCCTGATCTCTGAACGCAATGACAGTAATCACTTCTCGTTAATGACAAATCCACTTAAAATAGGCGTTTTAACACCTTTTTCTAACGTATATCCTTATTACGGGCACCACCTTATTGCGGGTATGGCCCTGGGGATATACCCGGCAGCGATAAAAAAAAACGAAATACAGTTTATACCGGCCTACACCAAAATGGGCGATCCGGCAAGCACCCTGGAAGCGGTGAACAGGCTGGTTTTTTTTGAGCAATGCGATATTATTTCGGGGCTCATCAGTTACAAATCCATACCCGGCCTGATCCCCGTTCTCGACCGGCACAACAAGTTGGGCTTTTTTATTGATATGGGCGAGTGTATCCCATGGTTTAACCACATAAGCACGCGGGTATTTTATTCGTCGCAGCAGATATGGCAAAGCCAATATGCCCTTGGCAATTGGGCCGCAAAAGAATATGGCGATGGCGGCATGGTGATTATGAGTATTTACGAGGCCGGTTATAATATAAGCAGCACCTTTAATAAAGGCGCGGTTGATGCCGGCGTAAGCCCGCTTAATTTTCATGTACTGCCGTATGACAAAACAAAACTCAACGAGCTTAACCTCGATGACTTCTTCGATAAGTTAAAAAAGAACCCGCCGCCGTATGTTCACGCTATTTTTGCGGGTAGTCTCGGCAACGATTTTCTGCTTCGCTGGAAAAACTCCGGCTTCCATAAAAATATCCCGCTGGTAGTTGTTGAAAATATGGTTTACGAAGACCTGCTGAGCGATGTGGCCGGTTTAGACCTTGAGCTGATTTCGGCCGGCACCTGGAGCCGCAGCGACGAGAACAGCCGAAACGCCGAATTTGTAAAAAGATTTGAAAGGAACGGCGGGCAACAGGCAAATATTTTTGCCTTGCTGGGGTACGAAGCCGGGCTTGCCCTAAGAGAGGTTAAGCCGTTGTTGCTTAAGCGCGATTGGGCAAAAGTTTCGGAGCTGCTGCAGAAGGAATATATAGCGGGGCCAAGGGGCGAGCGCAATTTCTATCCCCAATCGGGTTTTTCATTACCGGTAACAGACATTGTGAGCATCAAAACATCGGTAAATAAAATAACTAAAACGATAATTGCGCAGGGCAAAGGGCTAAGGTTTGACGCAGACGCGTTCCGGGAAATTCATGAAGGTACCATGAGCGGCTGGCAAAACCCGTATTTGTGTATTTAGGTAAGTTTTTGTATATGAAAAAGTTATCATAGTTTTTTATTTACCCGAACGCTGGTAAATAAATCAAAAAAAAGGTTTTTAATTTATTTGAATAAATAAAAAAAAATACCTAATCTTGAAACGCGTAATAATGACGCGAATGTCCTGAACCAAAGCACTGAAACAAATTCCTTAACCTAATACATAAACTAATCATCTAAACTTAAAAAAATGGAACCTTACGTAGGACAAATTTCGATGTTTGGCGGAAACTTCGCTCCGCGCGGCTGGCAGATGTGTAACGGACAATTATTGGCTATTTCGCAATGGAGTGCCTTGTTTTCAATTTTAGGCACTACTTACGGTGGCGACGGCGTAACAACTTTTGCCTTGCCTAACCTGCAAAGTCGTATACCTATTCACTGGGGCTCAGGGCCGGGCCTGTCGCCATATGCTATTGGTGAAATCACCGGTTCCGAATCTGTAACTTTAACCTCTCAGCAAATGCCGATGCACAACCACCTTGTGAATGCTAATTCGCAGGCTGCTACCCAGAGTACACCGGGTACATTTTTGCTGGCCTTATCAAACGACCCTGCTGCCAGTACCGTTATCAATACCTATACCGACGCTGCGGCTGATTCGACCATGAACCCTGCCATGATCATGCCGGCCGGCGGAAGCCAGCCCCATAATAACATCCAGCCTGTTCTGGCGATAACTTTTATTATCGCTTTGGAAGGTGTTTATCCGTCGAGGAATTAATCGTTTTGTGTTAAACCTTTAAAACTTACTAAAATGAATAATTATCTTGGAGAGATAAGGATGTTTGGCGGCAACTTTGCACCGAAAGGTTGGCAAATGTGTAATGGTCAATTACTATCAATAGCACAATATTCAGCGCTATTTTCGCTTTTAGGTACCTCTTACGGTGGTAATGGTACAACTAATTTTGGCTTACCCAATATGGCAAGCCGCGCCCCGGTTCACCAGGGCACCGGCCCGGGCCTTTCTAACTATGTTTTGGGCGAAACTACAGGTACCGAAAATGTAACGTTGTTGATTACGGAGTTGCCCGCGCACGGTCACTCGGTAAACGCTAATTCCCAGGCGGCCGATCAAAGCACCCCGGGCGGTTTTCTGCCTGCGCTGTCGAATGATCCGGCTGCAGGCACGGTGATCAATAGCTACATCGATAAACCCGGAGATTCAGTTATGAATCCCTTAATGCTTCAAATGGCGGGCGGTTCGCAACCGCATACAAATTTGCAGCCGTTATTGGCGGTAACATTTATTATTGCTTTGTCGGGTATTTTCCCATCACGGAACTAATACCAGGCGCATAAAAATAATTTTTTGGCGCAGTGTCGGCCGAAACCGGCACTGCGCCAAATTTAAAAGTAAACGCAGCAGCCAGGGCTGTTACAACAAAACGCCCGAATGCCGGCGAAGAATATGGTTTGCTTATATTTAACTGAGAAGCGATCTTAAAAACATAATAAGCATAGCGTGGCTATGTATTTTAAACTAAACACAATCACGAAAGCGTATTTTTAAACAATACGTTTTGCCAGGGACTGCTGAATGCGGAATATTAGCCAGATACTGAATAAAGATACCTAAGCCCTGATTAATTTATAGAGACTGAATTTTATTGCCCTAACATATAGATACCATAATATAATTAACCAGGCTATCGCCAATGCATTTTTATTAATACTATGCAGGGGGGTAGTAAAATTAAAATGATATGAAAACAAATTTACTATTTTCCGGTACGATTTGCAGGTCGCGCGGCTTTTTTATGGCGTTGCTAACTACAATAATGCTGTTTATGTCGCTAACGGGTAAGGCACAGCTTTATTACGTAACCACTGATGGCAACGGAAACGTTGCAAGCGCCAATGATGCATTGTACAAAATAAAAGCCGGTGACGCATCAGCTACGTTACAAGGATCAGGTTCTATTCAAAAGGCGCCGGGGTTAGTGGCTGTCGATCTTGCACATGGCCGAGCGTTTGTGGTAGAGTTATTTAACATTGGCTCGCATGACAATGGCATAAATGTAATAAGCTCATCTGATGGCACGACATCCCATTTTTATGCTACCTCCCTCAGTACAGACAATCATCCCATTACCGGTATAAAATACAATCCGTTTGACGGGCTTGTGTATTACCTTCAAAGCGATGGAACAACAAGTTCTACTTCAGCAGACGGTATTTTTACGCTCGATCCGGGTACGGGAACTATTACGCAAATTGCCTCCAGTGTATGCCCTACCCCCACTGCCTTTGCCATTGATCCGGTACATAAACTGGCCTATGTTGTGGAAAACTCCGGCACTGCCACAAATAAATTACACGTATTCGATATTTCAACATCCACTGCTTCCCTTATTTCGGCCGACGAGCGGGACTACACCAATACGCTGAGAATTCTTTCGCTGGATTATGATGTTCCAACTGACAAACTTTATTACCTAAGCTCTGACCAGGTTGGAAGCGCAGGCTCTACTCCTGGTACTAACGATGCTTTTGGATACATGAATCACGATGGCTCTAATATGACAGCCATTAAGACGGGCATAACAAGAGCGCCGCAACTAATGGCTGTAGATGCGGCTAATAAAAAGGCATATATTTATGACGGTACGGCGATTGTTACCCCGAAACAAATTGAAGTGATAGATTTCAGCTCCACCGCTACACAATCCGCTTTACCACCAACATTTGGCAGTAATGTACTTGTTCAGGGTATGTCAATAGCCCAGCTTCCAACAATGACCACTGCTTCTGCCGGGTCGGTAACCTCATCAAGTGCAACACTGGGCGGCAATACCGTAACCGATGCCGCTATTACCGAAAGCGGTGTTGTTTACAGCAGCACCAATACCACACCCACCATAACGGATAGCAAGGCGGTTATCGGCACAACTGCACCAGGTACTTTCTCGGGCACCGTGAGCAGCCTTGCCGGCAGCACCAAGTATTATGTGCGTGCCTATGCCACAACATCTGCAGGCACAGCTTACGGCAGTGTTATTAATTTTACCACGCTGACTGCCGCCACCACCATCACCGGGCTTGTAATAAAATCCGGAAATACTACGCCTACCAATGCATCATCCGTACAATACACAGCAACTTTTGCCGCACCAATTACCGGGTTAACCACGGGTTCCTTTTCTGTAACCGGAGTAACAGGTGCAAGTGTAACTGGTGTTGCAGCCGCTACGGGCAACGACTGGACAATAACTGTAGGCACAGGCACAGGCAGCGGTACTCTTGCCCTTTCTATGGCAAGTGGCTCGGCCCCTACACCTACAGTAAGCAATACACCGTTTGCAGCCACTTCGAATTTCACCATCGATAAAACGGCACCGTCAGTATCTTCAATAGTGGCAACTACGCCATCAAACGCTTCGCCAACCAATGCAACCAGCGTAGTTTACACGGTGACCTTTAGTGAAAACGTTACCGGTGTTGACGCTTCAGATTTTACGCTTACCACTTCAGGGACCTCGGGCACCATTGGAGCAATAAGCGGCAGTGGTGCAACATATACGGTACCGGTAAACAGCATAACAGGCACTGGCACACTTAGCTTAAACCTTAAAGGTAGCGGCACAGGCATACAAGACGGAGTAGGCAATGCTATTGCTTCTGGCTTTACCGGCGTCTCAGTTTATAATATTGACCAGACCGCGCCAACAGCGGTTTCCATAACAGCAACCACACCGACTAATGCCTCGCCAACTAATGCGACCAACGTGGTTTATACGGTTATTTTCAGTAAGTCTGTTACTGGTGTGGATGGTGCGGACTTTTCATTAGCAACATCCGGCACTTCAGGTACAATAGGCACTGTAACCGGTAGTGGCACCACGTATTCGGTACCGGTAAGCGCCATCAGTGGCACAGGCACATTGGGTCTTAATTTGAATGCCAGCGGAACTGGCATACAGGATGCCGTTGGTAACGCTTTATCGGGTGGTTTTACGGGTGATGTATATAATATTGACAATACAGCGCCGGTAGTATCTTCGGTTTCAGCCCCGGTAACCGGCACTTATGGTGTCGGGGGGGTATTATCTTTTACTGTACACTTTGCCGAGCCAGTAAATATTACCGGCACGCCGTCACTTAACTTCACGATGAATAGCGGTACTGCACAGGCAAATTATACCGCCGGCACTGGCACTGCCGATATAACCTTCCATTACTCGGTAGTAACCGGCGACAGCGACCCGGATGGTATAGTAATTAACAACCTCGCGCTAAACAGCGGAACGATAAAAGATTTGGTAGGCAATAATGCCGACCTTACACTGAATAATGTAGGTTCTACATCGGGTGTACTGGTTGACGCAGTTCCACCGGTAGTAACCTCGATAACAATTGCGGGAGCCAGCCCTACCAATGCCACGAGTGTTGATTTTACCGTGAAATTTTCGAAAACGGTAACAGGGGTACAGTTAAGCGATTTCTCTACAACAACTTCAGGCACTACAGGCACGTCGTCGTCGGTCACAGGCAGCGGAGATACTTATACGGTGACTGTGGGCAGCGTTAGCGGCAACGGCACTTTAGGCCTAAATCTTAACAACAGCGGAACAGCCATATTCGACGATAACAGCAATCAACTGGTGGCCGGCTTTACAGGTGGTACCTATACCATTGATAACACGGCGCCAACAGTAAGTATCGGTGCGCCAACACCGACTGTAACAGGGGCGGGCGGTTCGGTAACCTATAATGTAACTTACAGCGATGCAAACTTTAATAGCAGCACACTTTCAAGTGGCGACATTACGCTGAATATTACAGGTACCGCCAACGCAGGCACGATAACCATTGACGGAGGTTCGGGCTTAAACCGTACGGTAACTTTATCAGGCATTACCGGTTTGGGTACTATAGGCATAAACATAGCAGCCAATACAGCCAGCGACCTGGCGGGTAACCTCGCAGGAGCAGCAGGCCCGTCAGCAACCTTTACTGTAGCCTCCAGCACTGCCACCTTACAATCGCTTACGCTTAACCCGAATGCGGTGTTAACGCGTGTAGCGGGTCCTGATTACGCAGATTATACAGCCAACATACATGACAATGTGAGCACGGTAACGATAAAGGCGGTAACAACAGATAACAACGCGACGCTAACGGTCAACGGGGTAGCGGCCACCTCTGGGGTCGACT
>JAZJZL010000173.1:0-9799 GCA_040389845.1 Bacteroidota bacterium
AAGAAAAAATAGTCTGGAGTGCTGTTATTTTTGGGACGGTACTATTGGCGGCACTGGGAGGTGTTATCATTTCGTTTCTTTTTCTTTATCAAAAGAAAAAGTACCGGCACCAGCAGGAGGTCTCCCAAATGAGGGAAAACTTCACCAGAGAAATGCTTCAGTCCAAATCGGAAATACAGGAGCAGACATTACAGCATGTCGCCACAGAGGTGCACGACAGTTTTATTCCCACGCTCTCGGTAATCAACCTTGAACTGGCAAGCGTATTGCCGGCGCTTGTTGAGCCGGCGAGGACGGTAATCGTGGACTCTAAGTCGCTCGTGAAACAGTTGATGATAGAGATGAAAAACCTGTCTAACACGTTGAATACCGAACAAATATCAAAAAAAGGTTTCATTAATACGCTTGAAGATTATCTTGAGCGCTTGAAGAAAACAGGGTATTTCAATGTGAATTTTGTAAAAGAAGGCGATTTATACCGTTTTCCGGCAAATAAGGGGGTAATTTTATTCAGGATGTGCCAGGAAGCCCTGAACAATATTGTAAAACATGCCTGTGCTAAAAACATCTTCATAAAAGTTGCATGTCAACTAAATACATTCACCATCCTGATCAAAGATGATGGGATTGGCTTTGATAAGCTGGCCATCGAAAGTTCTGTTCAGAAAATTGACAGCACGGGCCTGTACAATATGAAGAGTCGCGCGTTGGCGTTGGGTGCCGGCTTTGACATAGATAGCAGCCCTGGCAAGGGAACTTCAATTACAATCACTTTACCTGTAACTTAAAACGGGCTTATGAATCAGCATAACACGAAAATAAAAATTGTAATGGTGGATGATCATCCGCTTTTCCGGAAGGGTCTGGCCAAGCACCTTGATCCTAATAACTATGAATTGCTCTTTGATGTGTCTGATGGCGCTGCCCTTATGGAAAGGATAAACGAGCACGAATCAAATATTCCGGATGTTGTTATCATGGATATTGAAATGAAGGGAATGAATGGTTTTGAAACCGTTGCCTGGCTGAAGTTGCATCACCCGGACATCGCGATTCTTGTTCTTTCAGTTGTAGACACGGAAGATGCGGTGGTCAGGATGCTGAGGCTCGGCGTTAAGGGGCATTTGTCTAAAGTGATGGAACCGGAGGAATTTCATGCAGCGCTGCTGGCGGTTTCCAGGGGGGATTATTATTTTACCGACATCCTAACGAACAGGTTAGTGCACACCATTCTTCAAGAAAAGAATTCATCCAATCAAAAACGGGAATTAGTTTCCAGCCATGAATTATGGAATAGCCTGAATTCCAGACAGCGGGAATATGTGAAGTACGCTTGTACGGAAATGACATACGAGGAAATAGCGGACAAGATGAATGTCAGCCCCAAAACCATAGATGGTTACAGAGATGCCGTATTTGGACGATTGAATGTCAAAAACCGGGTTGGGTTGGTATTGTATGCCATAAAAAACAAATTGGTAATTCCTTAATTAAAAAAGTTTAGTAGCCATCAGATAAGCCCGCCACTTGCATGGCCATTTTAAATAATTCGTGATCAAGCCTGGGAATATCCGGCAAAACGGCATCTGCATAACTAAAATGAATCAACCGCTGCGACCGCGCGTCCCGGGCGGCATCAGTTAATGCTTTTAAAATCTCACGCCTGCGGGCAGGCGCGGTGTAATCGCTTCTTCCTACAGCGGTTAGCAATTTGCCTATTGTAAAAGCCGTCATTGCACTTTCGTCATAGAGCCCGTTTACCAACTCAGGGAATACCCGCTCATCAATTTTATTAAATCTCGACGCGGTGTCAAAAACGGCATTGTGTACGTCGAATACATCCCTTGTGGCAATTTTTAATACCTCAACGATCTCGGTGTCAACCCTGAAATGCATCAATAGCTTTATTGCAGCGGCTCTTCCGGGATAGCTGTTATGAGATTTCGCGGCTTCAACTAACAAGGGCTTCAGCTTCGGTAAGTGCGGCCAATTAATAAAAGTCGCCTCAAGATTATCGGCAGTTTCTGCTATAATAATCAGTAAAAAAAATGACACAGATTCGAGATAGCCGTCATTAACTGACTTTTCCAGCCGCTGCCAGAGCCAGGTTAACAATGTTTTGAAAAGGGCAGGGTCCTGGTAAACCTGGGTAATAGCGGTACTAAATGTAAGTCGCCGGTAATCAATGGCTACATACAGGTTATTTGCGGCTATTTCTTCGAATCGTTGCCGTATTTGGTCATTGGGCAAGCGGAGGATTTTATAAAAAGAAGTTTTACATCTTTCGTCTGCCAATTTTTCGATAGCAGCAATACGGGTTATCATGTCGGCATCACCAAAAGATTCCAGGCTCTCTTTTACACTAAGGACTAATGCCAGCGGCGTGGAAAAATTCACCCTGAATGCATCCAACGATTCATTTAATACGCCATTTTCGAGAAGCCGGTCTTTGAACCTCAGAAAGTCATTCCACCACTCTTCCGGTAACCGGTATACGGTGTTGTCCTTTTCTTTGCGTTTCTTATAGGCAAGCCTGCAAATACTAACCAGAATATTGAACTTTATTTGGGGCTTACGGCCTTCGATGGCATCGAGCATGGCTATCCAAACTGGTTGCCCGACCGCTTCAGCACTGCTGATGCCGATAGTTGCCCATTCAGCGTCAGTACTTTCCAGCTCCACTTCCTCAATCAAATTAATCAACATTTCATCGCTGTCAAACAAAAGATCAGAAAACATCCATTTTATCGTCAGTGAAATTTGCGGAAGGTGGTTTTGGTAATATACGATCTCTTTGAGATAGGTCCTGATAAGATCCCATCCCATAACGGAGAGTAGTTTGGTAGGCTCTGTCGGTGTAACCTGCGGGTGACAGATCAACCGGGATACCCGATGGCGCGCCAAATCTTTTTTTGATTCCAGGAAACTTAACAACACAGGCATACGCGCCGCATTTACCCCCTGTAATTCGGAAATAAAGAGCGTTGCATAAGCAACAATTTCTTTATCCGGGTGTGAAAGCCAGTTGTCGACTATTAACAACGTATCTGGTTCGGGGTGTTCGAGCAGTTCAAGAATTTGAACAATTTCCGTTACGTTCTTTTGCTTCATCAGCAAGTCAATTTTTCTTGCTGCAAACGATGTCAATTTAAGCCTGTTGATACGGCCATGGGCGATTAACCTGGATAACGACTCGTTGTCTTTAACCGCGTCTTCCCAAAGATTGCTTACCTGGTTGCTGTGAAATTTAACCAAACCGGAATCACTGATCTGCGCAGCCAGTACCATCGGGCTCCACATTTCGGTTTGGCCGGGTGAAGTATGCAGCGGGCCGGTTGCTTTTAACAGCGTGGGTCCAAACCTTCTCCGGGCTTTATCCCTGAACCACCCTTTTTGCTTGTTTGCCATCTTTAACAGTCTCCCGGAGGCTCCGCGATGATTCTGGAAAAGCGGTATTAAGATCGAAAGTACGTCCGCTTTGGTTTCAACGGCTTTTATTTTTTCGATGACTGACAATAGCGGGGTGATCATCATTTCATTTGACGGAGATGGCAGTGCGTTGAATAACCTGAGGTACGCAGCCACCTGGTCCAGGTATTCGGTAATCTTCGGAATCTCGTCGAGTATGGTTGCTAAATGTTCATGACGCCTGCCCGATTTGTCCAGGTACATGAGCCATTCCAGCACTTGCACTTTTTCGAGAGCGCTGGTAATGCGTTTGCTGATTGCTCTTACCCGCTCAATCAGCCCGATAGCATCATCTTTTTTGATTTCTGTCAGTCTTAATAAATAACGGGCCTGGTAGTAAGGCAAAGCTAATTTTCCGGCAAGTGCATCGACCATTTTAAGAACATCGTGTTCAGGTAAAAGCGGGTATAATCCCCGCAGCGTTGATATCCTGCCCGCATTTTCGCCCATCGCGCCCAGATTGACCAGCATTATTTCGGGTAAGAGATCAGGGTTCTTGTCCAGAATAGGTTTTAAGCGTAAGAAAGCCGCCTCTCTGAAGAATGAGATTTCAGGGTGGATCCGGCTGATATTATTGAGTACGGCGATAGGTATATCTCCGTCTGATATGGTATGGGGAGGGAATTTTTCTACCGGCCAACCGTACTGGTATACGGGCATGGAGATGTTTTCGGTGCCGGCAACCGATTTGAAGCAATTTAATATGGTTTCGACTGAGACGACTTTATCTTGAAAAAGATCTGCTGCTACAGCGGCCGTATACCTCGCATCATCGCTGGATCCGAGCACCTTTTGTGCCAAATGTTCCGCATAGATGTAGTCACGTTGGTCGGCGGGACACATCACCAGCAAATCGTTCATGTTAAAAAGAACGATTTTGCGCTGTATGGTTATGGATAGAATAGATCTGACCACTTCTTTCCAGAACCCGGAAAAGGCGCTTTCACCCAATATGGCCAGACCCTCTTTAATTTTTTCCGTAGAACGGGATAGCGGGTCACTCAGTGCACTGGAGGCCTGCGATAATTTTTCGGCAACGGCAGTCATCAGCGCCTGCTCTTCGTGACGCCTTAAAAAAGACCTGGTCCGATCAAAGGTATCGGCCCCCATAACCATGAGGCAAATCAACGCTTCGGCGCGCCTGGCGGCGCCGGGGTCTCCAAAGAGGATTCGGTAAAGTTTGGGCACCAGGGATTGCGGAGTTTGATTTTTCCGAAGCGCTTCTAGCAGTAAATCGGAAATTAAGGAATCTTTATAGATTGCCTGGGGCTGAAAGACAGGATTGCGCTTTGACAATGCTTTAAGTCTGGGCCAATATTGATCGAGATACACCGCCATATGATAAACAGGGTCGTTCAAATCCCATTTATCCCTAAACAATATTTCAAAGCCCCGGCGTTCGTTATCACTCAATTGCAAAAAAGCCGACATCCTGGAGAATTCATTGTTCAGGTCTGCGCTGCGGTAGTCCTCCAGTCCCCCGAATAAGACAATGCAAATCCGGAGCCAGTCTCCGTTGTTTACAATGACGGTTAACAAGTCCGGCTGATTTTCGAGCGCCTGCCTGAAGGGAAGCGCGGTTGTGGGAAGCCGGCAGCGTAAAGGCATTTCGGCATCAACGTATGCTTTATAAAGCGCATCATATGTGGTTTTGTCGGCTTGGTATTTTTCCAAATCCCTTTCATGCTGCAGATTCAATTTTTCGATCAGCGCTTTAATTTTTTCCTGATCTGCCGGATTTTTCACTTGCTCCAACTGCTGCTCATAAAAGGACATACGCTGGTCCTTTGCAGGTTTAATAAGGATTTTTGGCGGTGCGGGGTCTGGCGGCGTTACGGCCTTCCGAAGCGCGGCGTGTACCGGCCATTGCCAGGATTCGCTATCCAACGGCAATGCCTGCACCAATGCCGCCGCTATTGTTTCCGTGTACCGGTCTGTTTCAGCAATCAATGTAGCAACGGCGGGTATCAATTTTTTGTGCTTACCAACCAATACTTCTGTAAAATATGCTTCAATTAAATGTTCGCATCCATGTAAGCCGATTGCATTAATGGCGCGTTCGATGGTGTTTTTAAAATGTATTGACCTGGCCTGCGTGTCCCAGTTTGCATACGCATTAATCAGGATTTCGATAATATCCGTAATATTATTTTCAGGTATTTCGTTAATTTCCTGCAAGGCCCCGGCTATTAAAACTGCGATTCTTGGCAATATACTGTCTTCTCGCTGATCAATTTTTAATAGCTGGGCGAGGATATCGATAAATACGAGGGGTTTGTTAAAGCTTAAATGGCCGAGTGCCATCCTGATAGGTTCCTGCCATCGCGGATTTTCAAGTCTGTTCACGATTTCATCAACTGCCTTGTGCTGATCACGCACCAGGTGCCTTGCCGCAAGGTATTCCTGAAAGGTGAGGTGCAGGAACCCATACACACCTTCCCCCCTTGCGGCCAGTAAACCCACATCCTCGCGAAGAACCCGGACGAATTTTTTAATCATTTCCTGGGTGCCGGCTGAGGGGTTTTCCGGATCCTCCTTCCTCGCCAGGGCAAGTTGGGTCAACGCTTCACTATGCAGCTTACCCTCAGGCAGCAGGCCTGTGGGTAAATTTTCATGAATAAAATCTGCGATAGGTTCAAGGACGAGGTATATTTCAAACTCATTGAAGCTCGTCCCGAATACTTTTTCCATCCTCAGGTTCCAGAGATCGATCATATTTGCTACCACGGCTTCGTACAACTTCACGCGTTGCTGCGGAAGATGGCTTTTACCGTTAAAAAATGCGGTTGCGATCATGCTGCACAACAATGGATTAGATGCGAGCGCCCGAATCTTGATCCTTTTCGCATCGTGGATTTCCGATTTAAGAACTGCAGCATTGTTTGTAGCCATCCGCGTCCTGTCATTATTGTCCAGTGAAGGATATTCTTTCTCGTATACTGCCGTCATCCATGCGTCACAGAATCTGTCTACTGCGCGGTCCCGCATCGGCTCGATGGTCAAATGCGGTATTTCTATTTTTAAATGAGCGGCGTAATACCCCACAATCCGGCTGGTTACCAATAATTTATTACCGGCATTGGTGGTTGATGATAAGGGTGTTATTCCTCTAAGGTTAATATGGTTTTCTATGAATTGATGAATCTCCGCCAGCACCTCGTTCCGTAGGTTGGAAAATGGGATCTCGTCAAGGCCATCAAGGACAATCAGCGCCTCATGGTTTTCAATTTGGGCAACGATATACCTGTTCAGCATTTCCGGCGTCAAATGCTTTTTAAAGGCGGGTTTAGTTCCGAGCCAGCTGTGGTGTCCCATGAATTCGATAAGGGACCGCACGTCCTCCCCTTTTTTTCTCCGGTTAAGCCGGTCTTCTGCATATTCCGATATTCTGACTAAAATCGGCAGCTTGACGCTCCCGAGCAAAAAATCATCTTCGCCCGCTGGAATCTCAGGATCAATTTGATGATGCCGGACCTCGAGCAGCGATTTGCCGGCAATTTTTGCCATGCACATGTTGTGTACAAGCCACCTGCCCAGGGTTGTTTTGCCGCTGCCCGGGTCGCCGAGGATGATCAGGCTATCATTTTGCTGGTACGCCTCGCCGATGGTAAGCAATGCTGTTTGATAAATGTTAGTCGAAAATACGTCAATGGGAGAAGTTTCCGGCGCTGTACCGGCAACCAAATACCAAAGCGCCGCGTCGCGCTGCTCCTTGGTGAATTCGCCCTTGTTGATCACCTCATTCAGTTCCCGTTGTAAGGCCAGGCCTTTTTGTATCCGTTCGTATGGATGGGTCCGGTCACCTTTTAATGCGATAAAGACCTGCTCAATCGGCACATCGATACGATTTTGGTTCCTGATGCCACGAACCTCTATGGTTTCATGGGATATTTTAAGCCATTGCAGATAGATTTGTTCTATTTCCTGAAACTCATTTGAAAGATCATCGTCGTAGTCAATTGTTTTTTTAAAGGGTATCATCTGAGCAAGCGCGGTATTAATCCGGCAAATGGCGAAGTCCTCAACCCGGTCAAGGTTATATTCCGGTATTTGCTTATTATCTGTGGCGCCGGTGACCATTTTGTCGACAACAGACAAGGTTTGCAGAACAGTGGCATAGCCATTGCCATTGTCCCCGCCTTTATCCAAAGCATCGATCAGGGCATTGGTAAAAGCGCTGTACTTTGCGCCCTTAAAAATATAAGAATATTGATCCGGCCGGCAGGAAGCCACAATAACGCGCCCTTTGCCTTTACCCAATTGCTTATAGATGGCCGCGTTGGATGGAACGAAGTTATTGCCCCCGGCATGTTTGGAAACCATACCTGCCGCATGGCAGCAATCCAGAAAGACCATTAATTTTCTGGCTTTAATCTGGTTTATCTTTCCGGCAAATAACTCTTTGGAAATGGAAGATTTGCCTCGATCAATTGATCTAAAATCGTTTGGTAACAGGATATAGTTTTTACCGGTACCGGATTCATTATCTATTGTGCCCCCGTGACCAGAGAAATACACAATAGCTGTGGAGTCGGGGTGATTTGCCGTGCAGTTGATGAGCCAGTCAAGCCCGTCAATTATACCTTGTGTTGAGGCGGCTTCATTTACCAAAAGTTTTACATGGTCTTCCGGGTAACCTGCCCTGTCGCGGTTGGTAAAGAGTTTGTACAATACGGTCGCATCGTTGGCTGTGACAGGTAATGACAGTTTTGGGTTCAGATAATTTCCCACTCCTATAAGAAGCGCATACCCCTGTGTAAATTGAGTAGTAACTACCGGCATCGTGTTTGTGATTTCTGTTTAGAGAGAGTTAATATATGCATTTTTTTTATCAGGCTGATACGCAGCAACCAAATTGCAAGATTTATTATTTTCCGGGAACCCGCAAGGGGGAAAACACTGTTTTATAATTTATGGCCGGTCGAAAAAAATCCTGTTTTTCAAAATGGGTGGTTTTCCTATGTTTTGAACAAAACGGCTGCTGTAGCTTTGTTTCTGTAAATGATAACTCATTTCGGAAGGGACTATCAAACTTTAAAAAAAGCGAACTATGCAGACAGAAGACAAAAGATTCTACCGGTTTTTAGCCGAATTCGGAAAAGATATTTATACCGAAGCTTTCGAACATGTCTTTCTAAAGGCGAAGGGGCTTTTTGAAAACGATTTTGAACTGTTTAAAATATTCTGGAATTACGAAGAAAAAAACATCCCGGTCTTTAGTTTTAAAAGCGCTGTTTCATGGCTAAAGGACAACTACCGGCCGGAGGGGAACTATAAGGGCGGCGTTTATTGCATCCCACGAAACCAAAAAGGAATAATCGAACTGCATATATTTTTTCTCCAGGACGGAAAGCCTGTTTTAAATGGTTCGGTTCCCCATTTGGTTGTTAATACGCAGGAAATCGCGGACGACCTGAAAAAAATGCTTGACAATAAAAACTTACTAATCATTCAATAAGGATATGGCGAATATATTTTCAACTATACTGGGACTTTTTGTCGGCACAATTATCTTCTTGTATGAAGCGCTTTACAAGATTGGGCAATGGATTTACTCGAAATTGTTAAACCTTTTCAAGCATATCATACCCTATTTCACAAAAAGAAGTTACAAGGTAAATCAGCCAAACCTCAAAGCGGTGTCTATCAGGATCGCAAACGATATTGAAAACAACAATTACTCTGAGCTGAAGGGGATATTGAAGCCCGAGGAAACCAGCGGGAGGGTTGTTTCCGGCATTTTTGATACGGATAAGGGGCAGTTCGTCGACGAGAAGGATATTCACGTAGAGGAATATAAGTTTATGGACACGGATACCCAAAAGCAGTTCGGAGAAAATGATTTATTAATAATCAAGTAAGCGGTTTTTATAAAAAGCAAATGGATGGTTTGATTGAAAAGGTAAGAGAAAAGATAGCGAATTTTTATCAGTTGATGGCTGCCCAGTTAACGACGGAGCCGTCAAAAGGCAAATACGCCGCTATTGATGCCCGGTTAAAAGCCGCGGGCAAATGGTTTTTCGTCAGGGTTTTGAACTTATTTGCTGAAATCGTTCCTTATTTTACCAAGAGGAGTTATTTGATGTCAAGTCAGCAACTGAACGCTGTTAGTATAAAAGTATCGGCCGATTCTTATTCTGCAACTACCCTAATTAACCCGGCAGAGACAAACGGCCTGGTGGTTTCAGGAGTTTTTGATACGGCTGCCGGCAATTTTTTGGACGAAGAGGATATACTGATTTTGGAATATGGTACCATTGACGAGGATACAAACTTACAGTTTGGAAATAATGATTTATTGATAATAACATGAACAAGATTTTAATTGCAG
>JAZJZL010000173.1:9859-22092 GCA_040389845.1 Bacteroidota bacterium
CCTGCTTAAAAAAAAGGCTGATGCGCCGTCAATTCCTGAAAACGACGACAGTAACAGAGAACCGCAACCGGAAATGAAGCCGTTCGGGTCTTTACGAAACGATCCCGAGCAACCGTCAAAAAATGGCAATCAAACGGGTGAAGATCCAATCATTGTAGCCCCGCAGGACGGGCCTGCACCAAAGAGTTTTATCGAGCAAAAAAACGTCGACGAGTTGTCCCTGAAAAACCTGATCGATTGGTTTTTAGCGAATAAGGATACAATCAGTCATAAAAAGGGGGCTTACAGAGGTATTATCATTAAAGATGAGGGAAAAGCAAAATACAAGCAGTTTTCATATCGCGGAAATTCAAACAAGCCTGCGCTAAACAGGGTATTGGTCGGTTTTTTCAACGAAAAGGACGAAATTGATGAAGAGCAGCCGATTACAATATTCAATTCGAAGAGCATCGCTGAAGATCTGCGTTTGCAATTTGGTAATAACGACTTAATAATTTTAACTTAAAATATATGGTAGGTACTTTAATCGCAGCGCTCGTAGGACTATTCGGAGTAGCAGTTTTTGCCGTCGCTGTTTCTCGTTTGTATAAAGACAAACTGGAACAAATAGCAAACAAAAACAGGAGTCAAGTGGGCAGTTTCAACAAACTGGTTGTTGAAAACCTCCATCGGGGAAGTGTATCGACGCTTGACCTTGGCATATTTAAGGATGGCAAAAAAACCGCCATTTTAAAAATAACTGCCGACACGATTGATTCCGACATAACAGAAGGCCAGGTTATTACTTGTTAACGCAAAAAATGGAAACCAACAGATTAGTAAAGACTTTTAATTTCCCGGCTGACGATGTCCAAGCCGTTCCCGCTGCAAGGGATAGTATTTTCAGGCAATTGCAAGATATCCTGAACGATTACCAAATAACCTCCGTCCCGTCTTTGAAATCGGTTCAGATTTTGCTAGTGTTTAACTTTGATTGCTCGGGGATTTTTGAGAAAACTTCTGGCGCGGTTAAATTGGGGGATAGGGTACGGTTATGGTTTTTGGACGGAAGGCCGAACAGGGCAGAGCTTCCATCGGATCATTTGCTTTTTTATGCCAGGTTACAACCTCCGATAAAAGAGTTCTCAAAATATGCAAATGATTCTTTGAGAAGTTTGGATGTTATCCTTCTGTATAACCTGGAATATGAAAAGCTCAACCTTGAGCGGCATATAGAGAAGCAAAACAAAAAAGCGACGGAAGAAGTTCTGATTTTTCAGCCAACCGAACCCAAATTCAAACTGGAACGGGTTATTTTAAACCAGGAGCTTAGGGATGAAATTACCAGCACGCTGTTGATCCTTGACAAGAGAAAGCTTATTTATGAAGATTGGGGCTTCAATGAAGTCGAACCGGCGCCTAAAGCGATATTGAATTTTTTCGGGCCATCGGGTACTGGTAAAACGATGACTGCCCATGCCATTGCTTCACACTTGCAGCTAAAAATTCTGGCGCTGAATTATGCCGACATCGAGTCCAAATTTGTCGGCGATGCCCCGAAAAACCTGGTTAAGGCATTTGACACTGCACAAAAGGAGAATGCAGTGCTTTTTTTTGACGAGGCAGACTCGTTTTTGGGAAAACGTATTGCCAATGTGTCCTCCAGTTCTGACCAGGCGGTTAATTCACTAAGAAGCCAAATGCTCATTTTGCTGGAAAATTTCTCAGGTATTGTGATTTTTGCCACCAATCTTTTGGGCAATTATGATAAGGCCTTTGAATCCCGGATTTTTAAACACCTGCATTTTAAACTCCCCGACGCCGCAAACCGAAAGAAAATTATTGGGGTAACTATTCCTTCTAAAGTTCCCTACGAGAATGAAACGCAATTTGACGATGCTGAATTAGATCAACTTGTGCTGCTGTCGGATAATTTTTCAGGTCGCCATATAAAAAATGCCGTACTCAATTCATTAATCAACGCCGTCGCAGATGACCGGCTATTTGTAAAATTTGAAGATTTTGAAAAAGGCTTTAACTCAACGAAAACAAATCTTGCTGATTTTAACGCAGAATCTTCTTCAGGTAAGCCGGATAAAAAGATTACGGCAGAATTCAAGAAAATAGTTGAGGAGAAAATCAGCAATGAAATTTCAACAAACCAGGTTACCTATGTGCCTGCGGAAACGGCAAATACCTAATAAACGGAGTTTTCTTATCATATTAACAAATTAACATTAACGATCATGAGCCATCCAATTAAACATTTAGTGACTATCGTAAAACATACGGTAAGTGCTGGCACCAAATTTTATGCTGATCACAAAACAGCCATTAAGGTTGGCAAAACCATTGTCAAAATCGGAAAGAAAATAATTGAACGGTAAAAAGCCGTTTTATTCTTTAAAAAGCGTTGCAACGGCTCCCGGATCTGAAATAGATTAAGAGCCTGGGGCATACTTTGCTAAATAGCGGATTAGTGAATCACCCATCGTGGTCAATTACCTTTATTGGCCTATTGCATGGTTATGGAAAAGGCCATCCTGGGGTGTTTTTCGGCTAAAATCCGTTTTTGTTTTTCGAGGTTGACCTGGGTGTAGATCTGGGTGGTCATGATAGAGCTATGGCCGAGCAGGGACTGGATGTATTTGATGTCGACGTCGTTTTCGAGTAGTAAGGTGGCGAAGGTGTGGCGAAGAACGTGGGGGGTGACTTTTTTCGGAATGTTGACGCTTTGGGCCAGGCTGCTGACGAGGATGCGGATGGACTGGTCGGAGAGTTTGTTGCCGAAGCGATTAATGAGCAGGTAGCCGCCGGTGGCGTCGATTTTATCCCGGTAAAGGTTGCAATAGGTTTGCAGAGTAAAGAGGGTGTCGGGGTTGCAGAGCTGGATCATTCTTTGTTTGCCGCCTTTGCCGTAAATGGTGAGGGTGCCTGCCTGGAGGTCGAGGGCGCTGCGGCGGAGGTTGGCAATTTCGGATACGCGTGCGCCGGTGGCAAACAGCAACTCGATAACGACGGTGTTTCGGATGGCTTCGAGGTAGGCATAGGTATGTTCGCCGGCTGGTGTGATGGCTGCATAAACTTTTTCCAGCAGATCACTGGCTTCACCTGCGGTAAGGGCTTTGGGCAGCAGGGCGGGTTCTTTGATTTTGATCTTGAGTTTGCGGATGGGGTTAACCGGGATGTGGTCTTCAAATTCGAGGTAGTTGAACAACGCTTTCAGGGTGGCTATCTTTCGTTTGATGGTTTTGGGCTTCCAGGGTGCAAGTATCCTCAGGTAGTCTTTGAGATGGGTTTTATCGATCTCACTGACCTGCGCGGGAAATTGACTGCTCTCCATGTGGGTGCGGAACTGCAACAGGTCGATGCGGTAAAATTTGATGGTTTTGGGGGAAAGGTTCTTTTCATACTGGCAATGGTTGAAGAATTCAGCAATGGCTTGTTGTAGGGTAAGCATATTTTCTTTTTAAGTTGTGCTGTAAAAAGACGGAAAATTGCTTATCCATTTTAAATTCTAAAACTATTGTTGCCTTTTTTGCACACCGCCATTTTTATAAAGCAGTTGACCTTCGCCGCCTCAGGCGTGCAGCTGCCTGTTCTTTTCTGCTTACTTTTTCTGGATTGGCCCGCTTGTTCTTAGTTTGTCTACGCTCGAAAAGCCAGGGCAGCCCTATTTTTCAATCTGGCTGCTTTCAGTTACAATAATCTCGGGTTTGCCTTTATAGTCGATCAGTTTGCCGGTAACGCAGACAAGGGTATTGTCGATATTCCCCAAAAGTTTTTTGGCGTCGCCACGTAGTACCAGGGTTAAGAGCTGGTTAGGGTATTCGCCGCCCATATTGACGAGGACGAAGCTGTCCATGTCGCGGTGCCCGGATACTTTGGCGCAGATTTTTACGGTTTCGCCGATGTTTTTGGGGGCGTCTTCAATCTTAATGGTTTTGACCGGGTCCATCGGAACGGGCGGGCTGTTGATGGGTGGCAGCGGCGAAAGCACGACTGCAACTTTGGCGTCTTTGAAGATAGCATTGAGGATGCCTGCCAGGCGGATACCGGCCATTTCGATGCGCTGACGGACGATGGGGATATATTGCTGGTAATAGGCGTCGCCGGGCTGGTTGTCTTTTTCGGCTGCTGCATAGAGTTGTGCGGCGATCTGGTAGCTTTCGAATGCCCATTGCATGGGGTCCTGGCTTTGCCATTGCCGGATTTGGGCCGGGGTGGCTTTGTCGTAGCCGATAGCCATTTGTTCAAAGGATTGGTGTTCCTTGCTGATCAGGCCGCTGTCCCAGAGGCTGTGCAGGTTGGTGCCTTTGCCGTCGAACTGGAGCTGGATGGTATTGCCGCCTTTGTCTTCGGCCCGGCTGACGTGCATAGGCTGGTGCATATCGCCGGCGAAATGGATGATGAATTTGAGGGCGTCGGTTTTTTGCCGGAGGGTGGTGTTTTTGCTTTGGAGGTCGTCTTCGCATTTGAGGAGCGCGCCGTAAACATTATTCGGGCCCTGGGCTTTGACGGTCTTGCTGAAGTCTTCATAACTCAGGCCTAAAGGCGCGTTAATATAATGCCAGGAGCCGGTATTGCTGTAATCGGGATCATTGCGGAGCTGGTCGGCCCAGGAAGCGACATCGGCCATGCTTTGGTCGCCGAGAAGGGCTTTGACGGCGATTTTGGCGTTGTCGCTCAGGTGGTTTTCGGCGATTTTGGCCACGGTTTTATGGCCGGTGCCGCCCCAGGAAATTAAAAATAAGGCGCCGATAACCAATACGCTTAAAAATGTCTTTTTCATTGCTGTGTATTAAATTTGATATGCGCCAGGTAAGGCGTGAGTAAATCGCCGGAGGTAAACGAACGAAAGGACACAATCTTGTTTGCTAAAGGGTCATAGAAGACTTCCACATAAAAACAGGATAGGGCATATAATTGCACGGCCAGCCCGTTTTCGTAACGGTCAGCCAGGAAACTACTCTGCCAGACCGCTTCGGCCTTTTGGTTATGGGTGAGCTTATTGAAATCGTGCAGGGTAAGCATCTTGCGAAAATAAATATTATGCGCGGAAATCCCTTTTTATACCCCCGGATTGTGAAGTAACTAACGCGTGACATTTGGTCCTTAATTTATCGGGAGTTGAGCCGTAAGGACAAATAAAGTTCTATTTTTGTCCGACAACATTGACCTATGAGCAAGCTTTTTGCGGTTGGATTTCCGCGTGATTTTGATGAACTGCAACTGGCGCAATTGTTCGCGCCGTTTGGGGATATTGAATTGCTGACGATTGTCCGTGACCGGTCTAACGGGGAAAGCAAGGGTTATGGTTTTGTCCATATGAAAACTGATGCGGCTGCGGAGGGAGCGATACAGGCTTTAAACGGTCATCCTTTCGGGGACCGGCAGATGGAAGTGCGGCTGGCGGATGAAAAACCGGTGCCGGTGCAGCGGACGGTAACTAAACCCAGGTATGTACCGGCCAGGCCGGCTGTTGAACAAGCACCGAAAAAGAAACGGCCAAGGCTGTCCCGCTGAACCCGGTGATATGCCATCGGGCGGGCAATTTGAGGGCTGATTACTTAGTTGCTTAATTTTGCCAGTTTTTCGGCGATTGTGCGCAACAAATCCATATCGACGGGCTGTTCCGCCAAGGCCCGGTAACCACCTTCTTCATCCGGTTCAAAAGTGACCGTCGTTTCACCGATCAGTACCCCGATACGGTGGGTATAACCCCAGCGCTCCAAACGGGCCTTGAATTCATGTTCAGTTCCCTGATAATTTACAGCTAAAATAAACGGTTCGTTCATGTTGCGAATATAAGGATGGTTTGGGTGATGCGCCACCTCCTGAAAGTTAGTACGCTTTCTCTGGCCTGCAGCTGATGATAGCTGCCTTAATTTCCCGGAGGCGGATTATTGTTCATGATATATGCTGTCAAACGGCGCAATGGCTTCTCGGGGTATAGGGGATGCGCGGCACTGTCGGTGTAATACTCGTAGCGGCCATTGACTTTCACACACCAGACCTTGCCTATGGCGTTCGCCGTAAGCGTATCTGCTTTCATGATCTTTTTAAAATGCCGGAGTACTATCGTGTCCAGGGCGATCACCTGGAGATTGTGATCTTCGGGTTTGTACGCGCAGGGCACCCGCTGGTACTGCTCCCCTGTCCACACCATGCAGCCACCGGTTGAAGGGGCCGGGTTTTGCGTCAGAAAATAGTACGTCACTACGATAACCAGCAGCAGCGCTGCCAGCCAGGGTGCTATTTTTTTTCCGGGAGAGGGTGGCTCCGTGGATATTTCCGGTACGGGTTGTTCATCGCCAGGTTTGGCATGGTCAACCGCAGTTGTCTGCGGTGATACTTCCGGTTCCGGAGTTGTTTTCTGCACCGGCGCTTCACCGGCAGGTTCCGGACGACGTGTTTCGGTTAATGTTGGCGGTAATGGGGCATCCGTCTGTACCGGCATCTTCAGGTCCTGGTGAAATGGCCTGGGTTCAAAATCGATCATCCAGGCAAGCATGCTGATATTGCTAAAAGATGTTCCTTTCCTCCGGTCTCTGAGAAAGTTATTGAGCGTCCGGAATTCTTCTGCGTCACAGTTTTGCACGGCGATCAGGTAAGCGGCAGGGTTTTCCCTTTCGCCATAGAAAGATTTGAGCAGGGGTTCATCTTTCTTTTGGTAGCGTTCCCTGCAGACTTTGATACAATGGTCCCGCAGGCTGCTGCGTGTAGGAGCGAGCAATTCCGGGGGTAAAGCCCCGGTGGTCAGTTGCTGTTCAAACTTGTCGAGGACCAGTTTCCTATACTCCTTTTCGTACATCTCAAAAATTTAAGGTTAAAGCTAAGTGTTTTTCCGGACTCTTCCGGAAGAACCGGAATTCCGCGCGGAAATACCGGAAATACCGGAATCGCCTAATGCGAGGCCGGTTGGGCCGCTCTACATTTGCTTCAGAAATCGAGTCGAACGGTTTCCAAAGAGCAGCGAGCGCGGCGGTTGTTATCCGGCCTGGGAAGCAGATCTCAGCTTCCGCAATCAATGCTCATACTTCCCAAAAAATATAAGAGGCGCCTCTTATGCAATTGTCAGTGATCCCCGGGGATAGTCTTCGGGGTAGCTGCCAGATCCATTAACGCTTTAAATTTTTTGAATTATGTATGAGCTTTTTTTAGCGCTCTTCCTGGCATTCGCATGCCCTGCGCAAACACATAACCACCATGATCAAAATGGTAACGTAGTCGTAACAGCCGCTGACAGCGGCGGTGAACAGGGACACTATCCCCCACCGCCGCCACCACCTCCGGGAGGCGGCAATTAATTTTGGAAAAGGCAGGCTTCGGCTTGCCTTTTTTTGTTAACCACGTTTTGTTGCCTATCCGGATCGCTTTTTCTACTTTAGTTTAAAATAACATATTGAAAAAGCTATTCCTTGTCGTTTTGCCCATCGCTTTCCTGGTGGCTTGCAAGCAGCCGGACCAAAAGCGCGCTAAAGTCGACTGGACGGTTTATAAAAAAGCTTATGCTTTGCTGTCCAGGCAAAATGATTCTGCCTTTTACTATTTTAACCAGGTGGCCGCGGAGTCTAAGGATAGTTTACAGATCGCGATGTCCTATAATATCATGGCGATGATCCAGTCCGATGCCGGAGACTATTACGGGGCGCAGGAAAGCTTATCCCTGGCGTTGAAACTGCTGGACGAAAAACAGGAAAAGGACCGTGCTACGCTGGCTAATGTTTATAACGAGCTGGGCATGAGCAGCACGAATTTAAAAAATTATACGGCTGCGGTGGATTTTTTTGACAAAGCGATCCAATTGGGCAAAGACGAAGAGCTAAAGTCCCTGTCGTTGAACAACAAGGCACTGGCTTATCAGAAAAAAAAGGATTACAGCGGGGCGCTGCAGCTTTACCGTCAGCTGATCCGGAAAACCAAACCAAACGGCACGGAGTATGCCCGTATCCTCACTAATCTCGCGACGACAGCCTGGTTGAATAATCCGCGGTATCCTGCCGCCCCTGATCTGCTCAAAGCTTTACATATCCGTCAGCGGGAAAAGGACCTGTGGGGGCTCAACTCGAGCTACCTGAGTTTAGCGGCGTATTATGCTGGTAACCGACCCGATTCTGCACTCGCTTATGCAAAAGCAAGGTATGACATCGCCCGGGAGCTCCATAGCCCGGATGATCGACTGGAAGCGCTGGCCATGCTGGTCAAAGTTGCGCCGGAAACAGCAGTGAAGCGTTACTTTTCGCTTTACCAGGACCTGGGGGACAGTTTACAAACGACGCGTAATGCTGCCAAAAATCAGTTTGCGCTGATCCGGTATCATGTCGAGCGCAGTAAAGCCGAGAACCTGCGGCTGCAGAAGGACAACGCGGAAGAAAAATATGGGTTATTGATCCGCAATATTTTGCTGGCTGCTGCCCTATTGGTCCTGGCGGGCGGGGCGGTCAGGGTGCGGGCTATACTGCGCAGGCGAAGGATCCGCCAGGAACAGGAAAAACGGGAAGCGATACTGGAAACACGCCGCAAAGCTTCCAAGGATGTCCATGATTCGCTTTCCAATGATATTTACCTGCTCATGAAAAGGATCAAGCACGATGCGGTACTGGACAGGGACTGGTTGCGGCAGCATACGGAGTTCCTTTACCGGCGCTCCAGGAACATCTCCTACGAGATCCTGTCGGATAATGAGGAGTTCTTCTCCGAAAGGCTCGGGGAATTGCTGAAGTCATTCGGGACCGATGAGACGAAGGTATCGCTGGTGGGCAATAGTCCGGCTTTGTGGCAAAAGGTTGCGCCTGATACCAAACTGGAACTGAAATATATCCTGCAGGAGCTGCTGGTCAATATGCAAAAACACAGCCGGGCGGCAAACGTAGTTGTCAAATTTGAAATTCTGGGTGCCTCAGGGTTGATCACTTATATGGATGACGGGGTCGGCATGCCGGAAAATACCGTGCATCGGAATGGATTGACGAATACGGAAACCCGCATAAATGCGATCCGGGGCCGGATTACCTTTGGAGACAACGATGGAAAAGGGCTGAAGATCGTGATTTCCTTTCCTTTTAGCTAAACAGATCATTTTATGTTTGAACGCGTTTTAATTGCTGAAGATCACCAGAGTGTTAACCGCTGGGTACTGCAAACACTGGAAAAGCAAGGGGCCAGCTATATCAGGCAGGCGCATTATTGCGATGATGCTTTAAAGCTGCTGGAGATCGCCGGGAAGGAAGGTTCGCCGTTTGACCTGCTGATCACTGATCTTTCTTTCAGGGAGGACCGGCCGGGGCAGAAACTGGCCGGTGGCACCGATCTGATTGTCGCGGCCCGGAAACTGCAACCCGAGCTGAAGGTACTGGTATTTTCGGCGGAGGAACAGCCAACCGTAGTCAGCAGCCTGGTGGAGCGTTTTGGGATCAATGGTTACGTATGGAAGGGCCCCCGCGACGAAGAGGATCTGCCGGCGGCGATCCAGCACATTTTTAGGGGGAAAATCTTTGTCTCCCGCGAGCTTCAGCAAGCTGTCCGTTCGAAAAATGCGCACGATTTCAGCGATTATGATATCACGATCATTTCGGAACTGGTGAAAGGCACCTTACAAAAGAACATTCCCTACGTGCTGGCGGAGCAAGGGCATAAAGCTGCCAGTTTAAGAAGTGTGGAGAAGCGCCTGGGAGAGATCCGGGATGCGCTGGGTTTTACCAAGAATGAGCAGCTCATCGCTTACTGCAAGGATCACTGGATCATCTGAGCTTTTTTGCAGAACTTGCGGTTTTCCGCAACATTGGCGTTTTGCAGGCAGGTAGCTTTGGCTTAGTTAAAATTAATTAAGTCATATGAAGTATTATGTAAACAACCATGCACAGTCCAATGGGGACCATGAAGTGCACAATGAAAATTGCCCGTATTTACCCAGCATCGTGAGTAAAAATTACCTGGGCGATTTTTCCGGCTGCCAGGGCGCGGTAGATGAAGCCAAAAAAACGTACGCAACAGCGGATGGCTGCGCCACCTGCTCACCCGGCTGCAACACGCGCTAAACACTTGTATTTATTCAGCAGTAGGCGGTTTTATTATGAGGTAATCCTGTTATCTTTAGCTTTATTTTCTTGAACATACCATTTCACAGCTTCAAAATGAAAACGCTCTTACTGCTGCTTTTGCTGACCGGCAAGAGCCACTGCACGGACTCCACCATCGTTTATATCTGTGATAGCCCCGGCGCTAAAAAATACCATTTAAGGGAGAATTGCAAGGGGCTGCATAACTGCCAGCACCGGGTCATCAAAATGACGCTGGAGCAGGCTAAAAGAAAAGGCCGGACGCTGTGTGCGCTTGAAAAGTAATTCCTGAATATTTCTTAATGTGGCGGATGTTGCCCGGTTACCGGGTGGTAAGTTGCTGCTATGACTTATCGCCGCTCCGGCAGCTTACCTGCTGCCTTCCTTTGCGGGTTCCCGCAAAAATTGCGGGCCGCCGGCTTTTAGTTTTGAGCTGACAAAAGACAAAAATATGTGGGCTCAAATCATTATCGCAATTACCTATGGACACACCTGCTGAACAACCTTTGGATAACAACACGGAAAATATCCCCGGCTTAAATAACCAGGGCTGGAAAGTGACCTACCAGCACTATGGCAGGGTTGCCGCTAAAAACATGAACGCCAATGCCGGCAACCTGGAAAGCTCCCTTGACAATGTTTATGAACGTTTCCTGAACGAGCAAAAACTGGATGAAGACGGCATCAAACAGCGGATCCGGAAACTGCGTGAGGAATTACTTCAGAAAAAAAATCAAAAAGAAGGCATCAATACTTCGCTGTTGTCCACCAGCCAGCTGAAGGAAACTGTGGAAGACCGGATCGAACGGCTGGAGATCGAAAAGGTGAATTTAAAGGATAATGGGGCACCGGCGGGAGACGATCTGTCCTATATCATCGGTATTTTCATCACGGTTTTACTGACCTTTTATCTTTTTGTATTCTATTCTTCTTCAGGCTATTCGGCATTTTATGGTGTTAAGCAGGGCAGCCTGGGCTTTATCAATCCCAACGTATTTGCTGAAGCACAGCATAAGGGCGGTGGCGTGATCGCGCTGATCATCCTGTTCCCGGTGATCTTCCTGGGTATGGGGTTCCTGATCCACGATGCACTGTCTAAAAAGAAATATCTGTTTATCAGCGGGCTGCTGGTATTTACGCTGATCGCTGACAGTATCATCGGCTATAAGATCGCGCAGGGAGTGCACAACAATGAGTTCAACGCGGACCTCACCAAAGACCAGTGGGCATTTCATATGGTTTTTGCGGATATTAATTTTTACCTGGTGCTGGCGCTGGGCTTCGTGGTCTATATGATCTGGGGGGCCCTGCTCCATTATGTCTTACACAAGCACCAGGAAAGGCAGCCGGACCGGGCGCTGGAGATCCGGCTGGAGAACATGGACCGCAAGATCACCGAACAGCGCCAGGCGCTGCTGGAACACCAGACCAAGATCAATGAGCTGAAAGGCGAAGCGGCAGTGATCGAAAATGAACTGGCTGCCAAGGAAAAAGATGTGATCGGTTATGAGAACGGGGTGATCCCGGTCAATACCTCTTTGCTGCAAAGTTCCATAGGAGAATTTATGATGGGCTGGTTCTCTTACACCAACCTGATGTACCCGGTCGATGCCAATAAGCGGACTGCTGAGGCTAAGGAAAAGCAAAAGGAGTGGCTGACCAATAAGATACTCAGTTTAAATCAAGAACATTAAATGATAGCGGACCACCACAAAACAATGAAAAAAAGAAATTTCCGCCCTTTATATATGGCGCTGGGCTTTTTCGCGGTTTTCACGGGCTTTATTTACCTGCTGACCAGACCCTCAGCGGAGAGCCTGGCGATTGACCACCTGAAAAATGCAGGTAACATGACCGATGTTCAGGCCTCCTGGGATAAATATAAAAACGAGCTCGGTGATGATGAAGCGTACCTCACCGAGGTGAAGAACAAGCTTAATTCCTTTCACCTGACGGATCAGCAAACACAGGCCTGCCTGCCCAAGCCGCCGGAAAGTTTAAACCTGATCGTCGTACCTGATCTGTCGGGGCGTATCAACGATGAAACGAACAATCCCGGGCAGATCAGTAATGACACGCTGCTCCTGAACCAGGTCTGGCGTTCTTTTGAATCGGTCAGCCGTTTAAAAATGAATTCGGGTGACCGGCTTATTGTCGATGTGGTACTCCTTGTTCCGTAAATTTACGCACATA
>JAZJZL010000174.1:0-24184 GCA_040389845.1 Bacteroidota bacterium
TTATACAATCGGCATAATCGGAACGCAAGCAAAAATTATTTTGTGGCAAGACAGAAACGATAGTATGCAGAAGCTATCTTTACTTGAAGAAGTATTGGAGGAAAAGCGTATAAATCTTGTAGGATGGAACATTATAGTTATGCCCGATGTATCCGCAAGCTTTGTTCCGCCTGAATGTTTAACCCTGGTGAGCACACTATATTTAATCTGCCCTTTTACGCCTTCGTGATCGCTGCCTTGCCCGGATAAAACAAGTGTTTCTTTTCCGGATATGGAAACCGACGATTTTAAGGGGCTCTGAAGGCTTAACCTGCAATTAATCATGCCGGGCTTATTGGCCGTAAGCCTGGCCATGAGTACATTACTTCCAAACGATGTAAAATATTCCCGTTTATAGTTAACTCCGTTTAAAGTGTATTTTACAATAGCTGTAGCATTCTCTATATCCAGGTCACGATAGTAATTAGTAACGCTGTCTGCTCCGGGGAATTTGATGTATAGATTACCGGCAAGTTGGTACGGCATGCCGCTATTGCCTTTTGGCCCGAGCTTGCTTTTGGCCAATTCTTGTGCTTCTGCGTACTTTTTCTCAGCGAGCAGCCGCCTCACATCATTAATGTATGGCCTTGCACTTGAATCAATTGTATTATTGGGACCTCCTCCCCATATGGTTGATTCATTGAGCTGGATACGTTCGTTTTGAACGTTGCCAAACACCATCCCTCCTATAAAACCATTGCCAAGCGGCAAAGCTTCGTTCCAGTTTTTAGCGGGTTTGTTATACCACAATTTATACCGGCCATGGCTGTACGGCAAACTTGTTTTTTTATCTGTATGATGCTTCGGCTGCGCTTGTACTGATGAAAATATCAGTAATGCAACAGCAAAAATGCCCGCCTTTTTGTTAACTGCTCCTGTCATATAGTTTGGTTTGTACTCGCTAAAAATTCACAACTGCCCCATAAGCCTTTTTGCGTTGCCTGTTTTCATCAAACAACAAAGGGTAGGCTTTTCTAACCATGCGGGGCGTGTTCGCGCCTGCCGCCGCGCCTCCCATAAGCCCGCCGCCCCTTGCGTCCAGCCAGCTTGATCTGTCAGACACATTCCAGAACGTAACGTTCGTTATAAATTGCTTATACTGCCTGAAAATATCGAATGCCATTTTATATTGCGCAATTTGTTTGGCTTCCGCTTCGGGAGTAAAACCCTCGTCGGGTATTGGGATGGCCCCGGCAGCCGCGGGCGTTGAGCCGGGCGCCTGAGCTGGTTTGGGCAGCCGTATGGTAATATCCAGCTCTGTGAATTGTACCTTTAAGCCTAATGAGGTTACTTCGTCCAAAGCTTTACGTAATTCATCGGGCGAGGGTTCATACAATTTCCAATGCGCCTGCATGCCCACGCCATCAATAGGCACGTGGTCGGCAATCAGTTTCTTCAGCAATTTATATATTTTCTCTCTTTTTACCGGATGTTCGCTATTGTAATCATTGTAGTATAATTTTGCATTCGGGTCGGCCTCATGCGCATACTTAAAAGCCGAATCTATAAAATCGGGGCCGTTGCATATCTTATACCAGTTGCTTTTACGATATATTTGAGTGGTATCATCGCTATCATCAACCGCTTCATTTACTACGTCCCAGGCATAGATCTTCCCTTTGTATCTTCCTGCCACCGCAAAAATATGATCTTTTAAACGCTGTAAGAGTAATTCTTTAGTAACCGGCTCGCCATTCGGCCCTTTAAACATCCACGCAGCTTCCTGGTTATGCCAGCATAAGTTGTGGCCGCGTATCCTGATGTGATGGCTCGTTGCAAAATCAACTATTGCATCGGCATTTTTCCAGTTATAAACGTTTTCAGACGGATGTATCGGTCCCATCTTCATATCATTCTCGGGCGTTACGCTGTTAAATTCCTTTACAATTAACGCCGAATCGGCGCCACGTAAAGAAGCCATGCTTACAGCAACACCAATTGGGAAATAGTTTTTATAATAATCTTTTAAACCTTTATCTGAATTGGTATCGGGCAGGGAAGATGACGTTACCTGGTGTTTGGCCGCGCATTGAATAAACGATAAAACCGCAAAGGCAATTGTTACCGTTAATAAGCCTCGCCTTGTTTTTTTGGCAGCAGTATAAAAATCCATATTTGTAATGGTTTGTTTATTAATATTTATCGATTTATAACCAGGCACGCTTTATTCATCTTAACAGATGAAGGCTAATGCTTATTTATTTTCCTTAATCTTATAACCCAATAACGACAGCATTGTCTCGCCATATCGTGTTCCTAACAACCTGCACCCTTCGGCAGTAAAATGCAGGTGATCGCCGGAGCAGGTGCACCCCGCCGAAGAAATAACATACGAATTAGGAACTGTTTGAGGCAGCGTCGCTATAATTGTGTTCATGCTTGAGCAAATCCCCTTCTGGTCGGCATTTACCACTTCCCCGGCAAGTAAGGGCACCTTTTTTGGCTTTAGCTTCAGGTCTTTCATCAAATTATCGTAAACACCTTTAACTTTTTTGGTCCACAAGGTATCATTGGTGTTGGATTCTCCCTGGTGTAACAATACCCCTTTAATTACACCCGACTTTTGTGCTATTTTGGCAAGCGCTACCAGTTGTTCATAAGGGTTGCCTCCGTACTCAGCGGCTATATTTTTCATCCAACCAGGTGCCGTTGCGAGGTACGACTGGTAGTTGTCTTTTTCAAAAACCTCGATTTTTGCACCTGCAACAGAAACGTTTATGATGCCGATTTTTATTTTGCCGGGAAGGTTAGCTACCAGCGTCCTGCCGAAATAGTCGGCCGGGGTTAAGCCTGTTCCGCAGCGCGCCAATGGCGGTATAGCCGTATACCAATTTTCCTTTATCCGGCCTCTGTCAGCACAATCAACAGCTTGCAATACTTGAAACCGGCTGTCAACACCCACGGTGTCCTGGGCCTGGATTCTTGCATTACCTTCCATATTTGACTGACCGAAGCAGATAAATATGTAAAACTTCTTGTCCTGCGAAAAGCTTTTCAGGGTCAGCAAAGTGAGGCATGCCACCGCTATGAATCTAAGTTTCATATTCCTGTATATACCTTAATTCTTGAATATCAGGCTTGCAAACTGGTTTAAAGAGCGCCTCCATGATTGCCATTCGTGGGCGGTACCAGGAGATTGGTAAAACACCTGTTTAATCCCCGCCTTTTCGAGCGCCTCATGAAATCCATTTACCATGGTTTGCATTCTTTCCGGCTCGGCGGTACCTATACTTAAATAAAGTACTTTAACTTTTTGGTTAAAAGCGTTTGCATCGGCAAACACGCCATTGTACATTTTGCTTATATCGGCACCCGGCTGCATGAAAGCTGCGCCGCTAAAGCCCCCTACGTAAGCAAATTTGTCGAGGTTGGTCATTGTAGTTTGGAAGGTTTGAAATCCGCCCATTGAAAGCCCTGCCATGGCACGGTGGTCCCGGTCGGCAAGCGTCCTGAATTTCGCATCAACCATCGGGATAATTTCTTTCACAAGCACATCCGGAAAAACATTGCCTGCCATGCTTGGTCCACGGGTGTTGGCAGGTGCTGGTTGCGTTGGATCTGTGGCGTAACCCCTGTCCATCACAACTATCATAGGGGTTGCCTGTTTAGCGGCAACCAGGTTATCCAAAATAAAATTCATTTTACCTTGCGCAGGCCAGCCGGTTTCGTCTTCGCCCGAACCATGTTGCAGATAAAGTACAGGGTATCGTTTATCAGGCTGTGTGTCATACCCGGGAGGCGTGTATACATTTGCCCTCCTCCATGCCTTTGTTATGTTTGAGTAGTAGTTTACCGAACGTACTTCACCGTGAGGTACGTCCTTTACAGTATAGTAATCACCGTCAGGGTCGGGTATATCAATTCCGCTTGCCATTCTGCCCATACCGTAATAAGTTTGGGTAGACGGGTCAACAACGGCAACACCGTCAATTATCAACGAGTAGTAATGGAATCCCAATGCAATCGGATCAGTAGTTACCGTCCAATAGCCCCCGGTATCTTTGTTCATCGAATATTTTTTTAACAGGTCGATTTGAACCGTTTTTGCCTCCGGTGCCTTTACACGAAAAAACACCGTATTATCCGGGAATATCTCGGGATATTTTATGCCCGGGATATTAGTGGGAGCGGGTACGCCTGTCTCGTTGTAAGCATATTGGGGGAAAGTTGACGCGTCTACCGGTTTAAAAATCAACTGTGAAAACATATATAAGCCGTTTTTCCATACCTTAAAATTGTGAACACCCGGCTCGATATAATAAATATGCGGCACATTTTTTTCTACCAGGTAATCGTGGGTGCGTTTGCTGAATGAAAGCAACCCATCACTTGAACCGCATGATATCCAAAGCAACTTTAGCTTGCTTTTCACAGCATCAGGGTTGGGGATCAATTCCTCGGGCGTTTTGGTATTGGGGGCTGCAGAAAAAGCGCCTACCCATGAAAATACGTCAAGGTTTCCCAAACCGAAATTTAATGATTGCCCGCCGCCCATTGAAAGGCCTGCGACTGCCCTGTGGTCCTTATCATTATATACACTGTATTTACTATTAATAAATGGTATCAGGTCGTTTAATAAATCTTTTTCAAAAACAGCAAAACCTTGTACCTTTTCGGGGGCCATTATATTTCCTATCGCCCGGTCGTCTTTTAGTGCCCTCCCGTTAGGCAACACCACTATCATGGGCACAATTTTATTTTGTGCATATAGGTTATCCAATATCACCTGGGGATTGGCACCGTTGTACCATTCTTTTTCATCGCCGCCAATGCCATGTAAAAGATACAGTACCGGATATTTTTTACTTTTAGAATACCCCGGCGGAGTATAAATAAGGGTGCGGCGGGCATTGCCCACAGTCTTTGATTCATAAGTGATTGTATCTATTTTACCATGCTGGATATCAGCACGGAATACGTCAAAGCCCACCCGTGCCTGGTTAATTATGTTTTGCGAATAACCGGGTATGCTAAACAAAAGAAGGGCACATGCCGCAAAAAGCAATCGCTTAATTTGTAGTAATCTGTTCATTATTAATAGTGTTTATAGGTTGATAAAATTTTAATGAGTTTGTGGTTGTATAAGCTGGTATTTGCCGCTGAGATGCATCAGACTGAATACATATAACAAGCCGTCGTAATACGGATCGAAATAGTTATCCGCGTAAGGTTCCAGCTTAGCGCTCCAAAGCGGGCGTATGAAATCGAATTTTGTGTTATCTGTAATCATAAGTGAGGCAGCAGCAGAGGTAGCTACCAATCCCAGGGAATGCCGTAATTTTTTTACGCCACCTGCCGGCAGAACAAACTCGGGCGTGGTGCCATCCGTGTTGAACTGATCATCGAACTCATTTATCCCTTTTGAGCGCAGAAAGTTTTGAATACGTTTTGCATACCCCTGCTGCCACGTTTTATCCTTTCCGAACCAAACGTAATCCATTGCGATATTCATTGGCACCCGCCATGAGTCGAAACGAAACGCCGGCTTCATTTTACCCCAGCTGTGCGGCTTACCGCTAAATTCGCTATTATCAGGATTAAGTCCTGTTACAGGGTCGCAAGCCCTGTGTAAAAAAGCCCTTGCGGTGTCCGCACAATCCCGGTAGAATTGTTCGTGGCCATCTTTAGCGTAAAGCGCCCACGCTTCGTAAAATGCTGGCAGATGATACGAAGCATCAGTCCATTCATACCCGCCACCCTCGGGCACAAAAGAAATTTGTTTTGCCCCCATGTTTATAAAAGGATGAATATTTGCGGTACCGTCTTTTTTCCACATCGCATCCAGTATCCGCCTGGCCTCTGCGTAGTAGTTAATACCTGTATTATTTCCCCACCTGTTGGAGGCAAAAAGCAGATCCGTGACAAAGTATAATTCCCCGTCAGATGCGGAACCTTCCGAATTACGCTTCATTGTTTGCGGGTTAATGCTCCATGCAAAATATCCTTCCCGCGGGCCATCCTGGTGTTGAACGTATTTTTTTGACCACCGCCATATACGGTCAAATACATCTTTTTTGTTGAGCTGTACCGCTACCATCATGCCATACGAAAGGCCTTCTGTGCGGGCATCGTGATTTTTTACATCAGATACATAGGCCATAGAATCGCCCACCTCGAAGTATACCTTGTTAGGGCCTTCAAATACATCGTGATATGCCTTTGCCAGTTTAGTGTCTATATCGGCCTTGCTATAACCCGCTGCATTCAGGAAATTAGAGTAAATACCGGAGGCGACCGCGCCTGTAAACGCTACTTTCCCGGAAGCTTTATGGGTTTGGCAATTTGCAAGAACGGGCAACACAGCCATCGTCGCATACAAGAACATCGATCTTTTTATACTCATATCTTATATTAAATAGGGACTCGTTATCATTTTATCCTTTTAAAACTCTTCCAGGTATCCGGTAAAGCCGCCGCGGGGGAGCCAGTTTACCTGTATTTTATCCTTGCTTTCCACAGCTATATATTGCTCCTGGAAAGCCATGTCGTTATCTCCGTCGCTCATTAGGGTAAGCCGGTATTTTTTACCGGCGGGTAAAAAGCTAAAGTCAATGGTTGCTTGTCCGCCACGGTTCCCTCCGTTTATGCCGCCAATAAACCATTGTTTGCCTTTTTGCCTTGCCATTATTAGTGATTTTCCAGGGTATCCCGATATAAGGCGTGTGTCGTCCCACGAGGCAGGCACCCGCGAAAGAAACATTTTTTCGGCCGGCGGCAGGGCATCAAAGCCTGACGGACGGTCGGCAAAGTGCTGTATTCCTGATTCGAATACAACCGACAGCGCTAATTCGTGGGCAAATGTGGTGGTGTGCGCATGCTGAGAATTAGTAAACGTAACGGGTGTATAGTCCATAGGCCCGATAACATTCCTGGTAAATGGTAGCGTTGTGTTATGCCTTGCGCCTTCTGTAGTCATTACCGGGCCGTTATTATATTGTTCGGCACCGGCCACGCCTTCTATCGTCATTAAGTTTGGATACGTGCGCGACCATCCACGCGGTACGGTGGCCCCATGGAAGTAGATCATTAATTTGTACTTAGCCGCGTCCTCCATTAAATCGATGTAATAATTGATGATATTTTGCTTATCACTTTCAAAAAAATCTACTTTAATACCGTAAATGCCGATTTTGCTTAGCCACTCAAATTCTTTGGCACGGCTTTCCTTTGTAATTAAGCGGTCTTTTGGTGTTGCCGGCACGGTATTGTGGCTGCCACCGGAGTTATACCAGATCAACGGTTTTACTCCCTTTGATGCGGCATAACTAACGGCCTTTTCAACATCACCGCCATTTGTCATTTGGTCCCATTCCCAATCAAATAAAGTATATTTCCAACCCATACGGGCAGCCAGGTCTGTATATTGGCATAAACGCTGGTAATCTTTGGTGCCATGATTATAAGCCCAATATACCCAGGAGCTAATACCGGGCCGTACCCAGTCAAAATTCCCGGAAATTTGGGGTTTGCTTACGTCTTCAACCAACGTCGATTGCACAATATCTGCCAGCTGACCAATAATTACAACGCGCCAGGGCGATTGCCATGGCAATGCAAAAACGGGATTGACGTCGCCTGTGCCGTTGCCATCACCCGAAGAGGGAAAAGTTAATTGATATGCCGATGGGTTTGCAGCTGTATTGGTTAGTTTAGTTGCGCAATAGTTCCGGTCAAGGTCTGCCTCTGTAATCAGTCCCCAGCATTCTGTTGCGCCGGATGTTTTAAACAGTGCAGGATAGCCCCATTCGCCTGCCTTAAAGGCCTTGTCCTGTTCGGGATAAAACCCCTCATAACTTCTTACAAATTGCTGCAGCCAGCGTTTCGAGCTGTCGGGTATATGATAGGCCGTCAATTCACCAAGCATTTTGTGTTGCCCGGCGCCTTTTTCGGGAAAGGCATAACGAAATGCAATGCCGTTATTATAAACCCGCAGTATAACGTCTATTTCCTTTTTATCGGCAGCTACAAATTGCAGGTTAACTTCATTGCCGTCATTAACGCAAATTGATTTTTTCCCGTGCAGAGCTACATACCGGTCATGAACCGGTTGAATTTTACCTGCGCCTTTAAATTTGAGGTTATGCGCAAAGTCAGCATCTTCGCTTATTAAACCGAGATCGATAGCAGGTACAACAGCCGTACTGTTTTTATACCTGACATTCAAACACCAAAGGGCATTTTGATTGACAGGCGAGTTTAACTGGACGGATATATTATTGTCGGGCGAGGAAAGGGTAAGGGCTTGGGCTACAAGTTTTTGCTTTTGCGCCAAAACCAAAAAGAAAGGGGTGGAAAATAGAAGAAAAAAGTTTTTTTTCATGCGATGATGTACCTGTGGTGTCGTCTTACCGGTCGAATAAAAAATGTTAGTTACCGTTTATATAATTTTGATCTTAATAGTTTTGAGGTCTTTATTATCTGAGCTTTCGCCGTAAAGCAATTCATACTCGCCTGGGGTTACTCTAACTACTGCGTCTGTTGGGTCAAAAAACTCAAAGGTTTTTGAGGGAAGGTCTATTTTAACCAGTTCTTTCGTTCCGGATGATAACGGTATCCTTTTAAACGCGCGCAAGGTTTTTACCGGCGAACCCGGATCATTTAATTTCCTTACGTATACCTGCAGAACTTCAGTTCCATCGCGTTTTCCTGTATTTGCGATAGGCACCGTTAACTGTACGCTTTCAGTTTTAAGTATCTGCATTTTGTTTGCTGTGGCATCGCCAATGTTAAATGTGGTGTAGGTTAAGCCAAATCCGAAGGGGAACAATGGTTCGGACGTCATATAACGATAGGTGCGGCCCTTCATGGCGTACTCGCTAAAGTCAGGAAGTTGCTGCAGGTTTTTATAAAAAGTAACCGGTAAATGGCCGGCCGGGTTGTAGTCGCCAAAAAGCACATCGGCAACTGCCTGTCCGCCACTCTCGCCACTATACCATGCCTGCAAAATAGCATCGCAGTTTTGCGTTTCGGGAACCATGGCGACCGCGGAACCTGAACAATTTACAAAAACAATCTTTTTACCTGCCTTTTTTAATGCCGCTATACAATTTCTTTGTATGGCAGGCAATTCAATATCGGTGCGGTCGCCGCCTTTAAATCCTGGTAGGTTGATGGGCATTTCTTCACCCTCCAGGCGCGGCGATATGCCGCCAACGAATACTACTACATCCGCATCTTTTACCTTATCAATTAATTTATCGAAAGTTGCAGGTACCTCCTTGCCAAATGTAAAACCTAAACTGGCGTCCCAATTATTCAATTGCTTGTAACGAACTTCTATTTTGTAAGATGTACCTGCATCCACGTGTAGCGGGTACCGTGTAGGTATTGCCCGCCAGCTACCTGTTCTTAAAACCGATTTTCCGTCGATAAATAGTTCTGCAGAACCAACACCTTCCAGTTTAAACACAATGTCGTCGCTAACAGTTGGGGTGTAGGTGGTTTCATATTTGGCCGAAAAATTTTCAAGGTTAACGCCCTGCGCAAATTGGTGGGCGCCCAGTGTTGTAAGGGCAATAGGGTTTTTTATTTGATCGGTAATTACGGTAGCCCCGTCAAACGTCCGGTTATTCCAATAAGTGGCACGGATGCCTTGTTTACCGTCAATTGACGATTGATCAAACCCATTTAAAGTAATTTTATCGTCTGTTAAATCGCAGGCCTGGTCGTAAATAACTTGTCCGGCGTTTAATTTACGCTTAATGCCATCTAAAATGTTTATGGTGTTAAGCGGTGTGCCATTATAGTTGCCCCAAAGCATTTGGGAGTTGTCGGCATTTGGGCCTATTACTGCAATCTTTTGCAGAGTTTTGTTTAGCGGCAAAACGCTATTATTTTGGAGAAGCGTCATTGCTTCCCGCCCCATCTGGAGAGCGAGTTTTTGATGTGCTTCGGAGTTAACAACCGACATCGGGATTTTGGTCCAGGGCACAAGGTCATCTTTGTCCATCTCACCAAGCTCAAAACGTTGGGTCATCAGGCGAATTACGCTCGTATTGATATCCTTTTCCTTAATTAACCCGTGAGCTACTGCATCCGGTATCTTATCAAATGCATAACCTACACACTCTACATCAGTTCCCGAAAGAACCGCTTTTGCCGAAGCGTGGCTGGCGTCTGACGATGAGTGATGGCTGCGGTAAAAATCAGTTATTGCGCCACAATCTGAAACTACAAGGTATTTAAAGCCCCAATCATTCCGTAAAATCTGCCCCAGCAAACGGCTATTGCCGCAGCAAGGCTCGTCGTCCAGGCGCTGATAGGCACACATTACTTCCCTTACATCAGCCTGCTGTACCAGGGCTTTAAAGGCAGGAAGGTATGTTTCCCAAAGATCTCGTGGCTCAACATTTGTAATATTGAGTTGATGGCGGGTTGACTCTGGCCCGGAATGCACCGCGAAATGCTTGGCGCAAGCCAGCAATTTTCGATACCGGGCATCAGCAGGGCCTTGCAGACCGCGCACAACTTGTACTCCCATGCGCGAAGTTAAATACGGGTCTTCGCCGTAGGTTTCCTGCCCGCGGCCCCAGCGCGGGTCCCTAAAAATATTCACGTTCGGCGTCCAGACAGACAGGTCATGAAAGCGCTGGCTATCGCCCTGTTTTTTATATTCATTATTTTTGGCACGCGCCTCATCAGACACGGCATCGAAAACGTTGAAAACCAACTGGTCATCAAATGAAGCTGCCATACCTACGGGTTCCGGAAACACCGAAACCGGCCCCTGGTTGGCATAACCGTGAAGCGCCTCGCTCCACCAATTGAATTTTTTAATGCCCAATCTTGGAATAGCGTCCGAAACGTCTTTCATCAGGGACGCCTTTTCTTTAAGCGTCAGCCTCGATACTAAGTCCTTTGCTCTTATCGCCGATGGTAAATTGGGGTTTTGGTACGGTAGTTTTTGCGCAGAGGCGCATAAGCCATATACCATAAATATGTGAATAAGTAAATTTCGCTTAAGGTTCATAATGTTTATTATAATCGGTGATCTTAATCGGCGGGTCAATTGTGATTTAACGGCGAAGTAAACCGTCAACCAGCAACTGTTCAGGCAATGTGGGTCAAAATTATTTTGAAAATTGAATTTGAGGTGCCACAAATGTTTAGTAAAACAACACTTTGGTTGAAATATCCTTATTTGAGCCGCATATCTGCCTTAAATGTGCAAGTCGTAAAAAACACTTTCTATAATTGAAACCCTCCCAGGCAGTCAACAAAATCTTAAAATCTTAATGATAATATTTTTTATGCAATCGATTGCATAATCGAAATTTAAATCTAAATTTACCCTTGTGAACTTCCCGCAAACCTTTAGCAGGAGGCAACACCATTATAAACCCTTGTTCTCGAAAATTAAATTATTCTTACGGTTATCCTCCGATAAGGGGATAGATCGTTCGATTAAAACAGTAATAATATTTGCCATGTTGAATTCCTCATCACAACGTAAGTGTAGTATGGTTAAACGGTCGTTTTTAATTGTATTAACGGTATCACTCAGTGTCGCTATCCAATGCCGCGGGCAGGCTATACCATTTACTGTGCTCACATCTCACGATGGTTTGCTCTCCAATACGGTTAATGCGATTTTAAAGGACCGTTGCGGATTTTTATGGTTTGCAACCGCCGATGGACTGGATAGATTTGACGGCATGGAACATAAGCCATACCGCCTGGATCCCACTGATAAATCAGGCTATCGCTCTAAAGAAGTGACAGGTATGTATGAGGATAAAGCAGGACAGTTTTGGGTGGCCACAATGGGGGGCGGACTATATTACCTCGATCGTTCTTATGATCAGTTTCGAATATACCCCGAGAGTTCCGCATACGGAAGGCTTGCAAACAGCTATATAAAGTCTATTTACGGTGACGATCATGGCCGTCTTTGGATCGGTATGATAAACGGGGTGTGCGTGCTTGACCCTAAAACAAAAAAAGAAATATTTTATAGAGCCGACGAACACAAACCCGGACAGCTCCAATCGGGTATCATATTATCAATTTTCCGGGATAGCCAACAGCGAATGTGGATCGGTACAGATAAAGGCCTTTATCTGTATAATGAAGGTTCTAACAGCTTCATTGCCTTTAGGCATAAGAAAAACGATCCCTCAAGTATCTCAGGTGATGCAATAAATACCATAGCCGAATGCCAGGGCAGGTTATGGATAGGAACTACCGATGGGCTTAGCAGCCTATCGCAGGATTTAAAAACTTTTAGAAATTTTAAATACAGTCCAATTGACGATAATACAATCAGCGGCAACCTTGTTTATAGCATAGCGGCAAACGGTGATAAAATTTGGGTAGGTACCGAGGGCGGTTTGAATATTGTAGATCCGGTATCCGGAAAGTCAAAACGCTATAATCATGACGACAGGGATAAATTTAGCGTAAGCAGCAAGTCTATTCGCTGTATTTATAGTGATGCTGCAGGGATTTATTGGCTCGGCACGTACCAGGGAGGCGTGGATAAGTATGATAAAAACCTCACGCTATTTAATTCAAAACAAAACAATGCCTATGACCCGGCCGGTCTGAATGCGCCATTTGTTTCTTCGTTTGCCGAGAACAAGGATGGGGATATATTTGTCGGCACAGACGGTGGGGGGCTAAATCTTTTCCATATAAAGAGTGGTTTGTTCAGCCATATCGCTATCAAGGCTAAGGAAAAAATTAACTCAGCCGGTCTTCCGATTTTGACGATAATGCTTGACCACAACCAGCAACTTTGGATCGGCACTTTCCAGGATGGTATATTTGTATACAACACTAAAACAGGCCGGTATCAACAGCTAACTGCAGGAAACGATGCTACGCATATAAATCAGAATGAAATTTTCTGTATTAAAGAAGACACCAGGGGGAAAATTTGGATCGGAACCAATGGTGGCGGCGTAAACGTATATGATCCCAACACGAAGACCTTCCTGAAATACGTTTCAAATCCCGTCTCTGCTGATGAAAGGCAGTTACCGGTGAATGGTTTCATCAGAGCTATTGAGGAAGACCGGGATGGAAATATGTGGATTGGCACGTATGGTAGTGGAATAGCGGTATTGAATCCAACAACCCAAAAGTTTCGGATGTACGATAATAAGAATACCGGAATGGCAATTGATCGCGCATTCTCACTGCTGGAAGACCATAGTGGTAACATGTGGATAGGCACAGCCGGCGATGGGTTATTTTGCTTCAATCCCGACCGTGAAAAACTGGTTAATTACTCGGCGCCGGAAAATCTGCCAGATGGAGTAGTTCACAAATTGCTGGAAGACCAAAATGGCAATATTTGGCTAAGTACCGGTAAAGGAATATGCAAATTTAACAGGGCCTCGAAAAAGTTCACGCGCTATTCCGCCAACAATGGCCTGCAAAATGACGCATTTATAGACGGATCAGGCATCCGGACAACAAAAGGCTTGCTTTTCTTTGGCGGGGCAGAAGGTTTTAATTATATCGACCCCCAACAGGAAGTAAATCGAAACAACAACGTTCCTCCTGTTTTTTTTACCGCCCTGAAAGTAAATAATACTGTTGTTCCGGCAGGCAATCATTCGCCTCTTAAACAAGACATTTCCGTTGCGAAACGAATTGATCTGGATTATAAGCAAAACTTCTCAATCAGTTATTCTGCCATTAATTTTACACTTCCCCAGCAGAATAAATATGCCTACATGCTTAAATCGTTCAATAAAAGCTGGAACTATGTAGGTTCGGCCACAACAGCCTATTATACAAATATGGATCCCGGCGAGTATGTGTTTATGGTGAGGGCTTGTAATAACGATGGGGTATGGAATAATACCGGGGCACAAATCCGCATCGTAATCCACCCGCCAATTTGGATGACCTGGTATGCTTATTTGCTGTATGTAATAATGATTGTTGGCGCGCTCCTGTATATCCGTTATAGAGGTATCAATAAATTAAAGGCTAAACTTGCGCTCGAACAGGAGAGAAAAGAAGCAGAACGGGTGCATGAACTTGATTTGTTGAAAATAAAGTTTCTTACCAATCTTAGTCATGAATTTCGCACACCAATTTCGCTTATTATGGCTCCGGCAGATAAGTTATTGGCAGAGCATAAAGACGATCAAACCACCGGCCAATTGGCAATGATACGACGAAATGCCCGGCGGCTATTGAATTTGGTAAATCAACTCTTAGATTTCCGGAAACTAGCGGAGCAAGAATTAAGGCTTAGCCTGGGCGAAGGTGAAATAATATACTTCATAAGCGGCGTTGTGGATTCTTTTCACGATTTAGCAGAGTCGCGGGGCATTGCCCTTAAATTTAATGCGCCGCAGGAAAAAATATTCGTACGCTTTGATCATGACAAAGTGGAGCGTATCCTGTTTAATCTTCTTTCAAATGCCTTTAAATTTACTTTACCTGGCGGAACGGTTTCTGTTGACATCGCGCAACATCCGACATCACAGTTAGAAAAAACTGTGCTGGAATTTAAAATAACTGATAACGGTATCGGTATTGCTCCGGATAGAAAACAATTAATATTCAAAAGGTTTTACCAGGCGGGAGATATCAATATAGGAAACGTAGATCCGGGTAGTGGAATCGGCCTTTCAATCACGAAAGAGTTTGTTGAAATGCATGAGGGCAGCATCTCTGTCGAGAGTGAAATTGGTAATGGTTCTGTGTTTACCGTGTTGCTTCCTCTTGAGATTTTTGCAGATAATTCTATCAGAATTTGCTTGCCGGTTAAAACAGCTGTTAGTGAAAAAGAGGTTAGTACAAAAACGGATAACACGGCTATCACAGGTATGCCCGTGGTTCTTATTGTGGAAGATAATGACGAGTTCCGCTATTATATTAAGGATAATTTAAAAACGCAATATAAAATTGTTGAGGCGTCAAACGGTGAAGAAGGTTGGGATAAAGCGCTTTCTTGTCACCCAGATCTGATTATTAGCGATATAACTATGCCGTTTATGAATGGCATTGCACTAAGTAGAAAAATAAAAGCTGATAAACGCACCAGCCACATTCCCTTTATAATGCTTACAGCCTGCACCCGTGAGGATGAACAGCTTAGGGGGCTTGAATCGGGTGCAAACGATTATTTGACAAAACCTTTTAACTTCGAGATATTAAATGTTAAAATCAAAAATTTACTACAACTTAATACCTCGCTTAAAAACACCTATACAAGACAATTAAAAGTTGTGCATACTGGTGTAGAAATTGAGTCGAGCAAGGAGAAATTTTTAGCTAAAGTGGTCAACTATATCGATAATAATTTAAACAATCCGAGGTTTTCTGTTGTGGATTTGAGCCAGCATTTGGCCATGAGCCGGGGAGCGCTTTACACCAAAATATTTGAGTTAACCGGCCTTCCCCCCGTAGAGTTTATAAGGTCGTACAAGCTGGACAGGGCCGCAATATTGCTTCTAAAAAGTGACCTCACCGTTACACAAATAGCTTATGAAGCTGGTTTCGCTACACCTCATTATTTTTCCCGTTCATTTAAAGATAAATTTAATATGCTTCCTTCTGAATACAGAAAGGCCGAAAAAAAAATTGTTATGGCATAGCAGCCACATAAATAATATATTTAATTTTTAGAGGGGCAGGTAACTTTGATTGTGTGACTTTGCGGTGCAGCAGAAGCCTATTCAAAACTTATCCAATCAACTTCAACATTGCCACTGCCTTTTAATTGTACAACAAGGTTTTTTACGCCGGCTGGCGCCGTTAAAATGTTTTCATTAAGTACGCCCCAATTGTCCCCCTTTGGTATATTCATCTTTGCTATAATTTTCCCTGGCGCGTCTTCCGTACTTATTATTAAAATGCCGCCGGTTGCTGAACGAGCGTTTATATTGACGTGCTTCCATTTTTTTTTGCGAAATGTTACACCGTTGTATTTTACCCATGAACCAGGTTTATCAAAAGTAGTTTTCCAACCCTTGAATTTGTTTGCCGTGTCAAGAAACGCTACTCCTGCGCCGTCTTCGCTTTTAGCGCTAAACCTGTCGATTTGTATCTTCTCTGATGCGGCAGTTACACCTACACCGCGCAATGTGGGGATAACCTTACGGATAGTACCATCTTGATTAAAAAACAAGCTATCGGCCCGTACCGCCCGGTTTTTATCAAAAGTTGGCGACAAATCGTCGTTATGATAAAATAAGTACCATTGATTTTTAAACTCGATGACCGATTGATGATTTGTCCAGCAGCCCGAAGCGGATTCGTCCATAAGTACACCAGCATATTTAAACGGGCCAAGAGGATTATCGGACATCGCATATTCAAGCCGCTCTATTTTATCAGCCACATGCGGATACGTCATATAATAAATACCCTTATGTTCAAATAAGTAAGGGCCTTCTTTTAAGCCTTTATCAGGAAACCCCTCAAGTTTTACCGGTTCCGAAGCCAGCTCAAGCATATTTGCTTTAAGTTTAGCACCATAAAGGTTCCCTTGTGCCCAATAGATATATGCCTGTCCGTCCTTGTCAATTTGCACATTAGGATCTATACCATGAATGCCGGCTATGGGTAATGGTTGCGGAACAAAAGGGCCGTAAGGTCCATCTGCTATCGCAACGCCGACCGAAAAGCCCCTGGCGCCGCCTGCTTTCGCAGTGGTTGGGAAATAGAAATAATATTTTCCTGCCCGCTCAATACAGTCAGGCGCCCACATGCTATAGGCCGCCGAGTCGGCCCAGGGCACCTTGTTTTGGCTTACAATTACACCATGATCAGTCCAATCTGTAAGATTTTCCGATGAGAATACATGATAGTCCTGCATGCAAAACCAACCAGCTTTGCCATGCCCGGGCGTGGCCACTATGTCGTGCGAGGGATAGAGATATACCTTTCCATTAAAAACGCGCGCCGAAGGGTCGGCTGTAAACTGGGTCGTTATTAATGGGTTTTGTGCTGTCGAATACTCAACGCATAAAACCAGGCTCATTAATAGGAGGGATTGCTTAAAATATTTCATTGTCCGTCAGTTATTTTACTTGAATAATAGTGGCGCAAAATGGTATAGATCATTTCTCCAAACGGGCCATGTATGCCCGCCCGGATATTCGGAATACGTATAATGTATGTTTAGCTCATCAAACTTAGCCAGCATAATCTGGCCATTTTTGTAGGCTATATCCTCTTTACCGCCTTCTGAGATCCAAAACAATTTCAGGTTACTATTGATCTTTGGACCATTTTGTTTCATGTAAGCATATTGGGCATTGGCTATGCCATCTTGCATAGGCACAATCCAACCGGAGCTGAATACCCCCAGGTATGAAAAGTAATTGATGTTATATACGCCGGTGTATAGCGTATTAATTCCGCCCATTGACAGACCAGCCAGCGCACGGTTGGCACTTGTGTTTTTAACCCTGTAATTGTTTTCAATAAATGGAATAATGCATTGTTTCATTTCTGCCTCAAATGCCTTTAAGCCATCTTCGCCAAATGCCCCCGCGCCTAAGTTTGCATCGGGCATTACAACCAACATAGGTTTGGCCATTTTTCCCGCAATTAGGTTATCCATGATCATATCAGTTCTCCCCTGGGTGGCCCAGCCCCGCTCATCCTCGCCACCGCCATGCAAAATATAGAGTACCGGGTATTTTTCGCCGATGTTCGCATCATAACCGGGAGGAGTATAGAGATAAACCCGCCGCCAGGATTTGGCAACCGTTGAATAATATTTTTTTATGCGGATGTCGCCGTGCGGTACATCTTTTTCGGCATAGTATTCACCCGCTGCAAACGGAATCTCAATACCGCTGGCCATCCGGCCCATGCCGTAGAAGCTTTCGCTTGCCGGGTCGGCGGTTGCCATGCCATCTATCAAAAGTGAGTAATAGTGAAAGCCCTCACTTATCGAGTCCGTAGTAATACTCCAAAAACCGTCATCACCCTTTATCAGATCATATTTTTTCCCTAAGTCTATTTGCACCTTTTGGGCATCCGGCGCCTTTATGCGGAACATAACATGATGATTAGGCAAGATAAGCGGGTACTTAGCTCCTCTAATATTGGTGGAAGCAGAAATACTTCCGATGATATCAGAACTGGCTTTATTGTCCTGAGATTTGGCATCAAAGCAGAAGAGCATCAACAGGCAAAAAAGAAGCGTTACATTTTTCATTGTATTTATGTTAACCGATTGCAGTGCAAGGTAAAATGAATGCCAGTTTAGCAATAACACTGATCAATACAATTGCAACACTTGTGTCTATAACCAAATAAAACAGCATCAATGTTGAGGTAGCACTTTACCGCTTACCCGGAAAAAGTCGAAGTCCGCATAGCCTCCTGTAGTCTTTGTGGAATAATTAAAAAGCCCAAACCGATAACCCATAAAGTGCGGGAGCGTATAAACCATTTGCAGCGTAGAACCGACCGGTACCCAATTATTTCCGTCTGTGCTGTAATAAAAGTATGCTTTGTCGGCGCGGTTTTTAAAATCACACACTGCTTCTAGATATACAAGATTTTGGGTTAACGGAATATTTGCTGACTCGATTGGGGATGTGCCCTGTGCATTTACCATAACAATAAACTTATTACCATTCTCGGCTTTCACACCCAGCCATCCAAATTTTTGCTGGAGTAAGGCAAGGCCGGCCCGGTCCCCATCTTTAAGCCCTGAGACATCGATGGCCGTGATAGCCGAACATTCCGGCCCGAAGGTTCGTTGTGTAAGTGTATTCCTGGCCGTAACTAAAGTTGTATCGAGCCGTCCGGTAGTAAGCCTAAGGTATCCTTTGCGTTGCCTTACCGACCACAGTTTATTTACCGGGTTATGGTTCCACTGCCAAACCAGGGGCAGATCAGGTTCTCCAGGCTTACGGGTAAATTCATCCGACGAAATAATTCCCGGTATTAGTGGTTCGTTTGGCGGTAACAGAAGCGTATCAGGCGCCTGGTGATTTACGCCCAATACAGGCCAGCCATCTTCCCATTGCACCGGAACCATGTAGGGCACGCGGCCAACTGAACCAAAATCGCGGAAAAGATAGGCAAACCATTGACCATTTGGTGTATCCACCAAACCACCCTGGGCTACACCTTTGTCCTGCAAAGCCAAACGACCTTCGTAAGGGCCAGCTATATTATCTGCCTGGTGAATCAGAACACTTCGCATTCCGCCGCGCGGCCATACAATATTGAACAGGTAGTATTTGCCCTTGATTTTGAAAAGCTGCGAACCCTCTGCCGGCAACCCTAAGTTGGGCCCGGCCACCAAACTGGCGTTCTCTATCAACACCTTTGGCGTAGTGGCGGGTTTTATTCCCGAAAGGTCATCCTTCAATTCGGCCAACGTTATCTTTCCGCTCCCATAAATCATATAAACCTTTCCATCGTCATCAAAAAACAATGAATGATCATGCATGCTTGGTTTAAATGATAAAGCTTTCCATGGACCTTTTTCAATGTCGCGTGTCGAATAAATATAAGTTTTTCCCGTATTGCCGGCAAAGGTCGACACATAGTAAATACCATTATGATAACGCAGGCTGCTCGCCCACGAACCTTTTCCGTAGCTATTTCGGCCATTATTTAAGTTGAGGTCATCCGTATCATCTAAAATATCATATGCGTAGCTCACAATTTTCCAGTTAACCAAATCCTTCGACTTCATTATTGGCACACCTGGGCTCATGTGCATGGTAGTGCTGCTCATGTAATAAGTGCCGCCTACCCTTATGATGGACATGTCAGGCACATCGGCATAAATAATTGGATTATGGGCCGTTTGTGCAAAGGATAAGGTTATCGCCAAAAACAAGAACGACATTGCAAAAACAAGCTTGTTAAAAAATTTGCGCATAATAGTTACTCCTCGTTTTTATAGCCAATCAGCCTGGCTGCTAATGCAAGCGCAGGTACCGGCAATGTTGATTGTTTGCCGGCGCCTGCGCTTAACTGTGTAAATTCTAAGGTATCAGGTTAAAGCCCGTTTAAATAATATAATCGTAGTTATTGGGTGTCAATTTGTAATACGGTAATTGAATATTTTGGGAAGGTATAAGTAAACGTTTTCTTAAATCCTTTATAGGGTAACACCGCCGGCGTAATTTTTTCCGGTTCAGTTATCGTATTTGTATCCTCTGGCTTATCGGCTTTCATAACAATTATTTTTCCATTGCTTTTTACCGATGAAGCGCCCGTTATATCTAATGTTATGTTCTTTGAAGCATCACCGGCATTAACAACTTTAACATACAATCTACCGGTTTTTGTATCGCGGGTGGTTACGTAAAACAGGGAAGGATATGTTTTTGGGGTAATTTTATTCAGGCTATCCTTATGATTCAACTTTTGCACCTGAACAGGGATGCCCTCACCAACTGTGTTTACTACCTTATCTCCATGGTAATTGCTGAATATTTGTTGTGCGTAATATGACGGAGAGCCATAGCTGATTAACGTATTGTAACCTATTAAATCCGATTCCCACTGCATGCCGCCGGGGTTAACATTTACAAACAACGGCGCCGAACACTCCATAACAACGATATCCGAATTTCGTTCCATTCCCGTCATCCAGGCGGCGTCACCAAGTGCAGAGTTGAAATTTGGTGTTGGTTTACCTTCCCGGGTGGCCCACTCGCCAACAAATATTTTTGGCCCACGTCTGTCGTAGTTATCGTAATGACCGGCATCACTTTCCATCTCGAACGCATTCCTATAATAATGCTCATCCATTACATCAGGAATGCGTTTGGTAAGCGGAAAACGCTGGCCTAAAAAATCTTTACCACCAGTGGTTGATATGATATTCAAAGCCGGGTATTTACTACGTATTGCATCATAGAATTGGGTAAACCTGCCTTCGTAGCTTCCTGACATATCGAAGCCATCTTCATTTCCAATTTCAACATAATGCAAGGGGAAAGGGGCGGGGTGACCGTCACGGGCACGTTGTTTTCCGTATTTGGTAGTGGTGTCGCCGGTAACGTATTCTATCTCCTCCAGGGCCTCATCAACATAGGGGGTCAAAAACGGGCCTGCTTCTACATAATCCCGGTTTAAGGTGTAGCCTGCAAAAACGGCCAGTAATGGCTCCATTTTTAAATCCTCGCACCATTCCAGGTATTCCAGTAAACCCATTCCGTCAGACGAGCGGTAGCCCCAGGTGCCCTGGTGGCCGGGCCTGTTGTCAATTGGTCCTAAGGTTTTTTTCCAATTGTACCTGGTCGAAAACATATTGCCTTCCAAATAATTACCGCCAGGCAGTCTTAAAAACTTAGGGCTCATGGCAGCCAGCAGTTGCATAATATCGCGCCTGTTGCCATTGGGCGTATTTTGATAAGTAGGCGGGAATAATGATACAAGTGTAAACCAGTAATTTCCTTTAGCCGAAGGTCTGATTACAAAACGGGTATCGGCAGTCGGCGTAACAGATGCGGCGGTAGTAAGATTAAAAGTGAATTTTTTCCAATTCCCGCTAACGCCCACGACATTTGCTGTTGCAAAGCTGGTTTTGCCGTCGGCCGATTCGATACTTACGGTAATTGGCCCCTGGTTATTGCTGTCAGTCATGGCGTAAAAACTGCCCTGGTAATTAGTAGCGGGAAATACAGGGATTCCCCAAAAACCATCGTTTGCTAATCCCGTATTTTTGCCTTCGGCAGACAAAGTAAGTCTCAGGCATTCAGTTAACGCTTCATTTACCGGGTGCTTATTGTCTAACGCTATCACGGATGAATCGGCGGCGCCTTTTATTAAACTCCAATGGTCAGGACCCTTATTGTTATCTTTAAAGCTACGGTTTCTTATCAGTTCGGCGTAAATGCCGCCATCATAGGAGTAATTGATCTCTTCAGTCATCAATCCGTATAATACCGGGCTTAAGGTGATTCCTGGCTGGTCTAAGCGAAGCGTTAATTTTGTTGCCTGTTGCGCCGAAGCGCCCTTTCCGAAAAACATGACACATACAAGAATAGCATATAGGCAGTTTTTTAATGATTTTAGCATTTTAGGTTACCTTTAAATTCAATAAAGCTTAATTAATAACAGTTTTGCAGTTGTTTAATTGTTGAATAACAGCGGTGCCAGTTCCTTTAGGCTGCGACGCCAGGTTAGAAACTCATGAGCCGTATTGTTGGAAACGAATGAGACGGCATTATAACCGGCATCTTTTAATGCGGCCGCAGCATTGTTCACTCCGGCAGGGTTTTCCTTGCTGCCGCAACTTATAAAAATGAGTTTTGGTTGCGGTTTGTCTTTTAATTCGGCGGGTGTATACGTGCCTCCGCTTAGCAAACCGTACCAGGCAAATTCCTCAGGTTTGGCAAGTGTAATTAAGTGCGTTTCCATGCCACCCATTGACAGGCCGGCCATTGCGCGGTGCGCCCTGTCTGCAATGGTTTGAAAATTGGCGTCCACATAGGGTACCAGTTCATCCGTTAATACTGCTTCAAAAGCATCAATCTTGAAATCCCTTAATCCGCCCGCACGTGGTTTTATGTCATTGGTCATGCCGTAGGTCATCACGATGATGAAAGGTTTTATTTTGCCTTCGGCAATCAGGTTATCCATTATCAAATTGGCATGTCCCTGGTTACTCCATGCGGTTTCATCTTCGCCCCAGCCGTGCTGCAGGTACAACACAGGGTATTTTTTCGATTTATCTTTTCCGTAATCCGGAGGGGTGTAGACGAATGCTCTCCGCTGGGTATTTGTGCTTTTTGAAGGGAAAAGTATCTGCTGAACACTTCCATGCGGAACATTCTTTAAGGCATAAAAGTCCTGGTCATGGGCTGGTATCTCTATTCCGCTTTCCCAGCGGGTTGACCCGTAATAATTCAATGTGCCGGGATCATTAAATATCCCCCCATCAACTATCAAATGATAATAATGGAAACCTTCGTCCATCGGGCCCTCGGTTGTGCCTGTAAAATACCCGCCGGTGTCTTTGGTAAGTTTAGTACCTCCTCGTCCACCCAGGCCTAAGGTAACCCGTATACTGTCGGCTTTAGGTGCTTTTATATGAAAACGGACATAGCCTTGTGAATTTACCCGGGGATATTCTTGCCTGGGCTGGTTAAGGGTAGAAGCCTGGAAATCTTCTTTGATCTCTTTAGTGCTTGTTTGGGCCTCACAAAGGCTAACGGCCAGCAAGGCGGCTATTGCAATGGTTAACGATTTTAAATTCATTTTTTTTATAGTATAGGTGTCAAGAATCATTGGATTTTCATATAACATCAGGTCAAAGAAATTAGTGAACCCTAAAATTCCACTTTGAATTGTCACTATTTACATCAAAATTGGCGAGTGTCGGTGTGCTGTCTCCGGATGACACTAAAGCTAAAGGCTCTTTAGTGCCTGGTACCACTTTTGGCATAATCCTGTAAGTTCCGTCAGTCAACTGTTCAATTCGCCATAATTGTTCCGGCGCACCGGTAAACGTTGGCACTGTTATAAGTTCGGCGTCAGCGGTTGCCGCCAGGGCACGGTCGGTTCCGGCAATTACTATTTTATAATATGGCCCGCCTAAATATCCTCCTGCAGCGGGAACAGGCGAAATTGCCCATTTCTGATGCGGACGGAACATGTAATCTGCCAGGTTAACCCCAATGTTTCCGCTGGGCCATGTTTTAATTACATCCGCTAATTCCTGGGATGGTACGGGTTTTACCGGCTCGTCATTATTGCTGTTAAATCGCATTCCGCCGGCCATTCTTGTAAAATCAACGCCCAATCCTAAAGCATATCCTCTTCGCTCCGACTCAATTTCATATGTTCCTTCTTTGAAATTATCGCCTGCAACAGGCCATCCATTTTTCCACAATAATGGGCGGATGCCTAATACACTACGGGCACCCTGATCCAAATCGGCCTCGTAATGGCACGACATTTTTTCAACGCCGTTGCCAAGTACTATACGTCCAAAATGTCCTGGTCCAATCAGCCTGTCGCCGGCTGCAATAACCATTTTGCCACCGCCCTTCAACATTTCCCTGCCAATGTTATCAAGGTAGGGGCCCGTTACCTTCCTGGAGCGGCCAACAACAATATTATAGGTTGAATTTGGGCCGTCGCAGCATGTGCCGTGTGTTCCAAGCAGGTAGTACCATCCATCCTTATATATCAAATCTGTGGCTTCACAGTCAATGGCAATATTTAATGCTTTATTGCCTTCCACGCG
>JAZJZL010000174.1:24194-25698 GCA_040389845.1 Bacteroidota bacterium
CTGTTTTGGGATCAAGCTCCACAAGGCGTATATAGCCCCAATAAGTGCCGTAGCATAACCATAATTTTCCATCGGTTGGGTCCAGGAGAAGGCCGGGATCTATAGAATCATTATCCTCAATACCATCGGATGAGGCAACAACAATAGGCTCAGAATACTTAAAATCCGGCGATTTTGGATCAAGCGTTTTATTCCACATGGTTAATATTTTCCCATTATGACCGCCCGCCAGGCCACCGCCGGTTGCGCCATAAACAACAAGATAGCGATCACCTATTTTTATTACGTCGGGGGCGGCGCCTCTGCCGGGGCGTTCTGCGCCGCCATTCCATGTCCAGCCGTCTTCTGATATTAACCCGCCTCCAAATGTTCCGAATGTGTAATACTTTCCGTCACATTCTGCAATCGTGGAAGGGTCGTGTATAAATGGTTTGCCAACTTGTGCTATTGCTTTTCCGGCTAACCACATTGAAAATAGGGCTATAGTGCTTATTACCTTAATTGTTAATTTCATAATAACTCAATTGCTGTAAAAATTCGATGTTAAATGGGATGATCAACTAATTTATTGTAAACTGACGGTGACATCTTTTACGGGTTCTCCTTTTTCATCCAGCAGGCGAACACAAAAATCACTAAGTCCGGGGCCATTGATTACCGCTCCCCGAATTATGTTTTTTCCTTTGTTAAGCGTCAACCGGGGCGAAACACAATCATCCATCACCATGCGCCTGTCTCCGTCAAGTACCACTGCTTCTTTTCCATTCACCCACCACGTTGATCCTCCATTTGACCCTACTGCCAATCGTACGTTTTTCATTTCGCGTGGACTGTTGATTACAGTTACTGCCCAAAACAATACTGAATAAGTGTGTTTCTTTAACCCGTAGGCCAAACGAAATAATTTGACGTTGAAGGTTGGACTTTCCAACGCATGCCATGTTAATTCCTGTTGGCCAACATTTACTTTATCCAGGTCTTTAGGGATAACCGAGAACTGGTTTGGAAAATAAGCGGTGTCGAATTGTGTTTTGAGGTAGTTATTGGTAAAAACAAGGTTAGTCCGTATTGATTTATTAATAGGCTCTAAAAGTAACCAGCGCTGAATAAACCCATCGGAATTAGGGCTCTTTTTTGATGTGGTTGCCGGGATAAAGAATGGCACGATACTTCGTACAGAATCGTTATCCGTTATTTTATCAGGCCTGCCTCCTGAAATGGAGGACTGAGCCTGTGGCCCAGGCTGGGCCTGCGACTTCAATGCTGCTAAAATTGCAAAGCCCGCCGCCAGCAATGATACATTGCGTTTAATATTCATAGTTGATGCTTTAACTTAAGTTGATTTTGATAAAAAAGGCTGTGACAGCCAATAACTCAAAACTATACTTTCGAAAAAGCAGATAATCACACTAATCGGCAATAAAAGTCAACTTTTGTTCATAAGGCTGTATGAAAAAGCGTTATGAAAGCTACACTTCGGCGAGAGGAGTGCTTTTTAAACGCT
>JAZJZL010000174.1:25708-30287 GCA_040389845.1 Bacteroidota bacterium
ATGAATAAATGAAATTTGCAGGAAGGTACTTCGCTAAAGATTTGACCGGCCTGTTCCTACCCTAATTAATAGTAATATTTATACGTTAAAGATAGCAAATCCGAGAGCGAGAAAATGCAACGAGCCTGGATACCAGGATGAAGATTCTTTCCCCTTTTGACCATCGTCTAAATTTGACGGGTCGTTCGAAATCAAACGACCCATCAAATTTGATATAAAATTCAGGTGGTTTTAAATAATCTATGAAAATATCTTTATCACATTTGCATACCACAATGCATCTGAAGGTCTTTCAGGCATAAAAACAATCAGTCCATTTCCATTTCTTTCGAACTTTAAGGATTGTTTAGTTGGCAACCATTCTATCTTTTGAATCTCTTTTGGAAAATGTTCGCTGTTTTTTGCCAAACTTTTAACAACAAGCTTCCCATCTTCAGGCCAACCCATTGCAGTTGCATAAAGAACATCACCTTTTGCTGCAAAGCGAATATCCTCGTATGTAAACTGTTTCCCTTTCCCTTCGTTGAAGCCTTGTGCACTCAGTTGGGCCGCTGCTTCCTGGGCCGGTCCTTCCCCAAATATTTTCCATGGCCTTGTAGCGTAGATACTTTCGCTGTTCACTTTCATCCATTTGCCAATCTCCTCAACGATTTTTCTTTCCTTTTCATCAATAGTGCCATCGCCGCGAACGGGGATATTCAGCATCAGATTCCCGTTTTTGCTCACAATATCAACTAATGTTTGAATTACCGTCTTTGCTGTTTTATACCCATCGCGTTCATACAATGCGCGATCATAGTGCCAGCCACCGATACAGGTGTCGGTTTGCCACGGTAAGGGTTGAATTTGGTTAGCTTGTCCTCTTTCAATATCCCAGACCATTGCTTTACGTTCATTTTCATTTAACATTTTTCCATTGAGTACCGCACGAAGTTCCCCATGGTCTTTAATGCTTTTATTATATAAATGTGCCGCTATGCGCAGGCCTGCATCGCTAACCGGCCAAAGCGGGAGTCTGTCATCGTCGAAATAAACTACATCAGGATTGTACTTGTTAATAAGCTCTATCGTGCGGTTATAAAACTTTTCAACGTATGCATTGGTAGGAGGGGTTACACCATTACCCCAATCCCATTGGTTAACGTTGAAATTATCGTCTAAACTGCCCTGGCTCAACGGGTGATTTTGTGCATATAATTCTTGTGGATCCAACCCGTCCCACCATTTTCCTTTTCCATCCGCTGCAGTGAGTTTTCCATCATAAGGAATGCCCGCGTAAGCACCGGCTTTATCAGACCGTTGTGCCACTTCATACCAGCGCCATGCATGTGAGGCATGAATACTTACGCCAAACGGCAGTCCGTTATTTCTCGCGGCCTTTTTCCACCCGCCAATCAGGTCTTTCTTTGGGCCAATCTTAACAGAATTCCAATACTTTTGATATTTGCTATCGTATAAATCAAAATTGTCATGATGATTGGCAAGTGCCATAAAATATTGAGCACCTGCGCTTTTGTACAAGCTCACCAGTTCTTCAGGATTCCATTTCTCGGCTTTCCATTCATGTATTATATCTTTAAATCCAAATTTTGAGGGATGGCCATATTTCTGAAGATGAAATTTATATTGCCATGACCCTTCCTGGTACATGTTTCTTGCATACCAGTCGCCGGCTTCGGGCTGGCATTGAGGGCCCCAGTGAGCCCACATGCCAAATTTGGCGTCGCGATACCACTCGGGTGTTTGATAAGTTTGCAATGATTCCCACGTTGGCTTGAATGGCCCGGCTGCGATAGGCTCATTTAAGTGATCTTCATAAAAATTCTTGCCCAATGCCCTCGATAACCACAACGAGGACAGAGCGGCAGCCGTTCCTTTGATTAATGTTCTGCGTTTCATTTTAAAAGTTTATAGTGATTGTCGGTTAATCAGCTGTATTTACAATTCAAAAATTTTATTCATCAAAACCCATTTCTCTCCATTTTTTGCCCAGGGTAAAGGTTGCTGAAACTTCCACATTAACTGTTCCCATTCCTGGACTTTTTGCCTGGTCTTATCCATTGTTGCTTTCTGTTCGAAACTGAAACTATCATCAGTTTCCATAATCATGAACAACCGGTTACCGGTTCGGTGAATTTCCATATTGGTGATCCCTGAATCGGTAATGCTTTTAGTGATCTCCGGCCACGCGTTTTCTTTTTTGTGCCAGTTTTCATATTCAGCTATTAATTCCGGGTCGTCTATTAGGTCAACTGTCAGGCAATATTTTTTCATTTTATTGAATTTTTCAGAAAGGTTAATTTTTAGAACAAGAGGTTAATCAAACCATTTCCACCATAGCTTTTATGACACCATTGGCGGGGTTCAACCATTCTTCAAATTCATCCTTCACCTGGTCGAAAAAAACGCGGTGAGTAATATAATTGGTTGGATCGACTAATTTTTTCTTCATCGACGAAATCACGTGTTCAAAATCTTGCCGTATTGCGTTGCGGCTGCTCATCAGCGTTGCTTCTCTTTTATGAAACTCGGGATGGCTGAAAGAAATATCTCCCTTTTGAAGGCCGATCAGTACATATCGTGCGCCATGTGACATATACTGAAATGCATGGTTGATGGCTTTTAAGTTCCCGGTTGCATCAATTACAACCGTTGGCATATCACCGTTTGTGATTGATTTCAATTGCTCCAAAATATCGGCGTCCATAGCATTAATAACGTGCTCCACGTTTAACTTTTCTTTACAAAATCTTAAACGACTATCGTTGGTATCAACAGCAATGACTTTTCCACCGGCAATCCGGGCAAATTCCATTGTCCCTAAGCCAATGGGGCCGGCTCCGACAACTAGAACAAATTCGTCTTTTGTTACCGCGGCTCTTCTTACCCCGTGTGCACCAATAGCTAAAGGTTCTACTAACGCCAATGCGTCGAAACCCAGCCCCTCACCATGAATTAAAGAATAGGAAGGAACAGAAATGTATTCGACCATCCCGCCGTCTTGATGCACTCCACACACTTTTATTTTTTCACAGGCGTTTGTTTTCCCTTTTCTGCAAGCAATGCATTTACCACAATAGAAATAAGGAATAAACGTAACAGGCTCTCCAATTTCAAAACCCGGAGCATTATCAAATGCAACTAATTCACCCGAAAGCTCGTGACCTAAGATTCGTGGATAATCAAAATATGGCTGTGTACCTTCAAATGCATGCAAATCGGTACCGCAAATTCCAATTCGTTTAATTTTTATGATGGCTTGCCCCTGTTGTAGTTGTGGCCTTTCTCCGGAGGCATACTCAAACTCGCCAGGTTTTGTACATACTAAAGTTTTCATGTCCATTCTGTTAATTTTTTCGGGTGATTTGCTGCCGGGAGTAAGGATGCAAAATCCAGTTCGATGAGATCATTGATTTTCAATTCCTGCCAAAATTCCAAAGGAATATTTGTGTTGGTCATACGCAGATTCGACTGAACCCGGGCTGGATTTGTTGTGTTTAAGGCTATGCTTTTTACCCCCGGAACGTTTAGAGAAAATTGGACACAGGCTTCTGAAGGCATTACATTGAACTTATTGCATTTTTCAAAAAAATGGTCGCGCCATTGGTACAAAGCATCATTTTGTGAGGTGCCTTTTTCAATCAGCCTGTAGTCAAAATAATTGCCGCCAACAAGAAAGCCAGAATGAAAAACAGCAGAATTAATTACATAAACACCGTTAGCCTCCATCTCCGCTATGAACTCCAGCAGTTCTTTCGGATGGCTTTTAATGGTCATGCTGTTCGCGATCATGATCCAATCCAATTGTATTTCCCCGGCAATCCGCTTGATTATTTTCCAGTCTTTAGCGCCAACACCAATAAATTGTACTTCGCCATGTGCTTTTAAATCGTGCAAAGCGTCATATGCTTCAAGAACATCGTTGTATAGTTCCTCTGCGTGATGATGATCTTTTGCATTATTAATGTATTCATCGGGGTCGTGCACGGAAACCATTTGAGGTACGTATCCGCCAAGTAATTCATTACCTTGTTCGAAACAATCGATAATGCCGTCATAACTTATGTTTTGAACGGCATCATATTTTAAATTTTTCCAGACGCCCGGCTCAAAAGTTGGTTCTTTTGTTTTTAATTTAGTACGAAGCCAGCCTAACTTGTTACTAATGATAACGTCTTCCTGTGGAATTTGTAATTGATTAAGACATTTTCCGAGAGTTTCTAATGCGAGCCCGGCGCCATACTTCCCCGCCGAATCAAACACCGCTTTCTTTTTCGATAAACGTATACACTCGCTTACAATGTTCAGTTTTTCTTGTTCATCAAGAGCAACGAACAGATTCCCTAGGCCGCTTGTTCCGAACACAATAGGTGGAAGACTTAGATGGATTTCTTTTTGTTCCTTTTTCATTTTCATCTAACGTTTTTGAAATGTCACTCAATGTTGCCGCTTACCGCTTCCTCTTTTAAATTAACTTTCCGGACGGTTTCATAACCCCTCCACCCGAAATACATCACAATGGCAAAACAAATTAGCGGAACCACGTAGCCTAATTGAATATTGCCTGTTGAGTCACTAA
>JAZJZL010000175.1:0-2000 GCA_040389845.1 Bacteroidota bacterium
AAATCAAACGACCTGGAAAAGTACGTAAGGTTGAAAACAGCCTTTAATTAAGTGGTCAGAGATCAGAGGCTAGAGATTGGTTAAAAAGTGCAAAAAATCTGTAACCTTTTATTCTGCCCGAAGTATTTAAAGTTGATTGGCCATATCGAACAATACACCAATGAACTAATGAACCAGTGAACAAATGAATAATTCAAATCCATAAGTTATGAAACTTTCAAAAACATTTAAACCCGCATACATGCTGGCGCTATTAAGCGGCGTGGTATGCTTCATGTGCAATCCCGGCGCTATGGCGCAGGTGGTTGTGGTGGCTAATCCGGTGGTAACAGTAAATCCGGTCGTTAATCCAAGGGTTAATGTAAATGCGAATCCACAGGTAAATATTAGTCCAAACGTCAATATCAATCCGCAGGTAAGCGTTAACGCCAATGTTAACCCGGTTGTAAATGTTAGTCCGAATGTTAACGTTAACCCAGTCGTAAATCCCAATATTAACGTTAACCCCGATGTAAATGTGGACGTTGACCCTGAAGTAAATGTGGATATCGACATCAAGGGCGACCGCAACGAAGGCAGTTGGTTCGCAACCATCAAAGGAGATAAAATCCGCATTGAATTCCGCAGCGGCGATGACGAAGAACACAACTGGAACAGCAGTCAAACCTTCAAAGCCAGCGATTTCCCTAACCTGCCTAAAGGCGGCGAGAAGGGCGACTTTACCTTAAAAAGAGAAGCCGGCGTGATGGTGTTCAACGGCAAGTTTGACGGGGACATGGGTTTCGGCCATTACAAATTTACGCCCGATGCATCATTTATGGATTATGTAAAAAGCCACGGCATTACTAACATAAAAGACTACCATGCATTTTCATTCTTTGTTTCTGATGTTAAGAAAGACTATATCGGGATGCTGCAACGCGTTGGCTACACCGACCTAACCTCGAATAACGTAATCGCTATGTCGTCGCTTGACATCGATGAGGCGTATATCAACAGCTTTAAAACAGTTGGCTATAGCAATATACCGTGCCACAACATTATTGCCATGAAATCGATGGGCATTACCCCTGATTACATCAAAGGCTTAGCGCAAATCGGCTATAAAGATATCCCGGTACATAACCTTATCGCCATGAAATCGATGGAGATTGATGGCGCATACATAAAAGGATTTGATGATATCGGGTATAAGGCTATCCCGGCAAACCAGATTATTGCTTTTAAATCAATGAATATTACGCCTGGTTTCATTAAAGGTTTTATGGACATCGGCTATAAAGAAATCCCGGCCCACACAGCCGTAAGCCTGAAATCCCTGGACATTACACCTGATTATGTGAGCGGATTTAAAAAATTAGGCTTTACCGACATCCCTTTGAATGAGCTGGCCGGCTTAAAGTCAACCGGTGTGACGCCTGAATATGTGGCTTCCATGCAGCAAAAAGGCTTCAAATCTGATAACCTCCGTAAATACATGCAGCTGAAAAACTCGTTTGACGACGGCAAATAAATCAATCATTATGAAAAAAATATCTATTGCATGCTTGTCGGTTTTGGCCCTTACGACAGCATTTATAGGCAGCGCGTCTGCCCAGCAAAAAGCAAAGGCCAAAGCAGAGATTAAGGCTGCCACAAAAACAGCCGCTAAAACTGAAAAAGACGGTGACGACGATTGGTCGTTCGGTGGCAACCGTGCGCCAGGCACCTGGGACGCGGTTGTAGAGGGCGACAAGGTGAACATTCAGTTTTATGGCAAGCACTGGAGCAATGGCCGCGATTTCCCGGTTGCCGAATTTGGCAAGCTGCCTGAAGGCAACATCAGTGAGTTTAGCCTTACCCGCGAATCCGGTAAAATCACATTTAAAGGTGTATTCGAGAGCCGTTTTGGTCATGGCAGCTATACTTTTGATGAGAATGCCCAATTCAAAGCCTACCTCCAACAAAAGGGTTACACAGGCCTCGACAATGAATTTATGATGAATGTATCGTTTATCCAC
>JAZJZL010000175.1:2010-14102 GCA_040389845.1 Bacteroidota bacterium
TTTACAGACGTCAATATAGGCTATTTCGATTTCCTGAAAACAAACGGCTATGCCAGCATATCCAACGAGCAGTTTAAGGATTTGGTGGAGCAGAATATGAGCCAAAAGCTATTAGCTGACTATTTCGACCTGATTAAAACAGAAGGTTATGGACATCAATCTCTTGAAAAACTGGTGGAGCTGCGCGAACACGGTGTTAGGCCTGACTTCATCAGGGGCTTTCAGCAATTGGGCTTTAAAAAAATCAGCCTCGACCAGGCGCTTGGGCTGCGCGACCATGGTGTAACCCCGGCTTATGTTACCGAGTTGAAAAAAATGGGCTACCCTGACATGACGCTGGATAAAGCGCAGGACTTACGCGACCACGGCGTAAGCAGCAAATACCTGGCCTCGCTGCAAAGCCTTGGCTATAAAGATATAACGCTCGACCGTGCGCAGGAATTACGTGACCATGGCGTTAGCGCAGATTTCCTTACTCGCATGCACGATATGGGCTATAAATTATCGCTTGAAAAAGCACAGGAGCTAAAAGACCATGGTGTAGGCCCCGACTTTATAAAAGGCATACAAGCGCTTGGCTTTAAAGATTTATCACTCGAAAAAGCGCAAGAACTGCGCGACCATGGTGTTAGCGTTGCCTATATACAGCGTGTAAAAGGTAAGAACCTGGCAAACGTTACTACTCTTGATGACTATATCAAGCTGAGAGATACAGGATTTTAAAAACTATTGAGTTTTTTTTATATAAATAAGGAGCAAATTGGGCATACCCGGTTTGCTTTTTTTGATTTATGAAAACCTGCTAACTAAAAAAAGCGTTAAAAAGGTTATTTTAGCAGAAATTCGAACCAAATGTTTTTTGTACTTTCAAAGGTGCTGTTGATATTCATACTGCCATTTACGTGGATATTGGCTTTTTCTGTCGCAGCCCTGGTAACCCGGAATCCAAAGCGTAAACGCCGTTTTTTTATTACCAGTTTTGTTCTATTACTTATTTTCTCAAGCCCGTTCGTGATAAACCAATTCGCCAGGCTTTGGGATATAGAATCCGTCCCCTTAACAAAAAAACAATATAGCTGTGTAATAGTCTTAGGCGGATTTGCCGGCGTCGATGCCAAAGGTGAAGGCCTTTTTAATGAGCGCGCCGAAAGATTCATCCAGGCGGTAAAACTGGTAAACACAGGCAAAGCAGCTAATATATTGATGTCGGGCGGCAATGGATTGCTGCTCGCAGGCGAGTTCCGGGAAGGTGCATGGGTAAAAACACAACTGCAGGAATTTAAGGTACCCGACAGTTTGGTGATTGTTGAAAACAACAGCCGCAACACTTACGAAAATGCCGAATTTTCAAAAAAAATGCTAATTGAAAAACATCTGCAGGGGCCCTACCTGCTGGTTACATCGGCATGGCACATGCGCCGTTCGATGGCTATCTTTAAAAAGCAAGGCTTGGATGTTATCCCCTACCCTTGCGACTACATACAGGGCCGTGGTAAATTTTCATTCGCCGACTTCATCCCCAGCGCCGACCCGCTCAGCGACTGGAATTTATACATGAAAGAAGTTTTCGGCTCCATCGCTTATCATTTTAAATAAGAAATGACTTACTGTTTAGGAATAAAAGTTAAAGAAGGCCTGCTCGCCCTTGCCGACACACGGATTACATCGGGTATAGATACCACCATAAAAAAGAAAATCACCATTGCGCAAAAAGATGGTGGCTCTCTTTTCATCATGACCAGTGGCCTGCGTTCCGTGAGGGACAAAGCTATTACTTACTTTAATGAGCAGCTTGAAACAAAAAGCTATAACAAACTTTACAAAGCAGTCAACGCTTTTGGCGAACAGGTAAAGCGGGTAGCCGATGAAGACCGCACCACACTGGAAAGAGCCGGATTTAAATTCGACCTGAATACCATTATAGGCGGGCAGTTGGCGGATGACGATGAACACAAGCTGTTTTTACTCTATCCGGAAGGCAATTGGGTAGAGCTTGGTAATGGTGCGCCGTATATAATCATCGGCAATGCAGGGCACGGTAAGCCAATATTAAACCGCATCATCGATGAAAATTCGAGCCTGAGATTATGCCTTAAAACCGGGTTTCTTTCTTTTGATTCTACCAGGGTAAGTTCAAACAATGTCGATTTCCCTATCGATATTGTGCTTTACAAAAATGATAGCTTCCACATGGTTGAGAAGCGCTATGAAAAAAAGGATCTCGAATACATCTCAGCCCAATGGGCCGAAGAACTGAAAACCGCCCTCGAAAACATCGCCGAAGGCTGGATGGATGATGTGTTTGGGGAGTTATAGTTGGTTGTAAACGTTGTAACAGTTGTAGATGTTATATTAGTTTATAAAAATCGGCCTATGCTTTAACCGGGCAGGAATGTGCTTAACCACTACAACTTTTACAACATTTAAAACTACAACAACTAAAAATGAAATTCAACGTCCTCACCCAAATGGAATACACCTCAGCATCTCCGGGAACGTTGATATTGAATATTCATGCGCAACGGACGCCTCATCAAACGGTGATAAGCGAAACTTTTGAGATAACGCCATATATTAAGATAGAAGAATTACAGTCAATAAATAGTAATAACCGGGTTGTAAGGTTTGAAATACCCGAAAACAGCGCAATAACCGTAACCTACAAAGCCACCATTGATAATTACTGCGAGATAAAAGACTATAGCAACCTGGTTGAAATCCCAATCGCCCAAATGGACAGCGATGTATTGCCTTACCTGTATCCCAGCAGGTATTGTCAAAGCGATAAGCTTTACCGGCTGGCGTACAATCTTTTCGGGCATATTATTAACCCTTTTGAAAAGGTTAAGGCTTTAACAGGTTGGATAAACAAAAACGTGCAATACCTTAGCGGCTCGACCAATGCGCAAACCTCTGCCTATGATACGGTTACCCAGCAACAGGGTGTTTGCCGGGATTTCGCACATTTGGGAATAGCGCTGTGCCGGGCGCTAACTATACCGGCCAGATATTTTACAGGGTATGCCTATAAATTAAAACCGGCAGATTTTCATGCCTGTTTCGAGGCCTATTTGGGTAATGAATGGGTTTTGTTTGATGCGACCGGACTCGTGCCACTAAATGGCTTAATCAGAATAGCCACCGGCCGCGATGCAGCAGATACGGCCATTGCCAATATTTTCGGCAACGTTATCTTCACGTCAATGCTGGTAAGCTGCGATCTTGCTGAAGAAGGATTTACTCCCTTTACTTATGAACCAGCTCAATTGAAGGGCCTGACCTATTTATAAATCTAAATTGGCAAAGTAACGATTTGAAATAAGTGATTAAAGATTTAAAAGACGTCGCGGGCAGATTCGAACTGCCGTGTGGGGTTTTGCAGGCCCCAGCCTATCCTCTCGGTCACGCGACATTATAATTGTAAAAACTATTTAATCACTTACCAGGGAGACCGGGGAACGGTTTTATAACCTATCTTTCTCCGTTCGGAACGGAGGAGGAGTTAGCACCTTGTGTTGTATGTGTTAAGTTTCATTCAGCAGCCCTACCTAAGAGATTTCACCTTCTTAGTTTCGGCTAATGAATGTATATACTTTTACCACAGGTTGCTAAGACGTCACAGGGCCTTTTCCCTCGGTCTTTCTGGATAAGCGAAATAAAGAACGACTTTGTTAATGCAAACATACAGATAAATTCTATAAATCCTATAGACATTATATAAATAATGAAAAATAGTTTGTAAACTACTAATAATCAGCAAAATAATTTTTAAATAAATCACCGAAAAATAGAATCCACATAATTTACATCAAACACAATACCTTCTATAGTTGTTGATGTTGCATGGTCACTATAGCTTCACACAAAAAATTCCAATTTCTTCCATTCCTCATCAGCCTGCTGATTACGCTTGCCATCGGTTTTGTAGCGTCCTTATTTACCCGTCCGCAAATTGCCCGGTGGTACAGCACGCTTAACAAACCATCCTTCAATCCGCCAAACTGGTTATTCGCCCCGGTCTGGACAGGCATCTACATTATGATTGCTATTGCGGCCTACCTGGTTTGGAAACGGCGTGATAATACCCGTGAATATTCATTCACAGTATCCATTTATTTTATACAACTGGCGCTAAATTTTTCATGGTCGATAGTATTTTTTGGCTTGCATGGTATCTGGCCGGCGCTTATTGTCATCCTGCTGCTTTGGGTGAGCATTATCCTCAATATACGCTGGTTCAATAAGTTTAGCAGTACCGCCGCATGGTTGCTTTTGCCCTATTTAGCTTGGGTAAGCTTTGCCAGCCTGCTTAATTTGAGTATTTATTTGCTGAACCGATAGCTTAAAAAATGTATTTTTATTGCATCTATTCTATTTATAATGAAGAAACTCTTACTGCTTCTTTGCCTGTTTACTGTATCAGCAAGCTTTACTTTTGCCGATACCATCGCCATTAAACATTTTGTAATTAAGGAAAACCCGTTTGCCAAAAGCGAAGTCGCTGTTGTTGCCACAGATACTGCCGGCATAATCCAGGAAAACGTAAACGGTGTATTTACCTTCACGATGAACGGCTTTGAAGAGCAGCTTGCCTTCGACAAAGGCACCGCATTCTATCGCCACAAAATTGATAAATCTACATTCTTGTACGCCCGCCACCAAAATGACAAAGGCTCAAGCGGTATACTCTATTATATATACAAGCATGACGATAAGCTAAGCCCCCTTCACATTAGCTGGATATTATTACTGGCTATACCCTGTGTGCTGGTGCTGCTGGCGTATATGTTCCGCAGGTTTATCATTATAGCGATTATTATATTCTGTATATTCCTGTATTTCAATTACCACAACAACCTAAACATGTCGACATTTTTTCAAAGTATTATCGATGGTTTAAAGAGTATATTTTGACACGATTTAAGGATTGGGGAGATTTCCAGGATTAGGAAATGGGATTAAGCAGTCCAACAGTGAGCCAGGTTCGTTTACCAAATCCTGCTAAAATCGGTAAAATCCGCTTAATCCCGGTTCCGGTTCGCGGATTAAGCTGCGCTATCCCTCAACGCTTTTATCCTGTCGTGAGCGGCTTGTATGCCTTGCTGCTGCCTGCGTATGATGTCGCTTACTTCAAAAGGTAATTCATTGTCACCAGATTCAAGAGCGCTTCGGTAGGCCTTTTTGATGGCATCCTCACCGCGCTCACATTCTGCTAAAATGCTTTTTCTGTCATGCCCTGTAAATGTGGCTTTAACATCCAGCCAGGCACGATGAATAGCACCGGTTGCGCTGGAACCCGTCTCCGCTTCAGCGCCCGACTCTCTTACGGCGGCCGATAGTTCTGTAGAATAATCGCGGCTTTCCTGCGCATATTGGTTAAATATGCCGCTTAGCTCAAGATCGCCTTCGCCAAGGTCTTTGGCTGCTTTTTCAAAACCCGCCACGCGGTCGTTGTTAATTTCGATAAGATCATTTAATACATCGATTGATTTTTCAGTAGTTTCCATGGTATTTGTGTTTTGTTGTTCAACCATCATTGTCGATGGCCGCATACCTTTCAATAAATATGATGCCAGTCTTACTTGATTAATAAATTATCTTTATAAGAAATAAAATATTGCTAATAAAAAAGACAGTCATCTATTTAGTCCTTAAAGAGTTACTCAAAACCGACAGGAATTCTTTTAATTCTATATCATTCCTGGTTTTTCATTGCTTATTTTTGATGATAAGGTTTAGCCATCTGATATGTCTGTTTTTGAGGGTACCGTGGAGAGAAGCCTGTCTGCCGGCATCTGCAAAAACAAACACCGCGCTATACCTGTATTACTATCACCAATACCAAAAAATATGACCAATCCACTGCAGCTAAGCCTCACTAATGAAGAAGGCAAAAGAAAAATTATTATTGCGCCGGTTTTAGAAAAAGTCGACAAAAAGCTGCATCCAACGGGTGTTTACAAGATATTTAAAGATGCTGTAGGCGATGAATCACAGCTTTTTACCGAACCGCTGGAAACCCTTGCACCTAATAATGATGTGCCGGAACATCTAAATCCAGATTACCTGGGCGAAATTATTTTCGACGGCCTCTCCCACTGGGCCTACCACGGCGATATCCTCAGCCTCGACGAGCAAAAACAAACCGCAAATTATATAATGAAGTATTAAGTTTAATTAGTGAATTAGTGATTGAAGAATTGCAGGATCGCTATAACGTTGAATTTTTCATTGTCAAATTTTCAAATCAGCGCATCCTCAAATCATTTGCACATCGCACATTTGCATATTCACACATCAATTCATCTCCCCTTAAACACCTTAAGCTTTGGCGCTGTTCCCTTCCCAACTTTCTTCTGATTAGTTCTTGCTACAGCTTGCCCGTTTCGCGAGCCGGAGTGGCCGCTGCCGGCTACCGTGGTAACTACACCTGCAGGCGTTATTTTACGGATAAGGTTATTATTTGAGTCTGCTACATATACGTTACCCATCCCATCAACTGCCAAACCGGCCGGTCCATCAAATGACGCCGCTGCACCTGTGCCATCGGCTGCACCGGCAGTGCCACTTCCGGCAAGTGTGCTTACTGTTCCATCTGGTGTTATTTTACGGATAAGATCGTTAATACCATCGGAAACATAAACATTGCCCGACGCATCAACCGCAACACTGTTGGGAAAATAGAAGGTCGCCCCGATTCCGGGCCCGTTCACAGCTCCGGTATCACCGGTACCGGCAAAGGTATTTACTACGCCTGCGGATGTTATCTTCAGAATGCTATTTTTAAGGGCATTAGCCACAAATATATTTCCCGCAACATCCGCTGCAACGCCCGTCGGGTTGCTAAAAGTGCCTGCATCTCCTATGGTGCCACCGTTACCTGCAAAAGTACTAACCGTACCATCAGGCCCCACTTTGCGTATTAAATTATTGCCCGCATCAGCTACATAAACATTTCCGGCTGCATCAAGCGTAATACCCTCGGGGTGAAAGAATGCAGCCGTAGCGCCCGGGCCATCGGTATAGCCGGTACTGTCGCTCCCGGCAAGTGTTGTTACTACCCCGGTAGGCGTAATTTTACGGATTCTGTCATTACCTGCATCACCAATATAAACGTTTCCTGCGGCATCCAGGGCTATACCTGTCGGCTGGTTAAATGTAGCTGTAGTACCGGCATTGTCTAACCTTCCCTGCTGACCGGTCCCGGCCAATGTGCTTACTACGCCGGAGGGACTTATTTGCCGGACCATGTTATTGCCGTAATCGGCCACAAAAATATTTCCTGAAGCATCAACGGCCACCCCAGCCGGACTATAAAACGACGGCAGCGTATCCGGAACCGTCGGACCTGTGCCCGTACCAGTGCCTGTACCGGAACCTGTGGTATCTATCAATGAAACTCCCGACTGCTTTGGTATCAATTCCTTCTGGCAGGCCGAAAACAGGCCGGCAATCAGCATTAATAAAAGGAAATTAAAAAGGCGTTGGGGGTATTGGTGTTTCATCGGTATAAATGTAAGGATATGTTGGTGGATTTTTGAAGTAGATTTTTTGGGGAATGGTTTAAATATTCAAAGTCTTTAAACGCAAGAATGCGATCTGTGCTAATGAATTTTTCTCCGCGTTTCATCAAATGTAGATGGGCATAATGTCTTTAGCCTATCTACAAAAACGTTCCAAAAACGGGCAAAATGCGTTTTGCCTGTAACAAAAAAACTATCGAAAACGGGCTAAAGCCGTTTTGCCCATCTACAAAAATGCCCCTAAAACGGGTCAGAACCATTATGGTCGTTCGGTCTAAAAACAGTCTCAGTTAAACCACAACGAAACAACAGGGCATTTTTCTGACTTACTTCCCTGCTTTTGCATTCGGAAAAATCAAAAAAACATCAAAGAACAAATTTGGGATTAATCAACAAAAGGCAATTTAAGACAGGGATAAGGATAAATATGCCTGCGGAAACTACTGATTAAATACCGATAGACGACTGTCTTCCAGAGATAAACAAATATACAAAATCCCTGCCGGATATCACGCATAAACAGCCAAAATCCCGCATTAATTCCGAACGCTATCTGAAAGGTAAACGCAGAAAACCGGCACACAGTATGTCCGAAAAAATATAGTTTTAAAAGCGCTGAAAAGTTAAAATCCGGCTATAAATTTGGTTATAAACCTAATTTTAAAGCCTGATTTATGATTCCTGAAAACAAGAAAACAGCTGTTATCAACGCGCTTCAAGCCACCTTTGGCACCAGCGAAATTGACGACATGCGGCAACTTACTGCGGGGCTTTCCACGGCGATAGTGCTGCGCATTGTCGTTCACGGAAGAACCTGCCTGCTCCGTATCATAACCCGCACTGATGCCATGAGTGCGCCGACGCTCGAATATGCTTGCATGCAGGCTGCCGCCGAGGCCGGAATAGCCCCGAAGGTTTGGTACGCCAATGTAGAAGAGCGGATAGCTATAACGGATTTCATCGATACAAAACCCTTTCCGCTTGATAAGGCGCGCGCTATAATGCCGGCGTTGCTGAAAAAGCTTCATGCGCTGCCCCCGTTTCCATTTCGTATCAACTATTTGGATTCTATGGAAGGTTTTATTCAAAAATTCCAGGCGGCTAAGCTAATGCCGCTGAACATAACGGATGAACTGTTCCGCATTTACAACCGGATAAAAAACATTTACCCGCGCGATGGCAGCGAAATGGTCGCCTGCCATAACGACCTCAAGCCTGAAAATACTTTATACGATGGCGAAGGACTTTGGCTGGTTGACTGGGAAGCTGCATTCCTGAACGACCGCTATCTCGACCTTGCCATAGCAGCAAACTTCCTGGTAAAGACTGACCAGGATGAGCAGGTATACCTGGAAACCTATTTCGGCGGAGTAGTTACCGAATACCAGCATGCCCGCTTCTTCCTGATGCGGCAACTGCTGCATTTGTTTTATTTTATCACATTCATCCTGTTTGGCAAAAAGCCCGAAGATGCTGACCTTAAAAGGCCCATTCCGCTATTTTTTGCCTATCATGATGGCATCCGGAATGGCGATATCACCTTCGCCGATATGAATTCAAGAATGCAATACGCATTAGTGCACATGGAACAATTCAGGCAAAATGCAAAGCTTCGGAGGTTTGAGGATGCGCTGGAGATTCTGGGTAAAGGAAACAATTAAAAAATATCGTCATTGCGAGCCGGTTTGCTTGCAAACCGGTTCGAAGCAATCTCTGCGCCATACTGCACCAAACCGGAGCGCACATGGTTTCCTGTCCGCCGGCATACAGGTAGTCGCGCACATTAAGGTTTTAATCTGTCCTGCGCAGAGATTGACTGCACGTGGCCTTAAACGTTATGAGAACCTGTCAGCCAGCTGCAAGGAAACCATCCGCATTCCGGTTCGGTGCAGTATAGCGCAGAGGTTGCTTCGAAGTTCGCTGCAGGCAGCGCACCTCGCAATGACGAGTTGGTTGGTTGATGTCGGCTGTTTACTCCTCAATCAGCTTATCGTAAAGGTCCAGCCATTCGGGATTTAACTCCTCGATTAATTTAATCTTGGTTTTCCTATTGCCTGCCTTTAGAGTTTTCTCGACACCGATGGCTTCTTCTATATGAGGGTAAAAACAATAATACACCAACTTTTCACAATTATATTTTGAAGTAAAGCTACCCGGATAGTAATGCGTTTTATGTTGCCAAACCCTAACGATAAGTTCTGAAGTTACGCCAACATAAAGTACGGAGTGCCTTTTGTTGGTCATTATATAAACACATCCGCCGAGGATAAATAACATAGTGCAAAATAGTAATTATCTAACTATCTCATCCGCGAAACGTCATTGCGAGGCCGATTGTTCACAATCGGCTTCGAAGCAACCTCTGCGCCATACTGCACCGAAACGGAGCGCATAATGGCTTCTTTTCCGCCGGCATCCCCGTAGTCACATGCATCAAGGTTTGAAGCTGTCCTGCGCAGAGATTGCTTCGAAGTTCGCTGCAAGCAGCTCACCCCAACGACGTGATTGATTGAAAGCATTAAACGCCAAAGGCGTCACAGTTCCCTGTAACGCCTTTGTTCATAGATAGATATAGCGTCGCTTATTTGCAGAACAACACTACATTCGGTGTCCAGTCATCATTGTATTCGCCGGTGGTTAGCTTGCGAATGGTGTTTAACGACAATGCATAAGCACAAGACGGCCAGGTAGCAAACGCCGGACTGATACCAGCCGCGGTAGCAAGATTCAATTGCGCCGCCGCACCTCTCGGTACATTGCCCGATGGCAAGCCACTGATACCACCGGTAGCATTTGAAGAAATGCTGAGGTTCCAGCTGCCTATCAGCTCGTGGTCTACGGTGTAGTCTATATGGGCCTGTGTTTTCACAGGGGTACAGCCGCTGCCGCCGCCTGCATAAAGTTCTTCCAGCTTCACAAGACTTACCTCGTTCCAGTTGTTCACATAAATCTGGGCTACCAATGCCTGTGTTTGCAGGTTTGGCGATGCCGGATTTGATGGGTCATCGGTAGTTTGGAACTGGACAAACAACATCTTGCCATTCTTTTGGTCGGCAGCGCTTACCGCAGCGCCGGCTGTTTGACCAACGCTTGCATCGCCACCTGGTAAAATGGTGTTAGTATTCAGGTAGAATAATGAACCGTAAAAACCGTCATCAAGCGCAGGTTGATCAACCCTTACCCAGCCGTCTGCGTCAGGATGCAGCACATGGTCGGCAATAGGCAGTGGATAAGTATCGGCTGGTATGCTATCAGGCGCCGAAGCCGGCTGACTGATATCTATTACCACATCCTGGAACGCCACGCCACCATGCCAGGTAATTTGACGGGTGGCCACTTTAAGCGGGGTGCCTTCCATTTGTGCGGCGGTTATTTTGGTAAAATTCACATTATCCAGCGAGTACAGGAAGCGGTAATACAGCGGGCTACCTGGTGCTGTAGGCACGCGTTTGGTGGCATAGCCACCCAGCTTCACAGAGCCAAAAAATCCATAACCAGGACCGCCTGCACCAAATTTAGTGGCGATAGTTTTACCTGAAGCATCTATATCAGATGTAATGCTGAAGTTACCAACTTCGGTAAACCATGGCCAGCCGGTATCAACCGGACCATTCTTTACACATAGCTTCACACAGAAGCAATTATGGGCGTTATGCCTGTCTGCCTGGCGGCCGCGGGTACGGTCTTCTGCAAGCAATACTGCGCCTGATGACGATTCAATCCGGAAATAATAATCCGGACCGGCAGGCCATTCCACATTCAGCCATGGCGAAAGCAGCGTTTTTCTGAAATTATCGCCCGGATATATGATGGTAAACTTGCCGTTTCCATCAGTATAAGCATTGCCAAGGCTATCGTCTTGTATCAAATCTACATCGTAAGCAAACACACGTACTCCGCCTATTGGCTCACGGGTTTCACAATCGGTAACTATACCGCAAACTACCCATATATCAAAAAGCGACAATATGCGGCAAAACCATTTTGGATCAATCCGGTATTCAAAATAGGCATATTGAGCATCGCCTTTGTTACCCTGCCACATTGGCTGAAAAGTGGTGATATGAAACTGCAGCGATACTTCCTTTTTCGGGCCCGGACCAATTTTTATCGGGCTGTTGCCGCAATACCAATCAATTTCCAGCGCGCCGCCATCATAGCCGCTGCGCTGGCCCAGTTCTACTTCAAAATTGCCGTTATCCTGCAATTTACCTTCGGCGATAAATAATTTTTCTTTCGAATTCAGCTCATCGGCGGTTAACTGATGAAAGGTTTGCTTAGCATCGGCCACAGCCAGGAGTGTTTCACGGCTGTCGGGAGCCGGCTTGTAAATTTTTACGGAGGTGCCGGTTACGGGCAGCTCGCAATCTGAACACAGCAAACCGCGCAGGTTGCCTTTGATAATGAAATTCATGGTTTTGGTAGATTTAAGTACAACAGCGCCTACTCTTTGCTTTTGGATTTTCGGCATTAGCTCCAAAACAGCAGCAGCTGAATTTTAAAATCCAGCGCTTTTGTTAATCCAAAGTTTCGGTTAATTAAACTATAAGGCAAGGTTGCCAGCACGTA
>JAZJZL010000176.1:0-4672 GCA_040389845.1 Bacteroidota bacterium
GGTCTGCCGAAGACCCAACTCAGCTTATGCCGAATGTGTATGAGCTGCAGGGCATCGACCAGGCATCGATGGGTTTACTGAGAAATCTGTTAGAATATTACGGACAAAATCCCGGTACCAACGTCATTAACCGGATAGACGTACTCTACAGCAAACCACCTGCGGAAGAAAACCAGACCGAGCCGCCATCAGGCTTAATGTCGAACGCGCTGGCCAATACCAGCATGTACCTGCTGCAAACTAACCTGTCTACTTTGTCCAATCCGCCGCAGTCGCTAGCAACATTCAGGCTCACCGCAGAGCCGGGCACACAGGAAAATTTATTGGGCATGCGGCAGATTGACTTCCTGAAATATGCCTGGGAAGCGGCTGTTGTTGGTACTGGTGGCTATTATTTTTATTATTTGATTAAAGACAGCAAGGCCGGGCTGCCGGAATACCTGTTTAACGGCAGTACAGATAACATAATTACACTGCTGGTTACGTATAATATCACCAATAATGTATTACAAAACTTCCTGAACAGCGCAGTAATACGCGACCCTATTAATATACAGGACGAAATACTTTACGTTGAAACGCTTGCCCAAACACTGGAAGGAATAACCCCCGGCGAGAACGATACCCTGCAGCAGCTTGCAAAACGCTACAGCACGTCCATAAGCAAAATTGCAGTTCAAAATGCAAAGGCAATCTTCCGTAAAAACTCCAGGTTAAGTATCCCTGCATCAGCATTAAACGCCAATCAATTGGAGCATAGGGCCGGGGCGATGGAAACGCTCGAGTCGGTTGCAGAAAAACACGGCATCAGCGTAATAGCACTGGCGCATGCAAATAAAAACGTTGCCGGGCTGTTTACCGAACCGCTAACATTCGACACCCGGATTGAGGTGAAGGTAGCCACCGTTCCGCCGGGAAATATCGGCTTTGCGATGAAACGGCAAAACCCGGCTAAGATTGACAAAATAGAGCCGGCTGAGCTGAACCTGCAGCAACTTTACAACCTGTTAGGTTATAACGTTGGCGATAATACCGACTTTATAGCAAGTGCGCCCGGCCTGCCCGTTGCGCCGGGCAACACCGCTTACGTGCCGCCGTCAGACATTGATAATGCGGTGCGGCCGTCGGCAGTTGAGGATGAAGACTACCTGTATAACAGGATAGTTCCGGTTTATCCTTTTGTTAAAGGAATTGTAGTGGGCGAACCTGTGGGCGATGTACCGCCGGAAAAAGAAAATCCATATCGCGCAGTGGGTAAAACTGCACAAATTGATATGAGGTGGCATGATATTTTTGGTAACCTTACATCGTTCACCAATACCGGTAAAACTACCGTGCTGCCGCCGCAAAAAATAGGTTACATCGACCCGGTTATAGGCGTTAGTTTGTATCCAAGCGTCTCCGCATCGTACATCATCGAAAAAGATTTGGAAGGCGCACCGACCTTATCCATTACGCTGGCCTTTAATCCTACCGGCTACGTTCCTGTAGAAGATGGCGACCTAAGCTGGAAACAGCGTGCCACTACCGACCTTGAGGCATACGTACAGATATACTACCAACTGGTACAGACCGATATGAAGGTCACTATCAATAATTCGCTTGAAGGAGCTGCGGGTATAACTGCCCTGGAAGAATCGGCAAAAGGTATACTCATTAACATGGTGCTGGCCATTTACCGGTATCTCAGGGAGATTCTTGCAGACCTGGCAAGCCCTTATGTGTTCTATGTAGTTGAAAACCTTGGGGAAACATTGAGCGGCCTAGCGCAGGCTTATAACACAACGCCTGAAAATATCCGCAGGATAAATCCATCGATACCATTGGATGGCAACCTGGTAGTAGGCGAGAAAATTATTATTCCGCTAAAGGAAATACCTGCAGATCAAGTGATAGCAACGCCGGTGAGCGATAAAAATCCTGAAAGCCTGTTTGCTTTGGTAACCAGTATTACCCTTTCGCGCGAACTTGACCTGGTTGACGATAACTTTAAGGATGAGCCGTCGGTGCTGTTCTCAACCGCAGTACTTGGGCCGAATTTGCAGAGAAACTCAGCTGCCGATAACAGCAATTCTATCACCATACAAGAGTTTGCCGAAAAGCTGCAGGATGCATTCCCTGAACTGAAAGCCGCCTCGGGCACGCCGCAAATTGGCGTGCAGGATGATACCACTATCGAAATATGGGTTGTCCGCTTTAATGAATCGGCTACAGGTATACAATTCTCTATTCCAAACAGCGGCAATCCATTCTACTTCGCGTTGCTGCCATTGTCTACGCACCTTATGTCGAGGGATATGGTTAAGATATATCCTTACGAACCGGGTACGCCGATATGGGAGATGACACCTGCCGAAGCCGCCTTTAACGGCATTGACATTGAAAGGCTGGCTCAAACCTGCCTGAATGCCATCGATACCTTCCTGCTGGCAGATTTTGCTATACCGGCATGGCAGGTTGAAAACGGGATAGCCGATAAGGGCGACAGGATTCCTTATCCATACCAGTCTGTAATCGATACCAAGAAAACGCTGGCGGCCAACATCTCGAAATATCTTGCAGTTGTGCTGGAAGATGGCAATGACCCCGACGACGAGAACCTGTGGAATGCACAGGAAAGGCTAAAACAGGAATTGCTTATCAGGCTATCCAATGCTTACGCCATCGACACTGTACTGCAATTTAATGTGGACGTAACGTCGCAGTATAAGGATCCTGAAAAGATTGCACCTAACCTTTTTGGTAAGGTAATAGATCCGAATAATACAACCCAGGCAGACCAGCAGGCTTATGCATTTTCGACCACGCGCTTCTCGCTGGAAAACTCTGATGAGCCTGCAGGCGAACAATCTTACCTGACCATTTTATTCAATTCGAAAAAGGATAATAACCTGCACCTCGAGAGCGGCTTCTTCCCGATTGACCTGCAATATGAGATCAATTCGATAGAGCATAACATTAAGGAAGTAACCAGCATCGACGGTTATAAATCATCCACATGGCTCACCTTCATTCTGCCGTTTAGTGGAGTAGACACTGAGTTGGGAAACCTTAAGATACCAATTCCGCTAAGGGCGTACCCTACATCGCCATCGCTCACCGCGCAAACATTTTCGACGATAGGGCAGGAGGCCTTGCGGGCTGTGGCTTTTGAGAATAAGCTGGAGCAGGCTAAGCAATGGGATTACACTTATACCTATGATTACCTGCGGGCCGACCAGGATACCATTAATACAGACATCATCCTGAATGTACCGCTGGGAGGTTTTAGAACGGCTATGTTTGCGGATGAGGATGATCCTGACCTGTTTGCCGCATTGCTGCAATTTTCGGCAGCCTACCCGGGCATACAGCGCGACTTTTCGCAGTACCTGCTTGACCAATCGAACCCTGAATTTGCGTACACTGCTATGCAGTCGTTTGCATGGCTGGTGGGGCGCGTGGCCAAAGCATGGGGCAAATGGCGGGAAATCCAGCCTATATACCGCGATATGGCTGCTGCACAGGCAGAGTGTAAATATGAGATAGTTGAAGGCGAAACCATAATTAAAGGTGAAACGCCGGATAAAGACCAGTTAGCGTTAATGGTAACGGTAGCTTCGCAAAGCGGCACCGATTTCCAGGTACCGGAAATCAATATCTCCGGGTTCAAGACCGATGATTCACTACCGGGTGAGCCGGGGATAAAACATTACGCCTATTACACAGAAAATAACGGCGAAATGACTTACCTGACACCTGGTGAAGGGAAAAAGATTACCCAGCGAATGGTAAGCTTTAGCAAGTTTAACATCATTAACCAGGAAAATGTGTGGTCGGGTATTTCGGTTATCCGTAACAAGATTTTGGTTCCGGGGATCGAGACCAATCCGCAGTTTATTTATACCACGCCAACCATCCGCTTTATAAGCGTATTGACGCCGCTGCTCGATCCGGACATCCTGATAAATATTGCCGATTATACTACCGGTGGCGGTAAACAGCCACTGCAATTGTATTTGAGCAACTTCCTTAAAGAGCTATTTGTTGAATTGACCGGCCAGATCACCACACGGCAAATTAAATTCGGCATCAACTACAGCTATAATATCCAGGAAGGAATAGACGGCTTAAGAACGGAAATACCTATCAGCATAACAACGCCGCTTGAGTTTGAAATTCCGGCAGACTGGAATACCAGCGCATGCCCGGTTAACCCGGATGACATTACGCCGGAAAGCGCGATTGTTTGTCAGCTGGCGGCATTGATTGACAAATGGTTCGCGGTTAACCAGCCGGTTACCACTGACGCCAAATTTAACATGGACATTTCGCTGTTTGCCAGCTTATCGGCCACACAGCTGCCGGTATTGCGGCTGCGCAACTTGTACCTTAATGAAAAAGATATTCAATGGAGTTAACAATCCTGTTTTGTTAAAATAAAAAAGGGAAAATGGAAAATCAAAAGGACGATCCTAAAAAATCAAAAGCTGTTAGCACTCAATTCGGCAGCAGCCAGGACGAAATTGGCCCTACTGGTCCAACCGGGCCTACCGGCCCGACGGGACCAACCGGACCCACCGGTGACGGTGGCGAAAGAGGTGCTACGGGTGAAACAGGCCCTACGGGCGCAACCGGTGAAACAGGAGTAATCGGCGGCACCGGCCCGACTGGTAATACCGGGCCAACCGGC
>JAZJZL010000177.1:0-15359 GCA_040389845.1 Bacteroidota bacterium
GGTTTTCAGGGTCAGGCCCGGTGTACGATGAATTCTTCACCCTGAACAGGTTGCTGGCCTGCACGTAAAATGTAGCACGCTGCAGCTTCACTGTTTTCAGCAGATTTTTGAAATCGTAGGCAAGCTGAATGTTTCTCAGCTTAAGGTACGACGCACTTTCGAGGAAATAGGTTGAATACCGGCCTTCATCGTTGTTGTTAACCAGCGTTAGGGCCGGGATGGTTGAACCCATGTTTTTAGGCGTCCATGCGGTGAGCGCCCTTGTGCCCCAGTTTGAACCTGGCGCCAGCGAGCTAAAATCCGTCAGGTATTTATAGGAGTTGTAAACTGTTCCACCCGACACACCCTGTAAGAAGAAGGTAAGCGAAAGGCCCTTGTAACCTAATGAAGTATTTAAACCATAGGTAAAGTTAGGGTCGGAGTTGCCGATATAGGTTTCATCATTGGGGTTAATAACGTTATTGCCGTCAAGGTCTTTATACCTCAAACGTCCCACACCTTTACCGGGCTGCGCAGCCGCGGCATCAACCTCGGCCTGGTTTTGGAAGATACCCTGCACCACATAGCCGAACTGAGAGTTTGGCGAGCGGCCGATAATAGTTTGGGTTGTGCCGTTACCGGGATAACCATTCATTGCGGCGGCGGGCAGTTTAGTAATTTTTGAGCGGTAAGCGGCGATGTTGCCGGTTAATCCGATAGTAAAATCGCTGCCTATTTTGCCGCGATAGTTCAGTAAATATTCAAAACCTTTTACATTTTCTGATGCCCCGTTAAACCACTCATTACCACCCTCGCCTAATACAGCCAGGTATGGCGGGTTAATGAGAATATTGGTAGTGTTTTTATTGAACACATCTAACGAGCCTGTCAGGATATTATTGAACAAGCCGAAGTCCACACCGATATTGGTTTGGGTAGTGGTTTCCCATTTCAAATCAGGATTACCGGTTTGGGTTGAGGTGAAGCCCGACGGCAATGTACCAGAACCTCTGCCGCCGATATCGTAAGCGCTGCCGGCATCATTGTTAAATGCGCCGCGATTGCCATAGATAGACTGGTAGAGCGAATACGTTGCGTTATTGGCAATATTTTGGTTACCGGTTTGGCCCCAGCCTGCACGCAGCTTTAAGTCCGAAATTATACGGTTGTCCTTCAAAAAATCCTCCTGGCTTACCCTCCATCCTACTGATGCAGCCGGGAAATAGGCATAACGATTATCGATACCAAACTTGGAAGAGCCATCCCGGCGTAAGGTAACCGATGCCAGGTATTTACTATTGAAGGCGTAGTTAATCTTTCCAAAAAATGATGTCAATGCATCGCCGGCGCCGCCGCCGTTGGCTACAATATTGCTGGTACCTTCGCTCAGGTAGGCATAATCTATATTCGCCAGCGTAAGGCCCTGCACATTGCCGTTAAAGTTTTGATACTTATCTTTTATATTCTCTTCGCCTACCAAAAAATTAAACTGGTGTTTCTTCCAGGTCAGGTCATAAGTCAGCTGATTTTGCCACGTTTCGGTAACCGCGTAATCGGTTGATTGGCCTGCGATGGTACGATTATCCGACAGAAAACCTGCGGTATATGGTATCTGTAGCCATCGATAGTAATTGCCTGCAAAGTCGGCGGCGAAGGTGGTTTTAAAATGCAGTTTTTTTACTATCTCCAAATCGGCAAACGCATTGCCAAACACGCGGCCGAAGTTGTTAAAGTTCTGCTTGTTGTCTTCAATCAGCCTAACAGGATTGTCCCTGTCGTCCATACCGGCAATCGGGCCGCCCCAGCCAATACCGTCAACCGTATGTATCGGGATTATCGGGTTTTCAATAAGCGAAAGAATTGTAATACTCCCCACCGGTAATTGAGGATCTTTCATGTACGTTGCCGATAAGGTCTCTCCTATTTTCAGCTTTCCGCCAAACAGGTTATATTGGCTGTTCAGGCGGATATTGTATTTAGTATCACCGGTTTCTTTGATAATACCCTTGTTATTGTAATAGCCTACGGAGAAAAGGTAGCTGCCTTTGTCGCTTCCGTTTGACAGTGATAAGTTATATGATTGCAGGATAGATGGCTGCGATATCTCATTAAACCAGCTGGTATTGGCCGAACGCATGGTTTTGTTATTCGGGTCGATGTAGGGTGCGATGTTTACCGCATTCAATACCGGGTTGTTATAGTCTTTGTTCCAGTCGAAGGTGTAAACACCGCCAAACTCAACCGGGTTTACCAATTGGTTGTTCACGTGGTTTACGCCAAATTGGTCGTCGTTTACCTGCGCCTGCCAGTAAGCCTGCCCATGCTGCATAGCGCTTAAAGTGCTCAGCTTGCTGTTATAATTTTGCACCGATGTAGAAGCATCAAAATCTATACGCTGTACACCATTCTTACCACGTTTGGTAGTTACGATGATAACACCAGCCGCCGCACGCGAACCGTAAATACTTGCTGCCGACGCGTCGCGCAGCACCTGGATAGACTCGATGTCATTCTGGTTAAGCTCCTGCAAGCCGCGCTGGGTTGGTATGCCATCGATAATGTACAATGGGTCATTGTCGTTCAGCGTAGTGGTGCCGCGCACCCTTACAGCAACAGCGCCATTTGGCGAACCATCAGAAAAGATGCTCAGGCCCGGCACACGTCCCTGTAAGGCCCTCATCGGGTTGCCTTCGGGGATGTCCTTAATCTCGTTTACATTGATTACGGATACAGCGCCGGTTAGGTCTTTCTTCTTTTCAGAGGTATAGCCGGTTACCACCACCTCGTTTAAATCCGTAGCGCCGGATTTGAAGGTTACGACAAGGTTATCTGTAATAGCACTCAATTTTAGGTCGATAGGCTGATAGCCCACAAAAGTGATGTGCAAAGTTTGGCCCACCGATGCCTGTACGCTGAACTTGCCATTCACATTGGTAATAGTGGCTTGCTTGTCTCCGGCAATTTGCACCGTTGCGCCCGGTAATGGCTGGCCCTGTGGGTCGTTCACCGTGCCCGTAACCGTCCCGCTTTGGGCATACGCCCCGCTTGCCAGCAGGACAAGCAGGGAGCAAAAAAGTAATAGTTTTCTCATTTGATAGTCGTTGTTAATTGATTAATTGGTTTATTATTGATAGTTAAAACATGGTATTCTTAAATTCTTCGTAAGCGGTTAATTCGTAATCAGGGCAGCCGCCTTTTTTTGTGGCGATGAAAGCACCCATGGCAACGGCATTTTTCAGGATAGTTTGCTGCGGCAGCTGTTGGGCGTGCCCGGCCAGGAAAGCAGCAAGAAACGAGTCGCCGCTGCCGATGGTGTCTGCAACCTTTACACCAACGCCCGCCGCATGAAATGTACCGCCAGGCGTGTAATAGGATGCGCCCGCTTCGCCTTTGGTAACGATGAGCTCGGTCACGTTAAACCGGGACATAATGAATGCCGCCTGGCCGGCTTCGCTGCCCATCAGTCCGCCAAAAAGCAGTTGTGCCATTTCAAGCTCGGCCTGGTTAAATTTTACGATGTCTGCTTTTTGCAGCAGCATCTCCAATAGTTCTCTTTCAGCAAATGGTGGGCGGAGATTGATATCTAGAACTTTTATTGAATTTCCTTCCAGCAATTGAAAAAGGGTATCGCGTGTTACTGCATTGCGGGAGGCAAGACTACCGTAAACAAAATATTTTGAACGGTTCACGTCAACCGGCGCCGGGTTAATAAAATCCCAGGCAACCGGGAACACAATCTCATACGAAACTTCGTTGTTACTTCCCACGCGGGCAATCACCTCGCTAGTTGGATAATGCGTATCAACCTGTAATAAATCTTCGTTGATGCCCCAGCCGGTTATTAATTGTTCCAGCCTTTTACCTGGCTCATCATTTCCTATTTTGCTGATGATATGCACAGGCATGCCGAGCTTGCACAAGTGATAAGCCACGTTGAGCGGTGCGCCGCCCGGCTGCGGCCCCCCGGGCAAAACATCCCAAAGCACCTCGCCAAAACAGGTTGCAGATGTTTGTAATGGTTCTGTCTTCATAGCATCAGCTCATTATAATGTTGGTTTCAATCTGCTCCAGCGATTTGCCCTTGGTTTCGGGCATAAAGCGCCAAACAAATACCAGTTGAAATACCATCATCACCCCAAAAAATGAAAAGGTTATTGCCCCGCCAAGGTTTTCGGCCAGGTACGGAAAACCGAAAGCAATTAATGCCGCCATTATCCAGTGTGTGGAGCTGCCCAGCGTCTGCCCTTTTGCGCGTACCTGGTTCGGGAATATTTCTGAAATAAACACCCAGATAACCGCCCCCTGCGAGAAAGCGAAAAAAGCGATAAACAGCATCATGTAAACCGGTATAGCTACGCCGCTAATGTGCCCTGAGTAAAAGGTAAAGGCCACCAGGAATAGCGAACAGATCAGCCCCACTGAGCCTATCAGCATCAGCACCCTGCGGCCTACCCTGTCGATAAAATTGATGGCGATAAGCGTGAACAGGAAATTAATAAGCCCGATACCTACGGTGGATAAAAGTGATGAGTGCGCTCCCAGTCCGGCCATTTCAAAAATGCGGGGGGCATAGTAGATAATGGCATTAATACCCGATACCTGGTTAAAAAATGCAAACAGCATAGCCAATACGATGGGCGTTTTATATTTCCCGGAGAACAGGTTATCGCTATGGTTTGCCTTGTTGTGCAAGTCGGATTCCTGTATGGCTTGCAGCTCTTTTTCGCAATTCAGCGGATTAATAATGCGCAGAATTTCCAGCGCCCGTGCAGCCTCACCTTTTTTAAGTATCAGCCAGCGCGGGCTTTCGGGGATAAAATAAATCAATACCAGGAATACCAATGATGGAAAGGCCTGCACGCCCAGCATCCATCGCCACGAAGTCTCGCCGCCCTGGCTAAGCAGGTAGTTGCTGAGGTATGAAATCAGGATACCCAGCACTACATTAAACTGGAACAGGCCTACCAATCTTCCACGACGCTCTGCAGGTGATACTTCCGAAATGTAGATTGGCGCGGTAACCGATGATATCCCCACGCCCAACCCGCCCAAAAAGCGGAAGCTGAGAAACATATACCAATCGCCGGCAAGCGCAGTACCAATGGAAGAAAGCAGGTAAGCCGCAGCTACAAAATACAGGGTATTCTTGCGGCCGAAACGGTCGGAAGGGCGGGCGCCCAGTAACGACCCAACCACAGTACCAATCAAAGCAATGGAGATAGTAAGCCCATGCGCGAATACCGAAAGCCCCCAGTATTGCTGGATAGACTTCTCTGCGCCTGAAATAACAGCGGTGTCGAACCCGAATAAAAAGCCGCCGAGGGCTACGACCATGGACCACGCCATGACGGAGTATTTGTTCATAGTAAGAAGGTGTAATTTTAGATTATAATTAGCGGTGGCAAGGTAGGCCCGGCATCAGGGCGGCAGTTATCGATTTTGTTCCAAAAAAATTCAAAAAAGTATAATTCAATTAAATAACTGATTTACAACACTATATTTTTTATCGACTGTAACTTATTGATACTAATGTTTGATTTTGTTACCTGTTACTTACAGTTTTGTTCCAGCATAGTCCAATACACTAAGCCCTTATTTTTCATGCTTGCTTTTTTTATACCTACATTTACAAATGAAAACCCTCGACAAGACGGTCAACCAATAAAAACCAACAGTATTAACATCTATTCGTGCTCAGGAACTAAATGAAAGCATTGTGCAAATTCATTATCCTTGTTGTTTGCTGCTCCGTTTTTTTCGGCTGCAAAAAGAAAGACAAGACGTCATTGTACACTATAGGCTTTTCGCAGTGCATAGGGTCCGACCTTTGGCGCCGCACGATGCTGGATGAAATGAAGATGGAACTGTCGCTACATCCCGGCGCGCGTTTTATTTACGCAGATGCGGATGGTAACAGCCAAAAACAAATTCAGCAGGTAAAAAACATGGTCGATCAGGGTGTCGACCTGCTTATTATCTCGCCCAACGAGGCGCAGCCGCTTACTGGCATTGTTGAGCAAACCTATAATAAAGGCATACCGGTAATTGTAATCGATCGTAAAACCTCAACATCACAATATACTGCCTATGTTGGCGCGGACAATTTTGAGGTTGGCCGAATGGCCGGCGAATACATGGGCAACCTGCTGAAACGAAAGGGTAATGTAGTTGAGGTAATGGGCCTGCCGGGTTCCTCGCCGGCGATAGAGCGTGAGCGGGGCTTTGCCGATGGCTTAAAGAAATTCCCAAACGTGCACATTGTAAGCCAGCTTTACGGCGACTGGCTGAAAGACCATGCCGAAAAACAACTATCGCAAATAGCACCGCAATTAACTGGTGTTGATGCCATTTTTGCGCATAACGATGTAATGGCCTCGGGCGCACGGGCAGTGCTAAAATCGCAGCATGCCAATAAAGCTACCAGGGTAATAGGTGTCGATGCGTTGCCCGGGCCGGGTGGCGGCCTGCAAATGATAGATTCTAAAGTGATTGACGCCAGCCTGCTTTATCCTACCGGCGGCAAGGAAGCCATTTTAACAGCATTTAAAATTTTAAACAAGGAATCTTTCCTGAAAGAGAATATACTGCAATCGCAGGTTATCGATTCCACCAATGCGCAGCTGATGAAGCTGCAATGGAACCGCATCGCCAGCCAGCATAACGACATCCTGCGCCAGCAAAGTTTGCTAACCGAGCAGGAAAACGTGTATAACAGTCAGCAGACGGTATTGAATGTTATTGTTATCACCTTGGTACTGGCGGTAGTTTTCGGGGGACTGGCTTTTTATTCGCTGATGGAGAACCGCAAGATTAACAAAGCCCTTGAGAAAAAGAACCTGGAGATATTGGAGCAGCGTAACCAGCTGGTGGAGATGTCGGCAAAGGCGGAGGCAGCCACTGAGGCCAAGTTGAATTTCTTTACCAATATGTCGCACGAATTCCGCACGCCGCTTACCCTGATACTATCGCCGGTTGAGGATATGATGGCTAACGAAAAGCTGAACCTGGTAGCTGGTAAAAGCCTGAAAATTATTCAGAAAAATGCGTTCCGGCTGCTTAAGCTGGTGAATCAGCTGATAGATTACCGCAAGATTGAGTACGACCGCCAGCGACTGAATGCATCGCCCAATAACATCGTTTCATTTACCAGGGAAATTACCGACAGCTTCAGGCAAAGTGCAGGCAAAAAAGGCATCGCCATAAAATTTACCGCCAAAGAGCCTAAGGTTAACCTGTGGTTCGACAGCAATTTACTGGATAAGGTATTTTTCAACCTTTTGTCGAACGCTATAAAATTCACGCCTGATAACGGGGTAATCAGCGTTTCTATTTCGGTTATTGAAGATGACCTGGTAGAGATAGCAGTAAAAGACACCGGCACCGGCATGGACGAAGATGAACTGAAACACGTTTTTGAGCAGTTTTACCAGGGCGATGGCGCATCGGGAAAAGGCTCGGGATTGGGCTTGTCGCTATCCAAAGAAATTGTGAACCTGCATAAAGGCGCCATGGAGGTAAGCAGCAAAAAATGGCAGGGTACCACCTTTACCATCAGGCTTAAAACAGGCAACGAACATCTGCTGCTATCCGAAGAATCATTTACAGACAAGCCTGCTACCATTAATACCGAAAAATTAAAGCTATACATTGCCGATCTCGACAAAAGCGAGCGCGAAACCGGGCAGGGGCTCACAGGTATACCTAAAGAACATTCCCTGCTGATAGTGGAAGACAACCCCGACCTGCTGGATTACCTTACTGAAAAGCTAAGCGAACACTACGATATTTATACCGCCGATAATGGCAACACCGGTATTTCGATGGCTTTTGAGCAAGTGCCCGACCTCATCATTTCGGATGTCGTATTGCCGGGCGCATCTGGCAAAGCCATTACCGAGCTGCTGAAAACGGATATGCGCACCTCGCACATTCCCATCATACTGCTTACCGCGCAAAGCAGCGTGGAGCAGCAAATTGATGGCATCCGCAGCATGGCCGACGCCTATATTACCAAGCCTTTCAATTATGATTACCTTTCTGCTACCGTCGAAAACCTGATTAAAAACCGGGTATTGCTGAAAGAACACTTCATCAGCGATGCGCCAATAAGCGGCAGGCAAACCGTCTCAAAAAGCCTCGATAAAAAATTCCTGAATGATTTTGCCGGCATAGTAGAGCAAAACCTGGGTAACGAGAATTTTAGCGTGGATGACATTTGTCGGGCTATAGGCATATCGCGCGTGCAACTGTATCGTAAAGTAAAGGCCCTGCTCGATTGCAGCATTACTGATTACATACTTGCCCGCAGGCTTAAAAAAGCCAAATACCTGCTCATCAACGAGGGCTATTCCATAGCGGAGATCACTTACATGGTGGGTTTCTCCACCCCCAACTATTTTTCCACGGTGTTTAAAAATAAGTACGGCTGCACGCCGAGTGAGTTTAAGAAAACCGTTGGAGCTGGCTAAGTGTTGCTAATAATTATCAGAAAAATCGCTTTTTTCGGCCGGACAAAGCAATTAACCCGAGAATCGGCCCGATGGCAAGCAGCGCGTAGATATAGCTTTCATTTGTAGCTGTCCGCAAAGCATTAACCAGTTGAATGCTTACAATCGTGATGGCAAAACCGATGCAATTAATAATGGTTAAAGAAGTTCCCCGCCATTCCTGTGGCGCATTTTGAGCAACCATTGTGGAGAATAAAGGCGAATCTGCAATTACAGCCATACCCCATATAAACAGGAAGACCAGCAAAATCACGATTGACGCATTGCCCAGAATCAGCGGCGAAAGCAGGCAGCACAAACAGGATAAAGCCAACGCGATGATCGCCATTCTCTTAACTCCTATTTTTTGTGATAGCAGTCCGCTTAAAACGCAGGCAAGCGAACCGGAAGCTATTACCAGGAACGAAAGAAAAGGAATGTTTAGTGATATATCCGGATGATTGGCTTTATACGCAGCCAGCATTAGCGGCACAAATACCCAAAAGGCGTATAACTCCCACATGTGGCCAAAATATCCAAACGCAGCCGAGCGGAATTTGCTATCGCGAAAACTCTGCAAAAACCCGCCAAAGTTTAACTTTTGCCCGGCTTTACGGTACGGACCATCGGGCACGAATAAAATCATTGCAATACCTCCAAGGGTTGCCAGGGTTGACGTTGAAAAAATCACATACCGCCACGGAAGATTTGCAGTAACGCTCTTCAACAAATGAGGGAATGCTGTACCAAGCACTAAAGCACCAACTAAAAACCCCAGCGATTTACCAAGTCCCTGCTGGTAATGGTCGGATGCTATTTTCATCCCCACAGGATAAATTCCAGCCAGGAAAAAACCGGTTAAAAAGCGAATAGCAATTAGCAAAGGTGTAGTAAGTCCGTTGAAACTTACCACCAGGTTAACTAACGCAGCTATCATGGCGCAAACAAAAAACACGCGCGATGGCGAAAATCTGTCGGCAATGCTAAGGATGGCAAAAATTAAAGTCCCGGCAATAAACCCTGATTGTACCGCGCTGGTTAAATAAGCCAGGTAGGCCGGCTCCAAATGGAGTTGTTTTGCCATATCCCCCATGATTGCGTTACCGGCAAACCACAGGGAGGTGCAGAAAAATTGAGAGATGACAATTACAGGAAGGATTCTTTTCACGTTGCGGGTTTATGCCGTGAAGTTAAATAACTTTGGATGATTATGGAACAATTCTTATAAGATACCCCTAATAAAATTATTCATTATTGTTTCTTTTTTGATACATTAAATCTATTTTTAATGCTTAATGATGCTTTTTTGATACATTATCATATAATGTTGCAAATTTGAAATATTATGTAGTAAATTTGTGTTTAATGAAGTAAAATAGCAACAATATGTGGCAATTAGGAAGCGACCTTTCGATATTGCAGGATATCGGAAATTTTATTAAGGAAACCCGCCTGCAGCAAAATAAATCACAAGAGTTGGCAGCAGAAGAAGCAGGGGTACACCGCTCAACCCTGGTAAGAATGGAAAACGGCGAGGGCGGTACGCTTTTGTCGTTCGTACAAATTTTAAGAATGCTTGGCAAACTGGAATTACTACAGGCATTTGAAACCAAACAACAAATAAGCCCACTATTATTAGCCGAACTGGAATTAAAAAAACGCAGGCGTGCACGGACAAAGCGCGGTAGCACAGAACAGCAAAGTAAATCAGACTGGTAATGATTAACAACGCATTCATAAACATTTGGGATAGACGCGTGGGCGCCATAGCCTGGGATGCGGACAGCAATTCCGCAACTTTTGAATATGCGCCTTCGTTCATTAGTCAAAACCTGGAACTGGCGCCTGTTAAAATGCCGATGCACCAAGGCAGAACGCTATTCTCGTTTCCCGAATTGGCCAATACATCAACCTTTAAAGGCCTGCCCGGCTTATTAGCCGATATATTACCCGACCGTTACGGAAATGCATTAATCAATACCTGGCTGGCACAACAGGGCCGTCCAGCCGATAGCATGAACCCCGTAGAAATGCTATGCTTTATCGGCACGCGGGGAATGGGTGCGCTGGAGTTTGAACCTGTACAGCCTAAGGGTAGTAATGCGGCCACAAAAATTGAGCTGGAAAACCTGGTAAACATAACTGCACAAATTTTAAGCAACCGCGAAAACTTTGAAACAGATTTATCAAAAGACGAGCAAAAGGCGCTGATGGATATCCTGAAAGTCGGCACTTCCGCCGGCGGAGCGAGAGCCAAAGCAGTAATTGCATATAACGAAACCACAGGCGAAGTACGCTCAGGCCAGGCCGACGCGCCAGACGGCTTTACTTATTGGCTGATTAAGTTTGATGGCATAAAAGATAGCCAGTTTGGAGAATCCTGGGGCTATGGACGAGTGGAAATGGCTTATCATTTAATGGCGTTGGACTGCGGGATAGAAATGACGGAATGCCGCATACTGGAAGAAAATGACCGCGCGCATTTCATGACCAAACGCTTTGACCGTACCGAAAACCACGATAAGCTGCACGTACAAACCTGGTGCGCCATGTCACATCTCGACTACCAGGATGTAAACAGCTTTTCATACGAACTATTATTTCAAACCATGCGTGGGCTAAGGTTACCCTATCCGCAAGCAGAGCAATTATACAGGCGAATGGTATTTAACGTATTGGCCCGTAATTGTGATGATCATACCAAAAACTTTGCTTTTGTAATGGACAGGGTCGGGCAATGGCGTCTATCCCCGGCGTATGACGTTTGCCATGCCTATCGCCCGGGTAGCGCCTGGGTGAGCAGGCACGCGCTCAGTATAAACGGCAAACGGGAAAACATTAACAGATTTGATTTTTTAGCGGTAGCCAAACAGATGAATATTAAAAAAGCCGACCATATTATCGATAGCATCAACGAAGTTGTAAAAAATTGGCTAACGTATACTGCCAAAGAAAACGTAGATGCTAAACTGGCAGATGCCATTAAAAAAACGCTAATTCAACTTTAAGCCAGTTCGCCAATTATTCAGAATTGCATACACTTTTGCAGCACACAGGGTACACAGCCCTAACCATACCACAACTTTGCCTTTACAGGCTGCTTTCCGAATTATTTTATAACTCCCTGTATCACTTACACTTTTTATCACAACCTACCTTTTTGGCACGTTCATTATACTTATAGCAGCAATTAATTGATTTAATAAACCATAAAATTAAAATCATGGCCACGAATCAAAAAAGCCAAATGAGCGACTCAAAGCGGTCAAATCAAAACAGCAACGGCCGTTCGCACAGTAACAGCGGTAACTTCGCCAATATGGACGAAGCTAAGCACCGCGAAATTTCAGCCAAGGGTGGCAGAACTTCCCACTCTTCAAATTCAACCAGCAGGCATTAACATTTGCCCGATAACAAACAGGATATTTTAAAGTATCCTGTTTGTTATTTTTGATTGAATTTTTTATAATTTTCAATAACAATTGGCGGGCGTAGTGGTTAATTAAGAAACATGCGCCATGGAAAAGTTCGAGATTTCGGTAACCAGCAATAATCAAAACTATCATTTAGAGGTGCGCGATTATATGCATCATAAGGATGACGAATGCAAATTCGAGGTTTTTAAGGATGGGCAATTTGTGGGTAGTTTTGAACCTGATGGGCACGAAGGGTTACACATCTGCAAAAACCCGGGCATTATTGATGAAGAGGTGCTGCACCAGGTGGCGGAACAACTGGAGTCATATAACCTGCTTTAGTTAAAATTAGCAGCAACCGGCTTATCCCCCATCACAAAAACCAATCTGCCGCCTCTCATTATATCCTTATGTGTGATATAATTGCGCTTGTAAACTACGCCATTCAAGCTGATGCCTTGTACATATTTATTAACCTGCGATAAATTCCTGGCTTCAATTATAAATGATTTTTTACCGGGGAGACCGATAGTAACTTTACCAATCTGCGGCGCGCCAAATACATATCTGCCATCAGCAGGATTAACCGGATAAAAGCCCATCGCCGTAAAAATATACCAGGCAGACATTTGCCCGCAATCGTCATTGCCCGACAGACCGTCTGGTTTATTAACATAAAACTGGTCGCATATCTGCCGTACCAGTTGCTGTGTTTTGGCCGGGTTACCGGCCAGCGTGTATAAATAGGCCACATGGTGATTGGGCTCATTTCCATGCGCATACTGGCCTATCAACCCCGTAACATCAAGCGTTGAACCTGCTCCAAAAACTTTTGAATCCATTGTAAATAATGAATCGAGCTTTTCGCTGAATCGCTTCTTACCACCCTTAAGCTTTATTAATCCCGGAATGTCCTGCTGTACCTGCCAGGTATATTGCCAGGCATTACCTTCGGTATAGTCGCCGCCTATCGCAAGCTGCCCGCTATCCAAATTGGCGAAGGGGCGCACCCAGTCGCCGTTGGATAGTTTCCCGCGCATCAGGCGGGTAGATTTATCGAACATGTTGGCGTAAAATCCGGAACGTTTAATGAAATAATCGAAGTCGGTATTTTTATGCAGGCTTTTAGCCAGTTGCGCCGCGCACCAATCGTCATAAGCGGCTTCCAGGGTGCGTGATACAGCTTCCCGCTTTACTTTGTCCGATGGCAGGTAGCCATATTTTAAATACAGACTCCAGTCGTATTTTGGATTTTTATTTTGGGTGAGGGTAGCTTTTATCGCAGCAAAAACCTTCTCCTTGTCAAAGCCTTTTATGCCTTTTAAAGCGGCGTCAACCATAACGGCCACGGCATGGTTGCCAATCATGGCATAGCTTTCCTTCCCCCACAACGTCCAAACCGGTAACAGGTGAGCGACATCAAAATGCTGCAGCATGCTTTCAACCATTTGGCCGTCTTTGTTAGGGCAGATGATGGTATAAAGCGGTTGAGCGGCGCGATAAGTATCCCATAACGAAAAAGTAGAATAGAAAACCTTATCTGCCGATTGATGTACAAGGCTATCAGCCCCGCGGTATTGTCCGTCAACATCTGCAATATTATTGGGCTGAATAAGGGTATGATAAAGACTGGTATAAAAGGTAATCTTTTGCTCTTTGGTACCTTCGGCTTTTAATTTACCTAAAGAAGTTTCCCAAAGGGCGGCGGCTTCTGTCTTAACCTTGTCAAATGATTTGTTTATTGTTTCGGCCAGGTTTTTACGCGCCCCATCGATGCTTACTGCCGATATCGCAACACGCGCTTCTAAGGTTTCGCCGGGTTTGTTATCAAAATCTATAACTAATCTGCGGCGCGTATCACCATCGATGAAATGAGAAGTTTTAAATGCCTTTCTAAATTGTGCCACAAAAAACACTTTCTTATCAACCCACTGACTGGAGTAAGCATAGCCGCTGATAGTGTTTTTACTGTCGATGTTTATATGTCCTTCGGTAACGTGGTTTTGCAGCTCTTCTTTACTCTCTACCAATCCGCTTTGAATATCTACCAGCAAACGGGCATCGCCGAGATTTACGTAAGTATAGCGGTGCACGCCGGTATGTGCCGATGCGGTTAGTTCCGCTTTGATATCATTGTCACTTAAAACAACTGTATAATATCCCGGAGAAGCCTTTTCTGTCGACTTGGAGAACTTACTGTGAAACTGCGCAGGTTGATTACCCTGGTACGGATAAAAAAGCACATCACCCAAATCCACTCCGCCTGTTCCGCTCAAATGCGTATGGGCAAAGCCGGTTATGATGGTATCTTCATAACGATAGCCGGAGCAATAATTCCATCCGAAGTTACCAGTTTCGGGGCTTAGCTGCACCATGCCAAATGGCACCGTAGCTCCCGGAAAGGTATGCCCGTTTGCAGATGTACCAATAAACGGGTCAACGTATTGGTTGTACGACTGGGCCTGTAACCCACTGATCATCAACAAAAATAAGACTACAGCGATACTTAGTTTTTTCATAAAAATACCTACTGTTGTTTATAGGTGATACAAGTATGTAGCCGGGTCAAGTATTTTACCGGTAGATGTTTGCAGTTGCAGCAGGTGTTGCGCACTATTGGCATCATCGGCAAGGTAATAGCCTTTAACTGCATAATATCCTTTCTTAAGATGAAGCAGCGCTTTTTGCGGCTCCACGTAGGTGTTTTTTTCGCGGTTTATCACAGGTACATTATCCAGGAAAACCAGCGGGCTTTCCTCAAAGCCTGTCGTTAACTGGTAGTCGCCCTCATTATCAATCTTTATAAATCCGCTTACTTTTACCCAGTGGTTAACATATTCGTTTGACGGCGGAAACTTAAACGGCTGCGGAAAAGCAAACGCCCCGGACGACACCGTTGGTATGGTATCCAGCTTTTTATAATTGCCCTCCTTTGTTTTGTACAAAGCATAAATTAAGCCGGCCTGCAAATTAACAGCATCAGTAACCGGGCTTACATTCACGTGCCTGATAGTTTCCCGCTGTACAATATGGCGATGACCAGGCTGCCAGGTGGTATTCGTAATTACTTTCAGGCTATCAGTAAGCGGTTTGTTTATTTTTATTGGAAAAGACGCTGTTGACTCTGTACTGTCGGGGATAGTGCCATCCAGCGAGTAACGCACTTTGGCGCCCGGTAACGGGTAAGTGAGCGTAGTCGCATAGTTATCCTGGTTGGTCACCACATCAACCACATTTTCAACATTGGGCAACCGGGCATTTAAATCCCATAGCTTAAAAAGGCCATATTGCTGATTCAACTTTAAGGCGAATTTGTTGATGTCTTTATTTTCTTTCGATGTCCAGCCCAGCTCCGCTACCACAAGCGCGCGCGGATAAACCATGTATTCCAAATGCTTCAGATTCGGCACTTTCTCTGCCCAGATGTTTCCCTGAACGCCCATAATGTATTTAGCCTCATCAGGTGTTAACTGCTTTG
>JAZJZL010000177.1:15369-17906 GCA_040389845.1 Bacteroidota bacterium
ATAATGGGAACCGTCCTCTGTAGCGCAGAGGACGGCTCGTTGAGGGACGCAGAAAGAATGGAGAAGTATGACTCGACTATTAGATCATTTAAATCCCCCGACAATCAAGATCAGCGTACAGCGGCTCGCCTGCTTTGATTGCGGCTCGGAGTTATAAACCATTTGCCATGGCACCGGCGGGTTCCAGCCTATTGGCTCCAGGGTTTCATTGGCTTGCGGCGCATCAAAATACATATAGGGCAGCGGCGTCATCACTACCGGGTGATGCATTTTTGCCGCGGCTATACCACCTGCCTCCCCTTCCCAACTCATTACCGTTGCCGATTCAGCCAGTCCGCCCTGCAATATCTCATCCCAACCCACCAACTTTTTATTTTTTGATAGCAAGAATTTCTCTATTCGCTTAATAAAATAGCTTTGGACCTGCTCTGGTTTGGTAAATCCCTCCCGCTTCATTAAAGCAACCGCAGTAGGGCTTTTTAGCCACTCGGTTACCTCCGCCTCATCGCCGCCAATGTGAATGTATGGGTTAGGGAACAATGCCATCACTTCTGTGAGCACATCCTGCATAAAGGTAAAAGTGCTGTCGCTTGGGTCAAGTATACGGATGCGGTGCTTAGCGCCTGTCGAGTCTTTACAGGCTAGCCATGGGTAAGCAAATATCGCGGCTTCGCTGTGACCCGGCATTTCTATTTCGGGCAATACGGTTACAAAGCGCTCTTTGGCGTATTTTAATACCTCGCGGATATCATCTTTGGTATAAAAGCCATCCCTGCCTCCATCAACCAAATTATCCAGCTTGCGAAACTTGCCCTGTTTTTCGTAAAAGCTGATTTTTGAACCCACATTGGTCAATTCAGGATATTTATCTATCTGTATACGCCAGCCTTCATCATCGGTTAAATGCCAGTGTAGCACGTTCAGCTTATAATGCGACATCATATCGATATACTTTTTCACCTCGGGAACCGTAAAAAAGTGCCGGCTAACGTCAAGGCTTAATCCGCGCCAGCCAAAACGCGGTTCATCGGTTATTTCACAAGCCGGTACACGCAGCGGTGCAGGTCCGCTTGCGGGTAAAAGTTGCAACAGGGACTGGATACCATAAAACACCCCGTTGCTATTCCCGCTTATTTTTACTGATGGTGCCGTCACATTCAAAAAATAATCGCCCTTAGTGCGGGTGGAATCTATCAGCAGGTAAATGGCAGCATTATCCGGTTTTATCTGCACCCGCAAATGCAGGTTGTAATATTGCGCCAGGTAGTTTTGCAGGTAAACGGCGGTTGGCTTATTGTCGATATCTACTGCAATAACATCATTATTTTTGAGATGGAATAGGCCTTTTTTACTTACAATTTCCGATGGCTGCGGTATAATGTGAACTTGCGCACGGACATCTGCCGAGAGAAATATCAGCAATAAAACAAAAGACGCGAGATAAGATTTTGAATGACTGACAACTTTTCCAGGGAACATAATCAACGCGGGGATTTACAGTTTTTGTATTACTGTAAATGTAGTGGTTCTCGTGCTCAAAAAACCGCGATTATTGTAACATAATCATCAAATGGCGCAAAATTTTAAGCTTTATTTACGAGTTCTGCTACTGCATAAACAGGATAAACCCTCACCTTGTCGTAAGCAGAATAATTTTCCAATGATACCCTGACGCCATAAGGGGACTTCTTCTCATCCAAAAAAAGATACAAACTTTGCATCGAACCTTTTTTTCCTGACTTCACTTCGATTGGTATAATGTCAGCATTTTGCTGTATGACATAATCAACCTCAGCGTTGCTGCCCCTTGCTTCACGATGCCAGAAATATAAACTTTCCTGTCGGTAAAACGACGACGATTTTAACAACTCCAGCCCTACATACTGTTCTGCAATCGCTCCTTTGTTAATAAGGTCAAAATCATCTTCCAGCACTATTTCAGATATAGTTAATCCCAGTAAGCGCTGAAATATGCCTGTATCCAAAACCATCAATTTCCGCTTCTTAGCGTTTGCTTCGGCACCCAAGGGTAGGCCATTTGCGGCAGTATGGGTAACTGGTATAACCAGGCCGGCCATCATCAATAAATCAGTAGCTTCTTTAATCTGTTTATGATTGGCATCTGTAGCAGCTTTTGTAAAAATAAACTTACCGCCGGCTTGTTGTACCACAGCATCGAAAACTTCGGATATGCGCAAAAAAGGGACTTGCTTTTTATATTTGGCAAAATCGGCCTTTAGCGATGTTATCAAATCGTCCAAAGCCAGCTCACAGCGGGCAAGGTTCCCGTTTTGCGCGTAACCGGCCACCACTTCGGGCATGCCCCCAATTACCAAAAACCGCTTTAGATGATTTAGCAACTTTTTATGTATCGGGTCAGCAAGCGGTTTTTGCAGTGAGGCATTTCTTTTCGCTGCTAAAAGTTGCTTTTCGCCAATCCCGTCCAGGTATTCTTCAAAAGATAAAGGGTAAATAAAAAGTGAGCGAATTCTTCCCACGCCAAACGACGGGATTTCTGCAAGCGCAAATTCTAATAA
>JAZJZL010000177.1:17916-48519 GCA_040389845.1 Bacteroidota bacterium
GCAGTTCCGGGTATTTTTCGTAAAAAAAACGAAGCGACGATATAGCAGGTATACAAGCCTGTATTTCATCAAAAAACAACAATGTTTTACCCGGAATTATAGGAACGTTGTATAATATCGATAAGTTGTCGCATAACTCCTTGGGGTCCAAATCACCCTCAAATAAATTATGCACCCGGCGCTGTTCCTCGAAATTAATTTCTAAAAAGCTATCAAACTGCTTTGACAGCTCGCGTATGGTTGTAGATTTACCCACCTGCCGGGCACCGCGAATTAATAAGGGTTTGCCCTCCTTTTCCTTTCGCCACGCGATTAATTCCTCATCTATTCTTCTGGATAAATACACATTAAGAAGCTTAACTATAGTTGTTTTACAAAAAGTCAAGGCAATAATAGACATTATTTTACAAAAAGTCAAGTCAATATTGACCCATATTTTACAAAATGTCAAGGCAATATCGAAAAAGAAGTGTTAAACGTGACTCGCTGTCAGATATAGATTTACACTTTAATGGTGATTTTTTTAACGTAAAGTATCCATATCGGAATGAAAATAATAAACACCATTAAAAAGGCACCTGCAAGAGAGGCATTTACCGGGGATAGGTAAGGCACAAATAAGTGGTTATATAGGTACGACCATAGATTCGTCTTTTTCTCATCCGCAGTAAAATGTATGCCCGATAATGTAGCTGGTATAAAATCGGCCAGCAGATAGGCTGTTATCGCGTTACGCCCGAAAGCCACGAACGGCGGGGTTAATTTGCGATAATTTTTTACATCAATAAGCCAGTAACACAAGGTAAGTATAACTACAGCAATCCCACCGGCGTATAACACAAATGAGCTTGTCCACAATGCTTTGTTGATGGGGAAGAATTCATTCCAGATTAATCCGGCTATAATAAGGCATGCCCCAACTCCGGCCATTTGCAATAACTGCCTGCCGGTTTTTAGCTTGTCCTTCTTAAGCCAGGTACCGGTTAGCAAGCCGATTAAACAAGTGCCAATGGCCGGAATTGTGCCCAGCAAACCCTCCGGATCCCAGGTTTTTGATTGTGCCCAAAGGTGATTTTCCGTAAAGACCAAACGGTCGAGCCACGCGCCAAGGTTTGTGGCAGGCTCTAAATTTGCGGGACCAAAATCAGGCACAGGCACTAAAGTCATAATCAGGTAATACCCGATTAAGCAAACCGCAGCTATAGTTATTTGCATGCGTACATTAGTTTTAATATAAAGTACCGCCGTTATTCCAAACACAACGGCAATACGCTCCAACACACCCGGTATCCGCAAATGGCTGAAATCAAAATCGCTTATTAGCCTTAATGCAAAGCTTAGCGCAATAATGGTTAGCGTTCTGCGCAAGATGGAGAGCAACAGCGAGTTGTGTTTTGTAACGTCCGCCTTTTTAGCCTGCATGGCATACACGATTGATACACCCACAATGAACAAAAAAGACGGAAACACCAAATCGGTAGGTGTGCAGCCGTTCCATTTTGAGTGTTCAAGTGGGGGATAAATGTGCGCCCAATCGCCGGGGTCGTTCACCAAAATCATAGATGCCACGGTAAAACCACGAAAGAAATCAAGTGATGTTAAGCGTGTTTTTATTGCATTCTCGCCGATGGTGGTTTTCATGTTATTAAGGGTGGGATTTTTAAAATACTAAAGATATATAATTTGGGCAGATATATTTCAACCCAAATCTCCTCTAAACGTCTTTACCGGATTTCCACGCTGCAATGAATGATGCTGCAGCCATTTGTCCTGTTGTTGTTCCATTAACTGCTCTGTTTGCCAGGCCATTACTTTAGCTTCCAGGCGGTTCAAGCACAGCTTCTTATTTTCCAGCTGCGAGCGGCTGTCCATGGCCATTACCTGTATGCCGGAGGAGATATGCACACCGCGCACTGCTGTTTCAACTTTGTTTACATTTTGTCCGCCGGGACCGGAAGCGCGGCAGGTTTCCAGCTTAACATCATTTATATCCCATGGGGCTAACTGCTTTATATCAAAACATTCAACGCCGATAAACCAATTTTTACGCTTATGATTTTTGCGGAAAGGACTTTGACCAATCCATAATATGGAGCCCTGCCATTCGGCGATGAAAGCATCGACGTTATCTCCCTCAATCATTAAGATTGATGACAATAGTGTATTTTCTTCGCCTGCTGTTATAGCTTCCAAAGCTTCGGTTTTGATGCCAAGCTGGTTAGCTTGCTTAATTATTAGTTGCTGTACAAGGGCAGCAACCCGGCAGCATTCTGCCGGGCCTTTACCTGATGTAATTTGTAATATTGCCTTTTTCATTTGTTTATTCTTTGTTCATTCGTGCAATGCGTGGGATAAATTTGCCTTGTATATCCACCAGTTCTTTTTGCGATTGCATCACCGTTTCGATGTTCTTATACGCCAGCGGGTTTTCTTCCACGCTGCCGCCAATAAGCTCGACATCAGCATTAGCCAGCATCTTTTTCATGCCCGATACGGTCATACTTTCCTTCGCCTTTTGCCTGCTCACTGCACGCCCAGCTCCATGTGAGGCGGAGAACAAGGAATTATCCATCCCTCTGCCTTTTACCACATAAGCGGGCGTCGTTATACTGCCGGGGATGATACCCAACTCATCTGCGTGCGCTGGTGTAGCGCCTTTGCGGTGTACAACAACATCGCGGCCATCTGCCAGCGTATCTTTCCAGGCAAAATTGTGATGGTTTTCAATCACCATAACAGGTTTTATACCTACGGCCTTAAATAAGTTAGCATGAATGCATTCGTGGCAGGCTTTGGCATAATCGCCCGCAAGGGTCATGGTAAGCCAGTATTCCTGCCCAGCTCCGCTGTTTAAATCGAGCCAAGCCAATTGCTGTGCATGCCGCGGCAGCTTGCAGGTGTTCATGGCTACCTGCGTGTAATACTTGGCGACGGCAGCACCCAAACCCCGGCTACCTGAATGCGATAATAAAGCCGCATACTTTTTACCGGGCAAACCAAGAGTATTACCCTCAGCAAGCTCAATTTCGCCAAATTCCACAAAGTGGTTTCCGCTGCCGGATGTACCGAGCTGCCTTACCGCTTTGCTGCGCAATTGCTTAAGGAATGGTATTTGCCTGAAAACGGGGCTATCCAAAACCTCGTGCTCCTGCCTTGTATCAAGCCCACCTTCCATACCGAAGTGGGTATGATTTTTTAAGGCTTGCTTTAGCTGATAGTCATAACGTTTAATGAATGCATCTGTCTCGTCGATAATCGTCAACGCCATGCGACAGCCGATGTCCATGCCAACCGCGTAAGGAATTACGGCATTATCAGTAGCCAGCACACCGCCGATAGGCAGACCGTAACCGGCATGTGCATCGGGCATTAAAGCGCCCTGCACACTAATGGGTAACATCATAGCCAGATCCATTTGTTTTTTGGCGATGGCTTCAATATCCTTCCCGCCATAAATCTTACATGGTGCTGCTATTGTGTTTAAACCGAATGTTTGAAAAGCCGGCGCATTAACCTTGCCGATTATTTTCGCGGCAATTTTGCCTGTTACTTCATCGTCCAGGTATTGCTCCGGATTGTTTTTAATATCCGTTAAAAGCGCCGTCAACTGTTCGTTGCTATGATGCTTAAAATGTTTAGAGGCTATACCAAGCGCCAGGCTTATCAGCTGGTTATTGGCGTAGCCTATTTTTGTTAAATCTTTTGTTTTTAAATTGCCCATGTGGGTTATGTTTTTAATCCCTGTACTCATCTTCGATAAGGTACAGGGGCTTATTTTTTAATTTGTTAATGTATTTTGGCTTGTCTTCATCGGAGTAGCGATAAATACTCCCTCTTTTTAGCTTCCGGATTTTGTACCATAAGCTATGGTTTTCGATATGGTTATCAATCTCCTTTAGCTCTTGTTCAAGCAGTTCATCATGCATCTTTACTTCCGATATAATGTGCGGTTTCACAATCAGCATAAAGCGCCAGGGTTCTATAAAAACATACGTGGCTACCATACTATATTTATTTTTATCCCATTCCAGTTTCTGATAAAAGCAATGTTTTTCTGCATCGCTTAACTTAAGGTTATTGGCCAGCCATTCCCGTTCCGTTATTTCGCGCAAGGTTTGGATCTTTTCCGCATAGTAATAGCGGCACTTGCGCCTTTTTCTTACCTTAAAACTTCTATCGTGATGATATCTAACATCATTTATCTTTTTCAAAATCCCCTGGTAAAATTCCGCCCGCGGGCTTTTAGCTACATTATCGCGCAGCACAAAAAGCCTCTTCCATCCTCTTTGATAGGGATGCTCTAACGGTATCATCGGCAGTTCGCGTTTCTGCTTCCATAGTAAATGCTGTCGTTTATCCAGTTGAATTAATTGTTTATCGCGGTCTTTTTTAACAAGCCGTTTCTTTTGCCGTGTCGATTTTAAACGGTACGGCAGTTCATGCAGGTCCATAAGGCCTCCTGTATTAAAATTTTTATATCGATTTTAAATTGAGATGGTTCATCCCCGGGTTAGGGACATACCCTTTCAGAAGCCCGATAGCCTTGAAAATTGTGGCAGTACAAAAATTCCTTCAGCCGTAAAAAACAGCTGGTTATTTAATTCTTCAAAAAAAATGCTATAGAATTTTGCCTGCCATTTAGGCAATGAGCGAAAGGGGCGATATGTGGATTTGCGCTGTCATGATTCCTTGATAATTAAAAGGTTAACAAATCAGGAACGGGCGCAAAGATAGAAAAATATTACAATTGGAAACAATTTTTAATTTCGGGGCTATTCGGCTTACATTCGTACCATGCAGCAAAACCTTCAGCAACTCTACGGCAATATCGATATCTATCTCTTCGACCAGCTTTTAAAAGGCCGGTTTGATAATTGCCGCAAGATGCTTGATGCTGGCTGCGGCGGTGGGCGCAACCTGGTTTATTTTCTGCAAAATGGTTTTGAAGTACATGGTATCGACCCAAATCCGAACGCTGTTGAAGCTGTAAAAGAACTAGCCCGATCGCTAGCTCCAAATCTACCGGAGGACAATTTTAAAGTGTCAGCTGCCGAAAATTTGTCTTTTCCAGATGAAAGCTTTGATTTGGTAGTCAGCAGCGCTGTTCTACATTTCGCGAACAATGAAAAGCATTTTAATGCCATGCTGCGTTCTATGTGGCGGGTACTTAAACCTGGCGGTTACTTTTTTGCCCGGCTGGCTTCTGACATAGGTATTGAAACATTAGTAAAGGCACTTGGCAACGGCCGCTATCTTTTACCGGATGGGTCAGAACGTTTTTTGGTAAATCAACAAACACTACTTGATTGCGCCCGTGAATTGAAAGCACAGCTTTTTGAGCCCATAAAAACCACCAATGTGCAAAATTTACGATGCATGACAACCTGGTGCCTGCAAAAGATGTGAGTATGTTCATAATTTATAATAAGCTAAATATGTAGTCGTTTTTATATTTACACGATTACATCTTTTGTCTTATGAAAATAAAAATTTCGCTGCTCGCTGTTATCACATTGTTTGCCGTTGCTGTTTTGCCGGCTTGTAAAGCTAAAAAAGCTATAGTAACCCATCCGGCTGAAACTTATCCGCCGGACCCTGCTCCTGAAAAGAAAGATACCCAGCCGCCGGTGCAGCAACCCACACCACAGCAAACACCGCCACCCGCTGCCCCTGCGCCGGTTGCAAAGCCAAACTATAATTTTAAAAACATCCAGTTTGAGTTTAACTCGGGCATATTAAAGACCGAGTCGTACCCAACCCTCGACCAGGTCGCTGCTGAGATGAAAAAAGACCCATCGGTAAAATTTGTATTAAATGGCAATTCATCTGCCGAGGGAACTTACGACCATAATATGGCACTGTCTGTTGAGCGTGCCAATGCGGTAAAATTATATTTGGTAAATACTGGTATATCCGGCGATAATCTGTCTATAAAAGGCTTTGGAGAAAGCAAGCCAATTGCCGATAATAACACTGAAGACGGCAGGAAACTGAACAGAAGAGTTGAGATTAAGAAACAATAATCGCCTGTTTATTCGATATTTAGCTTTGTCAACTTTTAAAAAGTTGACAAAGCTTTTTTTATTTAAGCGCTATTCTTTAACTAACCATTGCCGGTTGTATAACGCTTTTGTTTTATTCATAAAATCAGGTGCGAATGTTTTTAGTGGAGGCGCACCGGTTGTTAAATCGTAAATAAAAGGTACAATTTCCGGGTTATCTTCTTTTTCTGCTTTTACAGCCACAGTTTCCATCAATACCTTGTTGGTTTCACTTATTAATTTCCAGCTTCTCACATAATAACCCGAGGGAGATATCTGTTTAAGATTATTTCCGGATTTATCCGAAATGAAAAGATAGTCCGGATCATCACCGTCCAATTTGCCGTCTTTGTTCAAGTCATCTGTCGTTATCGAATAAAAAATAAAGTTTGATTTTGTATAGGAACGCGGCACAGCGTCGTCTGATTCCCGGTCGGCGTTAATTGTAAGAATACGCATTTTACGGATTGAATCAAGCAGGTGATATTGATGGGTTTCGGTATTCATAAAAACAATATTCCAATAGGAAGGCCCCCTGTCAGATTTACTTATAAAGCTGCCCGACCCTGAGGACTGATCTTTTTCGGCAAAATCCAATTGGTACATTACTACTGGGGAATTGTCGATTTGCTGAGGTTCTGAAAAGTGCAAATTCCCCTTAGCGGAACCTGGGGCCTTGTCTTTTTTAGACTTTTCTGCTTTTGCATTGTTTACATCACCGTCTGCTACATTACGGTTATTTGATGAGTTGGTACATCCATATAAAGCCATGCCTGCCAGGATGACGGTTATTTTTCTAAGCATATAGGATAAAGGTTAAATTGATTACTAAATATAACTAAAAATTCAGTTTTTAATTATCCTGCGTTATATTTTCTCCGTCAAATGCTTCCAGTATCTTTTAGGAATATGCCTCACGTGCAGCTTCGTGTTTTTTCGTGAAACGATATTCACACTTTTAAAATAATTTTTCCATAGGTGTTGGTAAACTTCTTCGTCCTCACTAAATGACACGGCAACATTTCCCGACGATTTCCCCTCCGAAAATTCCATCGAAATAAATTCTGTATCATGCAAATCATAATAAAGGCCGTAATGCCGCTTAATGTCGTAAATCATCCATTTCTGGTCGGCATAGCGGCTTTTAAAATGCCAGACGAGTAACGGCAGCACGTTAAAGTCAGGTTCGATAACGGCATAGTAAGTATCATCCTGTAATTTTTGAAACCGGATAAACGCCTCCATCCGGTGCTTTTCGCGGCGCATCATTTTTACAATTTCCGACACACGCTGCACATAGCGGTTACTATAATTTTCTTCAATGTTTTGTTTCGAGTCAAATGCGTAGCGAATAAATCCGGTAATGTTATTGTCCTCATTTGCAATGTCCGCCAGGTGAGCTACATAAACCCGCTGCACACCGTTTGCCGACAGCTTGTCGCGCATGCCGTTCAATACCCGGGTGGCACGGTATTCGTCGGTCGCCACATTCAGTACCTCCTCAAACATTGCACTATCGGCATGGCCTGCTTTTTGGATATTTACCGGGCCAAGCTTCCGGTCGTATATTTCAAATACTGCGGTCAGCAAACCTTCAAAAGTGCCATCATATATCAGCCTGGTCATAATTAAAACATACTAAGCTGTGTTTGCGTATTCTTAAAATATTTGCTGTGCGATTCGGCCAGGATAAATTGTTTGATTTTGGTGCCGGTGAGGTCGCGTTTTTCAAAGTCTTTGCTTTTACAAGTAATAAAATACTTGGCGCGGTTTATCGCAACGCCGATAGCTTTCAGATTCTCCCAGTTCAGCCGGGCAAACTTGCGCGCGCTAACTATTTTTTGTGCCGATAAAACGCCTATCCCCGGCACGCGCAATATCATTTGCAAATCGGCTTTATTAATATCTATAGGAAAAACCTGCATATTGCGGATGGCCCAGCCAAGCTTAGGGTCAATATCCAAATCAAGCAATGGCTGTTGCGTATTTACAATTTCATTTACCTTAAAGCCATAAAAGCGCATCAGCCAATCAGCTTGGTAAAGGCGGTTTTCACGTACCATGGGTACGGCAGTATTTAAACCCGGCAGGCGTTTATCTGCCAATACAGGCACATAGCCCGAATAATAAACCCGCTTAAGGTTAAAGTTTTTATAAAAGTGATTGGCGGTTTGCAATATTTGCTGGTCGTTCTCAGGCGTGGCGCCGATAATTACCTGTGTGCTCTGTCCGGCGGGCGCAAACATGGGCGCCTTTTTGAATAGCTTTTTTTCTTCCGTACGCTGGATAATTTCTTTTTTAAGGAAATTCATCGGATTGATCATATCCTGCCGGTTCTTATCTGGAGCTAATAGTTTTAAGCCGGCTTCAGTAGGCATTTCAAGATTAACGCTAAGCCTGTCAGCATATAGTCCAGCTTCACGCATTATTTCATCACTTGCGCCGGGGATAGATTTTAAATGAATATAACCGTTAAAATTATGCTCGGTGCGCAACTTTTTAGCCACTTGCACCAATCGCTCCATGGTATAGTCGGCATCCTTAAAAATACCGGAACTTAAAAACAGGCCCTCAATATAATTGCGGCGATAAAAATTGATGGTTAGATCTACTACTTCCTTAACGGTAAAGGCTGCACGCTTGATGTCATTGCTCTTGCGGGACACGCAATAAGCGCAATCAAAAATACAATGATTAGTCAGCAAAATTTTCAGCAGGGAAACACAACGCCCGTCTTCCGTATAACTATGGCAAATACCATTACTGGCATTACCTAAGCCCTTGTTTTCGTTTTTCCGCTTGCTGCCGCTCGATGCACATGATACATCATATTTGGCTGCATCTGCCAAAATGTTCAATTTCTCCGTTATCCTGTTCACATTCATACAAATCAAAATTACTAATATTTTTAGTAAGCAAGATTATATAAACAGAACTTTTAGGAATGATAAGTTTTAATGTCAAAAGATATTATACACATTAAAATATAAATAATTTAATGTGTATAAAGATTCCGTTGCTCATTTTGATGCCACTTTCCCTACAAACATTAAAATTTCATTATTTTAATGTCAAACAATCTTCTCTACCTTATTTTAATGCCAAAAATTTAATTCACATTAAAATATCGATATTTTAATGTGAATTATTTATATTTGTATATGCCTTACAGAATAAACAGCGATCGAAACATCCCCTGGAATAATCTACCAGACTTACCGCTTGAAAAGGAATTATACGAAGATGTAGCACTTTACGCTGAACTTGGCAACGCCAAAGCAGCGCTCGGTCGTTTGCAGGGCCGGAGTATTGCTATACCCAACCAGGGCTTATTAATTAATTCCATCAGTCTGCAGGAAGCAAAGGCATCCAGCGCCATAGAAAATATATTTACTACTGATGACGAGCTTTACCAGGCTTACAGCGAAGAACAGGTTAAACAATTAACCGGGCCGGCTAAAGAAATCCTGTTTTACCGGGAAGCATTGTGGGAAGGTTATAACTATTTGAAAGACGAACAACTGTTTGATGAAAATTACTTCGTTAAAATGTACCGGACCGTGAGCCAGTTTAACGATGGGATAAGAACGCCAATAGCACAAATCGTTATTAAAGAAGGCGGTAGCGGGCCAAATGCAGGCAAAGTATCTTATACGCCGCCAAGGGGAAAAGGAATTATTGAAACGAAGTTGGATAACCTTATCAACTTCATAAATGATGATAAAACTTACCCTATTGACCCATTGATAAAAATGGCTATCGGGCACTTCCAGTTCGAGGCTATACACCCCTTTAGGGATGGTAACGGGCGTACCGGGAGGATTTTTAATATACATTATCTCACAAAAAAAGGCTTGCTGGATTATCCCATTTTATTCCTGAGCCGGTATATAATGGACAATAAGGAGGAATATTATGCTGGCCTGGCAGGTGTTACCCAACGGGGAAGTTGGAAAGCATGGATATCCTATATGCTTAAAGCCGTTGAAGCAACGGCAAATATGACCTATGATAAAATTAACGATATTATAGCCGCCAAGGACGCCATTTTGAAAGCGATAACCGAGGATACCGATATCGCCCGACCTGAATCTTTAGTAAACGCCATGTTCACGCAGCCTTATACCCGTGTAAAGCATTTGACCGGTGCAGGCATTTATGCAGAAAATACTGCCAGGAAATACCTTGACCAACTGGCCGGAATGGGCATTTTAGAAAAAAGGGCCATCAGCAAAGGGAATTACTACCTGAACCTGGAATTATACCGGATACTTTCGGAGTAAAGCTAATGCTTTAACCACGTTGCGGGTACTTCCTTCGGTTCCGAACCGTTTACGCTATACCTTAACTTCAAAGTAAATCCACCGCCACCCTCAATAAAATCAAGGGCAAAAGGATGTGCACCCATCTTTAAAGCAATTTGCCCGCTGCGTTCCTGTGCGGAATGATTGCCATCGTTATTTACGGTAACAGAACTGCCTATTTTTAAAACAGCGCCGTCATCGGCATTAAGATAGAAACTATAAATACCATCAGCCGGAACGTCAATGTACCCGCGATATGCAATACCAAACGATGGCGCTTTAACTGTAGCCGGCACTTCAATTTTATCAGAGATAAAGGTGCTGTCAATCTTCGCATCCTTCATAAAAGTAGTCGCTTTAAAATACGCTTTATAATAGCTGCATTCCAGTCCCGGTTTTGGCGGGGCAATTTTTACAGGTCCAAGCATGTGCTGCTGTGTATAATTCAAAGTATAAATATCGCCGCGTGTACCTGCCGACGTGAAAGCTGCAACTTTTATTTGCTGCGATTTGGTTATAACCAATGGTAATGGCAGCGCCTGTGAACTCACCTCCGGAACAGAGCCATCATTTGTATAACGAAGGGTTAATCCGGGCAACGGTTTGGCGATGCTTAATTTCCCTTCATCAGTGAAAGCATACTCATTTAGCAAATTGGGCAGGTCGGGCAGGCGATAGTTTATTTTCATCACATCCATTCTTGCATATTGTGCTACAAGGCGCTTAGTATAAGAATCGTATTTATCCGGATTGCTCGTCCACAGGTTTTCGGCAAGGGCAGTCATGCGGGGCATGTACATGTAATCAGCCCGCTTTTCAGATGGTATCATTTCCGACCATATTTGTGCCTGTGCACCGATAATTGATTTTGCCTCCTCCTTGTTTAAGGCTTTCGGTATGGGGTTAAAATGGTAAACTTTTGAGATGGTGTATTGATCAGGCTGATTATCAAAATAAAGCGGCTCGCCCGGCAGTTGGCACCCAAGTCCGCCAGTACATCACCAGTGCCGATTTAGTTACACCACCCTCGATAATCTCGTCCCAGCCTATCATTTTGCGGCCGTTGGCGTTAAAAAACTTTTCCATGCGGTTAATGAAATAGCTTTGCAGGGCTGGTAAGTCTTTAATTCCTTCTTTTTGCATCAGGGCTTTGCAAGCATCAGATTTTGCCCAGTCGGACCTATCAACCTCATCACCACCGATATGGATGTATTTCGACGGGAAAATATCCATTATCTCCTTAAACACATTTTCGGCAAACTCAAAGGTAGTTTCGTTGCACGGGCAAATAGGTTTTGAAAACAGCTCACCGAATTTATTCTCACCATTACAGGTTAAAAACGGGTACGAGTTGATGGCCGCCATCATGTGGCCCGGCATATCTATTTCAGGGATGATGTCAATATGCCTTGCTGCTGCATAAGCTACTACGCCCCGCATTTCATCCTGCGTATAAAAACCGCCATAAAGTATTTTGCCATCGCGCTGGATGATATGTTCTTTGTCGATATTAAAGTCAGGATTATCTGCGGCCTTTTTCATGCAAGCCGAATCCTGGTTATTAAAAGTGCGCCAGGCGCCTTGTTCGGTAAGCAATGGATATTTTTTTATTTCGATACGCCAGCCCTGGTCGTCGGTTAGGTGCAGGTGCAGCTTGTTCATTTTGTAGAGCGCCAGCCTGTCAATGAATTTTTTCAGATAGCTTATAGAGAAAAAATGACGCGAAACATCCAGGTGCATACCACGCCATTGGTAAGCGGGATGGTCTTCGATGGCAACGGCGGGCAGCGATAGTTGCTTAAGAGTTACTCCCGCTTCAACAGAAACAGGCAGCAATTGCCTGATGGTTTCGATAGCGTGAAATATACCTGCCGGGTATTTGGCGGCGATAGTTACTTGCTGCGGGGTTATTCTTAGCTTATAACCTTCAGGCTGACTGATAGCAGCATCGTAAACTAATTTTATCGGTTGTGCTTTAACCTTTTCAGTAATTGCCGGCTTTGAGCCCAATCCTTCACTCAAAAGTTGGCTTAGCAACTCTGCTTCTGCTTTAAACTGACCCGTTGTTACTATAGCGGTTTTCGCTGTGATAATAAATGAGCCTTTACCTGCAGTTAATTGGGTTGGATATGGAATTAAGGGGTAACGGGCAGCATCCTGGGCCATGGCGTTTACAGTGCTGGTAACTAACAGGATGATTACAAATTTACGTAGCAGGTTTTTCAGATAACAGTGGTTCATTTGAGTAGAAATTAGAGACTTGAAAGGTAATAATTTCAATTTAATATTAAACTGTAGCTGGTATTTCTGCCGCCACCTTCGTTTTGTGTTAATATGCCCTTGCTCATCAAATCTCTTATATCCCTTAAAGCAGTATCGGTCGACGATTTGGTTATTTTAGCCCACTTTGAAACGTTCAGCGTTCCGTAAAAATCATCCAGCAGGGTATCAACCATTTTCTTTTGACGGGCATTTAAATCGGTATCGCGATGCTTATCCCAAAAATCGGTTCTCATGCTAACCTTTTCTAACACGTCCATGGTGCTATCCATAGCCTGGCCAAGGCAGGTAAGAAACCACAACAACCATTCGGTTATATCCAGTGTGCCTTTTTGAGTATATTCCACTATGTCGTAATAGGCATTTCTTTCCCTTTCTATCTGCGCCGACATGCTATAAAACCTATTGGGCGACCTGTCCGCCCGCGCCAGCTGCATATCAGTTATTGCTCGCGTTATACGGCCGTTACCATCATCAAAGGGATGTATAGTAACAAACCAAAGGTGTGCTATTCCCGCCTGTAAAACAGGGTCTAAATTTTGCCCGTTATTAAACCATTCTAAAAAAGCTGCCATCTCTTCCGGTAATAACTTTGCATCCGGCGCCTGGTAATGCACCTTTTCTCTGCCCATTGGCCCAGATACCACCTGCATAGGCCCGATCTCGTCGTTACGCCAATCGCCAACCTTTATTTTTTGTAACCCACTCCTGCCCGATGGAAATAGCGATGAATGCCAGCCATACAACCTTTCGGCTGTTAAGGGTAAGTTAAAGTTTTGAGTTGCATCCAGCATCATTTCTACCACGCCATCCGTTTGCCTGTCTGACGGCACCATTCCGGCAACTTCTATCCCCAATCGCCTTGCTATAGATGAGCGCACCTTTTCAGCGTTCAATAACTCACCTTCTATTGCGCTCGATTTCGTAACATCCAGCGTAAGCGTTTTTAAGATTGCTTCTTCCTTTTGCTTAAAGCCTGCGGCACTCATTTGCCCCATTATCATACCCATAGTATAATTAACACGCCCTAGCTTTTCAGCAAGCAATTGGTCGTCCCAGTTAAAATTTAGCCAGGCTTTAAACTCGTGTATATACATATTCACCTTAAATATGCGGTGAATATATGAATTATTTACCGCATACACAAATTAATCGCCGCAAATACGCGGCGATTAAAAGATTTATTCACCGCACTTCAGCTTTCAGGCATCAATTAAACGCCCTTGCCATAATCTCTTGTTCACGGCTTGAAAGTTTATATTTTGAAGCTATTTGTTTCCAAAAGCTGACAGACTTCCGTATATCTGCAATAATATCTTTTGCCTCCGAAAGCTTTATCCGAAAAAAGGCGGACACCTCTAATACAAGGTTGACGTCTAATGAATTATCATCTTCAGAAATATTCAACGTTAATCCTGTACCCGTGCTCACAGCATTCATATCGTATGCCGGCGATAAATCCCAACCATCTGATGATAACAAAAAACCATGATTGCGTAAATGGTCATCTGTATTTTTTACCAATACGTTAAATGCTATTCTTGTCCAAAGTTCCTTCAAGTTTTCATTTACACGACTACTTTTTTTCTGAATTAAACCAACAAGGTCGAGATAACTCGCTCCTGACTGAAAATCAACTCCATCCACGGCACCAAGTAGTGTCATGGCTGAGGCGAAATGAATCCTGTCTGTTTGATTAACGCGGTCAAAACGCTTAGTTAAAAAAGTGTGATGTTTCCCAGCAAACTTTTTAACCATAGCCTGAGGAACATTAACGCCAGACATCCGTGCGAGTTCATGCACGACCATTTCCCATCCCCCCATATCAATTTCGTCATTAACGCTCGGGAACTTAGCAATCCAAAGGTTTCCGTCCGGGTCAGTAACGCTGGCTTTGGGCCGGGCGCCACCTAATGAAGAACCGGGCGCCATCAACATATTCAACCATTTTAACTCTTCATCATTATTGGCCAGGCTATCGTCTTCTAACTGTAAACTGGCATACTCCAAATCCCTTAACAATGTCCACGGTGGCGCAGCCAACTCCTTTTCGTGGCCCAAATATTGATCATCTTCCACTAACTTAAATCGCAACGCGCCCATCCTGTTTTGGTCATAAACACCTAAGAGAAAATCAGATTCCATTAGCATCTCCGGCTTACGTTCTTCCCTCCTCGCCAAAATTGCCTCCCTGCGCTTCATCAATACCCTACCCCAGCGATCAGGTGCAGAATCCATAAAAAGTCCGAAATTCGTCTTATCGTTATTTAAATACTGTTTGCCTGCAAATAATTGTAAATCAGGGTCAAGATTCTGGACACCCTGCCGGTTTAGCCATTCCTCATTATACTCAAACGCAAATATTTCCTTACCCCTTAGCCGGGAAACATTAAGTGTACCAATTAATACCGCCCCTGCCAGTTCCTGCCAATTTGCGTATACTAATATGTTTTTGTTATCATTCGCCATCTTTCATCCTCCTTTTAGGAGCCCTGTCTTTAACCAGCAATCCAATATCCTGCAGTTTTCGACCAAATTCATCGTCGGCACCCAGTTTTAAAAAATCTTTCTCCAAACCCATTATAAACAATACCTGGAAATATGCGCCCATCGCTACAGAAGGTTTTCCCTTTTCAATTTGCCAGAGCGTTGAGCGGCTTATTCCTGCTCGTTCCGCCACCTGCTCGGCACTCAGTTTCCTTCGTAGACGCGCGAGTTTAATATTCTCACCTAAATCAGTGAGCACTTTTTGAGCTTTGGGTAAAAGAATAACGGATTCTTTCATAATGTTTTATATAATAAACAAAATTAACTATAATGTTTAATAAATAACACATTAAAATTAAAAATCCCCAGCCCGCTATCGCGAACTGAGGATTCAAACATCTTTTAAATTCCTGGAATATTACTTCAATACGTTCATCGCTACCTCAATCACCAGCACTATTACCCAAAACGTTAAAGTAACGTTCCATTCTTTTATTGAGCAAAAAAGCAATTTGCCCCTTGTTGCTACAAATTCTTTCATTGGTATTAGTTTTTAATTTTTCCATCCGCCGCCCAACGACCGGTACAGCTCGGATACTGCGCTTAGCTCATCTCGTTTTATCGAGGCCAGTTCCAGCTCGCTTTGCAGTACGTTGCCCTGGGCGGTTATTACTTCAAGGTATGTTGCCAAGCCATTTTTAAATAGCAGATTGGCATTTTTAGTAGCCTGCTCTAAAGTATTTACCCTGTTGGTTGCTATAGCCTGCTGCGTTTTTAACTTTTCAATTTTCACCAAAGCATTAGATACCTCGCCAACTGCATTTAAAACCGACTGCCGGAATTGCAGCACATTTTTTTCACGGTTAACCTGTGCAACTTCATAGTCGGTTTTTAGGCGTTTATGGTCGAACAATGGCTGGGCTATGCTGCCGGCAACTACACCGAATAACGATGCAGGTATATTAAACCAATTGCTGGCTTTAAATGAGTTTACACCACCCTGGGCGGTTATGCGCAAAGCAGGATACATTTCTGCTTTGGTAATGCCCACATTACTGTTGGCAATCTGCAGTTCCAGTTCAGCATTTCTAACATCAGGCCTGCGACTAACTACGGCAGACGGGATACCTGTTGATACATTGGCAGGAATAACCATAGCATCAAGGGTTGCACTCCGCTCAATTTTATCAGGCAATTGGCCGGTTAAAATACGCAGGGCATTTTCCTGTATGGCGATGTTTTGCTCAAACTGCGGCACCAATTGTTCGGCGGCCTGGCGTTGTGCCTCGGCTTGCTGAACGGCTAACGAGGTAACCTGGCCAGCATCATACTGTAGTTTTATGATGCGTAAGGTGCTATCATTAAGCTTTACATTTTTTTGTGCGATATTAAGCTGTGCATCCAGCATCAGCAGGTTATAATAACCCTGTGATACGGTTGACACCAGGTTTGTCTGGATTGCCTTTTTGGCTTCCTGGGTTTGCAGGTATGCTGCTAAAGCGCTGCGCTGCTGGTTATGGATTTTGCCCCATATATCAGCTTCCCATGATATAGCCACATTTGCCGAATAGTCCTCAATGTGATTTGTGCCGATATCCGCCTGGCTTAACGTTACCCCGTTGATACTATTATCCGACGGACGGCTTGAGCTGGCAGTAACATTCAAATCAACCTGCGGAACATTGTTCCATTTTACCTGCCTGAACAGCAATTGCGATGCCTCGATATTTTTCACAGCAATCTGCATATCGTAATTTTTTGCGATAGCGCTGTCGATCAGCTTTTGCAGAGTTGGTTCGGTAAAAAATTGTTTCCATTGTATATCGGCAATGCTGCTGGTGTCAGCAGTGGTATTAGCTGCATTTCTGAATGTCTCAGGCAATGCTGGCTTGGGTGTTTCTACATCCTTTGATACCTTACAGGCGCTCAGCACCGATAATACCAGTATCAAAACGGACATGTTTATATAATTTTTCATTTTGTTTTTATGATTGATAAGTATGTAGTTCGCACATTCTAAAAGTTCCGCTTAAATCCTCCCGACGGGAGGACTTAAGCTTCGCTCTTTATGAGTGTGAGAGGAACTCTTACTTCTTATTTATACTGTCAGCTCGCCTTCAAGTTCTGCAACATGTTGATTTCCGCCGTTTTCATTTTTGCCTTCCAATACAGCTACCGGAACACCTGTTACCCGTTCCTGCAATCCCTGGAAGATGACGAACAGCACAGGGATGATGAATAAGCCCAGGATAACTCCTGAAACCATCCCGCCTGCTGCAGCAATACTGATAGAGTGGTTACCTTGCGCCGATGGACCTGTTGCGATACTCATCGGGAATAAACCGAACACGAATGCCAGCGAGGTCATGATGATTGGGCGGAGCCTTAACTTGGCTGCCTCGATTGCCGATGCTATAAGTGACAAGCCGGCCTTTCGCCGCTGCACCGCGAACTCGACAATCAAAATCGCGTTCTTGGCCAACAAGCCAATGAGCATGATGAGCGCTACCTGTACATATATATTGTTTTCGATACCTGTTAAGCCGATGGCGATAAATACACCCAGCACACCGGTTGGGATAGAGAAGATAACCGCCAATGGCAGGATATAGCTCTCATACTGTGCCGATAGCAGGAAGTAAACAAATATCAAACACAACAGGAACACCGCTGTCGACTGACCGTTTGAAGATATTTCCTCGCGGGTTTGGCCGGTAAAGTCGTAGGTAAAACCTAATGGCAATTGCTCTTTAGCTGTCTCTTCTATCGCCTTGATAGCCTCGCCCGAGCTATAACCAGGTTTTGGTATTGCATTAATCTCGATAGAGTTGAACAGGTTATAACGTGATGCCGTTTCGGAACCATAAACACGGGTTAATTTCACCAATGAATTAATTGGCACCATCTCCCCTGTTTTGTTTTTCACGAACACGCGGTCGATAGATGAAGGGTCGGCACGGTCGGCAATGTCGGCCTGTACCAGCACGCGGTAGTATTTACCGAAGCGGTTAAAGTCAGACACCTGTGCACTACCGAAGTATACCTGCATAGTCTGCAATATGTCTTTCACGCTTACACCAAGCTGGTTGGCTTTGTCATCGTCAACTTGTAATTGTAGTTGAGGATAATCAGCTTTGAACGAAGTGAATGCGAAAGCCACTGCCGGTTTCTTCATCAGCTCGCCAATAAACTTGGTCGATATATCACTGAATTTATCAAGCTTGCCGCTGGTTTTATCCTGCAATACAAAGTCAAGCGCTTCAACGTTACTGAAACCAGGAACTGTAGGGAAGCTGAATACGAAGAAACTTCCGCCGTGTACCGCGCCTAAGTCGCCACGTATTTGGTTCATTATAGCGTTGATGTCTTTTACCTGGCCACGTTCTTCGGGTTTCTTCAACAATACGAAGAAGATAGCCGATGACGGGCTGTTTGACTTAGTTAACAGGTTAAAGCCCGGTACCGACGTTACAAACCGCGCAGCAGGGTTTTTACCTACAGCGCTTTCCGCTTGCTCCATTACCTGTGAAGTACGGTCGAGTGAGGTACCGGATGGTGTATTCACCGCGATTGCGATAAAGCCCTGGTCTTCAGTTGGGATAAAGCCTGTTTTGGTTCCCCGTACCATCATTACTACAGCAAAAGTTATAATTGCCAGGCCTGTAATACCAACCCATTTGTGTTTGGTTAAAAATTTAAGCCCGCCAACGTATTTGTTGGTGATAGCAGTAAAGTTGGTATTGAATCCGTTAAAGAAACGCTGCTTAAAAGTTGTTTTTACCTGTTCACCATTGTTATCATGGTGTAATGGTTTCAAAAACAAGGCTGCTAAAGCAGGACTTAATGTTAACGCGTTTAATGCAGATATCACGATAGCAATTGCCATAGTAAATGCAAACTGCCGATAGAACACTCCCGTCGATCCTTCCAGGAAACCTACCGGTAAAAATACTGCCGCCATCACCAGCGTGATAGATATCAGCGCGCCTGTAATTTCGTGCATGGCTTCCAATGTAGCTTCTTTCGGGCCGAGGCCTTTGTGCTCCATCTTGGCGTGCACCGCCTCCACCACAACTATCGCATCATCCACAACGATACCTATCGCCAGTACAAGTGCAAACAGCGTTAACAGGTTGATAGAGAAGCCGAATACCGACATGAAGAAAAACGTGCCCACAATGGCCACCGGCACCGCTATGGCCGGTATAAGTGTCGACCTGAAATCCTGCAGGAAGATAAACACTACCAGGAACACGAGTATAAATGCCTCGATAAGTGTATGTTTTACCTGCGTGATAGATTCATCCAACGCTATTTTGGTACTATAAAAGATATTGTATTTAACGCCGTCAGGGAAGTCTTTCGAAGCTTTCGCCATCAGGTCGTTAATCTCTATCTGTATTTTATTGGCATTTGAGCCTGAAAGCTGGATAACGCCTATACCGATACCTTTTTTACCGTTTAAACGGGTGATGCTGGTATATGAATAAGAGCCAAGCTCTACCCGGGCAACATCTTTTAGGCGCAATACAGAACCATCAGGATTTGAGCGTACAGGGATGTTTTCATATTCTTCGGGTTTGGCAAGCTTACCTTTGTACTTAATTACATACTCAAAAGCTTCCTTGCTGCGCTCGCCAAAACGGCCTGGAGCAGCTTCCAAACTCTTGTCCTGTATGGCCGCAAATATTTCGGTAGGCGTAATGTGGTAAGTTTCCATTTGCGATGGATTTAACCACACACGCATAGAGTAATCTTTTAAACCACCGAATATGGCGGCAGAACCCACACCGGGAATACGTTTAATTTCGGGGATGATGTTTATCTGCGCGTAGTTGGCAATAAACGTCTGGTCGTATTTTTTCTCGTCCTCGGTAAACATGCCGATAGCCATAATAAAGCTATTTTCCTGCTTGGCTGTGGTAACGCCCTGCTGCACAACTTCGGCAGGCAGCTGGCTGGTAGCCTGCGCCACACGGTTTTGAACGTTAACCGCGGCCTGGTCGGCATCGGTACCTAATTTAAAGTAAACGGTAATGGCCAAAGTACCATCGTTACTGGCGGTAGAGCTCATGTAGGTCATGTTCTCAACACCATTGATAGATTCTTCGAGCGATGGCGCCACGGAGCGTAGTACGGTTTCGGCATTTGCACCCGGGTAAATGGCTGTTACCAGTACCGACGGCGGCGCAATGTCCGGGAATTGCTGCAGAGGCAGCCTGGTTAAACCGAGCACACCCAGTATCACCAGTAAGGTTGAAATTACGGTAGCCAGTACCGGTCTTTCTATGAATTTTTTTAACATAAGTTTTGTTGTTGGAGAATCAGGAGACAAGAGTCAGGAACCAAGACCCGAATTAACGTTTCTTGCAAGCTTCCTTAATACTTTCTAATCTTGATTCCTGGTTCTTGATTCTTAACTCTTTCTGAATTAGTTTTTAGCTATTGCGGCAGTTTTTTCCTTAGCAGCCTGCGGCTGAATGACGGTGCCATCCTGCAAATGGTCGAAGCCGGAAAGGACAATTTTATCGCCCACTTTTATACCGTCTTTAACCAGGTAATTGTCGCCGCTTTTGCCTACTACGGTAATGGCTTGCTTTTTAACTTTGTTGCTATCGGCTACTGCGAATACGAACACCTTATCCTGCATATCGATAGTGGCTGATTGAGGCACCATCAACACATCTTTATGCTGAAGGCTCAAACGGATTTTGCCTGTGTTGCCCGAGCGTAATAAGCCCTGCGGATTAGAAAAGCTAGCCCTTAAGGTGATAGCGCCGGTTGTTTTGTCAAACTGTCCGTCAATCATATCTACTTTACCTTGTTTGCCATAAGCCGTGTTATCAGCTAATACCAGTGATACCAATGGCACCTGTTTTAATTTATCTGTCAGGGTTGAGCCTGCGTACTGCTCCTTAAAGCTTACAAAATCCTTTTCGCTAAGCGAGAAGTAAACATGCACATCATGTACATCAGATAATTGTGTAAGTGCTTCGGGATCGGCTGCGCCAACAAGGCTACCTTGCTTTTTGTTTAAGCGGCCGATATAACCGTTAACCGGGGCTTTTATTAAGGTATAACCTAAGTTAATTTGCGCGGTAGCAACATTAGCTTTAGCTGATTCGATATTGGCTTTAGCAACCTGTACGGCAGCTTTTGCTGATTTTAACTGGTAATCAGATACCACCTTGTTTTCAACCAAAGGAGTCAGCTTGTTAACTTCAAGTTCAGCATTGCCTTCAGCAGCTTCTGCAGCGTGCTGGCTAGCCAATGCGTTGTTTAAAGCGGCGCGGTAAGGCTGATCATTTATTTTAAATAAAGACTGACCGGCGCTTACAAACGAGCCTTCGTCAACAAATACTTTATCTAAAGTGCCGCTTACCTGCGGGCGTACTTCTACGTTTACGGTACCTTCTACCGATGCAGGATATTCCTGGTAAGTGGTGTCATTGCCTGTGGCAATTACAGCTACCGGCAATGAGGGGGCCGGCGGCGCGCCAGCTGTTTGTGGCTTTGTCGAGCAGCTGTATAGTGTTATTGCGAGTATCGCTAAGATTAAATTTTTCATGATTATTTTATTATTGTCGTGTTGATGCATTATATAGTGTGTTGATTTCTTTAATTATCACCTGCAACATGAGCTGTTTGGAATTGAAATAGATGTTATAACATCGTTAAACTGTTTAACAGTGTTAAGTATTGAGGTGCGGGTTTGAGTAGTTGTTTCCATAGCTTGTTGTTTTAATTGTTAATGATAAATTAATATTTAGTTAACACTGTTAGATAATTTAACAGTGTTTGAGAAAGTTGAAATTTTTTAAGTGGTCATTGTCCTGATTATACCACCGATAGCATCTTTCAGCACCTGGCGGTTAATCTCGTCCGACCACCCGCGACTCAACAGGTTAATAGATACCAACCCATGCACCACCGACCAAAAAGTGTAATACTTAGTACATATTACATCGCCTTCAAGGTCATCTATATTCATCAGCTCACCTATTACCGCGCTAAACAATTCGTAAGGCTTTGCTGCCTCTGCCAGTTTATTTACCATCTCGCAACTGCAGCTTGTAGCCACACCGAACATTCCCTGGTAAAGCTCCTTATTTGCAAAAGCGAAGTTCCAGTAAGTCAGCCACATATCTTCCAGCTGTTTTGCCGGTAAGCGGTGCCTGTCGCGGGCTTCTACCAGTTCTCTTGATAGTTTTAAATATCCCTGACGGTTAAGCTCCAGTAATATCGCGTCCTTATTATTAAAATATTCGTATATGATGGGAGCAGTATATTCAATCACATCGGCAATTTTGCGCATGCTTAAGGCTTGCCATCCCTCTTCCTTAACAATCTGTAAGGCGGCCTCCAGTATGTTACACCGGGTCTCTTCCTTCAGTCGTAGTATTCTATCTTTACTTGCCATTTTGTTACGGCATTAAATCATTTAACACCGTTAAGCAAATGTACAGTGATAAATTGTTAGGTGTGTTCATTTGATTGTCATTTAATTGTGGAGGGAATGTCAGGAAGAGATATATTTAATTTTAGTTTTACAGATATTTGCCCCATGAACCCGCTCATCGCCTATCTCAAACAGCTAAGACACATTTCGTCCGAAGATGAACAAATCATTACCACCTATTTTGAGTTAAAGCATTTTAAAGAAAGCGAATATTTATTCGAAGGCGATGGCCGTATTTGCCGCGAAATGTTTTTTGTGTGCGATGGTGTTATCCGCATTATGTCGCACAATAAAAGTGGCGCTGAGCTTACCCACTTTTTTTACAACGAAAATAAATTTTGCCTGATACTTCAAAGTTTTAACGAGGAAACCCCTACCTCAGCGGCTATACAGGCTTGTTGCGATGCCGAAATATTAGCCATCAGCAAAAGCAAACTAGTGGTACTATATGAACGGCTACCCTATCTAAAAACGATAATCGATAAAATAAACCAGGAACACCTGATTGAAAAGGTAAACATTCGAAATGCTTACCTTGGGTGGGATGCTGAGCAGCAATACAAATTATTCAAGTCTCAGAATCCGGATATCGCACATCGTGTCCCGTTAAAGCATATTGCATCATGGCTGGGCATTACGCAACAGTCGTTAAGCCGTATCAGGAAAAACATTCATTAGCATGATAGAAATAAGAAAAGCAACCACCGATGACCAGGACGAAATTTGGGAAATCATCCACCAGGTGCTGCAAGGAGGAGATACCTATATTTTTGCGCCTTCATCATCAAAAGAAAAAATGCTTGGAATTTGGTGCGCCTCCAATAAGCACACATATGTGGCTTTGTATGATGGCAAAATAGCAGGCACATACGTAATCAGCGATAATCAAATGGACCTTGGGTCTCACATCGCCAATGGCTCGTATATGGTTTCGCCCGCTTATGCCGGCAAGGGTATTGGCAGGGCTATGGGTGATCATTCGTTAATTGAAGCCAGGCAAATAGGTTACCACGCCATGCAGTTCAACATCGTCATCAAAAGTAACCACCGGGCGGTTAAGCTTTGGCAAAGTATCGGTTTTAGTATAATAGGCGAAATACCTGATGCCTTTAATCACCAGCACAACGGACTTACCAATGCTTATATTATGTATCAAAAATTATGAGGAAATCTATTGCTATTGATATGGACGGCGTTATCGCTGACGAAGTGGTTCAACTACTAACTTATTACGAAAAGCACTACGGCATTAAAATCCACCCGGATGAATTATCCGGCCGCAGCGAAGAGAACGTAGTGCCCGAAAAGGACGCTTACCGTAAACTTTCGGCTATTCCCGGTTATTTCAGGTCGACGCCGGTGATGGAGGGGGCGGTTGATGCGGTTAAAAAGCTCATGGAAAGTTTTGACGTTTATATCGTTTCGGCAGCAATGCAATATCCGCACAGCCTATCACAAAAGCTGGAATGGCTGGGCGAGCATTTCCCGTTCATCAGCTGGCGCAATGTTATTTTTTGTGGTGATAAAAGCATTATCGGCACTGACTATATGATTGATGACCATATCAAAAACCTCGACCATTTTAAAGGAAAGACAATCATGTTTAACGCCTTTCATAACGTAAACCACACCCATCACCAGCGGGTAAACAACTGGGACGAAGTTTTAGAGTTAATGGCGAAAGAAGTGTAAAATTTACACTAAGATTAATTTATGTTTTTTACATTTAGCCATGAAAAAATCAATAGCTATTGATATGGACGGCGTAATTGCCGATACCGAAACGCATTTCATCGACTGGTATGAACGGGAATCCGGTGTACGCGTTACCCGTGAGTCTATCCGCGGTTTTGAAGAAAACGAGATGCTGCCTGATAAAACTGCCGCCCGCAGGTACGCTTTTACACCGGGGTTTTTCCGCACGCTGCCTTTAATGAAAGACGCTGTTGAGTCCGTAAAAAAGTTAATGGAAAATTATGAGGTGTACATTGTTTCGGCAGCGATGGAATTTCCGCAATGCCTGCCCGAAAAACGCGAATGGCTCGATGAGCATTTCCCATTTATAGATTGGCGACATATTGTTTTCTGCGGCGATAAATCAATCATCGGCACAGATTATATGATTGATGATCATATTAAAAACTTAGATTATTTTAAGGGGACGACCATTATGTTTCACGCTTTTCATAATGTTAATCATAATCACCATCAAAGGGCTAATGATTGGGAGCATGATTTACCCGATTAAAGGATTTTCTGATTTTGATTTGCAAGCGCCAGGCATCCTTTAATCCTAAAATCAAGTGAATCATGGTCGTTTTTACCATTTGGTAAACGCACCCCGTTTTAATCCCCACACTTTTGTCTTATAAAAAATAAGACAAATGGATACTTCAATTAAAATCAATCAATCGTTAAAGGATAAGAGGGTAAGTATATTAGGCGGGAGCTCAGGCCTTGGGCTTGCTACCGCTAAATTCGCGGCAGCAGAGGGCGCGAATGTTGTTATCGTATCAGGCAACAAAAGCAGGATAGATAATGCTTTAGAAGAACTTCCCGCTAGTGCCACGGGCTTTGCTGTCGATTTAAGCAAAGAAGAAAATATCAAACAGTTTTTTGAAAGTGCGGGCAAGTTCGACCACCTGGTTTATACCGCCGGCGAAAACCTTACCCTGCATACCATCAACGAAACCGATATCGACGATGCGCGTTCATTTTTTAACGTCCGTTACTGGGGTGCCTTTGCAGCGGTAAAATACGGCGCACCTCATATTAATAAAGGCGGCGCCATATCATTAATCAGCGGCACAGCAAGTTTACGTCCGGGCGCTGGCTGGTCTGTCGCATCAAGCATTTGCGGGGCAATGGAAGGCTTTGTAAGGGCGATGGCCGTGGAGCTTGCGCCAATACGCGTTAACTCAGTTGTACCTGGCGTAATAAAAACAAACCTATGGGGCGGTATGACCGAAGCAGATCGCGAGGGTCTTTTTAAATCGCAATCTGATAGTTTATTATTAAAGCGCGTTGGCGAAGCGGAAGATGTTGCATTGGCATTCGTTTATTTAATGAAACAAAGTTTTGCAACCGGACAAAACATTGTGATTGATGGCGGGGCTGTGCTGATTTAATCTTTTGCCAGCGACATCAACTCATCTAAAAGGGCAGGCAGGCTCACACTGGCGCAGGCGATTAATTCATCGGCTGCGCCATAATAAATATATAAGGTGTCGCCAAACTGTGCAGTGCCGGTTGGGAAGCAAACATCATCTACATCACCTTTTAATTCATAGAACAACTCCGGTTTAAATAAAGGATAGGGCAAGCGTGAAATTTCTTTTCGGGGGTCGTCCAAATCAAGCAGCGCCACACAACAGGAGTATTCATAGCCTTTAACCATATCCTTAACGCCATGATAAATCAACAGCCAGCCATGTTTCGTTTCTATTGGCGGGCAGCCCGCTCCTACATAGCTTACTTCATGCGGATATTTGGGTTCAAGCATAATATGATCCTCAAAATGAAGAAAGTAATCTTCCCAAAATATGTTGTTTAGTTCCGTTAAACTGTCTACGGATGTTATCTGAATATCGGGTTTTAGGCGGTGTAAAAAAGTAAGCTTTCCGTTAATTCTTCGCGGAAAGAAAACAAAATCCTTGTCGGCCAAAATATTTGCGCCGCGGTTATAACGAAGATATTTTTCGTTTAAAGGGGGCTTATGTTTGGTGAGCCTGTCAAAATCTGCGTAGCTAATTTGGGGAACTATTATCCCTTTCCTTTCAAAATTTACGAGGTCGGCAGAAGTGGCTAGTGCGCCAAGCGCATTTGCGCCGTCAAACGCAACATAGCTTAAATAATAAAGCCCATCTATCTGTACGATGCGCGGGTCTTCCATCCCGTGCTGTTCGTATTCAAATTCAGGAGTTAAAAAAGGTGCATCATTTTTCTGCTCCAAAGTCAGCGGTCCGTTCAGCCTGCAATATCCAATGCTTGATTGATTCCCTTTTTGCACTGCGCGATAAAAAAGATGTATTTTTTCGCCTACCTGCATCACTGCCGGGTTTAATACGCCTTCGTTCTCAAAATCAAGGTCAGAGCATTTTAATATTATGCCTTCCTTTTTTACTTCAACCATAATATTTATTAAAACCCTTTTTTGAATTGGCCTTTTGCATCCAGGCAGCCTATAATACCCTCTATAATCTTTTTTGTTTCGTTGGCATCTTTAGTGCAAACCGAAAATGCGCCCGATTCCTTAGCAGGATAGTCATTCCCACCCGGAAATATCGCATCTCCAATAAAAATCATCTCGCTTATTTTTATGCCCAGCACCTGGTGCAGTTTATGCATGCCATATTTTTTGTCGATGCCTTTTTTGGTGACATCTACAGAGGTTGCGCCGCCCAGGTTTACGGCGAACTCCGGTATCAGCTTATCCAGGTGTGCTTTAATTTTTTCGCGCTTTTTAAAGTCGGGGTCGTACTTTTTCTTTTCGTCGAGCGGTGCTGCCTGTCCAAGCGCAGAGTAAGTAACCTGGCTGCCCCGGTCTTCAATACTTTCACCCCAAGTCTTTTTCGCCTTATAACCGGATGCTTCCACAGCCTCGTTTAGCGAGTCGATTATTTTCTTTTTTTGTACATCGGTAAAATTCTCGGCATACAGCAGCTTCCAGCCCTTTTTATATTGATAAAACTTAGTACCGCAGGTAGGCAGGATAGACAAGCTTTTAAGCTTTGCATCCTTTGGCAGATGCCCCAGCACCTGTTTCTCAAACTGCGGCCAGTCGCCACCGGATATAATGCCGACCTTCGCAACAGTAAGCAGCGCAGCCAGCCGTTCGGCCATTTCTTTATCAATAGCCGCCTTGCTTTCTGCGAGCGTGCCATCAAGATCGAAAACGACGAGTTTCTTTTGGTTCATGTTCTTAGTTCATAGTTCATGGTTCATAGTTCATAGCAGCTGCACTTAGCGCTGGCAAAATTCTTGCTTTTGATTCCTGTTTTCCGGTTCTTTTCTTCCATGAACCATGAACTGTCAACTATGAACCACTCTCCATCTCCGGCTTATATTCTCCCCTCCTGGCAGCATTATCCAGGCTGGCACGTTGGTACAGGAGCTTTTGTGCGGCTTTTACATTTTTATCGTCACCCCGCCAAATATCCATAGCAGGCTGTTGTATGGCACGGGCAAACGAGAACGTTAGCGGCCATGGCAGCTTGCCCTTATATTTTACATGCATCTCATTTAAATGCGCACTAGCTTCTTCAGGTGATTGCCCCCCTGATAAAAATGCAATGCCTGCTAAGGTTGCCGGTACATTTTTCATCAATACTTCAACAGTAGCTTTCGCTGCTTTCTCTACACTCACCGGTTTGGCATTCCGCGTGCCTGGCAGTACCATATTTGGTTTAAGAATAGTAGCCTGCAGGTTTACCCGCTGCTTTTCCAATTGCTTAAATAATGTCTCAAGTACTTTAGCTGTAACCTTTGCGCATTTTTTCAGGCTGTGGTCGCCATCCATTATTACCTCGGGTTCTACAATGGGCACAATGTTATTTTCCTGGCATAAGGCAGCGTAGCGGGCCAGCAAGTGCATATTGGCTTCGATGTTACCTTTTGTCGGTGTATTTTCGCCGATGGTAATTACAGCACGCCATTTAGCAAAACGAGCGCCCAACTCGTAATATTTCACCAGCCGCTGGCGCAGTCCGTCAATTCCTTCGGTAATTTTTTCGCCGGGAAAGTTGGCCATATCCACTGTGCTTTCATCCACCTTTATCCCCGGAATAATACCCGCTTTCTTTAAAATATCGATAAATAACACTCCCTCTTCAGTAGCCTGGTAAATCGTTTCATCAAACAAAATGGCCCCGCTTAAACACTTGCCAAGGTTTGGGGTGGTTACAATAAGCTCCCGGTAGGCGCGGCGGTATTCAATTGTTTGCGGGATGCCCGCTTCTTCAAAACGTTTGTTACAGGTGGCGGTGCTTTCGTCCATGGCCAATAAGCCCTTGTCACCTGCCATAAGAGCGGTAGCTGTTGCAATTAATTCTTCTGTTCTCATTGTTGAAATGCTTTAATGTTTCGGCTGATACAAGTTTAACACCCTTGTACTATAATTGTTGCTTGTAATAGGGATTGTTACAATATTATGGTAAACGAGACCAAGATTAAACTGGATTCGCAGAATTTACAGTATTCTAGGATGCCGGGGTGGCGAAATTAGTTGTGTACACAGCGTTCCAGGTGTTCAGTTTTTGCGCGCCGAACACCCTGAACACTACACAACACACTGACTATCAGATAATTTCGTTTTTACACACTTACAAATATTTGATAATCAAATAAATAGCAAATTTTTATCGACTTTCGCGATTCGCTTTAACCTAATTTCGTCGCTGCATCCTCATCCAGCATAACATATCCGTGGGGTAATGTTTGAAAAATAGATGCAGGAACCCGGTTGGTTACTTCGCCTTGCAGGGCTTTGGCTACGATCTCAGCTTTTTTGATGCCCGAGGCTAACAGCATAGGAATGCCGGCCTCTTGCAGATGTTTCAGGCCGAGACTAATACCTTCTGTTAATTTAGTTTCACCCTGGAAGTATTTCTGACCAACTTCAACCGTTATCGGGTCGAGCGGAGAGTGATGGGCATAAGAGTTAAAGTCCGCGCCTGGCTCATTCAGGCCAATGTGTCCATTCATGCCGACACCAACCAGCATTATATTCAGCGGGGCATGTTCCTTAATAAAATTATTCATCGCAGTGCATGATGCATCCAAATCAGCAGCTTTTGCGTCGAAAACCATCATGCGCGATGGATCGATATTCGCAGGGGTGAAAAATGTTTCATACAAAAAATTGGTGCAGCTGCCTGCATCATTTTTATCCATGCCCACCCATTCATCCAGCCCCACAAACCAGGTTTGGCTAAAATCAACTTTACCTTCTTTAGCGTACTGCACCAGTAAATGGTAAGCACCTGCAGGGGTATCGCCTGAAGTCAGACAAATCAGAGAATCAGGCTTTTGTTTTATTTGTTTTACAATAACATCCGCAGTAGCGCGGCACATTTCGCCGTAATTTTTGTGAATGAATAATTTCATTTAAGATAGAAAGCTTTAGTCGAGTAAAGTAAATTTTTCCTGTAGTCGGATATCATCGGAAGCGCTGCCAATCATCAGCATAAAATCGCCGGGCTGGGTTATGCGTTCCAGTTTATCATCATAAAAGGCCAGCTTTTCTTTGCTGATGATAAAGTTAATAGTCTTTTTTTCGCCGGGCTGCAGCATTAGCTTTTTAAAGTCTTTCAGTTCCTTTGTCGGCCTTACGGGCTGCGCTACCAAATCGCGAAGATAAAGTTGGGTAACTTCTTCACCCGGGTATTTGCCGGTATTTTCAATATCAAACGAGACTATTATGCTACCGGCTTTCTGCATTGAAGCTTTGCTTAACTTCATATTATCATATTTAAATGTAGTATAGCTTAGTCCATGTCCGAAAGCAAATTTGGGGCTATTCAGCAAATCGATATAGGCAGATGTATAATTTACATCATTATCGGCATGTGCGGGGCGGCCGGTATTGTAATGGTTATAATAAATTGGAATTTGTCCTTCGGTGCGCGGGAAGGTTATAGGCAATTTTGCCGATGGGTTATAATTTCCGTAAAGTATATCGGCAATAGCGTTACCGGCCTGGTTGCCCAGCCACCAGGTATATAAAATTGCCGGCGCATGGTCGGCAGTCCAGTCAAATACCATCGGCCGGCCGGCATAAAGCAATACTACTACCGGCTTACCGGTCGCTACAATCGCTTTTATCAATTCTTCCTGCACACCAGGCAAATGAATATTCGAGCGGCTTTTGGCCTCGCCGGTCATATCAAAGCGCTCACCCATAGCCAGCACCACCACGTCGGCCCGCATGGCAGTTTTAACCGCATCGCTAAAGCCAGCTTTGCTGGTGTCCGTAATATCGCAGCCCGGTGCATAAAGCAATTTGGTATTTCCGGCCTGTTGCTGCATCCCTTCA
>JAZJZL010000177.1:48529-51753 GCA_040389845.1 Bacteroidota bacterium
TCATAAAGTGACACCACCTGGTTTTCGTCACCAATATCCAGCGACCAGAAACCTTTATTCTCTTTCTTTAATTTCACCATCGGGCCTATTAAGGCGATTGACCCGGTGCTTTTAGATAGCGGTAATAGCTGCTTGTCGTTTTTCAACAATACGATGCTTTTGCGGGCGGCATCCCTGGCGGCTACTGTAAATTCAGGCTTGTTCAGCACACGTTTTTCACGTTCTTCGTCGCTGAAACGGTAAGGGTCGCTAAACAGGCCCATCTCATATTTTTTGGTAAGGATTCGTCTTACAGCTTCGTCAATTGTTTTTACCGATACCTTTTTATCAGCCACCAGCTTTGCCAGGTTGTTGATATAGCTGCGGCTTTCCATATCCATATCGTTGCCCGCGTTAATGGCGGCTTCGGCAGCTTCATAGTTATCCTTTACATAACCATGGTTTATCATTTCGCCGATAGACCCCCAATCACTTACAACAAAACCTTTGAAGCCCCACTTATTTTTTAGAATATCCCGCTGTAAATAACGATTGGCCGATGCCGGCGTTCCGTTTAAATCGTTAAACGAATTCATGAATGTGCCAACACCCGCATCAAGCGCAGCTTTAAACGGCGGCAGATAAACCTCCCAAAGTGTCCGCAGACTCATATCGACGCTGTTATAATCGCGCCCACCGATTGCCGCGCCGTAGGCGGTGAAGTGCTTGGCGCAAGCCATTACGGCATCCAAATTTCCAAGCCCGTTTCCCTGGAAACCTTTTACACGCGCAGTTGCTATCAGTGAGCCGAGATAAGGGTCTTCGCCTGCACCTTCCATAACGCGGCCCCAGCGCGGGTCGCGGGCAATATCTACCATTGGCGCAAAGGTCCAGTGCACGCCGCCTGCGGCGGCTTCTGTGGCTGCAATCCGGGCCGATTTTTCAATGGCATCCATATCCCAACTGGCAGCTTCGGCCAATGGTATCGGAAAAGTAACACTATAGCCATGAATAACATCCTGCCCAAACAGCAACGGTATTTTAAGCCGCGATTTCATAGCCGCTTCCTGGAACACCCGGGTGTGTTGAACACCTGTTATGTTGAGTATTGAACCTACTTCCCCGCGTTTTATTGCATCTAACTTATTGCCAACATCCGTGGTTACCGGCCCGGTAGCAGCCCAATCCCCATTGTATTGATTTAGCTGACCGATTTTTTCAGCAAGCGTCATCCTTTTTAGTAAAGCTTCTACCTTTTGCGGTATGCTCTTAGGCTGGGCACTAACAACAGAAACGATAAGCCCGGCAAAAATGCAGGTTAGGATTATGGACTTTATATGATTCATTTCCGGTAGGTCTTTACAGCAGGTTTAACAAATCAAGATTAGCGAATTAAATCTTAAAGCCGAAATTATGCAAGAAATGTACAGATTTGGAAACATGTTCATTTTTTTGATAAAAACTGAACATATAAAATGGGAAAGAAAGAGGATTAATTACTAACTACTCTATATAAATACTATAGAATATTTAATTAAAAAGCCGCTAACCTTAATCGGGAGCGGCATTTTAAAATGTCTTAATTGGCGTCACTCTTAACTTTATCGTGTTTTATTTCCTCCAAAAATCCATGCTCATTGATCGCATAATTAGCCTCCGATGTGTCCCGGTAGTTTTTAGGAAATTTAATAGCTCTTACCTTTTTTTTATACGAAAAGCAAAGGGGTAAAATTAACACAGCAAGCAACGCGCTTATTTCAAGTATCTCGATAAGCATATAAAAAAGTACTAAGTAAATTAATCAGCAACTGCACCTATAATTGGTTTGCGTACAGGATTTATCCTGCCTATTAATTTTAGGCAAAGTGCATATTGCCATAACAAAGCTAAATCAATGCCAAATATTTTCATAGTGTTTTAGCATTACTTTCAAATTATTAAAAAAGCATAATTTTGGCCGTATTGATTAACTATAAAACAGTTGTACACTATCATTTTGGTAAAGATTTCACTATTTTGATAAAATTTTTATTTAACCGATTTTCTTGTAACTGATGATCCCATCATGTTCAAATGTATGTTTTACGCGTCGTCACTGCCAACTGAAAGAACTTCATAATTTCTTAACAATTTTATAACCAACCAAATCACACAAAAAGACCCCTTTATGGTTTAAACAATAAAAAAACTCATATGAAATTTCTTAAGATAAGTCAGTTGGCGTTTGCGGCTATGCTTTTGGCCGAAACAGCTTTAGTTAGCTGCGGTGGAAATAACACCAAAACAGGTGGCGATTCATCGTCTGCTGCCAAGCAGGCGACAACTGCACCTGCCGATGCCAGCACCTTACTTGGCGCGGGCAGCACCTTTGTGTACCCATTATTTTCAAAACTGTTTGCCGAATATGATAAGGCGGCCGGTGTAAAAGTAAACTACCAATCCATCGGCTCAGGCGGTGGCATTTTACAGCTGACCAATAAAACTATCGATTTTGGCGATTCAGACGCGCCGCTGAATGACGACCAGGCCAAGAAAATGGGCGCGGATGTACTGCATATCCCAATGTGTGCAGGTGCAGTGGTAGTAAGCTACAACCTGCCTGAATTAAAAAGCACCCTAAAGCTTGACCCAGATGTACTGGCTAATATTTTCCTGGGTAAAATCACCAAATGGAACGATCCTGCGATTGCTAAAATCAATCCGGGTGTAACATTGCCATCAACCGGCGTATTTATTGCGCACCGCAGCGACGGCAGTGGTACCACCAATATATTCACCACCTACCTTGCAAAAGTTAGCGCCGACTGGGCAAAAAGTCCTGGTAAAGGTTCGGCCATCAGCTGGCCTGTTGGTTTGGGTGGTAAAGGTAACGAAGGTGTTGCTGGTCTAGTTAAACAAACGCCGGGAGCTGTTGGCTACGTTGAGCTTGCTTATGCCATGCAAAACAAAATGACCTTTGCCGATTTGAAAAACAAGAGTGGCAACTACGTTACCCCAACCGTTGCTTCAACAAGCGCTGCCGGTAATATCGATATACCTGCCGATGCAAAAGTATCGTTGAGCAACACCGATGCAAAAGATGGTTATCCTATCAGTGGCTTAACCTGGGCGCTTATCTACAAAGAACAAAACTACAACGGACGCGCAAAAGACCGTGCGGAAAAAGTAGTTAAGCTGCTTTGGTGGAACACCCAAGGGCTTAAAAAAATTGTTTTGGAACGAGAGATGACTCCCCCTATGTGCAA
>JAZJZL010000178.1:0-4295 GCA_040389845.1 Bacteroidota bacterium
AACCTGCCGGATCAGGTCGGGGCTCAGGTCGGGGCTCAGGTCGGGGATCAGGTCAGGGATCAGGTCGGGGATCAGGTCAGGGCTCAGGTCGGGGCTCAGGTCAGGGATCAGGTCTGGGCTCAGGTCGGGGATCAGGTCGGGGATCAGGTCGGGGATCAGGTCAGGGCTCAGGTCTGGGCTCAGGTCGGGGATCAGGTCGGGGATCAGGTCAGGGCTCAGGGATTACAATTCGAACATTTCGCTCAATACGGGTCTATCAGTGATTACGGATGGGTATCATTTTACGATTTTTTTACTCAGATCGGCGTAATCAACCACAAAGGCTTCAATGAATTTAAGGATTTGCTGATGTCCGGCATATATGACATGATCCAACTGAATGGATTCTGCATTGTCTCTGACATGCCGGCTAAGATTACTCGCAACAATAGCGGGCGCCTTCATAATCCTAACGGCCCTGCTATCGAATTCAAGGATGGGTACAAGCAGTATTACATCAACGGACGCGCATTGCCGGCGTGGATATGGGAGAGCGCCGCCGTAGGCGATATCACCAAAGAGATTTTTTTATCTGAAACAAATTCAGAAATAAAAGGCGGCATCTATGAAGTGATGGGACAAAAGAAAATGATGGACCTGCTGGGCGCTGTCGAGATTGATAAAAGGGAAATCGTTCACGCGAACGGGGATATAGAAACTGTAACACTTTTGAAAACAAAAGAAAAGTTTCGGGAGATTGACAACCAGCCATTTGCCTGGGTGAAAATGGCATGCCCATCAACCGGCACGCAATATTTACAAGGCGTTGAGCCGCATCACGCTAATGCTCTTGAAGCAATTGCCTCGTTATCTCCCTTCAAGGCAGAGGAATACTCATTCGATTACCGTTCTTAAATTAAAAACTATATGCAAAAAATCAAAGGTCATCAGGGCGATGTTCAATTCGCATTCATCAAAGAATTGCCAAAAGGCGCAGTAAGAATAAGTAACAAGCCTATCGCACTGGGTGAGCATTCTGGGCACATGCACGTGCTGACTGGCGATGTTGAAATGTTTGAATTCGAAGGCAGGATCATTACAGTTATTGGTAAAGACGGCGCCAGGTTGCAGCATGTTCATGAAAGCAATTTCACTGACAAGTGCTGGACAAGCCCGGATGAACTGAAAATTGCCGATCACAATTCACACTTATTGCCCACCGGGGTATGCGAGTTCTGGATTCAAAATGCATACAATCCTTACTCCAAAATTATGGAACAGGTTATTGATTAACTAATCACCTATCGAAAACCACTAACCGCAACATCATGAAAGACCAAACCGTACCCCTTTCGACCGAGCAGGCGATTAGAGCCTGCGAAAGGATAATGAATTTAAAATAGTTTACTGATGAAAGTGATGTGCATTTCTGACAAATGGATGTGCGCTCTGGGCAAAGAGAAAGCCGCAAGACCCGCCATTGGAGACATTGATTTAGTCATCGAGGAAGAAAGAGATAAGGGTGACGGGAGGCTGTTTTACCGGCTTGAAAGGTTTGGCGATGAAAGTTGGTTCCGCTGTGACATGTTTGCCACCCTTCCCAACTCCACAGCCGACGAGATGCAGGAGGAATCCCGCGAAGCTATTGTAAATCTTGAGACTGTATAGCCATGGCACACAATCTTGTAAAATTCATTACAGACGAAGACGGTGAACCGATGGAACCCTTGTGGCATTACCCGGTAGTTACCGGTGGTTCAAATGTTGGACTATGCAATGGGCAGGTATTTGGTGAAGGTGAAGGGCATGCTAAGTTCGAAGTTAAAATTGTTCAACGCGGCGGTATTACATGCCCTATGTGCCTTTCAATGATAAAAGCATTTAAACGGGTAAAGCTATGACCCCCGAACACCCCGACCTCCACTCCGCCCAACAAGCCGCAAAAAGAATCACCCGCGGCGGCATGCAGGCGATCGAGGACAAGGCGATGGCGGCGTACATGAGAGCGTATGAGGAGCGGGGTAAGGAGGAGGCGGAGAGGATTTATTTTTCATTCTTTAAAAAGAAGCCATGACCGAACGCCAAATCTTCCCATACCGCATACCGGACCGGTTCTTTCTGCCACACAAGGTGATCAGCCCATTCATGGCTAAGGTTATCTACACTATCCATAAGGGCCAGGTGAAGATTGAAGAAGTGGGGTTGTCGCCAAAATGTCTGAAGTATATTAACAACACCGCCGATATGATTACGAACATCGAGGGCGAGTTAATGGCAGTAATGCTGAAGCATAAGGGGCTGAATAAGATCAATGAAACAATAGCGCGGGCAATCGCGCCACACATATAATCATGGAAGGACGGCGTGGGGCCGGCTCGCTTGCGGCCCCTTTTTTAAAAGTTCTTTAAATAATAAATGGCGGTTGATGCGGAGTTGATGCCGAAAAGACTGTTCCTGCCCTTTGGCAAAGGGATAGGCAAATGAGACGAAGCTAAACACCTAAGAGTAGCGGAAACCTGGGTGCGTATAAAGGTGCCAGGTGTTGGCCGAAAGGACGATCCGCACTTTAAGCCGAAATACAAACAGAGGTACGCCCCTAAGTCAGCCGGGTAAGCGCTGGCACTTTTTACCCTTAATTAATCCCTACACAATGGAAACAATTTTTTGGATCTCAGCTATCCTATTCATTATCGCGCTGATCAGCGTGGTAGCGATCGTAAGAAAACACAACAAGTTATATGCGAATAAAGATCAGATACCGGGGCTATTGGACGATAACGATATATCGAAACGGGGTGTGGATTTTCTCCGTAGCGAGCAACCGTTTGTGGACTATTATTAAATCAACCGTTAAGTATGTACATAATAATATTTTTATTGGTGGTCGCGGTAGTCGCATTTGTTTTAGCAGTAATAGAAAGCAAAGATGATTACTAAGGAATTTATTCAGCACGTGATCGTAGTGGCCGGACTGTTGATAGTCGGTTATGGTCTGATCGTATGGAGGCCGAAAAGAAATTAGCTACAAATCAGGAACTCAACAACTCCGGGTGTTTCTACACCGGGAGTATTTTAAAAGAAGTTAAGGATAGGTTTAAATGGTTAATGGTACCGGCGGAGAACTGCCGCCGGTTTTTCTAAAACAAATTCAATAATAGTTTATGGTCAATTATGTGTGCGGTTTTTATTTCGATCATACTCTGGCAAGAGTAGTATTGATTTGGAAAGAAAAACCGAAATGGCAGGCTGGTAAATTAAATGGAGTGGGCGGAAAGATTGAAGCCTGCGAATCTCCATTACTGGCCATGCGCCGTGAATTCAATGAGGAATGCGGTATAGATCATGAAGAATGGAATGATCTAATTGTGATAGCGGGCCATGATTGGCAAGTGTACTTTTTCTATGCTACCGGGAAAGCTAATGAATTTGAATATGCAGAAACGCAGGAGACCGAAGAAATTGCAAAAATTGACATTGACAAGCTGGATGATTACCCGCACATATCTAATCTGAGATGGCTAATCCCGATGGCTTTATATAAAATGAAATTCCCGGAAGAAGACATTTCTTTTTATAGCCCCGAGTTAAACCCGCTCAAAGGAGAGCGTATTAATACCATGTTACACGATCCGAACGCACCAAAAGTAGCAGAACAGGAAGCAGCAGGTGAGGCAGCAAATGCAGAAGCAACGAACGAGCAAGCCACTGAAGGAACTCAGGAAAGCGCCGAGGAAGGCAACACAGAGGGATAAGGCAACTCCCGCAACAGGCCCCTGGTTGTGAAGGCCAGGGGTTATTTCAAAACACAAATCATCATCATAAACAGAATGCAAGTTATGGAAAAAAATCAACCGTTACCATTCGACGAGAAAGCACCCGCTGCAACAGCCGAAGCAACCCCGCCCGCAATAGCGGAAATCCAACCACAGGCAACAGTTCCTGCCGTCGTTGATCAGCAATCATTAACCGTTATGCCATCAATGCCAGTGTTCGCAGACAAGCAGGTATTTGAGCACTCGCAACGGGTAGCAAAAATGATGACCACTTCCAGCCTGGTACCGAAGGAATACCAAAATAATATTCCAAATATTATGATCGCCCTGGAAATGGCGAACCGGATCGGCGCCTCTCCGCTCATGGTAATGCAGAACTTGAATATAATTCAGGGCCGCCCGTCATGGTCCAGCCAATTCATTATATCAGCCCTGAATAGTTGCCGCCGCTTTTCTCCACTCCGATTTAAGATGGACGGAGAAGGTGACGAATACGGCTGCACCGCATGGGCCAAAGATAGTACCGGCGAGATATTGGAAGGC
>JAZJZL010000179.1:0-4010 GCA_040389845.1 Bacteroidota bacterium
ACCCGGATAAGCTTGTGCCGGGTCGTCAAGTCCATACCCGGCGGTGAGGCTATCGCCAAAAAATAAAACGGTTTTCTCCGTTGCAGTGGAATCTGGCTTGGTAGCAGCGGCAGTAGTGTCACCCCCAGGTTGAGCCTTTTTACCACCGCATGCAGCAATAACAAACAGTAATGATGCGATGCTAAATATTTTTAGTTTATGCATGTTTTAATCTATAACGTCAATTTTCGCTATGCGAATTTTTAAGGATATCCGCAAAACCTTCTCTTATCCGCAAAGTAATTTCTTTATTTTCAATCCAGGTAATTGAATTCAGCACTATTTCATCAGCTTCTGTTATCGAAAAGTTTAATTCATCCATTAGGACTTTAAGTGTATCCATTTGAGAAGCACCGGAGGTTTTTAAAATTTCCATCACTTCTTCAATATTACTCCCGTTATAATTGGAGGCGAAAATTTGTCGATATTCAAGATTTGAATGCATAATGCCAATTAATCAATGCTTTTTATTTAAATATTCAAATCGACTCATCATCAAATTTTCAAATCACCCCAATCAATTCCCCCTCAATATTTCCAGCGGCGGCCGATTCAGTACCCCACGGCTGTTTAATAATCCTATAACTACCGTCAACGCCGAAATGATCACAAACAGCACAATTGCCGGCAGCACATCGATATTAAACGGAATCTCGAAGCTGAATTTGGCCAGCAACCAGCTTCCTGCCGCGGCTATAACAATACCGGTTAAAGCAGAAAGCATGCCTAAAAATAGGTATTCCAGTGCGGTAATGGTAAATATTTGTTTGCGGCTTGCACCGAGCGTACGCAGTAATACACTTTCCTGTATGCGCTGGTACTTGCTGATGCGTACCGAAGCTATCAGTACAACGATGCCGGTAATGATACTAAATGCACTCATAAAACGGATTACGTAGCCAATTTTATCCAATAATCCGTCGATAACATTCAACACCAGGCCAAGATCGATAATGGATACATTGGGGTAACGCTGTACCACCGACTGCTGATACTGCGCAGAAACTTTTGGAGAAGGGACATGCGTAAGCAGCACATGAAACTGCGGCGCATCTTCCAGCGCGCCGGTGGGGAATACTATCTGGAAGTTGGTTTGTATTTTATTCCAATTTACCTGCCGCACACTGGCTACAATAGCCGGCATTTGTACGCCCTGTACATTAAATACCAGGTGGTCGCCTACCTTTACGTGGTTACGCCTGGAGAAATTATCTTCAATAGATACCGGGATTTCTTTAGCATCTCCTGCTTTGCCTATCCAATCGCCTTTTAGCAACTTTTCGGTAGCGCTCAACGAATCGCGATAGGTAACGCGGTATTCCCAGGTAAAAGCGCGCAGTGGTATTTTAATCGATGTGTCCTTTTTAACATCGGCTTCGGTCTTACCATTAACCTTTACAAGCCGGACAGCCACTATCGGCACCTGCTGTATCACTGGAAGGTGCTGTTGTTTGGTTAGCTCCGCAATGCCTTTTTGCTGACTGGTTTGTATATCAAACAAAATCATATTCGACTGATTGCCGCTTGATGACAGTTTTACCTGCCCCATCAAAATGCTCTGGATAAAAAACAGCGTGCAGATAAAAGCCGTGCTCAAACCAATTGATGTAATCAAAATAATGGTTTGGTTATTCGGGCGGTAAAGGTTGGCGAATCCCTGGCGGAACAAATAGCCCCAGGTACTTTTGATGAATGCCCGCATCAGTCGCATAAGCAGCCACGCTGTAAAGGCCAGTATCAAAAACGCTATGCCTATGCCGATGGTAAAGAAAATACTTGCCATCCAGCTATCTAACTGGAAATAGGTGAAAGTGATAATGAATCCTATTATCAGCAGGTAAACCAGCCAGCGAAAAGGGTCGCGCACCAGGTTTACTTCATCGTAGTTGATGCGCAGGGTATTTAATGGCGATATATTGCGGATGGATATCAGCGGCAGCAAAGCAAACAGCACCGAAATAATGATGCCCAGCAATACGCCTTGTCCGATAGCCAGCCATGAAATATCTGTCGATATCGTTAGCGGCAGGAAATCTTTCATAACCATCGGCAGTACGTTCTGAATAACGGTACCCAGCGCCGCGCCAATAACTGAACCGATTATACCGATACCGATAATCTGTATTAAATAAATTAAAAACGCTTCGGATGCTTTCACGCCCAAACAACGCATAATGGCGATAGACGCAATCTTCTCGCGGATATAAATATGTATGGCACTTGCAACGCCAACGCAGCCCAGCAGCAAAGCAATAAAACCAACCAGCGACAGGAACCGTGTCAAATCGCCGAAGGAGCGACCGGTCCCTTCCTTGCGGCTTTCGATGGTCTCGATGTTCAATTCGGCTTTATCGAGTTTCGGCTCTATGGCCTTTACCAACTTAGGAACGTTAATCGATTTATCGAGCTTATAGTAATAGCTGTAATTGATGCGGCTGCCCTTTTTTTGCAGGCCAGTCTGCTCTAAATATTGCAATGGTATATATACGATAGGAGCAACGCCTGATGAAATACCCGTTTGGCCCGGCGCTTTGTCCAATATCCCAGCTACCAGAAAGGTAAGATCGCCCACTTTAACGGAATCATTTACATGTACGTTAAATTGCAGCGCAAGTACTTTATCTATCAATGCAGCTTTACCGTTCCGGAAGGATTGACCGGCTTGTGCAGGTTCCGTTTCTAAGCTCCCATAGTATGGGTATTGTCCTTTTAGCGCGCGCACCTGTACTAACCTGGTTCCTTTGCTTACCGGGAAATATACCATCGAGGGGAAACTTCGTTCTTCCGATTTCGAGCCGCCTAAAGAATCAAGCAATGGTTTAACAGTGGCATCGGGCGGGTGACCGCCCTGTACCATCAAATCTGCGCCGATGAGGGTAGCAGCTTGTGAGTCGATGTCTTTCTGCAGGTTATACCTGAACGAATAAATAGCTACTAAAGCAGCTATCCCGAAAATGATTGCCGAAATAAACAGCAGCAACCGCGACCTGTTTTTGCGGCTGTCGCGCCGGGCCATGTCAAACAGCCAGCGCACGCTTATTTTGCGTTTGGTTAATAAGGTTGTGTTTTCCATGGCGGCTTAGCTGTTAACGGTTAAATCATCAGCAATCAATTTGCCGCCTTTAATACGAAGTATGCGCTGAGTTTTTGCGGCAAGGTCAAGGTCGTGGGTTACCACAACCAGCGTGGTGCCTGCTTCCTTATTCAGGTCGAACAATAGCTTTACCACTTTCTCGCTGGTTTCCGCATCGAGATTACCGGTAGGCTCATCGGCAAATAAAATACGTGGCGCATTTGAAAATGCACGCGCTAAAGAAACGCGCTGTTGCTCTCCGCCAGACAACTGCGTAGGGTAGTGGTGCCCGCGCTCGGCAAGGCCAACTTTATCCAGCAAATCCAAAGCCCTGGCACGGATATTTTTTTCGCCCCTTAGCTCCAGCGGAACCATCACATTTTCCAGTGCAGTCAACGTAGGCAGCAACTGGAAGTTTTGAAAGATAAAGCCGATGTATTGGTTACGCACCTGCGCCAGTTGGTCTTCCGATAGCTTGCCCAGGTTAATATTATTAAGTTCAACTGCCCCGGAACTGGCCCTGTCAAGCCCGGCACAGAGACCAAGCAATGTAGTTTTACCGCTGCCGGATGGCCCCACGATGGCATTAGTTGAGCCGACCGCGACCGAAAAATTTATATTATCGAGGACGGTAAGTGTCTTGCCCGCGCTGTTGTATGTTTTTGTCAGATTTGATATGTTGAGGATATTTTCCACGGATTAGTTTTTTCCTGTAAGATAAATAATGACAGCCATTGTTACTTGATAACAATAAACCATGACATTTGGATTAGAAATGTTGTATGTTCACAACACGCGCTCGTCCGCCGTTTTCGCGATGGGTGTTACCCATCGATGACGTATGTAACCCTTACCTTTGGTCTAACAAGGACAATTTTTATTAGATATTGCTATTGTT
>JAZJZL010000180.1:0-997 GCA_040389845.1 Bacteroidota bacterium
ATGGTAACCTGTTGGTACCAGCCGGAGGGGCGGACTATGACCCCGTCAATTATCTCCGTTTCCTGGACAGCGGGTTAAAAGCTTATGCTAAATCAGCAAAATAAAATCTTCATTTCGTTCTTTTCAAGTCAGTTAATACCCAAACGGGCACTCTGCCGAAGACAGGTGCTCGTTTATTACTTTAAAACGTGCCCATAAATTTACTATCTAAGCAAGCGCCGAAGATAAAGATATGCTTCGCCCAAGATCAACTTGCTGAATTTCGGATAGATAATCGATTAATTTTCGATTATCTATGCAATTATTTGCAATTCGCTGCTTTTTTAACCTGATCTGGACAAAATATTAAAAAGGGTCCCTGGTTGGAAATTCCGCATTGACTGACCACCTGATTCCATGCTTTTTTGATCATTGACTTAATTCAAAATTCTAATTATAAAATTGAGCCCCAATGGGTTTGGATGGTCAATAGTTGCCGGAATAGCTGAACTGGACAACCGGAATTAAGTGGTCAATGCCCCCGAAATCTCCATACATCGATGACTGCTATTATGGGCTTAATCCCGTTAGCGATCGAAAAGTCACCATTTTATTCCCCGCTTGCCTGGGTACTGATCGGTGGTTTATCGACGTCTACAATACTGACGCTATTGGTAATCTCAGCAATTTATAAGCTGATGCCGCCGGATATAAAGCCGATAGACACAGAAAACTCCGGGAATGCTGAATCGTCGGGTTTACAACTGCAACCGCATAACTGACAAAAGCGGGCTGATAAGAATTGTGGCGTGTTAACAATGAAAAATCAAACATTCGAACTACTAAAAACACCTGACCGACGTCCTCCGGCCAAACTCAGAATTGGCAGGTTTGTAAGGTGCATTTTACCAGGGGACAGTTGTCTTCCTGTTTGGAGGATTTGGTTTTACATACAGTACAATACCATTGCTTTGGCCATGCCTGCACAATTCAAATTGAGATATGACTTTAGACATTG
>JAZJZL010000180.1:1007-17609 GCA_040389845.1 Bacteroidota bacterium
CAATTCCCAATTGGTGTGTAAATGAATTGCGCACACACTGTGTGCGCAATTCATTTATATTTACATGGTGGTCACGAAAGACAATTTTAATTCATAGAAGTTTAAAATCCTACAAATCTTCTTTCTCCTTTTGCTTAAGCATCTCGTTTTGGATCTCAATAGAAAGCTGCTCAGCAGTGGGCAGATAAAGCTGATATTTGGATGCAAAGATGTTACTGTTCTCCGGGAGCGTAAACTTAACTACCGTGTCGTTTTTTTCCAGGCATAGCAAAATGCCGACCGTAGGGGTTTCATGAGCTAGCCGCTCAATACGGTCGTAATAATTTACATACATCTGCAATTGGCCGAGGTCCTGATGTGTGATCTTATGGGTTTTCAGTTCGATGATAACAAAGCATTGGAGCAAGCGGTTATAAAATACCAGATCTACAAAAAAGTCATCGCCGTCAAGGTGAATTCGTTTTTGCCGCGCTACAAATGAAAAGCCATTACCCAACTCCAGCATAAATTCCTGCAAATGGGTAATAAGCGCAGCTTCCAAGTCTTTCTCAAAATATGCAGCTTCTGGTTTCAAACCTAAAAACTCAAGAATCATAGGGTCCTTGATGATCTCTTTTGGCTCGGCCGGCCGTTTTTCATTCCTTGCCATCGAGAGTACTCTTTCTTTATCTGTGCTTAACAAAAGCCGTTCAAATAGCTGACTCCCAATCTGTCGATCTAATTGCCTTGCTGTCCAGTTATTTTTTACAGTTTCCTGAATATAAAATTCTATTTTTTCATTGTTATTTATGGTTAATAGGAACCTGTAATGTGACCAACTCAATTGTGTCCACAGTGTGGACACAATTGGAAACTTTCGATAAAACTGCCTGAAACGATTTAAATTTCTAGAAGCAAACCCATCTCCAAATTGAGGTTGCAGCTGATCGGCGAGATACCCGATTAAGCGGTCTCCATAAACCGCACGTTCGCGGCCATGTTGCTCTTCTTCAAAAATGCGTTCGCCAATGTGCCAGTACATAATCACACGTTCATGGTCAACCGAACGAACAGCCTTTTCTCTTGCACTATTTATAATCGATAGAATATCGGTTATAATTGATTGTTCTAAATTCATACTAATTCCTCCTCTGTTAATTGGGTCTCTTCGGTTTCTTCCTGTTCTTTTAACCTTATCTTTAATGCGTGCATGTCACGATTAACCTTCTTATCCTTCATCTTAGCATAGATTTGGGTAGTCGGCAATTTTGTGTGCCCAAGCATTTTACTGACTGTTTCCAATGGCACATCGTTTTCCAGGGTAACCGTTGTCGCGAATGTGTGCCTTGCAATGTGTGTGGTTAAAACTTTGGTAATAGAAGCGAGGTCACCGATCTCTTTCAAATAAGCATTCATCTTCTGATTACTTTTTACCGGGAACAGCTTGTTCTGAACGATCCTGCAATCATGATCTTTGTATTTCTCAATAAGTTTAATCGCTTGTGGAATCAACGGAACGTTAGCGGTTACATAAGTTTTTGTCCGCATGGTTTTGATCCACGTTACTTTATCTGTTCCGATATGGATATGCTGCGGGGTAAGCTTTTCGATATCAACAAAAGCATAACCGGTATAACAGCAGAACAAGAAGGTGTCCCTGACTTCTTCCAGGCGTTTTATGGTAAATGGATGGCTGGCAAGTTGTTGGATTTCCTCCCATTCTAATTCCAACCGGTTTACCTTTTTATAGGTGCATTTAAAGAGGTTAAACGGATTGGTCCTTATCCAACCATGATTAAAGGCCAGGTTAACGATCTTCTTTAAGTTCTTCATATACCGCATGGCGGTATTATGTTCAATGCCATGTTCGGTTTTGAGATACATTTCAAATCCGGTTACAAAACCATAATCAATTGACTCCAGGTAGATGTCGTTTTTTTTAAACCTGTGCTGGACATAATCCGCTGTCTTAGATCGGACAGTGTTATACTTGGTCAGCGTGGCCTTTACGAAGTCCTTACCGACCAGTTCCTCTACGTTTTTGTTGTGCTCATCGAATACTTCCAGCAACATCCGCTGTGGAGCGTCTTCACCGGCATATCGCTGTTTGATCTTTTCGGCGGTAATAAAATCATCTGTTTGCTTAAGATCCATAAAGGCCGCGTGAATCTCATTATTGACCGTAATAATTTCTTTGTTGATGTCCTTGACTTCCTGACCCGGACCTTTTACAAATCCTGCCTCCGGTTCCCATTTGTTGGGATCGACTTTACGTCCCATTGAGATTTCCGCCCTTTTGCCCAAATAGGTAATTCGCGCGTAAAGCGGAACATTACCTTTAGCATCTGTTTTTCTTTTGTCAGCCCAGATGAGAACTGAGAACCTTTGTGTGCTTTTCATACCACATTTGATTTTAAATTGTTTAACTACATTAATTTTGAGGTCAAATGAGCCTTTTTGAGGTCATTTTTGTCATATTAAGTACTTTAAAATCAACTGTTTACTTCGGTATTCGGTGACCTAAATCAAAGCTTCCCAATAGGTCACCGATAAGGTCACTTTTTGGGCAAAATTTCAATCAGTCCCTAAAGGACCGGAACCCTCGGCCCCAGATCGATGAGGTCATTTGAGGTGCTTTGATATCAACCGAAATCCAGGTGTTCAAGAAGCCAGAATTTTGAGTGGTTTTGAGCTGTTTTAAGCCCAAATTTAAACCATCTAACTAATTGAATACCATTTAGTTAACGTTAATTTGTGGCTAAATTAGTTATTAGAAACAGGCCACCGAATAGGTCACCTGGGTGAGTCATAAAACCTGAGTAGTTATGCGATTTTTTGAGCAAAAAAAAACGCTTAAACCAGATGATTTAAGCGTTTTACGAAGCCTTGCGGCTCTTTTAGCGGAATGGACGGGACTCGAACCCGCGACCCCGTGCGTGACAGGCACGTATTCTAACCAGCTGAACTACCACTCCGGTTGTCCGAAGTATCTCTCGGACGGGGATGCAAATATACGCACCTTTTTTTCTTACACAAGTCCTTTTTTAAAAAAGTTTATTTTATCTAAAAAAATGGCCCTAACTGTATCAAAAAGGCCTTTTTAGGAACTAAATGCAGTCGCCGGACATCTGATTTAACCTGCCTGCTGCTTTAATTCTCCAATTTAGCGCCAGAAGATTGAGCCCTGGCTCAAAAACCAATAATAATATAGCTATCGGTAAAAGCCGGTGTTTTAAATTTATGAAGTGGTATTAACTAATTTTATAGGTTTTTAAAAAGCCTGATTTTCAAAAATAAAAAAAGACGGGCGATGATAACAGTGTTGTTTTCATAACGCCTTTTACAGCGAATGGGGCGCTTTTTTTCATTTATTTTTCATAAATCGCATTCCTGGGGTCAATTAAATTTGCGTTTTTGATGTAAAAAATTGTACATTTAGGCCTTAGATTAAATATCCTGGCAACGAATATATTTTGCGACCGGGGTGATAATAAAATTTTAATTGTAGTTTTTTGGGGAAAGCTGTTCATGTAAAATGAACAGCTTTTTATTTTTAGTGTAATTTTATAACCACAGGAGGCGCGGGGAGAGAACGCAGAGGCGGGAGCTTCTTAATTTTTACATCCGCACATCAGGTATTCGCACATCCTTTTAGTGTGCATCAACCGGCATCTTTACTGCTTTTTTAAACGGCTGCAGGTAAAGCAGCGGGATAGAGAACAGCATCACCAACCCCGATATCCAATAGGCATCGTCGTAAGTTAACAACATTGTTTGCCTTGTAACGGCGCCTTCAATAGCGGCATAAGCCATGTGCGTAGCATCTAATACCGATTTGCCTTTTGCTATAAAGCTTTGCGTTAGCATATTCAGGCGCTGGGTAAAGTTAGGGTTATACGGGTTAACGTGCTCAATCAATACGCTGCGGTGAAAGCCCGACCTGATGTGAATCAGCGTCGTCAAAACCGCAATGCCGAATGAACCGCCTAACTGGCGCATCATATTGTTCAGGCCTGTTCCCTGGCCAAGCTCGGGGCCTTTCAGGTCGGCGATGGCCAATGTAGTCAGTGGTACGAATAATAAGGCCATACCAACGCCGCGTATTAGCAGTGGTACCAATACATCAGCCTGTCCTGTTGCCAGTGTCGAATTGCTGAGCATCCAGGTAAACACAAAGAACAAAAACATGCCTGCGGTAGCCATAAACTGGGCAGGGATACCTTTATTAAGCATCTTGCCTATAAAAGGCATCATAACAATGGTGCAAATGCCGCCGGGGAACAGCAGCTCGCCGGTTTGCTGCGCTGTAAAGCCAAGCAGGTTCTGGCAAAATACCGGGAATACGAACACCGAACCGTATAGTCCAAACCCAAGGATGAATGAGGTAAACATACCCACGGCGAAACTTCGATGCCGTAGAATGCCAAAATTCACTATCGGGTAATCGATGCTCATTTCACGCCATATAAACAGTATTACACCCAATATTGCAGTAACTGTTAGCACCAGGATATATGTTTTCGAAAACCAGTCCTCCGTTTCGCCTTTTTCCAGCACGGTTTGTAAGCTGCCCACAGATATAGCCAGCAGGACAATGCCCCACCAGTCAATCGGTTTACCCTTTGCGTCCTTCGGTGTTTCCCTTATAAAGGTATAGGCGCAAAATGCTGCAATAGCACCTACCGGTATGTTTACATAAAAAATCCAGCGCCAGGTGGCGTGGTCGGTAATATAGCCGCCTATGGTTGGTCCTACAGTTGGGCCAACCACTGCACCTAAACCAAACAGCGCCGTAGCCGTGCCTATTTGCTCACGTGGCCAGGTTTCAACCAATATGGCCTGGGAGGTGGATATAAGGCCACCGCCTGCCACACCCTGCAATATCCTGAATATTACCAGCTCATCAAGCCCTGTTGCATTGCCGCATAAAAACGAGGCGATGGTGAATACGATGATAGATGTTATAAAGTATTGCTTTCGCCCAAAGCGGCTGCCCAACCAGCCCGACATAGGGAGTATAATTACGTTTGCTACTGCATAGCCTGTTACTACCCAGGCAATATCCTCCAGCGTAGCGCCAAGGTTACCCTGTATTTGGGGTAAGGATACGTTTACTATCGTGGTATCTATCAGCTCCAAAAGCGAAGCCACGATAACCGTGATGGTAATGATCCATTTCTTAAAGCCGGTTTCAGCCATTTTTTCTAAGTCTTAAGTCTGCAGTCGTTAGTCTTAAGTCAATACGTCTCCGCGTCAATTGCTGACTCAAGACTAAAGACTCAAGGCTCAGGACTAAATTATTCCTTCACTCTTACCGAAACATTCACGCTCATGCCCGGGCGCAGTTTGTCAAGGTCTTCTTTCGAGCCGTTGATTTTAATTTTAACGGGCACACGCTGTACAACCTTAACAAAGTTACCGGTAGCATTATCCGGTGGCAGCAGCGAGAATTTGGCGCCTGTAGCAGGCGAAAAATTATAAACCTCGCCTTGTACTTTCATATCAGGGTAAGCGTCAACATCAATGTCTACTTTTTGCCCATTGCGGATTTTATCCAGCTGGGTTTCTTTAAAATTGGCAGTGATGAATATGCTGTTGTCGTTAACTACCGAGAACAACGTCTGTCCGGCCTGTACCAGCTGACCTACCTGGACGTTCTTTTTCGAAGTGATACCGCTCGATGGTGATTTAACCCAGGTGTATGACAGCTGCAGTTTAGCGTAATCAACATCAACCTGTTTCTGGCTTACGCCGGTATGTGTAACAGCAAGCTGGCTTTTTGTGGTACCAACCTGTTCCTGTGCGGCCTTGTATTGGTCTTGCGATGCGCGGTAGTTTGCCTGTGCAACTTCTAAATCAGCTTTAGCCTGGTCAAATTGCTGCTGGGTAATCGAACCGTCTTTTACCAGGTTGGCGTAGCGGTCGTAATCTTTTTTAACTTTATCCAAACGCGCTTTGTTTGATGTTACCCCGGCCATTGCACTTGCCGAGTTTGCTGCGTTAGCATATATCTGCGATTGATTTACACCAATGCCTGCGCTTGCGCCTGTTACAGCTGCCTCGGCCTGCTCAACGCGTACCTTATAGTCTTTGTCGTCAATTTTTACTAATACCTGGTCTTTGTTTACGTGGGTGTTTTCTTCAAAATAAATGCTATCCACATATCCGCCTACGCGGGCTACTACCGGGCTTATGTTGCCGTCAACCTGGGCATCGTCCGTGTCAACATGCTTGCCGTAGTATATGTATTCTTTTATACCGAAAATAATACCAATTACCAGTATTGAGCCAAGTATTATCGGCAATACCCTGTTCGGTTTCTTTTTGGGTTCGTTTTCCTGTGTTTCGTTTGACTTTGCCATTGTATGTATTGTTTTGGAGTTCTGTATTATCTGTTAAGTTTTCCGGTTGATTTTATTAAAGTGTAGTACGCCAGGCCTGCATCGGCTTTTGCCAGCTCAAGGCTTATCTGTGCCTGGTATAAAAGTGTTTCAGCATCTGCACGGTCTGTTGCTGAAGCGATATTACTCTTGTATTTCGATTCCAGGATCTTGTTATTCTCACCCGCCTGTTCAATGGAGGTTTGCAGCAGCTTTATCTTATCCAGCGACTGGGTATAATCCTGGTAGTTTTGGTTTACCTCGCGTTTAACGTTATCCAGCTCAATATTTTTGTTGATGAGCGTTTCTTCACGTTGAATTTTTGCTTCGGATATTTTGTTTTTGTTGGTCCACAACGTAGCGAAGTTCCATTTAAGGCCCAAACCGACAGTTACCGGCGTAATATAGCTGCCGCTCTTAGGGATTGGATTTGCAGAAACGTCAACATAATACCCGCTTACCGATGCACCGAGCGTGGGTGTGGAATTAGCCTGTATATTTTTGATGCTGGTTTCGGCATATTTGGTACGCAGGTCAGCCTGTTTAAATTCCTGGCGGCTGTTAATAGCGGTGTCAATATAATTTGCTAACGGAGCAATTGCACGCGCTGCTTCATTTATCTGTGCTATACCCAATTGCGTGCCTTCATTCAAACCTAAAAGCACGTCGAGGTTATAGTTAATGATCTTACGGTTAGTTTCCAGGTCGATGCCGTTAAGTTCGATGTTTGAACGCTGTAGTTGAAAACGCAGCACATCGTTCTTGGTAACCAACCCTTGTTCAAAAAAACGTTGCGATTGTTTGATCTGCGCATCTATCGATGTCAGATTTTGCTCAACTACTTTTTTGCTTTGCAGCACCTTATATAGGTTGTAGTAAGCATTGATGATATCGTAAGTTATCTGGTCCTTGTCAAGCTCAGCATCCAGCCGCGCAACCTGGGTAAGCAGGTCGGTCGATTCTTTGGCATAACGCAGTTTACCGCCGGCGAAAATGGTTTCGTTAAGCGATACGATACCTAAAAAGGCATTGGCGCTTTTTGGCAGCGAGAGGCTTTCGGTACCAAATGATAGTTTGTTAGCCGGTATTTGCGCACGGTTATAGTCAAAGCTGGCGCTGCCTGTTGGCAACACATTGTCTTTGGCCTGGTTATATTGCGATACCGCACGGTCAATTTTACTTTGCGACAGCTTTAGCACCTTGCTGTTATTTATGCCGAGCTTAATTGCCTCGTCAAGGGTGATAGTGCGGTCCTGCGCTTTTGCAGCTGCACCAAGCAGCAGCGTAAGCAGCACGGCGGGAATCAGTATACGCAGAAAGCTTTTCAGCGTACTGTTCATTGTGGTAGGGATGTTATTGTTTGATGTAGTCATTGTCGGTCATTAAGTAGGCTTTCAAAAGTCGTTTCATATATATTTTAATGCGGGGCTTAAGCTTTTCTTCCATCAGCTTTTCGTCGCGAACATCGTACCCCAGTATCAGCGATGATAATTGGGGGGTGTTAAGGATATAGTTTTTAGTACCGAATATGGTGGCGATAACCATTTCGCAATCGATGTCGGCAAAAAAGCTTCCGTTTTTTATTCCTTCGTCCAGTATTTTCCTTATCTCCACTACGTTTACCATCAATATTGCCGTTATCTTATCGGTAAGCTCCCAGCGTTTGTTCATCGATATTTCCCTGTTTATCAATTTCTGAAAGCAGTTATTAACGATGATACGGTCAACGTACTTGTCTATCGAGGTGGACAGCTTGTCCCACGAGCTCATGGTTCCGTCGTTGCCGATATTTTGCAGCAATAATTGGAATGATGATATCTTACGTTCAAAAATTGCAAGGAACAATCCTTCCTTCGAGCCGAAATAGTAATTAAGCATTGCCATGTTCACCCCTGCTTCGCCCGATATCAAACGGGTTGAAGCGCCATCAAATCCCAGGTCCGAAAACACGCGTTCGGCAACGTCCAGGATGTGGTCTTTCTTATCTGGTTTATCAGTTTTATCTTTCTCCATTGCTTTTTCCTTGCTCAAAATTAATCAAACGATTGATTGAGCGTATCATTCTTTTGTCAGATTTTGTTAATTAATTGATTATCAGACATAAAAAATTAATCAATCGATTAACAAGTAGCGGACTATTATTGTTTTTAAGAATAAATAATATAACATTCGGCGCATCGGAAACCACATCATTTTAATTTCAAAAACCTGAAACATTCCTGTCGGCACTTCGTATAACAGCCCGTTATTGTGATAAATTATTCTGGTTAACAGGAACGGGGGCTTAGCGTTAGGGATTTAAACCAATTAATTTTTAGGGATTTTATGTGGAGAAATAACATTTTTGGGGTTCAGGATGAGGGTAGAACTGCCGGTTTGTGCAGTTATTTTTTTGTATTAGGATGGTCGGTTTCCTTCTTCGGCTATCATCAAACCGAGAAAACAAGCTTAAGCAGCTTTCATTTGCGTCAATCGCTTTTCTTATATCTTTCATATGTTGCGTTAAGGTTCGGGGTGCTTACCATCCTGGATAAGTCCGGCGTTTTAGGCGGTCTGTTTTCCTTCGGATATCTATCAATGGCTATAAATGCCTTGTTTATCATGTTCTGGACCATTGGTTTAGCCGGAGCCAATGCCGGTAAAGAAAAACATATACCGGTTATTGGTAAGGCGGCGCAATTTGTTTTTGCAGGAATTTTGTAATATCCTTCTTTTAAAATATTCGATTCCCCGGTTGATTGAGATTCGATCCGGGGAATTTTTATTTTGATAGGGTGGTGTACCGCCCCTGCCTTACCACTACAAACAGCTATTTTCTGCAAAAAGTAAACCCAATAGTTTACTTTTACCCTAACCAATCATTCCTGTTATGAAAAAGCCTTTCCTAATTACTTTTCTTTTAGCGCTTGTATGCGCCTTTAGCTTCGCGCAAACCAATAAATTTATTTCGGTTAAGGGGAAAGAAGTAATCGGCGTAAATGGCAAACCATTCTTAATGAGGGGCACAAACCTGGGTAACTGGCTGGTTCCTGAAGGCTATATGTTTAAGTTTACCAATGTGAACTCGCCAAAACTCATTAACGAGGCGCTCTCCGAACTAATGGGACCAGAAGATGTAAAGGCCTTTTGGAAAACTTACCAGGATAATTACATCACCGCTGCCGACATACATTTTCTAAAGGCTTCGGGAATGAACTCCATCCGCATACCGTTTAATTATCGCCTGTTTACTGCTGAAACCTATATGGGCCAGAATAACCCCAACCGCGGTTTCGAGCTGCTCGACAGGGCAATCAGCTGGTGCAAAAAAGAAGGACTATATGTTATATTGGATATGCACTGTGCACCGGGCGGCCAAACCGGCGACAATATCGACGATGGTGTTGGCTATCCTTTCCTGTTCAAAAGCAAAGCCAGCCAGCAATTAGCTATAAGCGTTTGGCATAAAATAGCAGCCCATTATGCTAACGAAACCACTGTTATGGGGTACGACCTGCTGAACGAGCCGATAGCTACCTATTTCAAGGCCGAAGAGTTTAACCAATACCTGGAGCCGTTATATAAGGAGATTACCAAATCTATCCGCACCGTTGACAAAAACCACATTATCATTCTTGGCGGCGCACAATGGGACAGCAACTTTAAGCCTTTCGGCCCGCCGTTTGATTCCAAATTGATTTACCAGTTCCACAAATACTGGACAGAGCCTACCCAGAATGTTATACAGGATTATGTTGATTTCAGTAATAAATACAACGTGCCCATTTACTGCGGCGAAACCGGCGAGAACAAGGACGAATGGGTAAAAACCTTTAAAGATCTGCTGGAGAAAAACAACATTGGCTGGCATTACTGGCCATATAAAAAACTGGATAATACAGCCGGTATCATTACGTTCGATGTTCCTGCAGGATATGAAAAAGTGATTGAATACACCGAAAAGCCCCGCAATACCTTTGAGCAAATCCGCAAAGCTGCACCCGAAAACCGCGAAGAGCTGGTAAAAGCTCTTTGGAAATTTATCGATAATGCGAAATTTCAAAACTGCCACCCCAATAAAGGGTACATGGAAGCACTTGGATTTAAGGCCCAATGACTTTTGGTTAAAAAGACACAAGTATCGCAATTCTGCAAAAAACGCCTACCCCCAGAGAAACGCAATACTTGTGTCTTTTTGCTTTCACCTTTCTGCTTTTGCCTTTCGCCCCTCCTCTTCCCTTCAATAAATGTACTTTGTACACTTAGTAGGATAATAGAAATAAAACTATTATCTTGCCCTTACCTGGACTTATTACGATAAACTTTTGTTAGCATATTACGTAGAATATATATAAACCTAAGGCATTAACTACCTGTGTATGAGTAAATTTTTATCGGGAATTTTTTCCGCTGCCTGCGTATTTTTTTCATTTTGCGCAGATATTACATACGGGCAATCCGCTGTTAATATTTGCGACACGTCAAAGCAGCAGATATTCAGGTATAACGAAATGGATTACCTGGAAGACAACACCGGCAACCTTACTTTTAACAAGGTAAAAAGCGATGCCTTTGTAAATAAATTCCGGGTAAATACCGATCCAACCCCACGAACCAAAGAGCCAAATACAGCTTATTGGTACAGGGTTAAAATAAATCATAATCCCAAATCGAATAATAACTGGATGCTGGAGTTTTTCGACCAGACCATCGATAGTATTGCCGTTTACTCACCCGATAAAAACAATCATTATAACGCTACTTTGTTGGGCAGCAGCCGCCCGTTTTCGGCAAGGCTCTATCAGCATAAAAATTTCGGCCTTAATCTCGACAATAGCCTTAGCGGGCCACAAGTTTATTACGTTCGTATCAAATCGCACCAGCCGGTAAACGTAATTATGGTGCTGCGCTCGGTAAACTGGTTCATTACCTACGCGCTGGATGAGTACTTTTTCTTTGGTATTTTTTATGGGATGATATTGGTGTTCGGCCTGTATAACCTGATGATGTTTATTGCTATGCGGCAGCGGCAATACCTGTATTATGTGGCCTACAACCTCAGCATCGGCTTGTACGAAATGTGTGCCGATGGCATTGCCTATCAGTACGTGTGGCCCGGTTCGCCCATGTGGAACCATAATGCGTATGGTGTGGCGCTTTTTTCGGCCAGTATATTCTCCATACTGTTTACACAGAGTCTGCTTAATTTAAAAACAAATGCACCACGCTTAAATAAAATAGTCTGGTGGATCATCAGTTTGCGCAGCCTGTTTTTTGTGCTGTGTTTAACCGTGAATCCTAACTGGTTCAGCTATAAAATTATTGAGATAGTGCCGCTTACGCTTGCTTATTTTACCGGCTGTTATGTGTTGATAAAGGGTTATCGCGCTGCCCGCTTCTTCGTAATAGGGTATTCATTTTTACTGACGGGGTTTGTAATAAAGGCGCTCATTGCCCTAAACTTGTGGACACTGCCGGTAACCGCCGCTTCTTACTACAGCCTAAGCTTTTGCTTCATAGCCGAAATGGTATTTATCTCGTTCGCCATCGGCGATAAGGTGCACCTGCTTAGAAAACAGGAAGAACAGGCCCAACTGCGTGTTATTAAACAGCTAAAACTAAACGAGGAACTGAAAGACGCCCTCAATAAAAACCTGGAAGCCCAGGTACAGGAACGTACCAAAGAGCTGGTTGAACAGGCATCGTTAATTGCAGACCAGAATGAAGAGCTAAAGGCCGTTAATCAATTGCTGCAGCACCAGGCCGAAGAAATATCGAGGATGAACGTGCTGCTGGAGCAGGACAATACAACATTACACCAGGACATAGAAAAAATCTCGCACGACAGGGTAATGTCAGCCGAGGTGGATTTCGAAGAGTTTAGCCGCATCTACCCCGATAGAGAAACTTGCTTTAAATTCCTGAGCGACTTAAAATGGGAGAAAGGTTATGCCTGCCGCAAATGCGAAAACACGCACTATGGCCACGGCCATTTACCCTATAGCCGCCGTTGCTCCAAATGCGGGTATGAAGAATCGGTAATTGCCTACACCATCCTGCAAAACACCCGCATACCTATCAATAAAGCATTTTATATGATATTCCTGATGTACTCCACTAATGGCAAAATATCATCGCACAAGCTTTCCGAAATATTATCCATCCGTCAAAGCACCTGCTGGGCCTACAGCTCGCGCATTAAAAAGGTAATGGAAGCAAGGAAGAAAGAGCTGAAAAATGCAGGAGATAAGGGGTGGAGTAAGTTGGTGGTGGAGTAGGTTAGAGGTCCGTTAATCAGAGATTAGAGATCCGTTAATTAGGTTAGAAAATTTTGGGCTGACACATACATTGGTCAATCTTGCCAACGAAGCAAAGGCGTTTGTGAGCATAACGCGAATATAAACCAAGTCGGCGCACACGCGGTTTGACAGCGTGTGACTGTACTTAGGTGCCAACGTGGCATAAATAAGTCTTTGGCATAGAACGTGTATCGCTTATTTAAACTAACGTTATGGCAATTTTCGAATTATATTCCAAAAGAAAGAATCGAATTGAAGGTGCACCTTTAGATATATTGACATACGACGGTCTTCCAGACCCTTTGAGGGTTCAAATCGTTCATATAGTACGTGATGCGATCGATAGTGGAACATTCGATATTTCATCAAGTGTTTATTACAAAGAGGCGCGGGACATACTTTGTAAGGAGTACGGTTTGTTTGAGTTAAATAATTCTCATACTGTCGAAAACGAGATATGCAATTTCTTATTGTATGAGAAAAATGTAGATAGGGTACTCGATGCTATAGAATTGCTAATACGAATTATTGATATATGGCTTAGAAAAAACATAAGAGAATTTGAGAGTAATCGAAAATGTTCGCCAGATGAGGCTATTGCGGATCTCAATACACGATTCAAAGAACATGCCATTGGATATGCTTATGAATCGGGCAAATTAATCAAGATTGATTCTACTTACGTCCACGCCGAAATTGTTCAACCAACTCTGTTGTTGCTTTCAAATCCTACATTTGCTAATGCGAATCAAGAGTATTTAAGTGCTCATGAGCATTACAGGCATGGTAAAAATAAAGAGTGTCTTACTGATTGTCTTAAAGCATTTGAAAGCACAATGAAAATTATTTGCCACACCAAAGGTTGGAGTGTACCTCCAACAGCTACTGCAAGTGCTTTAATAACAGCAATCTTAACAAATGGATTGATACCAAGTTTTCTTCAATCTCAGATGACAGCACTACGAAGCGCTTTAGAGAGTGGTGTTCCTACTCTAAGAAATAAAATAGGTGGGCACGGTCAAGGTGCCGTGGCGGTAACTGCTGATGATTTCACCGCTCGATATGTTTTAAATCTTACCGGAAGCAACATCATATATTTAGTAGAGTTAAGTTGTTTATAAAATTACACTTTAGTATTTAACTGGGCATAGGCCGTTTATTCCAGCGTGCGCTTGTGCTTAAACAATTTTAACTACCGACCCCAGCCAAATATCCCGCCAGGCCACTTATACTTTTCGCAACCACACCAATCTGTTCCTGCGCCTCTTTCCAATTACGCTGCTCTATTGCCTCGCGAATGCCCGGCAGTGTTTTAACCCCATAACCGGTATAAAAGCCGGGCGCATAAATGGTGTGACGGTACCATGGCCGGCGCGGCAGGCCATCGGCAGAAAGTAATTGCTGCTCTGCCTGGTAAAGCAGCTTGTTCAGCTTGTCATTATCGCCATCGCTTTTCGCGGCAGTTGCCCAGTTGGTGGCTAATTTATCTGCAACTTTTTTAAACGTATCCACGGCGGCTTTTAAAACTGTAAAATCAAGCTTGGGCACGGTGTCTTTTGCAACAGGAAGCTGCTCATGTTTGGTTGGGTCGGCGGCAAGTGCAAAATCGTTTGCTTTTATTAACTGATTTTCAATAGCCGTGTTTTCATGCATTTTATCAACCAGCTCGGTTAGCTCGGTAACATATTTGTCTATAGTAGTTTGCAGGTTACGGAAATCGAATGGCAGTAATTCCGCATCGGCCATACGCAAAACGGCGTGACCTGCAGTTTGGGCAAGCGCAACACCGTATTGAAATGATGGGTCCTTGAACCTGCGATAGTCATCAAAAGAATCGTAAATGGAGTGATACTCGCCGCCGCCATCTTCACCGCCATAGGCGATGTCCAGGGTGGGGATGCCCAGGTGCTGCAAAAATGAGGAGAAATCAGAGCCTGACCCCAGCGCTTCCAGCTTGCCGGTTTTTCTTTCCAATATTTCTTTTTTATCCTTTGCTGATGATGCGTCAATCGCCTGCTTTGCCTTCCTCCGGTCAAAAACGCTTACATTGGTTTGCGGGTCAATAACGTTTTGGGTTATTTCGTCCATAAATGGTTCCAGCGCCTGTGAGCCACCAGTACCCAAAAAACCGCGACCATTGCCGTCAGAATTGATATAGACCACTGCTTTTTGCTGCAATTCTTTATCGTGCCCTTCGGCAAATTCGGTTGAGCCAAGCAGACCGGGTTCTTCGCCATCCCACGAGCAATAGATGATGCTGCGTTTCGGTTTCCAGCCGGTTTTTAATAAATCGCCTAATGCTTTAGCCTCATCCAGCATGGCTGATTGTCCGCTGATGGGATCCCCCGCGCCGTTTACCCACGCATCATGGTGGTTACCGCGCATCACCCATTCATCCGGATATTTGCTGCCTTTTATTTTGGCGATAACATCATAAGCGGTTACCATGTCCCAGTTAAATTCCATTTTAAGGTGGGCAGTCGCCTTGTCTGAACCAAGATGATAAGTTATAGGCAATCCTCCCTGCCAATCGCGTGGCGCTACCTGGCCGGCCATCGCAGCTAAAAGTGGCTGCGCATCGTGATAGCTGATAGGCAGCACCGGTATTTTTAATATGGTAACAGCATCTTTCCTGTCGAGGCGTTTGGCATCTTTGGTTGCCCCAACGCCGGGAGTAAGCGGGTCGCCGGGATAAATTACCATATCCATCACCGAACCGCGCTGAACGCCATATTCGCTTTTATAAGCACCTTTAGGGTAAACATCCCCGGCGGTGTAGCCGTCATCTTTAGGATCGGAATATATGATACAACCTATTGCGCCATGTTCATAGGCAACCTTTGGTTTTATCCCGCGCCATGAGCGGCCGTATTTTGCAATAACGATTTTGCCTTTTACATCAACACCTAACTTAGCCAGCATTTCATAATCGTCGGGCAAGCCGTAGTTTACAAAAACCAGCGGGGCGGTTACATCACCATCGGCGCTCCATGCGTTGTAGGTAGGTAACTGGTTGGCCTGGCCGGAAGTTGCGTCTTCCGCCAGAGCCGGTTCTTTCAGTAATGCAGTATATTTTGTTGGACCGGTTAGCTCCAGCACCCTTGTTTTAGGCGTAGGAAATAACACCGTATATGTTTCCAGGTGCGCGTCAAGCCCATAGCTTTTATATTTCTCCAATATCTTTTCGGCAACGGCCTTGCTGCCGGGCGAACCAATATTATGGGGAAATGCCGATAGTTCTTTAATAGTTTCGCCAATGCGTGGCGCGCTAAGCGAGGCATCAAAAGCTTGCTCGGTTTGGAGTTGTTTGGCAGAAGACGCTGCTGTAAAGCCGCCTATAATTTTTTGTTGTGCCGATGCAGCGCCGGCTAATGCAATTAGGGCAACAGTAAAAGTTTTTTTCATATTGGAGGGATGAAATGTAATTGCGTGAAATTAGGGAAAATATTTAATGTGCGAATGGAGTGCCCGTTATTATCGCTGCATTGATTACACGATTTTCATAAAAAATCCTTCCTATATTTATTCCGTTTTTAACCAACCTGACGAGCATATCATGAACCTTACAAAAAAACTCCTGTTAGCCTGTTTGCTTTTAGTATCCGTAATAGCCTGCGCTTCTGCACAAAGCCTGCCCGACTCGACCATAAAGAAGATAGATAACTTATTTAAATATTGGGATTATAACAACAGTCCGGGATACGCCATAGGTATCGTAAAGAACGACTCTCTTATTTTTGCGAAAGGCTACGGCATGGCTAACCTGGAATATAATATCCCCATAAAACCAGAAACAATTTTTCACATGGCCTCGGTTTCCAAGCAATTTACAGCTTTTTCTATTGTGCTGCTTGCCCGGCAGGGTAAATTAAATCTGGACGATGACATCCGTAAATACCTGCCCTGGTTTCCCGATTTGAAGGTGAAAATCACCGTCAGGAACCTTTTAAATCATACCAGCGGCA
>JAZJZL010000181.1:0-3876 GCA_040389845.1 Bacteroidota bacterium
TTGTGGGGAGTCTACTTGCTCAGACTGGATCTAATTATATCTTCGGAGAAGAAGAAACATTCATCGTCGAGGCATGTGAATACAAGCGATCATTTTTAAATATAAATCCGAACATTGTTTTGATTACGAAGTTTTCCGGCATAGGTGCGGCTATAGCTTTCCTGGCTACCAATATGCTTCAGGCCGGTTTGTATTATCGTTTGGTGAGAAGGGAGATTATGACGATTTCCCTGTTGCCAATCATTTTGTATACTGCTGAAGCTGCCCTTAGTTATTTGCTGACTTCGATGCTCCATCTGCATTTCTTATTGCAATTGGTAATCGCCTGCGCTTCCTATTTATTGATCATTATTTTAACGGGACAAGTTAACAAACAACACATCCGTAACTTTAAACACCTGTTAGCGAAATGAATATTTTATATCTCTGCGACGAATACCCTCCCGGCAGGCATGGCGGTATCGGAACTTCGGTGAGGCTATTGGCGCGGCAAATGGTGAAAATGGGACATGCGGTTGTAGTTGCAGGGTTGTACGGGCCCGGATATGGGGGAGCCGATGAATTTGTGGATGAAGGCGTGGTGGTTTACCGCTTCCGCCGTGGCTTTGATTTAAAGTTTTTAGGAAACGAGGCCTCACTATCGTCGCGCATTGGTATGCGCCTATTAAAAGACTCCCGGCTTTTGGAACAGGATATTAAAAAAGGCCTTGGTGCCTATAAAATCAAGCTGGAGGAAATTATACATCGGTACCAGATAGATATTGTAGAGATGCCGGACTATAACGATTTTATACGTTTTTGCGGAAGCTATGTTCCTTTCCCTAAATTATCGGTAGCCGTTGTCATCAAGATGAATGGCTCAATAACCTATTTCAATAGTGAGGCAGGTAAAACAACGCCGCAGCATGTGCTTAAAATGGAGCAAACCATTTTAAATCAAGCTATGGCGGTAGCCGCTGTGAGTAAGTATACCGCAGTTAAAAGCGGCGATTATTTGTCGTACAGTAAAAGTATTGAGATAATACATAACGGTATTACTACAGATATCCCTGCTATTGATGGGATTAAGAATCCGCTGCAAGTTGTTTTTACAGGGACATTGGCCGCCAAAAAAGGTATTTATCAGCTAGCCAACGCCTGGAATATCGTTTACAAACAAATACCCGGCGCAAGGCTATTGATATTAGGCAAAGGTTCACAGCGGAAGGTAATTGATCAACTTGATAAGGGCGCTGTGGAATCTGTTATTTTCAAGGGGCATGTTTCTACTGAAGAGCTTTACAGCTGTCTTCAAGGTTCGGCAGTTAGCGTATTTCCATCCTACGCCGAGGCATTTGCTTTAGCACCATTGGAGGCCATAGCTTGCGGAACAGCCGTCGTCAACTCAAACCGCACTTCGGGACCGGAGTTAATTGAACATGAAGTTGACGGACTGCTCATCGACCCGGATGACATCGAACAACTTGCCAATGCTATAATAAGGTTGCTTACTGACGCCGATTTTAGGGAAACCCTCGCTAAAAACGGAAATGCAAAAGTTAAGCGGCAATTTGACATAGATAAAACTGCGGCTGATAACATCCGCTGGTACCAAAAAGTATTGGGACTAACTTAGTTAAGAAGCAGTTCAGCGTTTGCAAAGATAGCGCGGTATACCCGCTTAATACTCTACCACCAGGCTGTCTTTATTCGCCGGTTGATTATCTGGCATTGTTTCTATCTGGCTTAAAAATTGGTATTTACGGCGGGTGTTTTTGACGGTTGTCCGGGCAATGTCCCAACCCTCACGGCCGTCCAAAAAGCCCAGGTAAACAACATAGTTTTTCAGGAAGCCAAAAATAGGGGAGATGTAGAGTTTGATAAAGCCGGCTTTTTTACCGGTACGGAAATATTTCTTAGCGCTCAGCTTCGCATAATAGCAGCCTTTACTATCAAATTCCCGGACGTTTTTTACCGAGTAGTGGTGAATGGCGCCATCAATTCTTTTCTTTTTGATGAAGGATGGCAGCAGCAATGTTTCATGCACCATCGTTTCCGACCATTTTACAAACGTGCGGTTAAACAGGCGAATATGGTGGTCGCGCCCCCAACTGCCAAAGCGGATAGCTTTCGTGCCGAAATATGAACGGAATTTAATATCGTAAACCGTTTCAATATCCTTGAAATCAATAAGGTGAATGGCCTGTACAAGCCCTTCATCCGGAATTTCATCGGCATCTATACTTAATATCCAATCATATTTTGCCGCCTCAACTCCTTTGTTTTTATTGGCGCCGTAACCGCCCCAGGGCTTTTTATACAGGCTGCAGCCATTTTGCAGCCGCATGTTTACCGGCTCGTCATCATCGTTCCCGTTGCATATAATAATGATATCATCGGTCAGCTTCCTTGCCTTTTGCAGGCAGCCGTCAATAATATCAGCAACGTTTTTAGTAATTATAACAACGGAAACCGGAACCATTTAGTTAAATTTAAATGCCTTTTATGGCGTGTTTTAAATATATTACCGGACAAATAATTGAAATGGTTGCCTTGTAATTGAGAATTTAAAGGCTTATTGGACGCGGATGATTATAAATATTTGGTTTATAATGATTTGCATGTGGTAAGATTTAGCCGCAGACATATAGAGAAGGCGGAGAATTTTTGAACGCAGATGATAGGAGATGACGCTGATTACGCAGATGCTTGTTTGACAGATCGCCTATTAAAATTATCGGTGTTATCAGTTAACATCGGCAATTTTATTTTTCTTAGTGGTTTCTGTCCCTTCTCTGTGCCTCTGTGATTAAAATATATGATTGTGTTGCCTTGATTTAGAATATTGATTTTCAATACATTAATTTTATAAGATATTTTTTTGTGACAAACAGGCAACCTTTTGTTAACGAATAACGTGATAGAGATAAAACAATGAGGATAAAATTAGCTAACAGTATATAACCCTTATGGGAGACGAAGAGTTACATCAACTGATTAGGGGCTGTATAAAACAGGACAGAAAGTGCCAGAAGATGCTTTACAAGGCGTTCTATGGTTTCTCTATGGGGATATGCCTGCGCTATGCTAATGATCGGGAGGAAGCTGCTGAGGTAATGAACCAGGGGTTCTTTAAAGTTTTTACTCATATTGAAAGTTTCGACATCAGCAGGCCTTTTAAAGCCTGGCTCGGCAAAATCATGATGAACGTGTCTATCGATTATTACCGGGCTAACCTTAAAATGGCATACACCGAAGACCTGGAACAGGCTGAACATATAAGCGATGGCGATGTTGCCGATAAAAACCTGAACTATGCCGACTTGCTGGCAATGGTTCAAAAGCTTCCCCAGGCTTATCGCACGGTTTTTAACCTTTTTGCGATAGAAGGCTATTCGCACGAAGAGATTGCCTCCATGCTTAACATTAATGCCGGCACATCAAAATCAAATTTGCATAAGGCCAGGCAAAAACTTAAAAACATGATATTAAAGGCAGATTCATCTGCCGGAAATGCCGGTTACAGCAGCGGCATGGATTATAGTACCCCGATTGTGGCCATTAAGGCGATAAACATGAACGGGGGGTATTTAAACAAAGGTATTTGAGAATGAACACTGAGAACGAAAAAAGATTAGACGATCTTTTTAAAAAGAAGCTGGAAGACCCGGTCGATGAGATCCGGTACGAGGAAGGCGACTGGGATGCGCTGGAAGGGATGCTCGATAAGTCGAGCAAGAGGAAGGGTATTATTTTAATGTGGCCTATCCTGAGCGGTGTGGCTGCATTGCTGCTTATTGCTTTGGGTATTTGGTTATTCAGGCCAAAAACTAACGGACAGCCTGACAACACGATAGCAGGGCATAGTACTAAGGATACCATTATCGACAATAGCAA
>JAZJZL010000181.1:3886-79639 GCA_040389845.1 Bacteroidota bacterium
ACGCGACACTATACTTGACAAAAACAAGGCGATAGCCGGTGTTAAGGATACTATTTTGGATAAAAATGCATCAATAGCCACTACAAAGAAGGATACTATACTTGATAAAACTCAAACTATAGCGCATGTAAATAAAGCCGATACTAAAGCTTATAACGGGCACTTTGCAACGAATAAAAAAGCACCAGCTATTAACAACAATGTGCCCCAGCAACAGGCAATTCCATTGAAAAAGGATAATCAGCCTGCTTACGTGCAGCAGCCGGTAGTTAATAAAAAAGATGCTAATCCTGGTAACTCAACATTGCCAAATAACCTAAGTAATGATAACTATGCTGCCAACCAGCAAACGGTAGTTCCGCCGGTACAAAAGCAGGCACCGCAGCAAACTGTTACGCCTCCGCCTGCGGCCAATACCGCTGGGTTGGCTGCCAATACGCCGGCTAAGCCTAATAAAGCAAAACCTCAGATGGCTTACAGGCCGCAATATACTTTGAGCGTTGTTGCCGCGCCAGATCTGAATGGGGTAAGCTCGTTTGCACAAAGCAAAGTAGGTACCAATATAGGTTTAACATTTGCCATGGGGGTATCGCGTAAGCTGACGATAAGCACCGGCGCTTTGTATTCTGTTAAACCTTACTTAACCAGCTTTGCGAATTACAATAACGGTTTGGGCTATAAATGGCCCGTTAGTCCGCAAAGTGTAACCGCAGATTGCCGAATGCTTGATATTCCGCTTAATATAGGCTACCAGGTATATCATAAACAGCAGAATAAGATATCGATAGGCACAGGATTGTCATCATACATTATGCTGCATGAGAGCTATAAATTCACTTATAATAACATGTATGGAGGCGCTTCAGGGCCAACCAACTACACCGTTCCTAACCCCGGGAGATACTTTTTTGGTGTGATGAACCTGAACGCAACCTATGAAAGACAAATAAATTCAAAAGTAGGAATCAGTATTCAGCCGTATCTGAAAGTTCCGCTGTCGAACGTTGGCTACAGCCAGGTGAAGTTGCAAACCACCGGTGTAGCTGTCGGGCTCAGCTGGAACCTGAATTCTTTAAAAACACCTTAAAAAATGAAACATCTAAGTATTATTTTACTTGCCTGGATAACGAGTTTCCAGGCGGGCAAGGACCTCTATGTCTGTAAAAATGCAAACGTTACACTGTTTTCAACGGCACCGATTGAGGATATCAGAGCCGAAACATCCTCCGGCGCATCGGTATTTAATGCCGCTACAGGTGAGTTGAACTTTGTGATTAACATAAGCTCATTTAAGTTTCCGAAGTCGCTAATGCAGGAGCATTTTAACTCTGATTACATGGAGAGCGATAAGTATCCCCGCGCTAGTTTTAAAGGGAGAATACCTGAAAAAATAGATGTCACCAAAGACGGCAGCTACCCGGTTACGGTAAGCGGCGAGTTAACTGTGCACAACGTTACCCAAAACCGAAGCATACCAGGTACTATTACGGTAAAAGGAGGCGTGGTCAGCATGAAATCAGAATTTATGGTGAAGTGTGCAGATCACCATATCGATATACCCAAAATAGTATTCCACAACATTGCGGAAAGCATAAAGATAACGGTTGCGGCAACGTACACCCAAAGTAAATAAATCCATTAATCACACAACACCATCCCGACATGAAGAAGTATATTATCCTGCTATGCCTGCTTGCTGCAAGCATTAACCTGTTTGCCCAGAAAACAGAACCCGAAAAGAAACAAAGCGCAGCGGACTCGCTGTTAAATTCAATGGCCGGCGACGGGCAAAAAGGACCAATGATGATTTATAAATCATCCAGGTTGGTTTTGTCGCAAAGCACGGAAACGATAAAGAAAAACAACTTTAACTTTTTGGTGATACACCGTTTCGGCGATTTCGCCGGAAAGAATGGGGGCGGTAGAACTTATTTCGGCCTTGACGATGTTGCCGATGTTTACATAGGTTTTGAATATGGCTTAACCGATAACCTCAATATTGATATGGGCAGGAGCACGATAGGCGGCCTGGCCGATTTGGAATTAAAATATGCCGTATTGCACCAGGCCAACGGCGGTTCGCCATTTGCCATTACCTTGCTTGGCGAAACCGGGTTTAGGCCGTACGGAACAGATTTTACTAAAACCAGCGACAGGTTTTCATACTTCGGACAAGTGATCATTGCCCATAGCTTTTCGCCGGGTAATGTGTTGCAAATAGCGCCTTCATTCGTACGTAACAATACGCCAATACCTTTTGTGGTTGATAACGACCTCGACTTTTTTGCGTTATCAGCCGCTTTGAGGTTAAAAGTTTCCCGCCACGCCGGTTTCATAATTGACTATGCGCACTCGTTTTCATCTTTCCAACATACAAACGGAACCGGCTTTTCAGACCCGCTTGGCTTCGGTTTCGAAATGGAAACAGGCGGTCACGTATTTACCCTTAACGTAAGCAATGCACGGGCCGTAAACGAAATTAACTACCTCAGCGGAACACAATCAAGCTATGGCCGCGGGCAGTACAGGGTTGGCTTCACCATTTCCAGGATGTTTGATTTTAACGGACATAAGAAGGATAAGAAGGAGTAAAATCTGGTATATTCTAAACAACAAAGGCCGGGTTGCGAACGTCGTAGCCCGGCCTTTGTTGTTTCAATCATGATCGTAGAGACGTAATGCTTGCGTCTCCCATCGAACAGGTTTAAAAGCGATTGCCCACCTGCTCAGGATGATTGATAATCTATCGCTTTTTCAGAGACGCAATGCATTGCGTCTCTACGTTACAAATATTGCCTTTATCGCATATTTTTATCCGGATATTATTAGCTTTATTGGGTAAAACCCCCAAGCCAATCTAACCGATGAAATTATCTATTCCTTTTTGCATCCTCGTTACCGCATGCATCCTTATTTCCTGTAAAAAACATTCAGCGTCTGCTGATACCGAATGGCGCACCTATGCAGGCTCGAAAGAAGGAAACAGGTATTCTGCAAATGCTGAGCTAACACCAGCCAATGTTGCTCAATTAAAGGTTGCCTGGACTTTTAGCTCGCAGGACAAGGACAGCGCTAACCGCAGCCAGAATCAATGCAACCCGATAATAATTGACGGGATAATGTATGCCACCAGTCCGAAGCTGAAGCTATTTGCTTTGGATGCCGCTACGGGTGTTCAAAAATGGATGTTTGATCCTGCCACGCAGGATACTTCAAAAAAAAGTGACCCGTTGGCTTATTATAAAGTTTGTCGTGGTGTATTGTATTGGGCGGATGATAAAGGCGATAATAAACGCATTTTTTATAGCGTGGGCTCAAAAAACTTTGCTATTGATGCCGAAACAGGCGAACCGGTTAAAAGCTTTGGTAAGGGCGGCTACCTGGATTTAACAAAAGACCTCGGCAGAGACACTAAATCTTTCGTATCCGGTACTACACCGGGCGTTATTTATAAAGATGCCCTGATTGTAGGTACACGGGTTGATGAATCGGAAGACGCGGCGCCAGGACATGTGCGGGCATACGATGTGCTGACGGGTAAACTCAGGTGGATTTTCCATACCATCCCGCATCCCGGCGAAAAGAATTATGAAACATGGCCGGATAAAAATGCCTGGCAACGCCTGGGTGGCGCAAACAACTGGGCAGGTATGTCGCTTGATGAAAAACGCGGTATAGTTTACATTCCTATCGGTTCAATAGGCGGCGATTTTTACGGAGGGAACCGTAAGGGTGCCAATCTTTATGCAAACTCTTTAGTCGCACTTGATGCGGCTACTGGCAAATACATTTGGCACTACCAGGTGGTACACCATGATTTGTGGGACAGGGATTTGGCCGCTAATCCTAATCTTGTCACCATCGAACAAAATGGAAAAACTATCGACGCCGTGGCGCAAATAACCAAGCACGGCTATATTTTTATGTTCGACAGGACAAACGGCAAACCGATATTCCCGATTGAAGAAAAGCCCGTGCCGCAAAATGCCTTGCCCGGCGAGGATGTTTGGCCAACGCAACCCATCCCCACCTTACCACAGCCGTTTGCCCGTCAGCATTTTGGGCCGGAGGACGTAACCAACATCAACCCGGAAACGCATGCGGGTATGCTGGCCAAATATAAGCAGGTAAAGTATAACGTAATGTTCACCCCGCCAAGTAAAGATGGCGACTGGATCTTCCCCGGCTTTGACGGCGGCGGCGAATGGGGTGGGGCAGCAGTAGACCCGGATGGTATAATGTACACAAGTAACAGCGAAATGCCCTGGGCGCAGGTAATGATTGACGTGCCGAAAAATACAGATGATCATTCATTTAACGGCATGGGACATGCCATCTATAATAAATATTGTATCGGCTGCCACGGCGGTGAGTTGAAAGGCAACGGTACATCATACCCTTCGCTGGTTAACATCGGCAAAAAATATTCGGAAGACCAGGTGAGTAAGGTCGTAGAGAACGGGCGCAATATGATGCCATCGTTCAAACAGATTTCTGTCGATGACAAAAAGAAATTGTTAGCCTTTCTACTGAAGCTGCCGGAGAAAGAACCGGCTACCAATCATCCGGCAAAAGAACCACCAACTGCGGTTCCCAAACAAAATACTATTCCTTATTTGATGAATGGTTACAATAGGTTTTTGGATAAGGATGGCTATCCCGGCATTACTCCGCCGTGGGGCTCATTAACCGCTACCGATTTAAACACCGGCAAAACGCTTTGGAAAGTACCGTTGGGCGAATACCCGGAACTTACAAAAAAGGGAATACCCATTACCGGCACCGAATTATACGGCGGCCCGCTGGTAACTAAAGGCGGGTTGATATTTGTAGCCGCAACAAAAGATGAAAAGATACGGGCATTCGATAAGAAGACCGGCAAGCAGCTTTGGGAAGCCAAATTACCTGCAGCCGGTTTTGCCACGCCATCTACTTATGCTATTGATGGTAAACAATATGTGGTTATAGCCTGCGGCGGTGGCAAAATCGGCAATAAATCGGGGGACACTTATGTTTGCTTCGCGTTATAAAATTTAGCAGCTTTTAACTTTGGTCTTTCGGCTTTCTGCTTAAATAACTATTTTGGGACTATGGAAAAAGGACGTTTAGAGGCATTTAGCGATGGGGTGATAGCCATCATTATTACCATTATGGTGCTGGAGCTTAAAATACCCAAAGACGCACACATCGAATCGCTGCATGAGCTGATACCGGTAATGTTCAGCTATGTGCTGAGCTTTGTTTACGTAGGCATTTACTGGAACAATCATCACCACATGATGCAGGTAGTAAAATCAATAAATGGCGCGGTTTTGTGGGCAAATATGCACCTGCTTTTCTGGCTGTCGCTGGTGCCTTTTGTTACGGCCTGGATGGGAGAAAACCATTTTGCGCAATGGCCCGTAACCTGTTACGGTATTGTTTTGCTGATGTGCGCCATTGCCTACACAATATTAATGTTTACCCTGATAAGGCACATGGGGAAAGACTCCCTGTTAGCCGAAGCTATTAATGAGGACTGGAAAGGCAAGATTTCTGTCGGGATTTATTTAACTGCCATTGGTGTTTCATTCTTTTACCCGATGGCAAGTTTCGGTTTGTTTATAGTGGTAGCCTGTGTATGGTTTATTCCGGATAAGCGCATTGAAAAGAAGATAATTACCGACGAACCATCTTGTAAATAATCTTGAGTCAAAAGTCTGAAGTCCTGAGTCTTTCCTCCACCCAAGACTTCAGATTAGCATAGCGTTACGCCGGCTGTAAATTATTCACGTTCTGCGCAGCTTCGCTCTTTTTGCCGAGCGCAAACCATAAAGCTAGTATACAGCCGTAGCTGCCGCCGCGTTCGATCCACTCAAACGCTTCCCAATGCGGATAGAATAGCTCTGTTGCCATTTTCCAAATAAAAAATACGAGCAATACAGATCGTATAGGTTTTATCAGCACTGATACGGCAGCCGCAATTTCAAACGCGCCGGCTAAATGCGCCACAAATGCAGGATTGCTAAAGCCAAGCGAGGTATATTGCCCCATCAAGCCTTTCTTCTCAATCAGGTTTAGCCAGCCATGACCGGCAAGCAGCAAGAACACTACTACTTTAAGGCTGGTAACAATCTTTGGCAGAATGTCAGCCGGGGCTTCAGCGTTGGGTTTAATCGGGGTAAACAGACCTTTAAAGTTTACACCTCCGGATAGCATTAATAATGCCAGCGGCGCACCGAAGTTTCCGGCGCGTTCGATAAATTCTGCAAATGGTTCGCCTGAAATCGGGCGTAAAAGGGCGGTAACGATGCCCCATATCAATAGCCAGAGCGGTATTATCCTCATAGGATATATCAGCATAATAAGGCCACAGGCGATATCAAATCCGCCCACCCATGGCATCAATTGGTAAGCCATTGTTTTACCGATGCCAAAAACGGCAAAGTAATTGCACCAGATCTCCTTGGTAATAATTCCGAATGAGCCGTGGCCTATAAAACACATGGCGACTGCTAAGCGCAGCGTATAATGAAGTTTTTGTTGAATAATAAGATTCATCATGTAAATAAAATCAGTCCCCCCAAAGGGAAACGGTTAAAAAATGTCGGTTAAAAGAGCAGGGGATTAACACGACATCCTTGGGGGCTGAAGGGGAACAGTAACGCAGCGACTGGCGATGGCCGGGACAGTAAATGCATTGCCATGGTTGAGTACGGTTACCTGGGATGAAAAATGATAGGAAACTAACGTATAGTTATATTTGCCGAGGTCGATGCCCTTACCAAAAGGCACCTGGCCTTTTTTGCTTACAGGCGCATCGTCAATAACTTTAGCGTTGATAATATTTTGATTGAAAAGCCTGGTTTTCTCACGATTCGGCAGGCAGGCCAGGTAAATTGTATCGGTCGTTAATTTTACCTTGACATAATCGTAGCAGATGTTTTTAAACTGAATCTGGCCATTGATATATTGGTATTCGGTCCAGCTTTGGGTGATGGCTGTATGTGCCGGTATTTTTATTTCGACGAGGTCATGTTCCGTATACGCATTGTTGCTGATGCGCTCGTTAAGTTCCCTGTCTGATTTGTAAACAAAGTAATGGTATAGCACCAGGTGGCCGCAAATGGTGAACATTTGCAGACCAAGCAAAGCTATAGCTATTAGTCTTTTCAATTGTTTAATTTTCGGGCTGGTTAAAATTATAAGAAAAAAATTAATGTCAAAAGTTTTAACGGCTAATAACAATAGATTTAATAAAAATTTAACACACAAACTGGCGATGACGCCATAAAAAAAGCAGCCTTGCGGGGCTGCTTTCTATATTTTTGGTTATTACGTTTCTAAAAATGCACTGCAATCGCAAAAGTCGACTCTAGCACTGCAACCGGTTGCTTTGTTACCAAACGCCCGGTTCCCTGCAAGGCAGAAATATCGCCGGTGTTTGAAATTTTCAGGCCATCTGATTTAACATAGTTAAAATGCAGGCCGATATCCCATCCGTCAGCAAATTCCCAGCGCAGGGCAGCGGCGCCGCCGTAAGCCATTACCATGCTTTTGGAATTTTGTTGAGTAATAGTAGTTGACGTATTGCTGGTATTTGAAACAAATATGGTAACCACCGGTGTAGATGTGCTTTTTATAAAACCTGCATCGGCACGAAGATCGAGGATGAATTTTTTATACTGGAAGGAGTATTGCGGACCTAACAGGAAATCTAAACTGTGATAACGGCCTACAGCCTGTACAAGGGTTGAGTTTACTTTCAGGATTTTGTTATAGCCATTTGCAAGTACCTGTGCATCAGGAATAGTGTATTCGCCCTGGTCGCGGAATGAGAGCGTTGCGCCTATTCCTAAATTTTTATATACGTATACACCGGTTTCAAAACCGACAACACTGCCGCGTTTAGCAAAACCTGATTTATAATTCTCGTAAGTTTTATTGGCAAAATCGCTCATTGGATTTGAAAAACCGCCCTGAAGCGCCAGGTAGCTTTTAACGTATTCTTTTGGTTCATCATCCTGTGCTTTGGCGTAGAAAGAAATAAATGTAATGATAGAAAGTAATGTAAGCGTTTTTTTCATTTTATGGAGTAAGCAGCGTTTTCCTGTTTTTTATGTTAATCCTTTAATCTGTCGGCCGGTTAGCAAACGTGTAAAGGAATGCAAAAGTATCAATATTAAATCTTAAAAAGTGTTAAATTTTACCTGTAGCCGGAATAATAACGGCTGTAAAGTTAAAAAAAGCCATCCCCTAATCAAGAGATGGCTTTTGAAGTATTTTTCTTTAGCGGCTATTACTGCACATCCCACCACATACGGCTGGTAACTTTGTCGCCACCCGTCATTCCGGCGGCGGCTGCATTGTAGTTGGCCGTATTCACCTGTTTATCCACCGTTGAATAATACATCCTGCGCGGAATAGCACCCGGAGACTGGCTACCGGTATAAGTTACCGGCGTTAAAGCAGGGTAACCTGTTCTGCGGTAATTAGCCCATGCCTCATACTCATCAAAGAATGTACAAATCCAGTATTGGGTATTTATCATGCTAAGCCCTTGAGCCGCAACATATGGATGATCAGTTAAATATTGATTGGCATCGTCGTCACTTACCGTGCCGGCGTTCCCGAAAACGGAGTATTGCTTCATCGCAGCCATTACGCCATTGTTATAATGTTCTTCGGCACTGCCTATACCCCAGCGCGCGGCTGCATCGGCCAGTAACAGCTCGGATTCTGCGTAAGTTAAAACCAGGGTAGGAGCTGTTGGATTGAATATGATAGGGCTGGGGCGAGAATACAAAGCAATATCGCCCAAGTATGCAGGAGGGCCCAGGTAGCTTAGTATACCATGCGCGGTGGTGCCGCCGTCATAACCGTTTGGTAAGCCATTTTGATCGGCCGGGTCTGACGAGCCGCCTGTGGGATCATCGCCGGGAGAATAACCATCAGGGTAAACATAAGATAAAACGGGCAGGCGCGGATCATTATTACTATTTAAAGTGTCGACGAAGGTTTTGCTTAGCTGTCCGGATAACTGTATGTCGCCGTCTTCGCCTATACCGCGATAAATCCTGTTGATGGTAAGGGGATCGTTGGTGCCATGAACCACAATGGCATTATCAGCATTGCTTTGAAAAGTTTTGCCCTGTACTTTGGTTACGTAAGCTTTGGCCGTATTTGGATCAACTTTGGTAAGACGCATTGCCATACGCAACAACAGCGTGTTGCCTAGCATTTTCCACGAAGCTATTTGATCATCCGCATGTGCGTAAAATAGGTCTCCCTGTGGTTTATCGCCATTTTCGTCAAGGCTATCGGTTGCCTGTTCAACTTCTTTAAGCATGTCGGCATAAATATCCTTTTGCTTGTCATATTTGGGGAAGTAAATGCCTTTGGTATACGCCTTGCCTGCATCAAAATAAGGCACGTCGCCATAAACATCGGTTATGCGTTCAAATGCCATTGCCTTCATAATTCGGGCTATCTGGTGCAGGTTTTTATATTGAGGCTTGCCATTGGTAGTGGTGTAAAGGTCTACTGCATACTTTATGGTAGAGTTATACGTATGGTCGAAGAATGAACCCCAGCCGCCGTTGGTAGGCGGGCCTGTATATTTATCACCAAAAAAGAAAGCAGATGTGGATGCCCAGTGCTGTATCATACAGCCCGCACCCTGTATTTCGGTTTCTTCCACCTCTATGGCGTTATCGGTGCTACCGGTATAATAAAGCTGTGTGGCTGTTAAAATATTGTTCGGGTCAAATACGCCCACGGATACCGAGTTAGGGTCGGTATTTGTTTTAATCAGGTCTTTTTTACAGGATGCAAACGTCATGGCTATCACTGCACCTGCAACTATATATATTGATTGTAATTTCATATTAAGCAGTTTATTATATGTTTCAATAATCATCTTAAAATTTCACGTTGAGGTTTAAACCGAATGTGCGGGTATAAGGAACAGTAGCCTGTTCAATACCCTGCGGCCCGTTCGAATAGTTTGATTCAGGGTCGATATTCGGTGTATGTTTCACGATAGTCCAGAGGTTACGCGCAACGGCGCTGATGGTAATTCCCTGTATCTTATTTTTGAACATTGCTGCGGGGAAAGTGTAGCCCAGTACCACCTGCCTTAACTTGATAAAGCTTGCATTATATAAAAACAAAGAGCCGTTGTTGCTCATGGCAGCATAATAATCCTGCGGGTTCAGCTCCTGCGTACCGTATTTAATATCGCGGCCGGGTAAGGTTTCTTTGCTTAAACCAAACAGGTAACCGTAGTAGTTTGTACCCGAGAATATTTTGCCGCCCCATTTACCGTCAACTAGTACGGACAGGTTGATATGCTTGTAATGCAAATCGGTAGTTATACCGGTAGTAAGCGGGCTTATACCTGAGCCCAAATCTTTATAAGTGGCAAGGGCAGGATCAGGAGCGCCGGTTATCGGGTCTATAATTGGCTTACCGCTGGCATCGCGGGCAGGGTCGAGGGCAAATATCTGGTAAGCAGATTTACCAACCACCTGCGACATATAGGCTATACCAACGCCTTCATCTTCGCCGGCACGTGAATAACCGAGCGGGTAATTGCTGGACCCGTTTGAAAGCGATAACACTTTATTATTGTTATAGGAGATGTTTAATGTTTCAGTCCAGGTAAAGTTCTGGGTTTTAACCGGGGTGCCTGATACCAAAAACTCAATACCCTTATTCTCTATTTCGCCAGAGTTTAACAAAACGGCATCATAACCCGAAGTTTTTGAAGTTACAGCAGGAATTACTTCCTTACTCACTTTTTTATCATAGTAAGAGACATCGAAGTGCAGCCTGTTTTTAAACATGGTTATCTCGGTGCCAATTTCAAACTCTTTTGCTGACGATGGCTCGAGGGCACTATTCGGCACCGTGCCACCGTTGGCTATATTGCCTATTGCGTGGCCGCTTAAATTACCCACGTTGTTATATCCCAAAAGTGTTTGATATGGCTGGTCGGCTTCACCGCCCACATTAGCATAGCCTAATCGTAATTTACCCATATCCAGCCATGGTGCGTTCAGCAGTTCGGAGAATACAAATGAACCGCTGAGCGATGGATAGAAATAATTTGTTTTACCCGGTGCTAGTGTGGAATACCAGTCGTTACGGCCGGTGGCGGTTAAATAAAGGAAGTTTTTGTAAGAGAAATCTAAAGTGCTGTAAACAGATTTATTTACTACTACAGGGTTGCTTGCGTATTCTGTCGGGCTGGCCAGGTTCCCTACAGTATACAGGTACGGCGTTTGAAAGGTGTTACCTGTAGCATCCAACTGGTCGGTTACCTGCTTACGTGAATTGGCGCCCACCAATACGTTAAGGGCGAAATCTTTATTTATCTTAAAGTTCTTGCCTATTATCGCATCCATGTTTAACTCTGTCGACTTGATGTTCTCATCCACCATGGCCCCATCGCTTTGATAAGCCGTGCCATTAGGCGTTACAATTACGTTGTGGTCGGCAAAATAATCTTCGCCCACGCGGAATTGCAGGTACAAGCCATTATCAAACGTATATTTTGCATCCGCCGAGCCGATAAAGCGGTTACGATTAGTATTGTTGATGAACTTGTAAGCCACAAAGTACGGGTTAGTGGTATAAGCATCATCCAAAAATTGATTTTCAGAACCATCTGCTTTATAACCAGGGTATAACGAATTGATGTTGACGTTGGCCGGTAAATACATCGGTGCGAAGTTCAGGCTGCCTGCAGCATCCGACACACTCGGCCGGTTATGCGTAAACGCATTAATATATTGCGCTTTTAATTGCAGATCGAGGTGCTTATCGAGTTTATAATTCGTAGATAACGAGAACGATTGCTGTTTGTAACCGGCATTGGGGATGATACTCTTGTTATCAAGGTCGCTGGCAGAAAAACGCAGACTACCGTCATCGCCAAGAGACTTACTAAAAGATACCGTGTTGGTTCTTGCCGCCCCGTTTTTATAAAAACGTTTCATATTACCCGGAACCGATGAATACGGGCGCTCAACACCGTCGAACTGGAACACCTGCGAGCCATCCAATTTAGGACCCCAGCTTGACAGACCAAGCTCAAAGGCCTCATTTCCGCTGGCCGGCTTAGCGCCTGCTGAACCTTGTCCATAAACTTTTTGCCAGTCGGTATTGTCTATTACGCTTTCGATAACGTAGTTTGAGTTGACTTCGACACCCATGCCTTTTGCATTTTTACCTGATTTGGTAGTGATGAGGATTACACCCCTGCTACCGCGGTAACCATATAGTGCCGTCGCGGCCGCTCCTTTTAATATCGAAATATTTTCAATATCGTCGGGGTTAACGTTGATGGTACCGTCGCCGCCATCGGCGCCGCCATAGCCACCGCCCACATCGGTTTGGCGGTAGTTGCTGTTCTGCATCGGGATACCGTCAATAACGTACAATGGTTGGTTAGAGCCTGTAATATCTGAAACACCACGTATAATAACGTTGGCCGAACCGCCAGGGCCTGTTGCCACATTACTTACGTTAACACCGGCTACCCGGCCCTCAAGACTGTTTACGAAATTGGTTTCGCGTGCTTCCGTAAGCGTCGAACCTTTTACCTCGGTAACCGAATAACCTACAGCACGGCGTTCGCGCTTAATGCCTAAGGCTGTTACTACTACGTCTTTCAACTGCTCGGCTGATGGCGTTAGCTTTACGTTTATAGAGGTTTTACCACCTATAGGCATCTCCACGCTATTATAGCCGATATATTTAAAAACAAGGGTGGCGGCCCCATCGGCAATAATTGAATAGCTGCCGTTGGCATCGGTAAGTACGCCGCTGGTAGTGCCTTTAACGCTTACGGCTACACCGGGGAGTGTTTCGTTGGTTTGGCCGTCGGTTACTTTACCGGTAACCGTAACCGCTGCTCCCTGCGCCAGCGCATAATTGCTGAACAGCAAAGTCACCAATGCCAGTATGGCCAGACTTTGTAAACAGGAAGCAAATTTTTGAAAGTAAAATTTTTTTCTCATAGAATGGAAATTGGGTGAAGAATAAAAATTTAAGTGAATAAAAAGGTATGATGCAAAAAGAACAATTGCTTTAAAATTAATTAACTGCAACCGCAATTAAGTTGCGTGTTTGAATCAGGTTTTCGTAAAGATAATGTTAAAATCATATCGAAAAATGACGTTGTGCATTTTTTTTGTACCATATTCGTTACGAAAATCGCTGTTAAGATATTGTTACAGACGATTTGTACTTATTAATATTTACAGCATTTTGACGTGAATTTGTTATCTTCCACCATCAATTACAAGCCTGAAAATTAATCTTTTAGTTTATCTAAATGCGTCCCGGAAACCCGAAAGAAAATTCAGATAAAGTCACTAAAACAGCCGGTTATATTGTCCGCATCGGCGCTGTAGCCTGCGTTATTACGATTTTTTTCTATTTGATTTTTAATAATGACGCTAATAAGGGCGTAGTTGTTGCAACGGATAAAAATTTATCAACGGAAAGATTAGTTCCATTTGATGCATGGCATGCACCAGATAGCGCGGCGATGCCGCCAGGTAAACAAGGGGAGATGGTTAAATATGGCAGGGAACTGATTACCCATACCGCAGTTTACTTTGGCCCCAGCGGCAACTTGGCTCAGTTAAGTAACGGCATGAATTGCCAGAATTGTCACCTGGGCGGCGGCACACGGCTTTATGGCAATAACTTTGCAAGCTTTATAGCAACCTACCCTAAAATGAGTGCCCGCTCAGGGCAGATGGAACCTGCTACGCAGCGTATAGTAGAATGTTTTAGCCGGAGCCTGGGCGGTAAATCGCCGGATACCACAGCCAAAGAAGTACAGGCGATGCTGGCTTATATGAAGTGGATTGGCAAGGATGTGAAGAAGAACGCGAGGCTTTTCGGCAACGCTACAGAAAAGCTGCCTTATTTAAACGGGCCGGCCGATGCCGGAAAAGGTAAGCTGGTTTATGCCGCAAAATGCCAAAGCTGCCATGGCGCCGGTGGACAGGGCTTGCTTACCGCTGATAAAAAATCATACACCTATCCGCCATTATGGGGATCGCACAGTTATAATGATGGCGCCGGCATGTATCGTTTAGGCAACCTGGCCGGTTTTGTAAAGAATAATATGCCGTACGGCGCTACTTATGAAAATCCGCAATTAACCGACGAAGAATGCTGGAATGTGGCGGCATTTATTAACACCCAGCCCCGTACGCACCGCGACCAGCGTAATGATTATACCAATCTCGCCAAAAAGCCGATAGATGCGCCATTCGGGCCTTACGCAGATATCTTTAGCGAGCGGCAACATAAGCTCGGGCCGTTTAAACCGATATTGGCTTATCAGAAAGCGCATCCGGAGAAAAAATAGCGTTGTGTTATGGTCCTGTGGATGGGTAACCGCTACGCGGCACAAGTCTTACTATTATTTTTTTCTACAAAGCGGTAGCGCCTATGGCGCATTCCTTCTGAATTTCAAATACGGGACATAAATTGCGGTCTACACCACCTCTATATTCACCTCGGCATTATTGTAAAGCCTAAGCGGCACCGCTTCCAAACCCGGCACAAAATTAAATGCGCGGCCATTGGTGGTTGGCAATAAATCTATCTTGCCATTGGAGGTAATTTTTACTTTCGATGAAGGTTTGTCTATGGTAATAGCCTTCTCAGTAATGTTTAGTTTTTCACCTGATTTCGAAATTACCGGTAAGATAATCTGCACATCGCCACTGTGCGGAGTTTGAGAAAAATTGAATTTAATGGTGACCCTGCTTTTTGAAAATGTGTAGCTCACCTGGGAGGTTATCTCGCCCGAAGGCGGATTTTGTTGGTTGGCATTGACAAGCTTTGACTGAGTTTTTATCGTAATCAAATCCCCGGTTTCTTCAACTTCTATTTTGGCGCTAAGGTCGCTTATGTTCATATAAGTAACATTATCAAGCTTTAGCTGTATTCGGGGAGTTAGCGGCATCGATAACGGGTCGGTATCGTGCTGCATATTATGCTCTTCTATTAGTTGGTATTCATTCATGCTTGCTGCCAGTATTGGCCCGGCAGCGGGATGCCAGAGCATGGTTAGTGCGCCGCCGGTGGCGTGTCCGTTCTTTTTGGTGTATTCAAAATCATAGCCGGTAACGGTCGCCCTGAATTTATCTTTGGCTACCAGCCAGGTCTGTATGTCGCTGAAAAATCGTACGCCATATTCTGCCTCCCGCGGCAAAATTATGCTTGAAGGATTTTTCTTTGGTTCGATAGCCTTATGGTCGAGTATGGTTGTAAGTGCCTTTATGTGGCAAAACGTATGGTGTGCACAAACCGGCACTCCGTGCGATATATAATGCGGGCCGCCGGTTAATAGTCCGTTATGGGTGCATTGCTGCAAAAGCTGCGTGTTTTTAAGCGCGGTTTTGTAAAAACGAGGGTCACGGTCGGCCATTAACGCATAGGCTGGCTGGCAGCCATCGCTGGTGCGGCTTCCCCAGTATGTCCATTTATAGTTGCGTGTGCCCCAACTGTTATCCCAGGCACCATCGGGCAGCATAAACTCCATATGGGTTTGCAGCATGCGGGTTACCGGTCCTAAAATTTCTTCATCCTTAGTATGCAATCCAAATAACACCAGGTTTGGTAACGATTCTTCCACATTGTAGCCTAAATCTACCGGAAAACAACCCTTAGCGCTTGGTTTGTCATAAGGGTGACCTTCGCCATATAACAATCCGTTTTTAGTAATGTTTGCTAAAGCTGCGTGTGCAAACTCCCGGCCTTTGGCGGTGTATTTTGCATTATCCAATAATTCGCCCAATAACGTTAACGCATACGAGGCAGCGATAGGGTAATTGATATTGCCATAGCTCATTGAAAATGTATTGTAAATAAACTCGCCAGCCTTTTTTAAGCGTTCTGTAATTTCATTTTTAAAGGTATTGCCTGCCAATTGTCCATGCTTTATTAATGTTTCAGCCAATGCTATCGACGAGAATACGGTTATACCTTTCCATGCACCTTTCACCGGATCATTTAGCCAGGAACCATCCGGCTGACTTACCGTACGGTCGCTCCATCGATATAGCAACTCTGCGGCGTCGAGATATTTTGAATCTTTGGTTTGTTCGGCCAGGTAGAAAAATGGGTAAATAGCATCGCCAACCCTGCCGTGCACGGTTTTATCTGCCGGGCAAAATATGCCACCATAGTTGTCGGTGTCGGCTTTGTCGGTAACCTGTAAGGCAAGTAAGGCTTTGCACCATTGGCGTGTTAATTGGTCGGCAACTTTATATAAGTCAGCACCATCAGTTGATACCAATGCCAAAGTGTTTGAAAACGGAATGGCGCTTAAGCCTACAGCGGCGGTTTTAACAAATTCTCTGCGGGTAAATGACATTGGTTATTTAGGTAGATGGTGTGTTCAAATCTCAATTACAGCGTCGAATAAAACAAATAGTTTTCAGTACGATCAACGAAATCGTTTTCGAAGGGTAGAAGGAAAATTGTCTAATCAATCCCAACGGCCGAGTATTGCTGTTTTATCTACACTAATTTTATTAGATTTGGGTTATAACCAATTACCCGTTAGCTAAACTAACCGCAAATTAATTATGAAGATTAAGTCCGACCGCAGGGGGTTCCTGAAAAATGTTGGCATTGGCAGCGCCGCAGCTATGTTGCCGCTTGGCTCACTTAGTTTAGCGGAGGCGAAAACTCCCGATAACCAGGTTAACGAACCAACCTATCCGCTTACCGTCAAACGAAAATATAATACGGAATATTCCGGCCCTAATTTAAACCGGGTGGCATTTCCTTTAGGCGGTATGGGTGCCGGGATGATATGTATGGAGGGTACAGGCGCGCTGTCGCACGTATCTATCCAGCATGTGGCGCAAATATATAACGAGCCCGGGATGTTTGCAGCCATCAGTGTAAAGGGAGTAAAAAACGGCGCAAAAGTTTTGGAAGGACCGGTTCCGGATTGGAAGAAGTTTGGCCTCCACGATTCTGCATTGGGTTTGGGGGGCTCAACTATAGGCTTACCGCATTTTCATCGTGCTAGCTTTACAGCAAAGTTTCCATTTGGTTATATCGATTTAAGTGATAACGATTTGCCATTAAAAGTACAGATAACAGGCTGGAGCCCTTTTATTCCTACTGATGAGGATAACTCGGGCTTACCGGCAGGAGCGATGGAATACAGGTTTACCAATACAGGTGCTACAACCGCCGATGCTGTTTTCTCATTCAATTCCAGGAATTTTTTAGGATTTTCAAACGGCCGGGATTTAACCACACCGTACAAAAACGGTTATGTTATGACCCAGTTGGGCTCCAAAGAAAAGCCGTTGCGTACGGATTTAGCCTTTTATACAGACGACGATAACACGGTGGTAGACCATTGCTGGTTTCGCGGCGGCTGGTTCGACCCGACAACCATGGCCTGGAATAAGGTGAAAGCCGGCGAGGCTAAAGCGGTGCCGCCCGTTTCGGGCGATGCGCCGGGGGCAAGCCTGTATGTGCCTTTTAAACTTGCGCCGGGGAAGGAAAAAGTCATCAGGTTATACATGAGCTGGTACACACCCGATACTGAACAAACCTGGGGCACCGTGGGCCCGGTCAAAAAGACCGACGCCGCCAATGGTATATGCAACTCGGCTTCGGATATCGGGCTGGATAAATATGATAAGGATTTTGACAATAAATTCTATAAACCTTGGTACGCTAACCGCTTCGCCGCCATCGGAGAGATCTGTGATTATTGGCGAAAGAATTATGATGAGCTAAAGCATAAATCGACCTTGTTTAAGGATGCGTTGTATTCGTCTACCTTGCCACCGGAAGTGATGGAAGCTATCGGTTCAAATTTAACCATCCTCAAATCGCCGACTACGATGCGCCAGTTTGACGGCCGTGCGTGGAACTGGGAAGGCTGCGGCGATAGCTGGGGCAGCTGTCATGGCTCATGTACACACGTTTGGAACTACGCACAAGCCACCGCGCATTTATTCCCGAACATGGAACGCAGCTTACGGGCGACAGAGTTTTGCGAAAACCAAAGCGAAGAAGGCCACCAAACCTTCCGCGCTACCTTACCGATAAAGCCCAATATGCACGATTTTCATTCCGCTGCAGATGGGCAGCTTGGCGGCATCATGAAGGTGTACCGGGAATGGCGCATAAGCGGCGATACCGATTGGTTGAAAAAAATATACCCGATGGTGAAAGTGAGCATGGATTATTGCATCCGCACCTGGGACCCGCGGCACCGCGGCGTAATAGAAGAACCTCACCATAATACTTATGATATTGAATTTTGGGGCGGCGATGGCATGCACACCAGCTTTTATGCAGGCGCTTTACATGCAGCAAGCGCTATGGGTAAATATTTAGGAAGGGACGTTTCGCAATATGAGGAACTCGGCCACAAAGCGAAAAGCGCCATGGAAAATGAGCTTTACGATGGCGAGTATTTTATCCAGGAGATAAAATACAAAGATTTAAACGCCGGGAACCCAGCTACGGCCAAATCATTCGGAGGTGATTATTCTGCCGAAGCAAAAGCGCTCCTGGAAAAAGAGGGGCCTAAATATCAGTATGGTAAAGGCTGTTTGTCTGACGGTGTGCTTGGCGCATGGATAGGCCGTATGTGCGGCCTGCAGGATGTTATCGACGCTAAAAAAATAAATAGCCACTTACTGGCCGTTCATAAATACAACCTGAAGGAAAGCCTTAGCGAACATGCCAATCCGCAACGCCCAAGCTTTGCCGTAGGCGAGGAGGGCGGCCTGTTACTTTGCAGCTGGCCCAAAGGCGGCAAATTATCGCTGCCTTTTGTTTACAGCGATGAGGTATGGACCGGTATAGAGCACCAGGTAGCTTCGCACCTGATGCTGATGGGTAATGTAAAAGAAGGCCTCGATGTGCTTCGCGCCAGTCGTGACCGTTACGACGGCCGCATACGCAACCCTTTTAATGAATATGAGTGCGGCAGCTGGTATGCCCGCGCATTGTCCAGCTATGGGTATTTGCAAGCGCTTACCGGCGTGCGTTACGATGCAGTTGATAAAACGCTGCACGTTGATTCAAAAATTGGCGACTTTACCAGCTTTTTATCGACAGCCAGCGGCTTTGGTACGGTTACCCTGAAGCAGGGTAAGGCCTCGGTGAAAACCTATTATGGGAGTATCGATGTAAGACATACGTTTATTTCGGGCAAGCAGGTATAAACGACGGTCGTAATTGCAGCGTAAATATTTTGTCAGATTTATTATCAATTGTTTATTTATGGATAAAGTGAAATTTGTTGATAATTACGGCTATTTTCCAATTTATTGATAATAAACATGTTCCGCTTTGTTCCGGGTGTTCCGCAGAAAAGTGGAACGCAATAGCTATTTGAAATTTGTTGAGAATGAGCGTGTCGTCCTAAAAAAAGATTGCACATTCAACCTATCCTGCATTTTGATGACGCTTGCGATATGCCGTAGGCGGGATAGCCATAAGCCGTGCAAACATGCGTGAGAAATAATACTGATCGGCCATTCCAAGTGTAAACGCTATTTGCTTTACCGTCATGTTAGTGAAGGTTAGGTATTGGCAGGCTTTCTGCACTTTTAGTTGCGCGAAGTATTCCATGGGGGCATGGCCTGTTGTGGTTTTAAATAACGCTGAAAAATGGGATGGCGAAAGATTTACCGCCCGGGCAACTTCATTCAGTTTTAGCATGCCGGCGACGTTTTCCTGCATAAAGCTGATGGCTTTGTTTATTGCATTTCCGTCGTTTGTGATTGATGTACTTGATTTCTCCCCATAAATAAGCGAGGATAAAAAATGCGGAAATATCATATTTACATAGCGCAGCGTATCTTCACTATAGCCTTTTTCAAGATTAGCACATATGTTTTCAAACACCTTTACTCTTGTCTCGTTGAAGCTTACCTCTCCTGTTGATTGTTCGGCATTTTTTAACAGTTCGGCAACCATGGCATCAGCGCTGTCTCCGCGAAAGTGCATCCAGTAGATAGTCCATGGCTTGTTTGCATTTGCAGCATAGCGGTGCGGTGTTCCGGCAGGTATCACTATAAATTGCGATGCTGATAATGTGACGGGTCTTCCATCTATTTCCAGCCAGCCGTAGCCATCGGTACAATATATAATTATATGCTGGTCGATGCCTTCCGGTCGTTCAGCGTAATGATATTTTGCTTTTGGATAATAACCGATATCGGTTATATAAAGATGCCGGGTGATTGGGTCGGTATTTAAAAAACCGGATATTATTGTTCGCGGAAGCACTATAAGCCGCTGCCCACTAAATCCCTCCCGCAGCCTGGTGTTATCATCTGTTTGCATAGCCGAAGATAATTTTTGTCGTAAGATAATCCATTATTACCGTAAATTCTACTATTTATTATGGCTGGTTAAAACCGCATTTTTATCTAAATCAATTATAGCCGGCCCAGCCGGATTTTGCAGATGATAACTTTTGAGAGTTTTGGTACCTTCCGGGATAGCGGGTTACTGCTGTTCAGGCTAACGAATAATAGCGGCGCTTACGTGGAGCTCACTAATTACGGCGCAACCATAGTTTCCGTTGTAGTGCCGGATAAAAATGGCAAACTGGGGAATGTTGTACTTGGATTCGGCGAGCCGGCAGGCTACCTTGATGATACTTGTTATATCGGCTCAACCATCGGCCGTTTTGCAAACAGGATAGCTAATGCCCGTTTTTGTTTGAATGGTATAGCATATCAACTGGATGCCAATGATAATGGAAATAGCAACCACGGCGGCAAAAGTGGCTTTAATTACCGCGTGTTTGATTATGAGATAGGCGAGGAATCGCTCATCTTCAAACTGACCAGTGCCGATGGAGATGGCGGTTTTCCTGGTAGGCTTGGTTTGCAGGTAGTATATGAGTGGACGGATGACAATCGGCTTAAAATAACTTATCTTGCAGAAGCAGGTAAACCGACCATAGCCAATTTTACCAATCATGCTTATTTTAATCTTTCCGGTAAGGCAGGCAACATGCCCGATCATATTTTAACCATAAACGGCGATATGATTCTTGACGCTGATGTCGCTTATATTCCTACCGGGCGAGTGATACAAGCAGGTTCAAAAACATTTAATAATGATGTAATCGGTAAAAAAATGAATGAATATGGTATAGAAGGGTTTAATGACTATTATATTTTGAATGATGCTGGTGGTGGTTTAAAACATGCTGCCACGCTTGAAGATCCAGCCAGCGGTCGGGAAATGAACGTATTTACCACCTACCCCGGACTAATGTTTTATACCGGTGATTTCCTGCAAAGTAATTATCCTGGTCATACCGGTAAACCCTACCATCCGTTTGACGGACTTTGCCTTGAATGCCAATTTTATCCGGATGCGCCCAATCATCCCGATTTTCCGTCCGCGGTATTGCTTCCCGGTGAAACCTATCATCACCAGGTAATTTATGAATTTATAACAACCAATAATCCATCATGAGCCAAACTGCAACTTTTAACAGCCGGTATATTGTCGGTATTTCGTTTATCTCGGCCCTTGGAGGCTACCTGTTTGGGTTCGATTTTGCAGTGATATCGGGCGCTTTGCCATTTTTACGAACCCAATTTGCCCTGGATGCCGTATGGGAAGGATTTTTAACCGGCTCATTAGCGTTGGGCTGTATTGTGGGTTGTGTTGTAGCAGGCAGCGTTGCAGATAAATATGGACGCAAGCCGGGATTAATGGCAGCCGCTATAATTTTTGCCATATCATCCCTGGGTATAGCGCTTACAAATACATTAACCTTATTTATCACCATGCGGTTTGCAGCAGGTATTGGTGTTGGAATGGCCAGTATGCTGTGCCCGCTCTATATCGCCGAAATTTCTCCTGCTCCGGTTCGCGGACGGAACGTGGCCATTAACCAGCTTACCGTGGTGATTGGCATATTGATAACCAACCTGGTTAATTATTTTTTAGCTGATAAAGGTGTGGATGCCTGGCGCTGGATGTTTGGACTGGGAGTGGTTCCGTCCGCCATATTTTTAGTTGGTGTTTTATGGCTGCCCGAAAGTCCACGCTGGCTGATGAAGGCGGGTAAAGTAGCGGAAGCAAGAAAAGTACTTAATAAAATAGGCTCGGAGTTGTTCGTGCAACAGACATTTACGGCCATAGCGCATTCGATGGAGGGCACACAAAAGCAATCCTATAAGGCGGTGTTTGAAAAAAGCGTTCGGCCTGCGGTGGTTGTAGGCATAACGCTGGCGGTGTTCCAGCAGTTTTGCGGGATAAACGTCGTGTTTAACTATACATCCACCATATTTGAGTCGGTGGGGGCAAACCTTAATCGCCAGCTTTTTGAAACCGTGGCTATAGGCGTGGTAAACCTTGTATTTACATTGCTGGCCATGTGGCAGGTGGATAAGCTTGGGCGAAGACCGCTAATGCTTGGCGGGGCATTAGGGCTTTCGGTTATTTATATAGTATTAGCGCTGCTTTTGCAAAACAAGGCTCCCGCGGGGCTGCTTTCAGTCTTCGTTTTACTTGCTATTAGTATGTATGCCATGTCTCTCGCCCCGGTTACGTGGGTTTTAATTTCAGAAATATTCCCCAATAAAATCCGTGGGCTGGCGTCTTCGATAGCAGTGGTTTCATTATGGGGCGCATACTTTGTTTTGGTTTTTACATTCCCCATATTGGCAAAAAAACTGGGTGCGTTCGGGCCGTTTTACATGTACGCAGGTATTTGCTTCCTTGGATTTCTATTCGTTAAAAGAAGAGTAAAAGAAACAAAAGGGCAAACGCTGGAGGAGTTGGAGCAGCATTTAGTAGGGCATTAATAATTAACAACGAATAAACTGCAGGGGCGTATCGCATACGCCTCGTCTATATGCTGCCATTATGGTGGGCATGTTGATTCAGGGCGTATGCAATACACCCCTACGTAAATTCAAATATCATAATCAGTACAAACATGAATAATGAAACCGTTTCCATTTGGCAGGAAGATATTATCATTCCCACCTACGGCATTGGCAAACCCGATAAAAACCCAATGTTTTTTGAAAAACGGGTTTACCAGGGGAGCAGCGGTGTGGTTTATCCAAACCCGGTTATTGAAAAGATTGAGGACGAAAAGCAGGATAAAACCTATACAGCGTTATTTCTTGAAAATCGCTATCTGAAAATTATGATTCTGCCAGAGCTAGGCGGACGCATACAGCGCGCGTATGATAAGGTGAAACAACGTGACTTTATTTATTATAACCAGGTCATAAAGCCCGCGCTGGTCGGGCTTACCGGTCCGTGGATATCGGGCGGTATAGAGTTCAATTGGCCGCAGCATCACCGGCCCAGCACGTTTGAGCCTGTTGATTATACGCTGAGTGAGCATGCCGATGGCAGTAAAACTGTATGGATAAACGAAGTAGAGAAGATGTTTCATACCCGCGCGCTGGCTGGCTTTACGCTGCATCCCGATAAGGCATATATCGAAATTACTGCTAAGCTGTTTAACCGCTCTGCCCTGCCACAAACATTTTTATGGTGGGCAAATCCGGCTGTAAAGGTTAATGACCACTACCAATCAGTTTTTCCCCCGGATGTAAACGCGGTTTTTGACCACGGTAAGCGCGATGTTTCCTCATTTCCAATAGCTACCGGAACGTATTATAAAGTTGATTATTCGCCCGGAACAGATATATCCATGTATAAAAATATCCCTGTACCGACATCATATATGGCTATTAATTCCGATTATGATTTTGTGGGGGGATATGAGCACGACACTAAAGGCGGCTTATTGCACGTAGCAGACCATCATGTATCTCCCGGTAAAAAACAATGGACATGGGGACATAGTGACTTTGGCCAGGCATGGGATAGAAACCTAACGGATGAAGACGGCCCGTACATCGAGCTGATGACTGGCGTATTTACTGACAACCAACCTGATTTTAGCTGGCTAATGCCCTACGAGGAAAAATCATTTACGCAATATTTTATGCCATACCAGGAATTGGGGATGATAAAAAATGCGAATAAGGATATTCTTTTATCTACTGAGATCAAGGATAAACTTTTATCTGTAAAAATTTATACGACTTCTGAACGGAAAGACCTTTGCTTGAGAATCACATGTAGCGGACAGTCTGTGTCAGAAGCGATTGCAGTATCGCCCGGGCAAATATTTTCCAAAGCTTATGAGTTAAATGGCTTAACAGTTGAAAATTACCTAATACGAATAACTGACAACACAAGCACGGAGCTTTTACGATATGAACCCGCTGCGAACCGCAAAAACGAAATGCCTGAACCGGCCAAACCTGCTTTGCCCCCCGGCGAGGTTATAAGCACCGAGCAATTGTTCCTGACCGGCCAGCATTTGGAACAATATCGCCATGCCACCTATAATCCAGTAGACTATTATGCAGAAGCCCTGCGCCGCGATCCATCAGATGCCCGAAATAACAATGCGTTGGGTAAATGGCTGCTTAGCAAGGGTCAGTTCTCTAAAAGTGAGGCTTATTTCCGCGCAGCGATTGAAACACTCACACAACGAAACCCTAACCCATATGATGGGGAGCCTTTTTATAATCTTGGCCTTTGTCTCAATTTTTTGGAATGGGGCGACCAAGCCTATGAAGCATTTTTTAAAGCCGCCTGGAGTAACGCATGGAAGGATGCCGGTTATTTTTCTGTTGCGCTGATAGATGTTAAACGCGGACATTATCATAAAGCGTTAGAACATATTGAGCAGTCGCTCGATAGAAACCGAAACAACGGTAAGGCTTATGTAATAAAAGCCGCCGCTTATCGAAAGTTAAATTATTTAGACAGCGCCCTGCAAACAGCCAGCGAGGCACTATTGCGTGACAGGTTTAACCTCGGTGCAATGTTTGAAAAAGTACTGGTTTATCGACTCAATAAACAAATTGAAAAAGCGGATAAGGTGATTGAAGAATTGCTAATACTATCTCGGAGCGATGAAAGAAATTTAATAGAATATGCACTTGATTACGCAGCCGCAGACCTTTACGACGAGGCCTCGCAGTTATTAGAATATGCGGTAAAAGCAGAAGCAGCCGGGCCGATGGTGTATTATTGTCTCGCCTGGTTCAGTCATAAAGCAAGTAATGAAGAGCAGGCTATGCAATGGCTGAAGAAGGCAGCAACTGCCGACCCTTATCTATGTTTTCCAAACCGGTTGATTGAAATCAATATTTTGCAGGCAGCAATAAAATTAAATCCGGCGGATGCAAAGGCGCCTTATTATCTCGGTAATTTATTTTATGATAAACGACAATATAAAGAGGCCGTTAAATATTGGGAATTATCGAGAGATATAGATAATAGTTTCCCAACCGTTCATCGCAATTTAGGCATCGCATATTTCAACAAACAAAACGAACCCCAAAAAGCGCTGGCAAGCTTTGAAAAGGCGTTTAGGCTTGATAAAGAGGATGCCCGCGTTTTGATGGAGCTTGACCAGCTTTACAAACGGTTAAATTATGCACCAATTGAACGGTTAAAATTTTTAGAAGATAATTTGCCGGTTAGCCTTCAGCGCGACGATACTTATCTTGAACGACTCACCCTATATAATCTTACCGGCAAGCACAAAGAAGCATTGGACTTACTACAGTCGCGGAAATTTCACCCCTGGGAGGGAGGCGAGGGTAAAGTATCGGCGCAATATCAATTGTCGCTTACGGAACTTGCCAAAGGGTGTATAAAAGTCGGGCAATACCAGGATGCTATAGAGTATTTGACCAAAGCACAAACCTTTCCGCATAATTTGGGCGAAGGTAAACTATATGGCGCCCAGGAGAACGATATTCATTATTGGCTGGGATGCGCTCACGCGGGAATGGGGGAAGCAGACGCCGCAAAGTCCTTTTTCCTAAAAGCAACTCAAGGTCTCAGCGAACCAAGCGCAGCCATTTTCTATAACGACCAGCAGCCCGATAAGATATTTTACCAGGGCCTCGCGCAGCGACATTTAGAAAATGACGAATTAGCCAATAGTATATTTAATAAGCTGATTGAATATGGCAGACAACACGCCAACGATGAAGTGAAGTTGGATTATTTTGCCGTGTCGCTGCCGAATATGTTAATTTTTGACGACGATTTGAATCTGCGTAACCGCATCCACGCTATGTTTATTGAAGGATTGGGATATCTCGGTCTGGGTGAAAATGGGGAAGCTTCACGCATGTTTAAAGAGACGGTGGCGTTAGATGTTACACACTTGGGCGCTAAAATGCATTTGGAAATGGCGAAAAATAATAGTTATACAATCATATAGATTCTATAGCTATCATTTTGAAGTTCGGACCAGGGTGGGATTAAGCATGAAATGGCAATCAATCATTGCTGCTCAATATCTCAACAACGCCAAATACCGATGCGCCGCGCAATACAAGAATCTTAGTGGAGTTATAGCTTTCGCTGATGTCGGTACGCTTGTCTTCTACTGTGGCGAAAATCTGGGTGGTATGGGCTTCTATCCACCAGTCGTGCGGAACGGTGATTTTTACTTCGCCAAAGCCTTGCGAAATATCCAGTACGGCCACGCCGGCAAGGTCGGCGTGGGCAAAATTAAGCTCCGTACTGCCGAAAAGGTTGCTAATTTGACCGCCCCTGAAATCTTTTGAAAGGATGGTTTTTTGTACGCCGCCAAAAACGGTAGTGGTATTTATATAGTCGTCAGGGTTGGCGAATGTAAATGCTGCTTGGTTGTTCATGATTTTTATATTTTATTGTTAATCAAAGCTATAGGAGTAAGGTGATAATGAAAACGCTAACCTTGCCAGCAGCTAAAAGTTATCGGTAAATTGTAGAATTATATCGGTAGAATGCCGCCCCGGAATTTTCACCGTATTGATTCAAAGAGAGCCTTGAACCTAAAAACAAAAAAGCCGCATTGAAGCGGCTAGGTTGTCTCTGGCGGGGCGGAAGTTTATCCGAACATCGCGATAAACAACTCGCCGTTATCGGTTTCGAGGCGATAATTGCTTAGCATAAAGATCTTTTCTTCATTAGTTAAACGGGCAGGGCCGGTATTTACTGCGCAACTGTCCCTTTTCCCTTTTATGGAATTATCTTTTGTGTGTATGATAGTATCCTCGCCGGGGATGATTGATGTAAATTGAGTTTTCATGGCTGTAAAAATTTAATGTTCGTCAAAGGTATTACTGACCAGGCTTTGAAAAAAGTCAAACCCCGCAAAGCGACAAATCTTTTCGGTGAAAGGCAAGTTTTTAGCGGTAAAAAATTATACGTCTTGCTACTAACGTTGTAACTCACGCAGCGCGATTTTTATTTAAAATAAATCTTTAGAAATCATTAAAAAATGTAATATTTGAACATCAGCAAAGCGCTGCGGGAATAATCCTAAACTTTAACCAACGCCGCCCTGCGAAAAGGGCTCATCATGAAAAAGAATGAAATTATTGACATCGCTATTGTAGGCGGTGGTGTGTCCGGTGTTTATAGTGCATGGAAGCTTAAACAAAAACATCCCAATAAAAAGATAGTCGTGTTTGAAGGAGGCGACCACATCGGCGGTCGTTTATTATCAGTTGTTCCGCCGCACATACCGGAAATGGTGGCCGAGCTTGGCGGCATGCGTATTTTAGAGAACGCACAGCCATTGATTGTCGGACTTATTAAAAAGCTGAATAAGCAGCTACCTGATGATAATCAAATCGAACTTTATGATTTTCCGGTAGATGAACCACAGAATATTGCCTACCTGCGAGGCGTTTATCTTCGCCTTTCTGACTTTGCCTCGAAGCCTGATAAGGTGCCTTATAAATTATCGTTCCTCGAAAAGGGAGGTTCACCTGGCGGTATTATTGTAAACGCTATAGAGCAAATTGTGCCGGGCATAACTAATCCAAAATTAACGGAAGAAGAACGCCGGCAGATGACACAGGAAGCTGTTTTTGCGGGTGAACCACTCTACAAACAGGGCTTTTGGAATGTGCTTTACAGGGTTATCAGTGGCGAAGCTTACCAATTTGGGATGGATGCAGGCGGTTATAACTCAACCCTAAGCAATTGGAACGCAGCCGATGCGATTCCATGGTTCTTAACTGACTTCGGCATCGTACCGAAATACAAAGGCTTTAAAAAAGGCTTCCAGCAAATACCGTTAACGCTGGCTGATTTTTTTGTACAGTCAGGCGGAGAAATCCGCTTAAATGCGAAATTAAATGGCTTCGAACATGCGGACGGTAAATTTCAATTGGCTTTTAAAGATGGTACAGTTACCGCCGATTCGCTTATACTGGCCATGCCGCGCCGCTCACTCGATTTGCTGGCGCCATCCAGCCCCCCGTTACAACAGGCACAACAATTGATAAGCAGTGTTACGCCACGCCCGCTGTTTAAATTATTTACTACCTATGCAAACCCATGGTGGCTATCTGCCGGTTATACAGATGAGACAACAGGTAAGTTTATTCCGGTTGAATCCGGAAGGAGCGTTACCGACCTGCCCGTGAGGCAAACCTACTACTGGCCGAAAAATAACGGCAAGCCCGCCACCAAAGGTGAGGCAATGCTGTTGGCCAGCTATGACGACGGTACCAACATCGGTTTCTGGGATGGCTTGCGCCCGCAACGCAAAAAAGCCTGGAGCGAAGGCCATGACCATGCCAGCGTTGATCACCCGTTTTTAGGTGATGCCGAAAACAGCAAGACCGACCTGGAATGGTTTGAATACAAGGCGCCGACGCCAATGGTTGATGAAGTAGCACGGCAATTACAACAAATGCACGGCCTTAGCCATACGCCAATTGTTAAAAATGCAGCCTTCCGCGATTGGGGCGAAGACCCGTTTGGCGGCGGCTGGAATAGCTGGAACATCGGCGTAAAAAGCTGGGAAGTAAGGGAGCAAATTACACAGCCGATAGACGGTTTGCAGCTGTATATCTGCGGCGAAGCTTATTCAGACGCGCAGGGTTGGGTGGAAGGTGCCTTGCAAACTGCCGACATTATGCTAAAGAAGATAATTAAAAAGTAAAGGACAGGTTTTGCCTGAAATACTGAAACAATAAAAAGTCCCGAAGCCTCCTTATGCATTAAAACTGCGTATTGGAGGTTTTTTCGTTGTAGATAAATCTATCCCTGGTTATATATCAGTTTAGAAATATATGTGGATGCGAAGCTTTGCCACTGTCTCTCTTACGTTTATTTTAGATACTAATCGTCAGGCATAAGGTACTGCATAAGTCAATAATAACCCGTTAAGGAGATTCTATTTTTTCTTGATTACGATCAAGATTTTGAAAGAACAGCCCAAACAATCTGGAAAAAGAAGATATTTACATTCATCAATAATAGTCAAATGGAGCACAAAGGCATATCGATACGTCCGTTTATCGGCGCAAAAGATTTTGAGATTTCCCGTCAATTCTATAGGGAATTGGGTTTCCAGGAAACGGAACTGGGCCCGGGCATGTCCGTGTTTAAAACCGGTCAGCTTGCTTTTTATCTTCAGAACGGCTATGTAAAAGACTGGGTCGACAATACGATGGTATTTATGGAAGTGGACGATGTAGAACGCTATTATAAAGAATTATCAGCATTAAATCTTCAGGCTAAATATGAAGGTGTTCGGCTAACAGATATTCGTGTTTATGACTGGGGACAGGAATGCTTTTTGCACGACCCCTCAGGTATATTGTGGCATTTCGGGCAGTTTAGTTAATAAGACTACCTGTTAGAAACTTTGACTAAATTTATTAGCACTGTGCACGAATAATCGTCATATTTGTTCCTTGCTCAAAGGATTTAATTAATGGCCGAAAACAATATACAGGAACTTATTGACAGCTTTCTTACCGAAACCAACCGGCCTATTTTCCTTACGGGTAAGGCCGGTACCGGCAAAACTACTTTTCTACGCTCTGTTAAATCGACCATAAACAAAAACCTGACAATAGTTGCGCCGACTGCCGTTGCCGCTATTAATGCAGGCGGAGTTACCATTCATTCATTTTTCCAGGTTCCGTTCGGGCCTTTGGTTCCGGGAAATGATTCGGAGCTAAAGCAGGTGAGTTTCGAAAAATCGAAATTGTTAAAATGCCTCGACTTACTTATTATCGATGAGATAAGTATGGTAAGGGCCGACACACTGGACTATATTGATTCGTTGCTGCGACAGATAAAAGGGTCGGTGAGGCCATTTGGCGGCGTGCAGTTATTGATGATTGGCGACCTTTTTCAATTGCCGCCTGTTTATGAGAAAGATTGGTTCGTGCTTCGGAATTTCTACAAAGGGCCATACTTTTTTAATAGCCTGGTATTTAAAAGATTCCCGCTATTAACGTTCGAGCTCACAAAAGTATACCGCCAGAGCGACCCTGTTTTTATAGAGATTTTAAACAGCATAAGGAATGGCGTAGCCGATACCGAATTGCTGAAAAAGCTAAACCAACGTTATGATCCGGCTCTTAATCAAAACTGGCGCAAAGATTACGTAACGCTTAGTACGCATAATCAGTTGGTGAATGATATTAACCGGCTTCGGCTAACAGAACTGGAAGGGGAGGCGGTAACCTTTAAAGCCGGTGTACAGGGCGAGTTTCCTAAAGAAGCTTACCCAGCGGAGGAGGAATTGGTATTGAAGGTCGGCGCGCAGGTGATGTTTATTAAGAACGATAGCTCGGGTAAGAAGCAATATTACAATGGCCGCACCGGGCGGATAACAGCGTTGTCGCCTACAAATATCGCGCTGGAATTTTTGGATGATGGTACCTCTTTCGAGGTTTTGCAGGAAACCTGGCAAAATGTTAAGTATTCCCTTTCTGAAAGCGAGCAAAAGATAAACGAATCAAATAATGGCTCCTTTAGCCAGTATCCTTTAAAGCTAGCCTGGGCAATTACCATCCATAAAAGCCAGGGCTTAACATTTGAAAAGGCAATTATCGACGTTGACGCCGCCTTTGCTTTTGGGCAGACTTATGTGGCGCTGAGCCGGTGCCGGACGCTGGAGGGCATGGTACTGAAAGAGCCTGTACGGGCTGAAAACATACGTACAGACCCGCAGATTATTTCATTTATGGAACATGCGGCTGTACATACCCCGAATATTGAGTTGCTCAAAAAATCTGTTCATGATTACGATATCGAAGTGCTTAGCGATGTTTTTGACTTTTCGATAGTAGTTTCGGCATGGGCAAAGCTCAACCCTGCGGATAACAGCGCGACAGAACTCAAAACAATCGGCGACCGTTTCATAAAGAAAGAAATTTTGATGCTGGGCGATGAAGTTCCTGCCTGGAAAAATAGCAACTTTCTAAGCCGGCTTAAAAATGCGATTAACTGGTTTACGCCAAAGCTGAATACGTTTTCCAATAATCTTAATGACTTTTATGCAGCCAAAGCTACTGCCGACATCCCTGATGATTTTTATGAAAGCTTAAACCATTTGCTGGTTCATTTAAAGGCAAAGATGGCCGCATTTTCACGTATGTCGTTCGCGACATCGTCAAAAGATATAACTTCATCAGCACAGGAAGCCGCGCTCACGTTTCAGCCTATCTTTAAAAACTGGAATTCAAAGGCTTTGCCGAAAGAAAAGGAAATCGTCAACCCAGCCCTATACCAGCAATTGGTTGTTTTAAGAAAACAGTTGAGCGAAGACCGCAGCACTCCCGAATACCTGTTGATTACTGAGAATGCGCTAAGAGACATTGCTGCAAAACCACCGCGCTCCTTGAACCAACTGGCGCAGCTAAAAAGCTTTGGTGAGGGTAAGGCAACGGATTTTGGTGAACAGATATTGAAATTGGTTCGTAATTATTTAGGGGAGAACGATTTGTTTGGGTAAGTGGCTTAATTTTATTTATAGCGATGGGTTTAAAACCCATCGCTATAAATAAGCGAGCGGATTTTTTTGAAATCGTTTATAGAACAATACATAATGGCATTACAAAACAGGGTAGACCCGGCAGGAAATATTATCGCCACAGCCGCCCGAGGCGCATGGCTCGGTAATCGCGGCGTTATTCACAACGAACAAAAGCAAATTGTTCGCCCATATAAAATAAAGGCCTGGATAATCTGCATGCTGGAGTTTCGCGGCCGCCACCGAAACGTGATGACACCGGACAGGTGGACGGAATTATTTTTCCTTGATGAAGCCACGGCTTTTTCAGCCGGCCACCGCCCGTGCTTTCAATGCCGTTACGCCGATCATCAGCGTTTTAAAACAGCCTGGTTAAAGGGCAACCCGGAATATGGTTTTAATGAGAAGACCTCTATCAATGAAATAGACAATATTCTTCAAAAGGAACGAATCGATAAAGGTGAAAAAGTGACCTATGAGGATGATATCCGTAATCTGCCCGGCGGTGCGTTTATCGAGTTGGATGGTGAACCGTGGTTGGTTTATCAAAGCAAAATCCACCATTGGACACCTTTCGGCTACGATGATTCAAAACCTATTGATGCGTTTGATAAGGCTACGGTTTTGACCCCACGCTCGATTGTAAATACTTTTAAAGCAGGATATCATCCGCAAATAAGCGTAAAAGATTGAGTTGATTCAGAAAGGCATTCTAACTTAATCAACTCAATCTAACCTAATCAACTCCCGATCACTTCACCACCTCAACCCATTGCCCTTTCACCAGTGCAGTTATCGAATTATCATACATCGCCTCGCAATACGTCGCCGGCAGGTAGTATTTGCCGGCATATGCCGCGTTTAGCATCACGATATAATTGGCATCCTTACCTTCAGAAAGACCGAAATAGGTATTCACCCGGTCGTCTCGTACATCACGATAATCTGATGGCGAGGAAACTGCCGTTTCGGCATCGTTCATTAGCCTGCTATTCAATATTTCCCATCCTGACGGGAATATCTGCGTAAGTGCAAGATTGGCGTAATAGCCCCGTTTTCCCGGATTTTTTACATTAACTATCGCAATAAAGTCGGTACCTTGCTTCAGGCTGGAGGGATCGATTGGTTTACCGCCAAGCGTAAAGTATCCCACACGCAATCCTAGCACATCCGGGTCGATACGTGTTTCCACATCCTGACCCGACGATGGCTGCCCCTGCTGGATTAATCTTACATATAGCTTATTGGTACCGGTGTTTTTTACCAGCACTTTGCCACCGCGCGCGTCGATGGCAGATTGCCACATATATGATTTTGAATCAACAGAACCTTTAGCGCCGGTTGCCTGGTAGCTAAAGTTCAGCTTGCCCGAGGATTTATTCTGACCGCAATATTCGGCTATGGCTACCAACGCGTAAGCTGTAGTTTGCGTGCTGTACCAATCGCTGGTAGACAAATGCGCTGCTACCGTGCGTAATTGCTTCGATGCCAGCTGCTGCTGACCCAATAAAGTCAGCGTTTCCAATATCATGGCTTCGTCGCGCAGGTCGGAGCCATACGTACCGAACATCGACCGGTATGGCTTAATATCCAGCGGTAAGCCCCTGATAAGCTGCTGACCCGTTTCAGGCTGACCCGCCAGTTTATAGGCTGCTGCCAACCGCCACCGTGCTTCAACTGTAAGATATTTAAATTCGCGCAACCTGTTCATAGCGCCAAGCTCTGCCGAACCGGCCAGTGCCAGCAAGTATAAACGGTAGGCCTGCACCAGGTCGTAACCGCTATAGCCCCTTGTATCCGGCACCCAGGTTACTGCTTTTAGCTTTTGGAATTTCTTCCATTGTTCTATAAAGCCAATCGGCAGGCTGTAGCCCTTTGCCTGCGCCGCCAGCATAAAGTGGCCGGCATAGTTTGTGCCCCATTCATCAGCTGTGCCAACGCCAGGCCAATAGCTCAGTCCGCCGTCGGTCTGTTGGAAGCCGTTCAGGCGATTGATAGTCGCCTTAATATTTCGCTCCGTTTCAGCTTTTTGCCGGTCGCTAAGGTCAAGTACCTGGTTAAGATAAAGCTGCGGGAATGCCGACGACGTTGTTTGCTCTACACAGCCATAAGGATATTCAATCAGGTAATTTAAACGCTTAGCAAGGTTTAGCGGCGGCATAGAAGCGATTTCTAAGGAAGCTTTGTTTGTACCATTGATGCCGACAGGAGCATAGCCCGTGTTCCAGCTTTCGCCCGGCTGCAATTCCTTCTCCAATACTTTTGTTATTGGTGGGTTTGGGTTACGTACATTCAGCTCAACGTCGTAAGCCGCTGTCTCACTGCCACTGCGGGCGATGATTTTTACTTTTCCAACGCCCACAAAATCCTTAACGCTTAAGTCAAAGGTCACCAATTGGTCGCCGGTTTTCGCGAAGGTGATGGTCTTTGAATTATTACCATCAAGGTTACTAAACGCGTTGGACTGCACCTGCACATTTACCGATTTGATATTATTCTCCATCGCAAACACGGTAACCGGCAGCTGTATTTTTTCAGATGGTCCAAGCACTCGCGGCAGGGTGGCCAGTATCATCAGCGGCTTTTTAACGGCAACTGCTTTCTCTGCTTTGCCGTAAGCACCATTATGACCTGCAATCACCATTGCTTTTACAGAACCGATATATTGCGGTAGTGTGAAGCTGTGCGTTTGCTTTTCGCCTGCGCTTAAGCGGAACGGCCCCATGAATTTTACCACGGGCTTAAACCTGTTGACGGATACATTGCGGTTGGCGCCATTCGTGCCATCGCCGCCGATGCTCAGGATACGTTCCAAACCGCCGCCATAAATGCCTATTACGTAATCAAACAAATCCCAGGTTTTTACGCCAAGCGCCTCTCGGGCATAAAAAGTTTCGTGTGGATCAGGTGTCTTGTAATTGGTGATGTCGAGCAGGCCTTCATCAACAATTGCAATGGTGTAGGTCATTTCCTTGCCGGATGCTTCCGATACCGTTATAGCCGACTGTGTTTCCGGCCGTATCTTATCCGGCATATTGATTACCGGTTTCAATATAGTTTCCGGGTCATCAACCGAAAGCGGAATAGCGCCATACATGCGTATCGGCAAATCATTAACCGTTTGCGAGTGGCGCTGCAGCAGCGTAACATTCACGAATATGTTCGGCGCCATTTGCGGTTCCAGCTTAAAGGTATATCGGGTTTGCCCTTTTTTGGTGTCAATCCAGGTTGTCTTTAAAACTTTGCTGCCGGTTTCCAAACTAATCAATGCGCGGCCATCACTCATCGTCGGGATGGTGAGTGTCGCTTCTTCACCAACCTTATAGCTGTTTTTATCGGAAGTGAACGATAGCATCGCCGCCTCGGTAGGATTAGTCTGCTGCAACCTTTCGGACCAGTTAGGCCAATCTGCATAAATAATTTTGCCGGTTGAGTGGCCAGTTTCGGAATCTTTAACACGGATAAGATAGCGGCCCCAATCTGCCTGTTTGATATTCAGGTTCCAGCTGCCACGGCCGTTTACCAGCTTTACAGATGCTGTTTTGATGAGTTTATTATACTTATCCTGCGTAAAATTGCTCATTTCGTTACCGGTCTCGTCCCACCACCAGCGCCATTGAATTTTGTAGAGTTCCAGTTCTACATCGCGTGTGCCTCCGAATGGTTTCCCGTTTACATCCACATCGGCGATTTCTATATTGTGGTCTTTATCAGTCACCAGCATACCCGATAAGTCGCTGCCTTTGTCTGTCTTAATACCCACGTAGCCAGGGTAAACATTATATGGCATGCTCTGCGCCTGTATGCTGAAATTTCCGCCCGGCTCAAACACTTTCAGCAGGAAGTTGGCGGTCAATTGGCCCGGCGCCTGCTTTTCAAGGTTGATATCGGTATTTACTTTAGCCTTACCATTTTCATCCAGCTTTCCATCGAATATAGTTTGCGTTTGGGTGGTGAAGGCAAGGGTAGGGTCGTCAAAAACATAATCTTCAAAGCCTTTAAAACTTGTGGTCTTTGGCGAAACAAAAGCATCTACCTTTGCTTTAAGGTTTTGCGCCGTACCGCCAAACAACCATTGTGCTGTCAGGTCGCCGGTTGTACCGCCGCCTTTAGTCAGTTCTTTTGCGCCGCCGAAGTTTAAACCTATTTTTAGGCGGTTAGGCATAATTGTCTCAATCTTTACGCTTTTCTCAAATACGGCACCGCCTACTTTCACCTTGGCCGACCAGTTACCTGTTGGCGATGACGTCTCAGTAGCTGTATGGAAGCTATAAAAACCATCAACCGATTTATTTTGAGTGATACGCCGGTATAGCTTTCCGTGCACGTCAAATAATTCAAATTGTACGGGCAAGTCGGCAGGCAAGGTTTTTAGCTTGTCTTCGAGTATGAACGACATAAATATTGAATCACCCGGACGCCAAACGCCACGCTCGCCATAAATAAAGCCCTTTAAACCGCTTTGTATTTGCTCACCGCCGACGTTAAAGCGGGATAGGGGTAGCGAGCTTCCATCGTCCAGCTTCAGGTAACCGCGCTCTTTCCCGTTTTTGGCTACCAGCAAATAAGGCTTGCGTTTCAGGTCAAACTTAGCCATGCCATCACCATCGGACGTGGTCTTGAACATCGACTGCTTTTGATAATCCAAAAACTCCAGTTCCACGCCTTTCATCGGCTGTGCGGTCAGGATATTGGTTACAGCAATGGTCATGCTGTTGTCGTTGCCGCGTTTGGCTATCAGCCCTATATTCGAGGCAATAATGTTTCGCACAGCCCATCTTTCCCGTGTAAAATAAGATTCAGTGCAAGGGTCGTTACGTTCCTGCCAGTTATAGTTTTCCGGGTAATAGCTGTCATACCTTGCCCAAAAATCGTCGTCCTCATCGCTTACCGTACCTGTATTGGCGCCGAAGGAACTGCCACTGCTTTCTTCACCGTAATATTCGTCTTCGCTTTGTTTTTTAACCGGCGAACCAGCTTTGCAGTTATAAATAGAATATGCCTTACGATAGCCGATAATGACCCTGTAAATCGCCCCTGGCTCTGTGCGTAACAACTGGTCAATGTCCAGCATAAAGCGGTTTTTCTTATTCAGATTTAAACTTTTGTCCTCGTCCAGCCTTATTGTTTTTTGTACCACGGGTTTACCAACGTGCCGTATTTCCTCGCCACCGTCGAAACCATTATTCTGAAAATATTGCGGAACATTGTTTTCATAAATTTTGATAATGCTCACATCCACTGCATTCAAGTTGGTGGCTTCGAAAGGCATCATTAGTCTACCGGAATCTGGCAAAATCACACCTTTACCCGGTATAGAAACATCCGGCAGGCTATTCTCAAAAAATACATTTGCTGTATAGGCTTTGGTTATCTTTTTATGCGAAATATTCTCTATGCCTTCATTCACGGTTACTGTATAGTTGCCCTGCAACTGTTCCGCTCCATATACTTTTACCTGGCTACCTTCGATGGTGTATGACGAGCTTGTGGTATTGCTCAGGCTTATCAATCCGGTCAGGTCTTGACCCACCAGAATATTGTCGGAAAACTGTACCAGCACATATTGGTCGTTATCCTGCACAGCGCGTACGTCCAGCACGCGGAAATCGCCTATAGCAGGTATATCAAAACTTTGGTTGCCTTGCTTGTTGATGTCCAGGCTGCTGCCATCCCAGTTTAAAGTAAGCTTGTTGATGGTGCCATTGCCGCGCGTTAGCTGGGTTACCACGAAACGGTGTGTTTTGGCAACCGGGTTATGTTCCCAGGATATAGTTATAGGGTTTACAAAGTTTGCACTTAGCAATTTCTGCACCTTTGCCGACTCCTCGTTATCAGCGGTTTGTATCACCCCGGTCAGCTTCATTTTATCTAACGATGTTGAGGTGGCGGTTTGTAAACCATTGAAAGTGATGGTAAAATCGGGCTTGATGGTTTGAAAGCCGAATTTGAACGTCTTAAACTTGCCTTCAACGGTAATGATTTTGCCAAGCTTGAATTCCGATGAATAGCTTTTATCCGGATCAAGCTTTCCCTCTGGTCGAAATTCGATGGTTCGCGCATCAATCCAGTACGCTTTTCCTTTTATGGAAGGGGAGAAGCTGAATACATTATCGCTCAGTGCACCGTTTTGCTCATGGGTAACCTGCACCTCGCTGGCCAGCCTGATTTTTATCGTGCTTGTCTTCGATATGATGCCCGTGGTGTACGACTCGATATACTTGCTAAATTCCGGGTCGATAGTCGTTTTTTTGTGGCCACGGGCAATAATAAAAATGGTTGAAAGTACCAGTATCAGGAAGATACCAGCGGCGATTAATCCTTTCCGGGTACGGAAAAGGCTGTAAAATTTATCCATGGAATAGGCCGATTTGTTCCATGTAAATTAGGAAATATATTGCAGATAAATAATTTTTTATTTCGGATTTTGGAAGTTCGGTTTAATTACTAGCGCAGAATAATTAACCGTTAGGCGATTTTTTGCAAAATCTGCGAAGGTTCAAAAGCTTCGCAGATCTGCCAGTAAACATTATTCCGCGCTTAACTCCGCAAAATATTTATGGAAGAGCGGGATAGTTTCAATCCCCTTGTAATAATTAAAGATGTCGTATTTTTCGTTGGGGGAATGGAGTGCGTCGCTATCCAGACCAAAGCCCATTAATACCGTTTTAAGGCCCAATTCTGCCTCAAATAACGCTACGATCGGTATACTGCCACCACCGCGTGTTGGGATGGGGGCTTTGCCGAATGATTCTGTAATTGCTTTTTCTGCTGCACGGTACGCAATGCTATCAGTTGGGGTTACAACCGGTTCGCCGCCATGATGTGGCTTAACGCTTACCTTTACTGATTTTGGTGCAATACTTTCGAAGTGTTTGGTGAATAATTCGGTTATTTCGTCAGATACCTGGTTTGGAACCAGTCGCATGGAAATTTTTGCGAAAGCTTTTGACGGCAGAACTGTTTTGGCGCCCTCGCCAATGTAGCCGCCCCAAATGCCATTAACTTCGAGTGTAGGGCGGGTGCCTGTACGTTCAAACGTGGTATAGCCTTTCTCGCCCCAAAGCTCATCAACTTCAAGGTCCTTTTTATATTCATTTTCGTCGTAAGGCGCATTATTTATCGCTTTGCGCTCTTCTTCGGTTAACTGGATAACTTTGTCATAGAAGCCCGGAATGGTAATGTGGTTATTCTCATCATGCAGTGAGGCTATCATTTTAGCGAGGATGGTTGCCGGATTGGCTACAGCGCCGCCATAAACACCCGAATGCAAATCACGGTTAGGGCCGGTTACTTCAACTTCCAGGTAGGAGAGGCCGCGCAGCCCTGTTTCCAGCGATGGGTGTTCCATGCTAATCATGGAGGTATCTGATATCAGCACCACATCCGCCTTAAGCCTTTCCTTGTTTTGCTTTACAAAGATGCCGAGGTTATTTGAACCGACTTCTTCCTCACCCTCAATCATAAATTTGATATTGCAAGGCAGCGTGTTGGTTTGCATCATTAGCTCAAATGCCTTTACATGCATGTAGAATTGCCCTTTATCATCGCAGGCCCCGCGCGCATAAATTTTACCATCACGAACAGTGGGTTCAAATGGCGGAGTTTTCCAAAGGTCCAGTGGATCTGGTGGTTGTACATCGTAGTGGCCATAAACCAAAACTGTAGGCTTAGAAGAATCGATTATCTTTTCTCCGTAAACTATCGGATATCCGTCCGTTGGGCATACTTCAACCTTGTCGGCACCTGACGCGCGAAGCTTCTGTGCCACAAATTCAGCGGTTTTTAATACGTCAGGTCTGTATTTTGGATCGGCGCTTACCGAAGGGAAACGCAGTAAAGCAAATAATTCATCCAATAGGCGTTCCCTGTTTTGTTCGATATATTCTTTAATGTGTTGCATAGTTTATAATTTGACGCAAATATAAGTTTTGTCATGCTACAAACCTTTTGCACCCGCATGTTTTTGCGGGCGGAGTACACAACGGGGGGACAAAAAAAATAGCCCCTTTTTCAAGGAGCTATTCACTTATTTAGTAATTATTTGTTTATCAGTATAAAAATCAGGCACAGAACAGCAAGTATGGCTAAAATTAGCCAGTTAAATGCCGCACCGAAGCTTAAAATTAAGCTAAGTCCGAGCTACCAGTGTTATGCTTGTCTAACAAGTCAGAGCTACCGGTATTGTGTTTGTCTGAAAAATCAGAGCTGCCGGTGTTGTGCTTGTCATAAGCAAGATCCGAGCTACCAGTGTTGTGCTTGTCTAACAAGTCAGAGCTACCGGTATTGTGTTTGTCTGAAAAGTCAGAACTGCCGGTGTTATGCTTGTCATAAGCAAAATCCGAGCTACCAGTGTTGTGCTTGTCGAACAAGTCCGAACTGCCTGTATTGTGCTTGTCGAACAAGTCAGAGCTACCAGTGTTGTGTTTGTCTGAAAAATCAGAACTACCGGTATTGTGTTTGTCGTAAGCAAAGTCAGAACTGCCGGTGTTATGCTTGTCGTACAAGTCAGAGCTACCAGTGTTGTGCTTGTCTGAGAAATCAGAGCTGCCGGTGTTGTGTTTGTCGGCAACAATTTGAGTTGCAGTTGTGTTTTTAGCGTGCATAGAACTTGAGAGAGATGCTGCGCTTAAAACTACTACTGCTGAAAATAGTAATTTTTTCATACTGAGTGTTTAACGATTTTGTTTTAAAATTTAATGATATGCTAATTTATTGTATGCTAGTTGTGCTGATAAATTAGTTGTATCTACACGTATCTTTTTTAAAGATTTTGCGTACAAAGCGTAAAAAACATCAGTTTAGAAGGTTAGCGATAGTCGGTTTAATGGCTAAATGAAGCAACGGTATGTTATAAAATCGCGCTGTCGATCTGTGTCACGTTCAGACAGAGAAGACAAAACATCCGGACGAAGCAAATTATCCGAATGAAAGATACCATTGTTTCAAAGTGCTAATTTTCAAGAAGTTAGTGTTGATTTTAGAATAGAGAAAGCTACGTAATAAGGCCTAAAACACCTTAAACAAAACCCTTCTTATCAATCCTTTATCAATCTGACTTCGATGTCAAATAATTTATCAGCCTCAAAAGTAGATAATACTTTTTAAAAAAACAAATAAAGTGGCGGCTTTTTTAACCGAGACGATTTTTATTTTCCGAAATAACTAATTGCAATAAAACAAAACCCAAATTCACTTTTGAACGTAAGAGTACCCCGATGAACAAATTCCTATTACTTATACTCAGTATTTTATTTGCGTGCACGGCCTTTGCCGACGATACGAAAGCCATTGCTGCAAGTGATACGGCCGGCGTAATAAAGCTGAATAAGCAGGGGTTTGATATGCGTTTAACCAGCCCCGAACAAACCATAGCCGATGGCGAGAAAGCTTTGGCGATGGCCAAAAAGCTTAATTATGTACGCGGCATGGCCGAATCCTACCGTGTGATAGGGATTGGCCACTATTATCTTGATGAATCGGTAGAAGCGATAAAAAATTACTCCACCGCTTTAAATTACTTTCGACAGCTTAAAGACCTGGCGAGCCAGGGGAAGATTTACAGTAATATTGGCAACCTGTACCGTTACACCGATTACGACCTTTCTCTTGACTTTTTTAACAAAGCGCTCGATATCGCCAAAAAGATTTCGGATGATGCTTTAATGGCCGGCGCCTATAATAACATGGGCACTGTGTATTATCATAAAAACAGTTTTAACCAGGCGTTAAGCTACTATGAAAAGAGCAGCGTACTTTACAATAAGCTAAAAGATTCTACCAACATCGTTCAGCTGATGCAGAACAAAGGTTTGATGTATTTCAACCTGCATCAATATGACAAGGCGGAAGAATTGCTGTTGAAAGCAAATAAGGAAGCTCATCAACTGGATTTAAACGAAGTAGTTGCAGGTATCGACCTGGTACTTGCCGAACAATATATTGCCCAGGAGAGATTCACCGAAGCGCAGAAAGCGATAGAGGAAGGCAGGGTTTATGCAGACATGATCAAGAGCGACAAGATGAAGTCGGATTTTGAGTATACCAGCTATCAGCTTGAATCGAAACGGAAAAATTATGAAAAGGCGCTTGTGTATCTGCGCAATATTTACAGTAAGGACAGTGTAAACTTTAAGCAGGGCAACTCCACCCAAATAAAAATGATGGAGGAACAAATAAAGCAACAGGACGCCCAACGGAAAACAGAGGTATTGCTTGAGCGCCAGGCCAATGACCGTATAAAGTTTTGGGCGGTTACCATTGTTGCCGGTCTGCTACTGGTGCTCGTAGGCCTGTTAGTAAGTAACGTAAAACGTAAAGCCAAGACAAACGACCAGCTATCCAATCTTAATTCTGAAGTATCTCGCCAAAAAGATAACCTCGATCGTATTAATCATCACCTGGAAGAAATAATTGATGAACGTACAAAAGACCTCCAGGTAAAAAATAAGAAACTCTCAGAATATTCTTCATACCTGTCGCACCAGATACGCGGGCCTATTGCAACGCTTAAGGGCTTAATGAATCTTGAAAAAGAGGGCCTTGTGGACCAGCCTGAATGTATCCGCATGATGAACAAATGCGTTGGTGAAATAGACAACAAAATCATCGAAATGAGCGATATGCTGCATGATCCGGTGAAGAGTAGTTTATAGTCTATCGTTCATAGTATTGATTTTAAGCAGATTAGTTTATTAATCCACCAGATAAGGAGACTAACGAACCACAGGCTTAAGCAGGATTCTCAAATTTGGCCGTGGTGATATAAAAAATAAAAAGGTGGGCCGTTAAGCCCACCTTTTACGTTGATTCTGAGGATATCAATCCAAATCAAACCTGTCCAGGTTCATTACTTTGGCCCAAGCTGCTACAAAGTCTTTAACAAACTTTTCCTTTGCATCGCTGCTGCCATATACCTCTGCAATGGCACGCAGCTCTGAGTTGGAGCCGAATACCAGGTCGGCGCGGGTGCCGGTCCATTTTAGGTCATTGGTGCTGCGGTCGCGGCCCTCAAACAAGTCTTTGGCCTCCGAAGTTGCACTCCATTTAGTGCCGATATCGAGAAGGTTGACAAAAAAGTCGTTACTTAACGTTTCAGCACTATGTGTTAACGCGCCATGATTGGAGTTATCAAAGTTGGTTTTTAATACGCGCAAACCGCCAACTAACACGGTTAGTTCCGGCGCGGTGAGCGTCAGCAGCTGTGCCTTATCAACTAACAGCGCTTCTGATTTATGCGCGTAACGGCCCTGCGAATAATTGCGGAAGCCATCAGCAGCAGGTTCCAACGCATCGAACGATTCTATATCTGTTTGCGCTTGCGATGCATCGCCACGGCCGGGAGTAAACGAAACGGAAATATCGAATCCGGCATTTTTAGCTGCCTTTTCAACTGCAGCAGTTCCGCCTAAAACAATCAGGTCGGCCAGGGAAACTGGTTTGCCGCTATTTGCACCATTGAAATCGTTTTGTACACCTTCCAATGTTTGCAATACTTTGGCCAGTTGGGCGGGATTATTTACTTCCCAATCCTTTTGCGGGGCCAGGCGAATACGGGCGCCATTGGCGCCACCGCGCTTGTCTGAACCACGGAAGGTTGAAGCCGAAGCCCAGGCTGTACTTACCAATTCTGATATAGATAGGCCTGAATTCAGTAGTTTTTCTTTTAGCGTTGCAATATCATGTTCGTCTATAGCCGGCGTATTTGGTTTTGGAACAGGGTCTTGCCAGATTAGTTCTTCTGCAGGTACTTCACTGCCCAGGTAACGCACTTTTGGCCCCATATCACGATGAGTTAGCTTGAACCATGCCCGTGCAAATGCATCAGCAAATTGGTCGGGGTTTTCGTGGAATCGTTTCGAAATTGCATTGTAAGCAGGGTCGACTCTTAAGGCAAGGTCGGTGGTTAGCATGGTTGGGGCATGACTTGTGTCCGGATCATGAGCGTCCGGCACAGTACCGGCGCCACCGCCGCCAACCGGCTTCCATTGAAAAGCACCTGCAGGGCTTTTCGTCAATTCCCATTCAAAGCCGAACAGGTTCTCGAAAAAGTTATTGCTCCATTTAGCCGGTGTAGTTGTCCATGCGCCTTCCAGGCCGCTGGTAATGGTATGCCCTGCATTACCACTGCCGAATGTATTTTTCCAGCCCAGGCCTTGCTCTTCAATACTTGCTCCCGCAGGCTCCGTGCCTACATATTTGCCGGCATCCGCAGCGCCGTGGGTTTTGCCAAAGCTATGTCCGCCCGCAATAAGTGCGACTGTTTCCTCATCATTCATCGCCATGCGGCCAAATGTTTCGCGGATGTCCCGTGCGGAAGCTGCCGGGTCGGGGTTGCCGTTGGGGCCTTCAGGATTTACATATATCAATCCCATCTGAACTGCTCCCAGCGGGTGTTCAAGCTCGCGGTCGCCTTCGTAGCGCTTATCGCCCAGCCATTCGCGTTCGCTGCCCCAATACACATCCTCTGATGATTCCCAAACATCCTTGCGTCCGCCGCCGAAGCCGAAAGTTTTAAAACCCATCGATTCCAGTGCAACGTTGCCAGTTAATATCATCAAATCGGCCCAGGAAAGCTTTTTGCCATATTTTTGTTTTATCGGCCATAGTAGCTGGCGCGCTTTATCCAGGTTGGCGTTGTCGGGCCAGCTGTTTAACGGGGCGAAACGCTGCATGCCCATACCTGCGCCACCGCGGCCATCCCCAATGCGGTAGGTACCTGCGCTGTGCCAGGCCATCCTTATCATAAACGGACCGTAATGACCGTAATCGGCCGGCCACCAATCCTGCGAGGTAGTCAGCACATCGTTAATGTCCTTTTTTACTTCATTCAAATCAAGTGTTTTAAACACTGCGGCATAATCAAAGCCTTCGTCCATCGGGTCGGAAAGGGAAGAGTTTTGCCTGAGTATAGCCACGTTAAGCTGGTTAGGCCACCAATCGCGGTTGCGTGTGCCGCCACCGGCGCTATGTTTCATCAATCCGCCGATAAAAGGGCACTTGCCGGCAGCATTAGGATGATGCTCTGATGCGTAATGAAGGGTGTTGTTTTCCATGATAATTTGGTTTCTTTAGTGTTAGTATCCAAATATATCGAAGTTTTGGTTTAAGGTTTAGTGATTTAGGTCATAAAAATGTTTGTTTTTATGAGTGGTTTTCCACAAATGGCGGTTATGGTCGCAACGTTAGCAACTGAACCGGGTGCCGGAATTACTCGTTCATGTATGAAGATGGTTGCGGGTAACTGCCGGGTAGCTCATGGCCATATAAATCTATAGTAAAAACTTTGCCACCCCGTTTGATTTCGATAAAGCCGTCGCTTAGCGGGTACCGATCCGGATCGCCGACCAAATGATACCTTATTGGTATTAATTTGTTTCCTGCTGAATCGATGACACCATATTTGCCGTTTTTTTCAACTATTAAATAACCATCGTCTACTATTACTTTATCGTAAGGAAACGTTTTTATTTTTTTACCTGCTGTATCCAATAGTTGCCAACTGCGGCCAATACCGCGAACAAGTGTATTACCAAATGGATAAAGGGTTTGGCGCTTTAGCGATGCTGTGATTTTACCGTCCCAGTAATAAGCAGCCTGCATAAAGCGGTCCCAGCGGTTATAGCAAATAATAAAAGGGGCAGCATAATAGGCCTCATCAAATTTAATGGGCACAACAAGACGGCCATATCTATCAAACGCTCCATATTTCTTTCCTTTTTTTACCGTTATTACGTCTTCGTGGCGATCAATAATTTCGTTATAAACCGGCGGAATGATAGGTTTTAAATCCCGGTCGAGCAGCCCGAACCTATCATTCTTTTGAATAACAAAACGCCCCGACGGCCATTGTGAGTTTAACGTTTGCGGCTCCAGCTTCAATAAAAAATGTCCCGCAGAGTCGACTACTCCGGTATAATTTCCCTTTTTTACGATGATTCGTTTTTTTTGCTCAACATACATTTCATCATAAATAGTATCAATCAACAAGCGGCCCAGCGACCATAATCCCTTTTTTTTATTTTTTGTGACGATGAAAAATGTTGATAAACTATTTATCCGTTCAGCTTTGTCAAAAAAGGGCGCCAATAGTTCGTTAAAATCTTTTTGTATATAACCGCTTTTGCCGTTAAGCCATGTATGATAATAATATTGCGGACGGGGATAATAATCGTACTCGTATTTAATGCTGTCGTAGTCTGGTTTTACTACCACCAGGCCCGATGCGGCTGCAATGCCAACTTTATTGTTAAGCTTTATATAGAAAAAATCTTTACGGGCGTACGACAGTTTATCGTAAACGGGCGCTAACCCAATCTCATCCGATTCCCTTTTTTTTGTGCCATATTTGCCATTTTTTGAAAATTCCACGTATGGATGGCGTTTTGTATAGCCATCACTGGATTCGGGTTCGTCGTCATCGATTAACGGTACAGAAGATGGGTCAAAAATAATTGGCGATACAGGATCATAGGCCACTTCTTTGCCATTTAGACCAATGTAAACTTCCCGTCCACCTTTATAAGCCCTGGCCAAAACTATGTCATCGGCATCTCCGTAGCGTGTACTTACCCGCCGGGAGTAAAACTTCCCGACAAGCAAATAGCCTTTCGCTTTCATGAAATCTTTAAACTTAACATCGCGCACGTAACCAAGCTGGTCGGCTAAAAAAGGCTGGCCGTTGAGCGAAGCGCACAGAAGTTCCGCGGAAATAATTATAAATATGCGGAGAAGAGTTTTCATGCTTTAAGGATATCCTTTGATAGCTTAAAACGCATTTTACGCCGTTTATTGCAACTCGTCATCATCGGTGTATAAATATATAAATACACCAACAGGAAAGCAATTTATTTACAACTGGCGGGTATTAAAGACATTGCTAACCATTACGCCAAATACCGCTCCATCGACACTTCAAAAATCTGCTTAACATCAGCGTCCAGGTTCTGTGCTTTCACATATCCATAAAAAGTGTCCGCGGGTATGCTTTCCAACCTTTTCTTTATCCGCCTGATTTCGCTCAGCGGCAGCGGTATTTTATTCGGATAGCTGCGCATTACCGAGAAATGCTTTTTATTAGGAGACAGGAATAATGTGTCGCCACACAGAATCGAACCATCTTTGGATAGGAAAGGTACATGCAAAATGCTGCTGCCGTCAAAATGCCCGCCAATCAGCAGGATTTTTATCCCGTCCCATAGCGCTAATTCTTCACCCTGCCAAAGTTTGATATGCAGGCCTTTTTGGACGATATAGGGCTCATCGTTTTCATGAATATAAACTGGGCAATCAAATACATCGGCCCAATCATTCATGTTACTGTAATAATGAGGATGCGAAAATGCGATTGCTTTTAACCCGCCTTTGGATTTAATAAAATTGGCAGTCGCTTCGTCCAGCATCGGGATGCAATCCCATAAAACATTCCCGCTCTCCGAAATCACCAGCAATGCCCTTTGACCAATGGCAAACATGGGAGAAATCTCCAACTCATAAAAGTTTTCTTTAAGTTGATTTATGGCGATGTTATGCTTGCTGTTCAGGTCTTCAGGTTTCGTCCAGCGTTGTCCGCCTTCAGGTATATATTGGCGGTCTTCGTTACAAATGGTGCAAAGTTCGGGTACTGATGCTGCGGGAAAGTAAGTTCCGCAGGTGCTGCATATAATTTGATTTTCCATTTCGATTAATTTTATACATCAAAATTATGGCCCGGAAGGATGAGAGCGGTAGTCCAGTTTTTAATTTGGGGATGAGCCAACAGGAAGAATTGTCAAAATCGACATCGGCGTATAACCTGGGTTCCGAGATTTTGATTTTCTTGTTTTTGTACTTCAAAACCGGCCGATGCAGCAAGTTATTTTATCTTGTTGTAACCTAGTAGCAATCCTTTGTATATAGCAAGTTGTCGTTTTAACGCAGCCTTTTGTCCAACTGTAATATTTACCACATTGTAATATTGCTCGCCGTCATATTTAATTTTTGCTTTTTTTGAGTTTGCAATTTTGGCAAGATCGGAGAGATTGTAATCTGAAACCGTTTCATCGCTCCATTCCCAGATAAGGCCGTTGCCATTATCTTTTTCAAAATTCCGGCCGAAACCGCTGAGGTTTTCTCCATCGGCGTTAATCGTCATCGTTTTAATAAAAAGCCAGTCCTGGGCCGTATACTGGGCTTTAAGCCGTAGTTCCATACTTATTTTATCTATGTCGATATAGATAAAAAAACCATTCATGTCAATAAATTGAGGAGAGCTGGCATCATAGATATCAGTCGTATTCGAAAATTGGTCGAATTTTTTTCGGGCAGCCCTATAAAGCTTTTTGAATGTAGCAGCGTCCACACTTATCGATGCTAACGCCTCAACTTTGGATTTGTCAAGAGAATCCCTTATAGCCTTGTTAATCGCGGCTTTGCGGATGTTTTCTTTTACACTGTCGGCTTTCTGTTGTTTTATTATAGTCGAGCTATCCACGTTGGTTGAGTCAGCATATGAGCCGGTATGTTGACCGTTTGTATCTTTTATAATCGCCGCCAGGGCAATTATTAAAATGATAACAATTACCACCACAATGAAAGCCACCGCGCGGCCTTGTGTCCGGTTCTTGGCTCCGGTATCGTTTGCTGGAACAGGGTAATATTCCGGTCGTGGATTGACAGATGCCGGCGCAGACTGCTCCTTTGTCTCGCGTAAATTGTAGGTGCTGCCACAATAAGGACATTTTAGTATATCTCCTATGAGTTTTGCATCCGCACCGCAGTTTTTACATTTATTTGAACGTGTATCCATTAACCAGGGTAGGCCAGACATAGATTTAAGTCCGGATTCTGGCGGTAAGATAGAGAAATCCAGTGATTTTCACGGTAGCGTTATATTAAATAAGCTTCTTAAATTTGACTATGAAAAGGCTGTTCCTGTTAACCGTTTTTATTTTATTATCAGCATTTGTTATCCCCAAAAAAGAAATCACGTGGGTAGCCATTGGCGATTCCATCACTTACCATAACGGTAAGCCCTGGGCCACCAGGAATCGGCTTACCCATGGCTATATGGACGATGTAGTTGAAAAGCTGCCTTATATACATTTTACCAACCAGGGCTACGGCGGCTGGACAGCAAAAACCATGGCGGATAACATCGAAAAAATCGGCATCACCAAGGCTGATATTTATACCATCCTGCTCGGAACTAACGATTGGTGGACAGGCCTGCCTATTGGAATTCTTGACGACTACAGCAACAACACCGGCAACGGAACGGTTTATGGCGCCTACCGTACCATCATCAATAAATTACGAAGCCTTAACAGTAATGCTAACATCATCCTGCTCACCCCGATGCAGCGCACGGATTTTGTGGATGTAAATGATTCCACCAGCATTATCTATGGTTGCTATAAGGCTAATAAAACGGGGCACTTCTTATCCGAATATGCCGATGTGATTAAAAATATCGCCAAAACAGAAAATTTCAAGCTGGTCGATCTCTATTACAAAAGCGGGATAACCGTTCAAAATGCCGTTAAATTCCGCCGCTTAAAAGACCCCAAAACCGGCGAATATAAAAACTGCACGTACCCTCAATATGTTGGCATGCCTTACAATCCGGGTGCTGATGATTATCCGTATCCGCTTGATGCAATCGATATGACTTATGACGGGCTGCACCCCTCTGATAAAGGGCATAAAGTGATTGCAGATATGTTGGTTAAAGTAATGCGCAAGCTGACGGTAACACCGGAAAAATAATTTTGCATACATTCGTATTTGAAATGCCTGTAAAATGAAATATAAAATAATTGCGCCGCCCGTACACCTCAACAGCCTGGTGCAATGTTTTTGGACGCTGGAAAGTAGTACAGACGAAACCACTCCCCGCGATTATTATTTAATGGCAGATAATTGCCCGGAGATTATTTTTCAATACAACGAGGGCTTCAAAAATTACTCCGTGCAAAGCGCCCGCATGCGTTTTCAGCATTCCGTTCACAGCAGGTTTGAAGTTGGAAATAAAATCGGATTTTTCGGTGTGCGCCTACATGCCCATGCTGTAAATCAGTTGCTGTGCATGCCGGCAACCGAGGTTGTAAACCAGGTGTATGACTTTGCGGATTTATTCAAGCCGGAAGGAGCGGAGCTTGCTGACCGGGTATACAATGCAGTTGATGCAGCGGAGCGCATAATTATGATTTCGGATTTCCTCCTAAGAAAAGTCTCCAGCCTTAGACCAGACCCGATACAACATTTCGTAGACCATACCGTGAAGCATGCAGGCAATGTAGATATTACCTTCATGCAGCAAGCATCCGGACTTTCAGTTAAACAATTTGAAAGAAGATTTAAGGCGATTGTAGGCTTCCCTCCAAAATACTTTGCCCGGATAGCGCGTTTCCAGGCCGTAAAAGACAGGTATTGCGCGGGAGGTTTCCCCAGCCTCACCAACCTTGCCTATTCATGCAATTATTACGACCAATCCCACTTCAACCGGGAATTTAAAGAATTTTCAGGCGTGCAGCCCTTGCAATATTTCAGGGCTAAGCCTGTAGATAGCCGTAGAAACGCCAATTCCAAGACTATACAATCGCAAAAATTTGATGGCTACCTGCCTTGCGGGTGGTTTGTATAATACATCTAACAATTACCATCTCCTAAATCGTCCATCACTTCCCAATGACGATTTTATCCAATTTTCCGGATTCTAATTAAAATACCTTGCGCCTGTTAATCAACACACAATTACCAAGACGAGGAAACAATGAAAAAAATTATTCTGTCGGCAGCCCTTTTTATGCTGGTGATGCTGGTCAAAGCGCAAAGCGGCGAACAAATGATTAAAGACTGGGAGCGGGCTAAAACTTACACCCTACACTACCTGCAAGCCATGCCCGAAGAAAACTACGCCTTTAAACCAACGCCAGACTGCAGGACCTTCGCCGAGCACATGCTGCACTTTACCGACGCGAATTACGAGTTGGCCCCGCTGGCCGGCGGACTAAAAAGCCCAATCGAGCCGGGGGCGGCATCAAAATCGACCGATAAATCGAAAGCGACAACTATCAAAACGGTGATGGCCGGGTATGATTTCGTAATAGCCAATATCAAAAACATGAAGCCGGAGCAATTCCAGGATACGGTGAAAGTTTTTGATAAATATGTGATGACTAAAGCCACCTTATTGAATAAAATATTCGAGCACCAAACTCATCACATCGGCCAGACTACAATGTACTTTCGGTTAAAGGGGCTTACACCACCTAACGAGGAATTATTTTAACACACTTATTCTTTAAACATCATGAAAAATACAAGCATCCTTTTATTACTGAAAATAGTATTGCCAGGCGCCATATTGCTGACCTCGCTCAACCCGTCAGACGGTTCCGCACAACAGCATCCGCCGGCACACAAAACAACTGCGCCACGCGACGGGCAGCATGATTTTGATTTCAATTTTGGTAAATGGCGGACGCATATACAAAGCCTGCAAGGCCCGGCAAATGGTAAGCCCAACTGGGTTAAGATGGAAGGCACGGTGACCGTAAGGAAGGTCTGGGACGGACGCGCCAGCCTCGAAGAAATTGAGGCCGATGGCCCCGGCGGCCATTTCGAGGGGACGACGCTGTTTCTATACAATCCCCAATCGCATCAATGGAGCCAGACCTTTGCCAGCAGCGCCGATGGTACCCTTGAAACATCAACCATGGGTGAATTTAAAGACGGCCGTGGTGAGCTGTTTAGCTATGTTAATCATAACGGAAAAATGGTGCTGATAAAAGATACCTGGTCGGAAATTGTACCCAATAGCCACAAATTTGAAGAGGCGACCTCAGAGGACGGTGGTAAAACATGGCGGCCGCATTTTATCGCGAATTTGGAAAGGATAAAGTGAAGACGTAATTGACGTGTTTTACAGGTGCGGCGTCAAACTCACCTTTATACTATAGCGCGGAGCGCCGGGATGGTCGAGGTAGTTAAACCTTTTTATGCCGTCGATCCTTATAAATTTAAGGATATTGCCGATGCCAAGGCCCGCCTCTATATAGGGCCTGTCTCCTAAGGGATAGGTGCCGTTGGCGCCGCCGATACTTGCGGGCAGCCGGTATAAATTAGCCGTATAATGTGGGTTGTTTTCATCGCGCACACCGCCAAACAGCACTTTGGCCGATAGAAACTCGCGCAACTTCAGGTGTTTTATTAAGGGCACTTTGTTCAGAAAAAAGCCGTTAAAGCCTTGAGTAATATTTATCCCGGCATAATGGTCGCTTACAAATTCCAGGTAGGTCATCTGGTTGTAGGCGTCAGGGTCGTAAGCAATAGATTGATTTGCGGGACTGATGTTTAACAACGGAAACGGTACTTTGCCTGCGAGGTAGCTTCCCAGTACTGTTATATCTGCGTAACCCAGCTGTGATAAATAAAAACGCTTGTAAATACTGGCCTGTACAGTGGTGTAGTTATATGCACCGTCCAATAGATCTTTAAAGCCGTGATTGAAGCTTATGTTAAATATAGGGTATCTGCCGTGGATAATATGTCGGTACACGCTGCCCTGGGTAAACTGCTCATGCGGCGCGTAGCGGAAGCTAAGGTCTACCTCGCTTGTGGTTAAATCAGGTACATTAATATGGCTATGGCGATTGTATTGATACATTAATGCGCCGGCCGGGCGTTGGTTCCAGTTTCTGAATGCAATGTTGTATGAAAAATGATTTTCTAAATCCTTTACGTAATCAATCCTTACGATTTTATTGTAAAGCCAATAGTAAGTTGTGCCCGACTGGAAAGACGCCAGCGCCTCTTGCTGATCAATAGCTGAGAAATTTTGCCCGGGAATACCGACATCATATATGTAGCCGAGCTTTAAATAGTTGTTGGGATAGCGGTAAAAGGCGGTTTGGTTTAATGAAAAATAAGTAGCCAGGTTATACTTATAGGTTCTGTCCTTTGTGCCATAACCGGCAAAGCCTTCAAAATAAACCGATTTACTCAATTCGGGCGTAGTGCGACCGCCGAATTGGAAACGCGACCCTTCCTGGCTGCCGAAAGAATAGATGTCGCCCAGCGGCCCCAATAACACCGGCCCCCATTTGGCATAGCCGCCGCTCAGGGTAGAGGCTATCCAGGTTGCCCGTTTAAACTGCGGCATTTTCTCCAGCTTGTCTATGGATGGATAAACCTTGGCCTGTTGCGCGGTAAGCGTATCAGGGCGGTGCTGCAGCCAGTAAGCAGTGTCGGGCCTATTTGCATCGACGGCTGTTTGCAATTCGTTGCCCCGGTAAAACTTGGCGTCTTGCGGGGTGTTAGCCCGGTAGTCTGAGTAAAAAACCGTTCGTTCGCCTAAAGTTCCAACGCTTTTCTTTTTTAAAATACCGAAATCGGCTTTAACATCGCTCTTAGTCAAAAAGTAGCGGCCGCCTGAATGCTGGTCGAAATCGAGACGAACATTAAGGCTTCGAATGAAATTGACGTTGGCCTGCCTGTTTATTTTCAGTTCGCATGATTTAACGGCATTGTCACCTGTCATGCTTACCAACAGCTTGCCTTCAAAAAGCAGGTCGGCTTTCTCGCGGGGAGTAAAGCTCAGCTCGATTAGCTTTTCTTTAGCGGTTATAATGGTGTCGGTAATAAAGAACTTATAATAGTTGGGGGAATGGTCGGCAATGGGGCTGAGAAATTGTTTGTTGGCGATGAATATATTATTTTCGTAAATATCGATGTTATTGCCGTAAAGGCGGTTCAGGATGATTTCAAATCCGGCGGTATCAATAAACTTCAGCACGTTCATCTCCTTTTGCGCTTTTAAAACACGGATTGATTTTGACGGGTCTCTGCGGTAATAATACTGAAACTGCTTTTCGCTGACAAAAACCGGCAACAAGGCTTTCGATTGCCCGTCGGCCTTCGTACTGTCGAGCATGAACTTGTACATTTTAAAATACCGATTGTCCAGAAGGGCGGCAGGTGGGTTTACCACCCATAAATTAACCCGTTCATATTGGTTGTACTGCAGGTAATCGGTACTTTCCATACGGTTTAGCGGCTTATGGTCGATAACCAGCTGTATCAGCTCGACCGCCGGGTTTCCTTTGTTCCGGTAACGCGGTTTTTTCCCCGAAACGACAGAAACTTCTTTTAATTGGGTTTCACTGCTGTGCATTTGTACCCGAAGGACGTTTGCCTGACCGCTTTTGATGGATTTAATTATTGTTTGATATCCCACATAGGAAAACGAAGCCTGGCTGAATTTGCCGGGCGCGCTCAATCCGAACCTGCCGTCTTTGCCAGAGGTTGTTCCAAATTTACTACCAGCAAAACTTATTTCGATAAATGGTAACGGTTGGCCTGTAGCATCGTCAACCACCACTCCGCTTATTGTGGTTATTGATGGGGATGGAGTATTACTAACGCTGTCAGTCTTTTGGGCGATGGAATAAGATGAGAGCAATAGGCCATAAATGATAAGAAACGCTTTTAGAAAGCGGTGCAGGCGATGCGCGTTATGCGGCGTTAGCGATAAATAGAGCAATGGGGTACCCCGGATATCCATACGGGAATGCTTTCTATTCATGCCTCAAACATATAGCTCAGATTTGAATTATAGCTGAAGATAGTATTACCGTAAGATTAATAACCGTTGGTGCCGGGTAACAAATTAGTTATACAACGTATAAAATTCGTCTGCCGAAGCATGCTTAAGGTATTGTTTATATTCAAGGGGAGTACGGATGTCATCAATAAATACATCATCGTCAACAGTAGGAAAAATCTCTTCGTACGATTTGATGAGGTCCATTTGTTAAAAAATCAGGCACCTTCCAATGCCTGATTTAATTAAACTGACCAAAAGAACGAATGAAGATCTTTTTGTTTACAGCACCTCATCAATCTGTTTATTCTGTTTTGAATCTTTCTTTGCAACAATAGAACCCGTGCCGAAGCGCCAGGAAAAGGTTAACGTAGCCCTGGAACTCACCGTGCGGCGTTCCCAGTCGAGCAGCAGATCGTCGCTGCTTCTCAAAAATGCTCCTTTCCGGGTGTTGAAAATATTATTTGCATTAAGGCTCAGCGAAGCCCCGTTACCGCTAAAGTCATACTTTGCTGCTGCGTCTACACCGAAAACCGCCCGGTTTTTATCTTGCACGATCATCTCCGGTGCGCGATAATCTGCCCGGATTTGAAATGACAACCTTTGCAAGGGTGTTATATTACTGGTTATATTGGCGTTCCAGCTAAGTCCGTTGTTGGCTGCGATACCGAACTGCGGCGCGGCTTCATTATCCCGCTCAAAAATATTGGCATTGGCGGTACAGTCCCAACCTTTTAATAGGTCAAAATGGCCGATTAGCTCAAGCCCTGTGGTGGTGGAGCGTTTTAAATTTTCAGGTATCGTGGTTGTTTCGTCATTAACCGGCGTAGTTTGAACATGCTGAATCTTATTGCTGACCCTATTGTAGTATATGCCGGAGGTTATGGATATATTTTGCCAGGTTTTGTTATAATCCAATTCCAGGTTATTAATGCTTTCGGGCCTTAAGCCCGGGTTACCTTCATAGTAATTCGCCGGATCTGAAAAATCAATCGTAGAATTTACCTCTCGTCCAATTGGCTTTAAAACCCGGTTACTAAATGTAAATTGCAGCTGGCTGTTATTTCTAAGCTTCTCAGTTAGCTGTATACTTGGATAGAAGCCTTTGACCGGTACTTTCACAGGGGTAGCAAATAACAGGTTATTTGCATCATAGCTCATTAAAGTAGCGTTAAGATGACCGTCTTCTGCCCGTAATCCCACCTGGTAACTGAAATTAGTGACCTGTCCCTTATAATTCACATAAACGGCATGTACCTGGTTATTGCTGCTGAAAAAACCGGTAAAAGCATAAAGTGAAGTTTTGCCGGCGCCCAAAACATTATACGCATATTGGTCATTATTGCCCAGGGTGACCTGGCTTTTGTAACCGGCTGAAAATTGCCCCGATTTACCAACAGGTAAAACATAATCGGCCTGTATATTATAGTTAGTGGCATTATTCGCTATGTCGTTTATTAAAGGATTATCCATAGCCGGCGCTTGTGCGCTGTTGATACTATTAGAATAAGAATTATACCCCTGATAATCTGTAGAGCTGCCATGCGCGTAAGCGAAGTTGAATGTTAGTACCTCTTTAGGTTTTTTAAAATGCTGACTGTAGTCCAGGTCGAATTCATAGCTATGGCTATTATTATCGATAGTATTGTAGCGATTGTACGACTGTATAAGGGTGTTATCAACACCAAAATTAGTAAAATCCAAAACCTCGTTGCGATGGGTATTACGCGAGTTGAAGCTGGCTGATATGCCTAATATGCGCCCTGGCGTAAATGAATAATCGATGCCTGCTTTTGCAAACTGTATTTTATTCCGGGTAACCGATGGAAAGGTTTCTGTCGAATAGCGAATTGAATCTGTGGGTTTTAAAAATGTCAGGTGCTGAATCCCGGTGCTGTAAGTATTTCCATTCTTGAGGCTGTAGTTAGCAAATATGTTCACCTTGCCCCGTTGATAGCTCAGGTTGGCATCGCCGTTATAATTATCGCGGGTTCCTACGCCAATATCTGCGGAACCGTTTAAGCCAGGCCTGCTGTTCTTTTTTAGGATAATATTGATAACGCCTTCGCCATTGGCATCATATTTAGCAGAAGGATTGGCAATCACTTCTATACTTTCGATAGAATTGGCCGGTATGGATTGAAGAATTTGGGCAACATCGCCATTTGCAATAATAGAAGGTTTACCGTCGATAAGAATTTTAACGCCGGCAGACCCGCGGAGGCTCACATTGCCATTGCCGTCAACCTGCAGAGTGGGGACGTTTTGCAGCAAGTCCGCCGCGTTACCGCCTTTGCTGACAAGGCTCTGGTTAACTGAAAATACTTTTTTACCGTCGATATTTCTGAACGCTTCTTTTTTTGCGCTGACAACAACCTCCTGCAGTAAGTTGTTCTTTGATTCTGCCATTCGCAGTAAGCCTAAATTCAAGCCGCCGGTTGCGGAACTGACAACGATATCTTCACTGTTTATATCATTGTAGCCAACATAACTTACCCGCAGGATAAACGTCCCGATAGGTACATCCTCAAAAACGAAATTGCCGCTGGCGTCAGTTTGCGTTCCCCTAACAGGGGCTTTACTTTGCTGGCTTAATAAAGCTACCGCAGCAAACTGGATAGGCTCGTGCGTAAGCGAATCAGTTATTGTGCCGGAAATTTTAATATGCTGTTGCCCATATCCGCTAACGGCAATCAGCAATAATAACCCAACCGCCGCTATTTTTAATTGAAGTGATTTCATGAACTCGATTTTTATGAGCAAAGCTGTCTTTTACAATTCCGCTTCAATAATCTTTTCGACGGGGCTGTTGTTATTCCCGGTGGCGATAGCCATTTATTCGACAATTGGATTTTTGGAGGCTTTTTACCCGGTTGTCTGAATTTTCAGGGTAATTGCAGAGAATTACAGGCCAATCACCGGAAATACTGCAGGAAGATGCAAAAGGTTGGTAATTTTGATTATGCAGAAATGTGGTCGCCAGCCAAGCACAATTCAACTCCAGCTACTTATATGGGTAGCTGTTTTATTGTTGGTTTTTTTTTCGTTGTTGCCGATGGATGGTTTTCCAAGATCGGCAATATACACGCTGGTCAACACAAGCTCGTACGCAATTATTATTTATGGCAACATATTAGTACTGTATCCCGCGCTTTATCAGAAAAGAAAGTTTGTTTGGTATGGCGTGCTGGTGGCGTTTTTTTTGATCGTGACCGGAATGCTGCGCGGTTATGCAACTATAACACTTTATGAGCATTTCTCGCTCACAAAACCAAGACCTATAACTTTACTTGGATTGCTCGGTTATGTGCCAGGCGGAATGCTGATATACGTGCTAAGCCTGGTTTTTCGTATTGCTATTGCTTATTTCACTTTAAAACAACAGACCGAGGAGATCCTTTTGCAAAAAAGCCAGGCAGAACTTAATTTACTCAAATCGCAGGTTCAGCCACATTTCCTTTTTAACGCGCTCAATAGTATTTATTACAGGGTGTATAAAATTGACCCGCTTTCTGCCGGGCTTATCGAACACCTGTCAGACATTATGCGGTATTTTGTTGATGAAAGTCCGAAGGACGAAGTGCCGATATCCACCGAAGTGGCGTTCATAGAAAACTATATGGAGCTTGAAAGAATTCGCATCAGGTACGGCGTTAATGTTGATTTCGAGCAAGCGTTTAATCCCGAACTTCGCATTCCGCCCATGTTGCTCATGACCTTCGTGGAAAATATTTTTAAACACGGAATAGACAAATCACAACAACAGAACCTGGTGAGTATATCACTCGTACAGCAAAATAATTATTTGCTTTTTAAAACCAGCAACCGTAAAATTGATACAGCAGCCAGGGAGCAGCCGGGGGGATTTGGGATTATTAATTTAACAAAAAGACTCAGGATGCTATACGGAGAGAAATTTGAGCTGACTATTGATGACGAAGGAGAATTATTTAGGGCCTTTTTAAAAATCCCGCTTTAATGAATTTGAGCTGTATAATTATTGACGATGAGCCTGATGCTGTCGACCTGGTTGAACTGCTGATAAAGCAAAGCACAACCTGGACGCTGAAAGCCAAATGCTATAACGCGCTGGAAGCGCTTGCATTCTTAAAAATGAACCAGGTTGATTTTATTTTCCTGGATATCAATATGCCTAAACTCACCGGAATGGAGCTCGCGACTTTATTGCCGCCGCGCACCAAAATTGTTTTTACCACGGCTTATTCCGAGTACGCGGTTGAAAGCTACGCATTTCAGACAATAGATTATTTGCTCAAACCGATTACCTTAAAGCGTTTCCTGGCGTCGGTACAAAAAATAGAAGCACATTTTTTAAAACCGGGGCCTGATTATCTGCCAAATACTGAACAGGCCCCGATGTTCTTTTTCGTAAAGTCGGGAAAAATATTACGGAAGATATTGTTAAAGGACATCCTGTATTTTGAAGGAGAGAAAGACTATTTGAGGCTGGCCACGATACACGAGCAAATGCTGATTTACCGCCGGCTAAAGGATATCGAAGAGCAGCTGCAGTCTCCGTTCATAAGAGTGCACAACTCATATATTATTAATTACGAACAGCTTAGCAAAATTGAGGATAACCATATTTACATTGCCGATAAACGCATACCGGTGAGCGAAAAGTTCAGGGAGAAGTTTATGGAGGTAATTAATAAAAATAAGTTTTGATCGCTGGTTGATCTCAATTGCCCGATTTTTTAAACCTTATAAGTAAGCAACGTGCAGCGACTTACACGCAAAGGAATAAAATAAGCACCCGCTTTTAGCCGGTGCTTTTCAGATACCGTATTGCAATAGTTTTTTATGCTAAAGGTTTACAGCGTATTTATTTTGATGCTTTCGCCACTTTCACGGCAGTAAGGCCCTTCTGTCCCTGCTCTACTTCAAAAGTAACTTTATCGCCCTCTTTAATCTGTTGCGTTGTACCGTTAACATGTACAAAAATGCTTTCCTGCGTCTGCAGGTCCCTGATGAAGCCGAAACCCTTAGTGTCGTTAAAGAATGAAACTATTCCGTTACGTACTACTTCAACTTCTATATCTTCCTGCTTAGGTACGCCGATTTGTATATCTTCTGCCACTATTTTCCGGCGTTTGGAAGGGTCCGGAGGTGTTGATGTTATGTTACCATTTTCATCAACATAGGCCATCATATCTGCAAAGCTTTTTCCCGCACCGGCAGCTTTTCTGTCTTCTGCCTTTTCTTTTTTATCCTGTTGTTTTTTGAGCTTCTTTTTTTCGCGCTCTTTTTTACTGAATGTTTCTGTGGATTTACCCATATTTTAATTTAAGTGAATTATTTTACTAAGGTATCTATAAACAGCGAAATTACATTACAAGGCAGTCCGCTTTTAAGAAGTATATTTACAAAAAAGCATCTTCCTAACCGGAAGATGCTCACAATAATTTATAGTGTTTTTAAGCTACTTTTACATTTATTGCATTTGGACCTTTACGACCCTGCTCAACGTCATAACTAACAACGTCATTCTCGCGAATGTTGTCAATCAGACCTGAAGAATGAACAAAGACTTCTTTGCTGCCATCGCTGGGTGCGATAAATCCGAAACCTTTAGTCTCATTAAAAAATTTTACTGTTCCTTGCATTATATTGTTTTTAAAATAAGGTCACAAGGTACGCATAAATAATGGCTATTTTCCTTTTGGTGAAATTATTTAAATAATTATTAAGTAGCCATGACATTTCGAATCGGTGATGGGTGCTAAGGCCAGGAGGATGGGCGCGTTGAACTGCGGCAATCTGATAGCTGCGCGCCCGCCAAAGTGTTCATTTTTTTTTGCGCGAACACACTGAACATTATTAAATGCGCTGATTATCAAATGATTAAATATTTAATACTTTATAAATATCTGATAATAAGGTGTTTGATTATTTTGGGTACCCCGTTCCACTAAATTGTCACAGACGCTTCCGGAATGCCGTCCGGAGGCGTACATCGCAAAAGCGTTCCGTTTTCGCACGCGGAATACCTTGAACACTGCGGAACATGCTGATTATCAATGAGCATTTGTTTGATGCTTGCTGTACACAAACCCCAACGGCGCCTGTGTTTCCACTCCGTTATTTATCATCTTTTATTCAGTTCTTAAACTTTTTACCGGGTTCGCAATTGCAGCTTTTATAGATTGCGAGCAGATGCTGACAAAAGCAATTAATATAGCTCCTGCGCCTGTTATCACAAACACCCACCAACCCATATCAATCCTTTCTGCATAACCTTGCAGCCATCGATGCATAGCATACCAGGCCAAAGGAGTTGCTATAACAAAAGCCAGGATGATCAGCCTGATAAAATCTTTCGAAAGCAGCATAACCACATTTCCAACCGATGCCCCAAGCACCTTCCTGATTCCTATTTCTTTAGTACGGTTGACTGCGGCAAGTGTGGCTAATCCGAGTAAACCGAGGCCGGCAAGGAAAATGGATATGCCGCCGGCCCAGGTAACAGTACTGCTCCAGCGTTGCTCATTGTCATAATAGTGATTGATGTTTTCGTCGAGGAAGGTGTATTTAATAGGTACACCCGGAGCTGCGCTTGCCCACGCATCCCGGATAATGGCCAGCGACTTTTGTAAGTCGCCGGCTTTTAGCCGGACATAGGCATGTATATAGCCCTTATCCGGTGATGTCAGGAAAATCTGGTTGCCTATTCTTTCGCTCACAGGGCGAAAATTGAAATTTTTAACAATACCTATAACGTGTGCATCGCGCCCCTGGAAACCATTTATGATCTGCCCGACAGCGTTCGAAGAATTCCATCCCATTGCTTTCATCATGGCTTCGTTAATAATTATTCGTTTTATCGTGTCATTGGCCGCTGCCTGGCTGAAGTCTCTTCCGGCAGACAACTGCATTCCAAGTACTTTGATGTAATCCTGGTCAACTACGTTAACCGCAGCATTGAGGCCGTGATCTGAATAGCCCAACAGATCTTGTCCCGCGCCCAAACCCGCTGCGGCGCTTGTTACGCCGGCGATCTCCGGATGATTAAGTAAGTAATTCTTAAACGACGGCAATACTTTGCCGGGGTCTACATCAGACGCATCAATGGCTACTACGTTTTCTTTATTAAACCCCGGATTTTTGTTAATCAAATACCTGGTTTGCTGCAGTATAAAAATGGTGGAAATAATTAAAACGATAGATAAAACAAACTGAAAGGTTACCAGCGACCGGGTAAATAAGTTAGAGCCCCCGATTTTTATTTTCTTCTTTAAAACTTCAACCGGCTTGAAAGCTGATAAAACCATCGCAGGGTAGATTCCGGCAAGCAGCCCGGCTACTATCATTACCCCCGCTAATAATAACAGCATTTGCGGGTATTGGCTTAATGAAAAATGCAGATCGCGCCCGGCCAGTTGATTGAACCAGGGCAATAGCATCTTTGCCAGCAGAAGCCCCAGGATGGTGGAGATAGCTGACAATAATAGTGCTTCGCTAAGAAACTGGAAAATGATCTGCTTTCTTTCCGCACCAATTACTTTGCGCACACCAACCTCTTTACTCCTGCCTGCCGAACGCCCTATAGCCAGCGTGGTAAAATTAATGCAGGCGATCATCAATATCCCACCTGCAATTAACAATAACACCCAAATAATCTTAGGGTCAATCTTCGAAAAATCGGTAAATCCCCAGCCATTAAAAGCCGTGTCGGTATGTATAGCTAACAATGGCTGCATACGCAGGCTTACTGGTAAACCGGACTCCTTCCAATTTACTCCCGACTTTTTCATCTGGGCGACATAGGATTTTACATTAGTGGCAAAATTCTTGTCGAATGATTGCATAAACGAAGCAAGGCGTGCGGCATCGCCAGGCAGCGTACTACCCGGTCTGAGCTGCACATAGGTTTGCCTGACGATAGGACGCCAGTTATTGCCTATATCAAAGTAGTCCGCCCGGTATGAATTGATAAATGAGAAACTACCAATAACGTCAAAGCGGATAGTTGAGTTGGCAGGCACATCTTCGGCAATGGCCGAAACGCGGAAAGGGTAGTAGCTGGTGCCCAATTGTATCTCGAGCGTTTTTCCAATTACGTTATCAGTACCAAACAATTGCCTTGCCCGTGATGAGGTTAACACAAGATCTGTTTTGCTATGTAAAACTGTGGATTTGTTTCCGTACTTCAGCGGAAAGCTAAAAACGGAAAACAAAGAAGGATCCGCAAAGGTCAGGGGCGCCCTGTTAACCTGGTTGTTGATGCGGATCAGATTTTCGCCAAACGGCAGTTGAATGCGTACAAAGTTTACTACATCCGGTAAATTCTGTTTCATCGCTTCGCCGAGTGTTGCAGCGCTCGAGCCGCCAATGTCAGTATAACCGGCGGGATTCAACGATAGCCTGTCCCATTCATAGGGACGGTAAATGTCAGGCGCATTTTTGTGAAATTGGTCAAAGCCGAACTCATTAATGGCAAACAATATCAATAAGCTAAAGCAGGCGATGCCTACAGACAAGCCAAACACGTTGATAAAAGCGAATACCTTTTGCTTTTGAAGGTTGCGGATCGCAATCTTAACATAATTTCTGATCATAAGAATATGCTTTAGGGGTGTATTTATTCTTGTTGTTATAAAGAGACGTAAAGGCCCTTGGTTATTTTACCGCTAAACACTGGCAAACAAAATGCCACAGGTGTTTATTGCTGATTATTAGATTGTTATGAATAATTAATCCACGAAATTGTTCGTATTTGATACACCAGGCGTTCGTTGCCGGACTATTACAATATGGAGTAATCAACCTGGTGGGATGTTGTTCAGGATTTTTCTGCTGTGCAAAAAAATTGTATAAATATCAGGTAATCCGTCCGGTGCTTAGCATCGCCGGAATCTATCCCCATTGTTACCTACCAATTAATTTTTTCCTGTTAAACATACAGTTATTTTTATTTAACTTGCACCCATGCGCTTCGCAGGCGCTGGTAACCAATTTTATAAACCCGCAATTTATATTTACAGATGTTGAAATCTTCTATCATCCTGTTTGTCGTGGTGTCGTTTTTCGGCACATACAACTACTTCGGGACTACCAAACAACACCCAATTCAAACCCAAACTGCTGATTCCCTGTCAATCAGGGCGGCCAAATTTATGTCGCAGGTAAAATGGCCGGCCGGCCTTACGGTTACGCCGTTTAGCGGACCGGAGCTTACGCCAAGTCCTGCCTGTATTGCTACGGCGCCAACGGGCGAGGTGTTTGTGGGGGTGGATATGATCGGCTCCTTGGGTAAAGACCCCGGCAAGGGCCGCATTATTAAGCTGGTAGATACCGACAACGATGGCAAAATGGACAAGCATACCGACTTTGCCGATGTGGACGACCCGCGCGGCATCCTGGTAATGGGGGATAAGGTGTTTGTATTGCATACGGTTTTCACCAACGGCAAGGCCAGCGGCATGAACCTGGAGGTTTTTGAGGATAAAAATAACGACGGCGTGGCCGATGGTCCGCCGAAGCCGCTGATAGAGCACATCAGCAACGCCCACATGCTGGCCGAGCGCGGCACCGACCACGCTACCAACGGCATCCGCATGGGTATTGACGGCTGGATATATATTGCCGTAGGCGACTTCGGTTTCCACGATGCCATCGACCGCAGCGGCAAAAAGATGACAATGCTTGGCGGCGGTATCGTGCGTGTTCGCCCGGACGGCACCGAGATGGAGATTTTCATCCACGGTACGCGCAATATTTATGATGTGGCTATCGACCCTTATATGAACGTATTCACCAGGGATAATACCAATGATGGCGGTGGCTGGAATATCCGTTTCTCGCACGATATACAGTCGGGCGAGTATGGGTATCCTTTATTATTTCAGCACTTTACCGACGAGATCATACCTACACTGGCCGATCTGGGCGGTGGCTCCGGCACAGGTTCCCTGTTTATGGACGAACCCGGCTGGCCTGCAAAATATAACCACGTCCCCATGACCGCCGACTGGGGCCGTAACGAGCTATTTATTGACCGCGTAACGCCGGACGGTCCGACCTTCCGGGTAAAAGAGGAAGATTTCATCCAGTTGCCGCAAATTACCGACCTAGATGTCGACGGTTCCGGCAGACTGTATATGTCAGCCTGGGATGGAGCTGGTTATTCCGGCAGTGATTCCAAAGGCTACGTGGTGCGCGCTGTGCCTGATGGCTGGACCTATAGGGCGTTCCCTAATATTAAAGCGGCTTCTGTTGCTGATCTGGCTGCCCTCCTGAATTCCGAAAGCGCTGTAGCCCGCCTGAATGCATCGCAGGAGTTGTTAACCCGCCCTGCAGAAGAAGCGGCCAGGGCTGCCTTGTCGGTAGCAACCGATGGCAGCATGCCTTTGTATGCAAGGGTGGCTGGCATTTATACTTATGCGCAAATAAGGCGCGACAAAGCCATCCCTACCTTAATTGACCTTTCGAAAGATAATACCGTTAAAGAATACGTATTTAAAGCGCTTACAGACAGGAAAGCAGATCTGCAAAACGTGCCTATTGAACCTTTTCTTGCGGGCCTCAAAAACCCATCGCCGCGCGTGCAGGTTGCATCAATTGTATCATTAAACAGGCTGGGGCGTATGGAAGCAGCTAAAGCGTTGCTCAATACACCCGTACCAGCAAGCTTTGTGGCCCCTGCCAAAAATGTAGAAGGCCCGCATGCTACGCCAAACCAGGCCATAGTAGCGCCGCACCTTGCGGTTAGGGCATTGGTAAGCCTGAACGCCGTGGATGCCTGTGTAAACGCCATCGGCACAACAAACTCAACGATTGCCCTATGGGCCTTGCGTTATATGTACGATACCAAAGCAGTTGACGGCCTGATTGCTGCATACCCGCATGCAAAAAGCGCGGCTGAAAGGAAACAGGTACTGGTAACGCTATCCCGCCTTTATAAAAAAGAGGCGCCTTATGATGCTTCGTGGTGGTGGGGTACCCGTCCTGATTCGCACGGGCCGGTTTACAAGGGCATAACATGGGAAGGTTCGCCCAAAATTGAAGCATTCCTGAAAAAACAGTGGGCCAAGTCGACACTTGCCGGCAAACAGCTTTATGCAGATTTGAACGCCCGTCACCAAATGGGTATCACCATATTCGGCGGCGAAGAAAAAGTGGCAGCTACTAAAGAAGTAAAAGTTGATTTGGAAAAAATCCGCAGTAAAAAAGGGCAAATCGGCAAATCGTCAATCGAAGACGTGATGCTGGCTATCCAAAAAATTAAAGGCGACCCGTCAAACGGCAAGGCTTTGTTCAGCCGCCAGGGATGTGTTGCCTGCCATAGCCTCACCCGCGGCGAAAAACTGAAAGGGCCATTTATGGGGCAAATCGGCTCTATCATGACCCGTCAGCAAATTGCCGAGTCGATATTGAAGCCAAGTGCATCTATAGCCCAGGGTTTTGCTACGATAGTTATAACCGCCAAAGGAGGCAAGAGCTATACCGGTTTTGTTCAGCAGGAATCTGCCGATAAAGTGGTAATGCGCGACATAGGCGGAAACGTTTTTACGGTTAAAGCATCGGATATATTGAGCCGTAAAGAGTTGAAAACATCAATGATGCCGGTGGGTATGGCTAATGCCTTATCGTACGATGAGTTTGCCTCGCTGATCACGTTTTTATCGCAGCAGAAAAATTAACGAATTTATATAAGCATGGCGGGTTGATTCGATGAGTCGATCCGCCATGCTGTATGCGGCACGTAGGTGTACAACAATATCACGCAACAATTTTCGGCGTAAATAATAACCACATTTGCCTGCCATCAAAAACAGGCGGTAATTCGGCCTTTGCGTATTTTTCTAAATCTTTTGCGAATTCAAGCAATATCTTTTCACCCTTTTCCGGATGGCCAACCTCCCGGCCTCTGAACATCACCGTTATCTTTACCTGATCGCCATTGCCCAGGAACCTGGTGGCGTGGTCCAGTTTGGTTTGATACTCTTCATCAGTGGCCAACGGACGGATTTTAATTTCTCTCATTATGATTTGGTATTAAGTACCGCAATATAGATAAAACCTAACCTGATTCACTATTAAAAATCTTTTTTAATAATTTATCAAAGTACTTTGTAATTAAAAGTAAATTAATAATTTTGTGGCGATGAGTAAGCCAACGGAATCTTTTTACAACAAATTTTACTTTTTTTATCCGTTGGTGGATGTCTTCCTGAAACCACAGAAGAAAGTTTTATTTGACGAGATCAACATGCTGCCTGAAGGTAATCTGCTGGAGATCGGGGTTGGCAACGGTTCCCATCTGCAGCGCTATAAAAAACACCGGATAACCGGTATCGACACATCAGAAGCAATGCTCCAAACCGCTCGCAGGAAAGGTGGCAGGTATGTAAAGCTCATACAAATGAATGGCGAAGCGCTTTTGTTCGATGACAGTGAATTCGACTATGTGGTGCTCTCGCATGTTATCGCGGTAGCAGACAACCCCGAGCAATTGCTGCGCGAAGTATCCAGGGTATTAAAACCGCAGGGACAAATGTTTATCCTTAATCATTTTACGCCTAATAGCTGGCTCAAATATATCGACTATGCCTTTGGCGCGATTTCAAAAATGCTGCATTTCAAATCGGTTTTTCGAATAGGGGGGATGGCCGCGATAGAAAAGTTCAACCTTTTAAAAGAAGTTCATTTTGGCCTGGGAGCCTATTTCAAACTTTTAATCTACTGCAAAAAGTGAGAAAGAAGTACATTTTGATCTGTGTGTCACTGCTCGCAGGCTTGTTTATTTATGTGTTTTACCGCACAAGCCGGACTTTGGTTAACGAGATGCTTGTACATGTGATTTCGTTAAATACGTATACCCGGCTAAAAGCGCATATCGTCAGCGCATTACCGTTGAATGATATAGTCATCTATTCGCTGCCGGAAGCGTTTTGGATATTTTGCATTACGCTTACGTCAAAGCCGTACTATATAAAGTTGTATAAACAGCGGTTCGATTGCATATTTATTCCCCTGATATTTTGCTGCGGGCTTGAAATACTCCAGTTCTTCCACATTACAAATGGGAGGTTTGATTTTATGGACATTGGCCTTTCCGCTATATTTTGGATATTAGGCGCTTATGTTTTACGTGATGACACCGAAAAACAAAATATCTTTACCCGGCTTGATGGTAATCGACTACTTTGCGTAGCCAGTTATGCTATAGTTTATTTGGCCCACGTTTTTGGATAAAAAGAAATAGATGAACAGACTGAAAGAACATCTTAGAAGCTATCGCTATTCCATACGCGGAGTATGGCTGGCTTTTCGCTATGAGCGCGTTATGCTTTTTCATTTGGTCGCTGCTATTGCCGTCATCGCTGTAAACTGCTTATTAAAAATTAGCCGGACTGACTGGCTGATCACCCTAATCTTGATTGGCCTGGCATGGACAGCCGAAATCTTCAACACCGCCATCGAAAAGCTAGCCGACCGCGTTACCAAAGAGCAGGACCTATTAATAGGGCAGGTAAAAGACCTGGCCTCGGGAGCTGTGCTGGTAATTTGTTTTTTTGCGGTGGCGTGTGCCGTGATTATATATTGGCCGTACTTGCGCTAACGGTGCTTAAAATACCGAATTTCCTTTTCATGCGTTTGCGTGGTCCTTGTTATCTGTAAGTTACGGTAACATTTTTGTTTACACCGGGCAACCCGCCAATATATTTCTGACGTATTGCGGGGGTATATGAAGATCCACCTATGAAAATATTGCATTGTATAAGGCAAGCTGGGTTTGTGCTCGGTTTGCTGGTTACCCTGTCATCCTGCAAAAAAGACTTGCCCAACCAAAACCTTCCGCAGCCCGTTAAAAATAACGGACCGCTCATCACCCGTTATGAATATGCCCCAAACCTGTATACGCTGTTTAATTATAACAGTGCCGGACAGATAACCCGCATTACCGATATTAACGACATAGCCCGCACCGATTATACGCTAACCTATAAGGCCGACGGAAAAGTAGACAAAATTGCTACGGGCAACGGTTATTGGAAATTCACTTACAATGGCGACCTGTTAACACGGGCCGATAGTTACATCAACGGCAACCCGGCATCCCAGGGGTATTATCAATTTATTTATGACGGGCAAAACGTTACTGAATCACTCCTTTATTCCAACTATGGCGGCAGCGTAATAAAACCGCGTTCTAAAATAGATTTTCAATACGATGCCAACGGCGACATCACCCGCTCTGATACCTACCTGTGGGATATTACGTCCGGCGCCTTTACTGCGGCAGGTTACCAGCTTTACGAAAGCGATACGCATACCGATCCTGTTTATTGTTTTCGCGACGTTTTTGCGGTACTGTACAGGGTGGTAAGCCCGCATAACTATACCAAAGCACAATTCTTTTATCCTGACGGTACTGTAAACCAGGATAATACTTATCAATATACATACAATAACAACGGCTACCCGGTATCGGCATTGCGGCGCAACCTGGCCGCCGGCACCGATGGTTTTGTTACGCTCCGGTTTATTTATTAATACCTGCCAATAATCACAGAAATGAAGAAATTTAAAAGCCTTATCCTGCTGTCGTTTTTAGGCGCGGCAATATTTTCGGGTTGCCAAAAGGATCATACAAAACCACAAAACCAGGGCAATAATAACCCGCCGCCCGCAGGGGCCCGGATCGTGCGAGTGGGCGATTCCACCAATAATAACCAGTTTGAATATGATGCGGCCAATAACCTGGCTAAGCTCATCGTCGTTGCCGACTCCAATGCTTACCCGTATAGTATCAGCTATCAGAATGGCGTGCCGGCAAAGCTTCAGTCTCCCATATTCACCACCGATTTACATTATGCAGGCGGCCTGCTTACCAGGACCCAGGTATATCAAAATAACTCACCCGATGTGCAAAGCATGGTGCTGTTTAATTATGTAAACGGCACCCTGAGCGAGCAGCTTTTTTACGAGCGTGAGTTTAACGCTACTACTTTATCACCATGGCTAAAATATGAGATTGAAACACTTCCAGGCGGCGATATCAGCAAAATATCGTTTTTTATATGGGACAGAACGCATGGCGTCTATAATTATTTAGGCTTTAACCAATACGAGTATGATACTCATAGCAACCCGGTATATCAATTAAAAGATTTTACCAACCTGTTCAATTTTCCGGCGACACCGCATAATATTAAAAAGGAAAATAATTTTGACACATCGGGAACTTTGATCGGTACAGTGGTTTATGATTACACATATAACGACGCGGGTAATCCCGTAAAAGCCATAAGAACCCAGGCTCCTACAGGCGGATTTAGTACGGTGAGTACGGTTAGCTATACGTATAAGTAAATATCAATAAAAGAACCACCCGACTACAGCCATATCCTTATCAAGGACTACAAATAACCCCCACACAGGAACAATTAAAGCGCATATCCTATCCGCGTAATTCTCACTATTTAATTGTTAAATAAAATTTCATTTGCAATTTATTTAGCCTAAATTTATGGCAATCTAAACAGCAGTCACCACTATTACCGATGCCCATATTGCCAATACGTAATCGATTATAAGCAATGCCTGTTTTTTAGCGGATATCTGACTACTGCTGTTTAAACTGTAGTTTGTAAATGTTTACTAATGAGCAATGGGCTCGTTTGTACCTAAATCTTTATCATGTATACCTTCAATTGCAAGTTCAATAGCTGTATATCACCATTTATTAACCAATATCACACTTATGCAAAATTTAATGCAGGCCTCAAGGTGCTGTTGTAATGTTCCAAAACCACCGGAGGCGCCCCCGGCACCATGGCTTAAAGCAAAAAGAACGGCACGCTCGGCAGGCTCCATGCTGTTAAGCATCATCATCGCCTTTTTTCCGAAATGCCCGTTCTGCTGGGCCATTTACATGAGCATGTTCGGCTGCGTCGGTATCGCGAAACTGCCTTACATGAAATGGCTGCTACCCGTTTTGCTGGTATTCCTGGCGCTGCATCTTTTTATGTTATACCGAAAAGCTGCACGCATAGGCTACATTCCGTTCGGCATCAGTGTTTTTGGCGCGGCAGTCATTCTTTTTACGCGTACTTTTTTTCCGTACGAAGATTGGCTGCTCATTATCGGAATGTTATGCATTATCTCGGGTTCGCTGCTCAACAGCTTCACCAACAATCGCCTGAAATTTAAATTTCAACAAATACAACAACCATAAATCACACTAAAATGTCAACCAAACCACTACGCGTACGTCGATCACTTATCGAACTGCAGAATGACTTTAATAACGGCAAACCTTCTGAGCTTGAAAAGCTGATGGTTGCCTGGCAATTCATCAAAAACCTCCCGGCAAACGACCCAAATTCATTCATGACCCTGGGCGGATACCACGGCGAGCCATTTGTATGGCGCGGTTCGTACGACGGCAATTACTGGGGCGGATATTGTAATCACGGTAATATATTTTTCCCCACCTGGCATCGCGTTTATTTACACAAGCTGGAAAAAGCGCTGCAGAGCGTACCCGGCTGCGAGAGTGTAATGCTGCCCTACTGGGACCAAACGTATAAGATCATGGTGGATGGCAAGCTCACCTTCCTGGGAGTTCCGTCGATACTTACCGACCAATTTTTTACCTTTTCCGATGGTACCACCATATCAAACCCTTTGAAATCTTTCAAGCTGCCGGTAGGCCTGTACGATTGGATTGAGAAAGACGCCTACTCCAAGCCGGAAGGCTACGAAACAGTGCGTTTTCCTATGTCAGGTTTAATTGGCACCCCCGCCGACCGCATGGCAAGCGAAAACTACAATATGGCCTTTTATATCCCCGGCACCACCACAATAAACCAACAGCTCACCAGTTCAATGCTGAATGAAAACGTAACCGGCTGGCTATCGGGTAGTGTGGAGATACATGAGGGATTTGACCCAACCAAACCCTATGTTCCTGAGGGCTCGTTCAGGGGCGGTATCGATGAAATGTATCACCGGTGTTTGTTAAATCCCTGGTATACTACTTTTTCGAATAATACTTCCAGGAACGAGCTTAATAAAACTGATAAAATGGCGCAGTCGCTGGAGTCTCCGCATGGCAGTATACACCTTGCGGTAGGCGGCATAAACGCGCCCGGTCAGGATGCCAATTCTGCTTCAGCAACCGATGCTAACGGTGATATGGGTGAAAACGAAACCGCGGGTTTAGACCCTATCTTTTTCTTTCACCATTGCAATGTCGACCGCATTTTCTGGATGTGGCAGGATAGGCATGAATCAAGGGATAAGCTTGACCTGACAGTACCGGGTTGGGAGGGGCCCGGCGTATATCCCGGCCAAAATAATGTGAATAACCAGCCACCGGTTGGCTACGAGCAGGAAGAGCAGCTTACCCTGGAATCGCCTTTGTACCCGTTCAAGCTGGTTGAAAATGGTGTGGAACGCAACTATTGTTCTGCCGACGTGATAAATATTGAAAAGCAGCTTGGTTTTAGATACGAAAGCTTATCGCTGGATAATAACGATGGCAAGCCTGAAACCATCAAAGCCATTGCAAAATTGAGAGGCTTGAAGGCTCTTGCTCCGAAAAGCGACAAAGCCCTGGTAATTAACGGTATAAACCGGGCAAAAATTAACGGCTCGTTTGTTTTATCGGCCTTCGCAACTATCGACGGAAACCGCTTTTTTATCGGAAGCGAGCCTGTATTAAGCCGCTGGAAAGTAACCGCCTGCAAAAATTGCATGACCAACCTGGAAGTTACCGCAACCTTCAGCCTGTCAGATTTTACTGAAGACGAGCTCAGTAGGGCCATTTTTGATGTACAGATAAATGGAAGGAAACACAACGACACAGAATTTGCCAAGTTCACGGTTACCAACAATGCCAATGCCACCAGGATGCTGAGCGCTGCCGGGGCGCCAACCCCAGCCTTTAAAAGTTTGACAACGGCACCAGCGACTGCGCAGGCAGCACATAGTAAAGCATTCCACCTGAGCGTGGTCTAATAAGTTACTGCGAAGACAAACGCCCGCTGTTTATTAAGCAGCGGGCGTTTCGTTTATAAACAATTTGGTTTGCGCAGTGCTATTTTTTCGCTTTTAGTTTTAGTATCCGGTCCTGGGCAACTTTAAACTCGTTGATATAGCGCAACAGTTTTGGTGCATTATTAACATTGCTGATATCCGGGCTTAGTACAGGTTTGCCCACAGTATCAAGCAAAAATGAAAAATCGGTTCCGAGTGTTTTTTGTGCGACTCCGTGGCAGCCCTGGCAACCACCCATACTTAAAAAATGCCCTTTATATAACAGGTTGGCCTTATGGTCGTGGGGGGTGCCTATGCCGCTTCCGTTAAAGTGATTCAGGGTATAGTCAGATTCAACCACGTAGTTGGAAAGGAAGAAATTAGGCGTGGCTGTGCTGTCGCTCGATGGTTTCCCCTGTACGCCAACTAACCTGTAATTTTGCCATATTGATTTTGCAGGCAGCTTGCTGTGTACATAATTGGTTGCACCGGCTGTGGCGGGTAGTATCGGGTCCTGCATAGGTGTCATTATTTTGCCCTCTTCTTTCCCTGTATTAGGGTTTAGGAGCACGTAGCCCATACTGTCCTTTTGCACATCAACGTGCTCAAAGGTGGCAAATACAAATGCAGGATAATTTTGTGTTTTATGAATAATGTGCAGGGCAATAAGCGCATAGGTAGCGTTATTGTAAAAAAGCTGTCCTGCCGCGTTCTTTGTGTAATAAATCACTTTCCGGGTAAAAAACTTAGTCGGGTCGTCCAGCTTGGTTAATTGGCGCCATGCCGCTTTAACCTCTATGGTGCCGGCAGTTTTACCGCCTCCGCATGGCAGGCATATCACGCTGTCTGCTATCGGGCAGCCACAGGTGGTGGTTCCATTTGGATAGTAGGCGCTGTCGGTGTTTATGTAACCCTGCGTTCTTGAGGTAGCTCTTAATAGCTGAGCCTTTGTGGGATAATTCGATAATATATAATTGTATTCGGCGCTGTTCACCTTTGCCTCGTAAAGCACCTGGTATTGCTTTTGAAACACATTTACGTGCGCATACATATCGCACGAGCCTATTTCATTATTTTCATCCAGGTTGTTAAACAAGGTAAAGCTGGTAGCAATTGCCGACGGGCCGGCCGTTATTTTATCGCCAAAACTATAATGAGGCGCGTTATTAAAAGGAAGCATTTGGTTGCTGTAAGGCCTTAGCTCCGTGCGGTGGGCGAATGTTTCCCAAACGTCCAGCTCCGGATAAGCCCCCGGTTCAGTTTGGTAGTTCCAGGTAGTATCCGGCGAATCCCGCTTTTTATCTTTATCGTATGACGACTTCCAGTTAAGCGCCAGGAATTCTTCCCAGGCAAATTCGGCCAGCTTTTTAGGGTTGGCGCCCGTATCGAGGTCGGCCGGTGGCGTTGGGCTAAAATTGATCGTATAACCGGTATCGGATGGCGTAGCGTCAGATAACGTCGCGCCGTTTTTTTTGGAAGAATTGTTACATCCGTTCATCAACAGGAAAGCAATTACAAAAACAGCAAGGCAGGGGATTAATTTTTTCATGAGTTTAAGTTTTATAACATGTGAATAAGGTAATTGCCCAGCCAATTTTAAGACTGGGATTAGTTCAGGCTGGGGGGGGGGCTTCAGTGTTTTTTTATCATATATTTTGTGAATAAGGGTTAGATGTTAGTTTTTAAAGTTATTTAATGTCAGTCCATGCTGGGGTAGGGTGGCAGCAGGGTATAAGGCGGCAGCGGGGCCTCGCGGTTATACACCATTATATCGGCTACCATCTGTGCCACTATATGTCCGTCGTTATGTTTAACAAGGTAAAGGGCGCCGTCGATGCCCGAAGTGATGCCACCGGTGGTAACAAACTGCCCGTCGTGAACATAGCGAACGTTTTTAATTAGCTCGATTTTTGGCCATGTTTTCCCGGCGTACGACATAGCCAGGTAATGCGTGGTCGCCTTTTTACCGTCGAGCAGCCCGGTAGGGGCCAGTGAATACAAGCCCACGCAAACCGACAGGATGGTGGAACCTTTACCCGCCATCATAGCAATCCAGTCGATAATGGCCTGATCTGCCGGGATAGAATCTGCGGCAGCAGTAAAGGCTATCCTGCCAGGAATGACAATGATATCCGCCTCGGTACATTCTTTAATCGACATGGCCGGTTTAATTACCACAGCCTTGCCCTCAGCCTCAACCAGGGCATGCGTTTCGGCAACCGTAAAAACCTTGTACCGGGGATTATCAAAAGGAGTATTGTAGGCGCGGTTAGCATGTAAAAAAACATCAACCGGGCCATTCATGTCAACCAGCTCCACGCCGGGAAAAATAAGTACAGCAACTTTTAATTGTTCCATGAGTATGTGATAAGTGAATTTTTGTATTCTGTTCAGGTTAAAGCTGAAGCAATATTAGCTGGAAATTGCTTACGGCTTTAAGTATTCGAAGATAGGGATTTTGTATAACTTATATAAACGAATTGACGGCGTGGTGAATTACTGTTTGTGTGAATAAGCTGAAAACTTAAAATATTTTAGGTTGAAGTTACGCGATGCTAAACTCTAGCCAGAGAGGGGACTTTGCTACCCAATTCAAAATAACACCCGCCGGATTCAAATCGGCATAGGCAAACAACGTACTAAAAGCTTTACTTTGATTTATATAATCAAAAGGAGCGTATGCGCGGTATTGTATTATCCTTAATTTTCTGTTTTTACCAGCTCTGGTGCCGGGCGCAAAAGCCGGTAATGTACCTTGATAGTGTCAATCCGGTCATTCGGAATGATAGCCATGGCGATTCCATTCGTAAATATTTTTCCGTTACAATTTTCAATTACGATAATCCTAATATCAAGCGGGATCACTCATCGCATCCTGGTAAAAACGTATTGATCACCGCATTTTATTCCAATAAACTGGCGGTGAATTATACCCAGGCAGTTCAAAAGATACCCAGGTTAAGAGAGTACGGCAACCCGGGCTCGCAATCGTATGTGCAATTTGCTGATGGTTACGCGGGCAAATACGCCATACCTATTTTTGATTCATCAGGGATAGTTATAACCGTTAATGGCATCAACCCTAAAAATGTTGACGACTATCAGTTCAGAGTTATCGAGAATAAGCAAAAAACGGTATTGCCCTGGACAAAGCCCAAGCTGTTTTGCAAAGCCTATATAATGACAAAAATTGCCGATCCGGATAAGGTAGATGAGTTTTCGGCTTATTTAGGGCAATTTAAAGCCTCATGGGGTAATGCCCTTACTTTTCAGGTGCGCCGGGCAAGCATGCCAGATAGTATCA
>JAZJZL010000182.1:0-4733 GCA_040389845.1 Bacteroidota bacterium
CATCCCTGTCGATATCTGCTACAATCACGATCAGCATGCGGGATTTGGTGAGCAGGCCTTTGTAATAGGCTTTCGTTTCTTCCGGTGTGAGGCTTTGCAATGTTTCAGGGGTTCCTGCGGGATTTTTTGCATAATCGCGCCCGGCGAACGCAACGCTGTTTGCATATTTATCTATAGATGCATCGGGATTTCCTTCCTGTTGTTTTACGTTGGTAATTGCATCCTGTTTGATGCGGGCAAATTCCTTTGTATCAAAAGCAGGTGCAGTCAGCGCTTCGGTATACAAGGGCCATACAACGTCGAAATCACTTTTTACACAGCTCATCCTGAAAGTCGACATATCTTTGGCACTGTAGCCGAAAACGCCGGCATTGACCTTATCCAGCGTGTTTTTAAAATCGTTTTTAGTATGATTTGCAGTTCCGCATTCGGTCAGCGCATCCATCGCCAACGATTCGATACCGGCTTTATTGGCAGGGTAGTTCTGCACGCCACCTTTTATAATAGTTTGTATCTCCACTATCTCATTCTTGCTGGGCTGTACGATAACCTTTACGCCGTCAACGGTCATTTCGTATGCCCCGTTCTGGGCCCTCGCGCTGTTCAGTACGCTTAGCAGCGCTATAGTAGTATATATAATCGGTCTAAATTTCATCTTCCAGTATATTATTGTTGATTATTGTTAAAAAAGGCAGCTGCGTTAATTTGCTTGTTCAGTTCCGGCTTGATAATCATGCCAGCTACATAGGGCCTGTTTTTGATATAGGTATCCACATACTTCTGTATATCGGCCCGGGTAACTTTTTGGTAGTTATCGGTTAAATCAGTTAAAAAGTTAAGCGATGTGCTGCACCACTGATAGCTCAACTGGTCGGGCAGACTGGACGGCTTTTCATTTTGATAGATGTTATTACGCAGCCTTATCGCTTTGGCATCGGCCAATTGTTCGTCGGTAAAATAATCAGGGTCGGCAAAGTGATTGATTTGGTTCATTAGCTCGGCGTAGCATTCTTTGATTTTATCGGGATTAGGCGCCATGAAAATGTCAACCGGGCCCACATATTTGTCAGTGGTATACCCTAATGAAACATAGCTGGCCAGCCCTTTATCAACTATTGCCTGCTGTAGTTTTGACGAGTTAAGCGCAACGATGGTCGAAAATATATCGGCCGCTACGGCCGATGCGGAGTCTGTGCCAAACGATGGCCCATGCCAGGAGAATTGCATGGTAGGTGTTTGCGCAATGGTTGATTCCTTTACGAAATAGATAGTCTTTTCCAGTGGCTTAAAGGCAGGTATCGGGTATTTTACCATCGGGTCGAAGCCGCTGCTGGCCCAGTCCCCAAAAATATTTTCGGTCATCGCGAATGCTTCATCGTGTTTAACATCGCCGCAGATAATTAACAGGCTATTGTTGGGGAAATAATACTTGTCTTTGATGGTCATCATCTTCTCAGGCGTAGCTGTATTGATAACCTCATGCAGCCCTATAGCAACTTTGCGGGTCACCAGGTCGCCCCAAAGATTTTCCTGTACCTGGTGCCAGAGCTGGAAACCGGGACTGCTTTCCGCCCGCTGAAATTCGCCATCAACAACCGGGCGCTCTTTCTGCATGTCTTCGATACGGTATATCGGGAAGCGTATAGCGCTGTTCATAAATTTAAGCCCTGCGTTAAGGCTGTCTTTCATAAATGTGAAATAATAATTCACGCGCTCCACGTTGGTAGAGCCATTCCAGATAGCGCCGAGTTCCTGTCCCCGTTTTAAAAACTTTTCCTGATCAGGATAGTCACGGTTGGCTTTGAAGAACATGTGCTCGAATAAGTGCGACAGGCCGCTGTATTCAGGCCCTTCGGTATAGGCGCCGTTTTTTACCGCGATTTCGATAGTGGCCAGCGGCACCTTACTATTTTCAATCACCACTATTTCCAGTCCGTTGGGCAATTTCTTCCAAAAATAACCGTCTGGCAGCCGCGGCTGAGCGTAAGATGCAGCCGTAAACAGCGCGCATATAATTAAGGCAAATAGTTTGCAAAAGTGTGTTTGATTCATATAAATCGATATTAAGGTCGTTACTTATCCAGCTTGGGTAACCGGGTGGTTAAAGCCGTAGCTGTGATTCAAAAGTACCTGATTGTATAGTAGTTGTAAATCACCCTAAAGGGGTGATTTGTAGTAAAGTACGCTAAATCACCCTCTTGGGGTGATTTACAGCCCCTGCTTATTCACTTAGTTTTGACGGGTATATAGTTGACCCAAAATGAAATTTTTTCTGCTTCTTTTCTTTGCCGTTGTTATCTGCAAGCTTTCTATGGCGCAATCAAACGACCAGGCGCACATTACAGCAAAAATCAAAGACGAATCAAATAAAGGTATCGATGGCGCCACCGTCTCCCTGCTCAATGCAAAGGACTCATCGCTGGTAAAAATCAATCTGTCTGAAAAAGACGGCTCCGTAGCATTCGATAATATAAAAGACGGAGCCTACCTGTTAAGCATAAGCGCCGTTGGCTACAATAAAACATGGTCGCCCTCATTTACTGTCGATCAGGGCAATAAACAGGTGACGGTGCCCGATATCATCGCAACAAAAAAAGTAAGCGAATTAAACGAGGTTACGGTAAACGAAAAAAAGCCATTTATAGAACGGCAGATTGACCGGGTAGTTGTAAATGTAAATAACAGCATAGTAAGTGCAGGCAGCACCGCACTTGATGTTTTGGCCCGTGCACCGGGAGTGCTGATAAACCAAAGTGATGCCATCAGCATGAAAGGCAAGCAAGGCGTTACGGTGATGATTGACGGCAAGCCGACCTACCTCGCCGCAACCGACCTTGCCAATCTACTACGCGCCACACCAGCCAACTCCATCGATAAAATTGAGCTGATAACCAATCCTTCGGCCAAGTTTGACGCATCGGGCAGCGCGGGTATTATTAATATCAAGCTAAAAAAAGACCAGCGTTACGGACTTAATGGAGTGGTGTCATTAAGCTACGGGCAGGGCGTTTATGATAAGCTTAGCGAAGGCATCAATTTAAATTATCGTAATAGAAACATCAATATATTTGGCAGCTACAACTACGCCTACCGCGAAAACTTTAACCACCTGGAGCTTACCCGTAACTTTTATAAGCCGGATGGCGTAACGCTTGACGGCGCCTATAAGCAGGATAATTATTTAACCTTTCCTGTCAGTAGCCATACTGTTAAAGCCGGTATGGACTATACCCCATCGAAAAACACAACTATCGGTTTTACGCTGACGGGCTTGGTTGCAAACTATCATCCCGGTGGTCAGAATGCATCGCAGGTATTGGATAGTCTGCGGCAGCAAACCTCCTATTTCCGCACATCGAACACATCTAAAAACAAACCAGGGAACTACGCTGCGAATATTAACTTTAAGCATACCATCGATACCACCGGCCAGGAAATTACCACCGATTTGGATTATGCTTACTACACCAGCAACAGCCTGCAAAACTACGTGACAAGCTATTTTCACAACGATGGCTCGCAATTACAGCCGGACGATCTTTTGCGCGATAACCAGGTGGGTAATTTGAGCATCTACTCCATAAAAACCGATTACTTGCTGCCTTTAAAAGGCGATGCCAAATTTGAGGCAGGCTTTAAATCCAGCTATGTTACTGCAGACAATAACCTGCTGTTTTATAATATTATCGATAACGTGCCGCAGTTTGATACCACCAAAAGCAACCATTTCCTTTATAAAGAGAATATCAACGCGCTTTATGTAAACTTCAACAAAAACTATAAAAAGTTTAAATATCAATTGGGCTTGCGTGCCGAGCAAACCATATCGAACGGTAACCAGCTCACAACCAATAATAAGTTCCGGAATTCCTATATACAGGTATTTCCGAGTATATTTTTGAGCGAAAAGCTGGATGATAAGAATGATATTTCGCTATCGGTTGGCCGCCGTATAGACAGGCCGACTTACCGGCAGTTAAACCCCTTCAAATTCTTCCTGGACCCAAGCACTTATGTTGAGGGCAACCCATATTTAAAACCACAGTTAACATACCAGGCCGATTTTACCTATACACTTTTACAGAAATATTCGCTTACGCTAAGTTACAGCAATACCGTTGATAACATTACCAGCGTGCTGATACCTAACGACGCCGACGCAAGGGTTACGGTGCAAACGGATAAGAACCTTGCTACTTACTATTATTATTCGGCCAGCCTCTCTATACCCATCGAGGTGGGCAAATGGTGGAACAGTAACAACAGCATAAATACTTACTATAATAAATATGCGGGCAACCTGGCCAATACGCAGCTGAATGCAGGCAAGGTAGCCTTTGATATAAACTCGACCAACAGCTTTAAAATCGCCAAAAAAACAAGTGCTGAATTTAACGCAGTGTACACGTCGAACAACGTGTATGGCTATTTATTCGTGGGCCACGTGCTCGACCTTTCTGCCGGTGTACAACAAACAATTCTGAAGGGGAAGGGAACACTAAAACTAAACGTAACCGACTTTCTGCGTACTAACAACCTTGTTGGCACTACCGTGATTGATAATTACAGCGAAAAGTTTTTACGCCACATCGACTCAAGAATTGCGACGCTGGCATTTACTTACAGGTTCGGCAACACTAAAGTAGCCCCGGCCAAACGCAGGGCAGGAGGGGCAGAGGAAGAGAAGAAGAGGGCGGGGTAAAGAGTAGGCATTAGGCAGTAGGCAGTAGGCA
>JAZJZL010000183.1:0-12341 GCA_040389845.1 Bacteroidota bacterium
TCCCACCCCTGCTCATCCCCTCAAGAAAGTAAAAGGGATCAAACGCCATGTCATCGCAGATAAAAATGGGTTTTTAATTGCTGTAATGGTAACAGTAGCTAATATTCATGACAGTAAAGCCGTCATGTTAATGATGTGGGTATTGAAAGAAATGTTATGTAGCATACAGGTGATCATAGCTGACAGTGGGCGCCGGGGCGAAATCATTAAACAGGTTAAGAAAAGAATGCCCAGCTAGCCGGCATCCTCAAAACCGTCGAAAACAAAGCGCCCGAAGAAAAGTTGACCAGGATGTGCTCGCCGTCGGCCACCTGCATATTTCCGTTATGCTGCCTGCGCCGACCCAGTTCCGCAACAGGTACGAAAATAAAAGCGTAATTTCATAATTATTTGTTTTAGCCAAACTAGTCCAGAATATGCGCTGCCGGAGAAATCGTTCAACAAGGCAAACACCCCGACAAACAGGCAACCGTTTCCTGTATAAGCAAGCGCAAATTGTGATAACTTTGAACTATGAAGAAAAGGATCACCTTATTCTCTTTTACCTTTTCCATTTTTTATTTGGTGGCTATTTTGGCCAGGCATTTGCCCGGGTTATGGCATGGTCGGTTCTCTCCCGGTGAGGGTAGCCACAGTATCGCTGCTTGGATACAGTTTTTAGGCGATATACTGATCTATTATTTGCTGGCTTTAAGTGTATATCTATCGTTGTGCTGGTTCCATCCGAAAAAACAATACCTGCTACTTTTCTCAGGCTTCGTCCCGATTTGCCTGATAGCCTTTTTTTGCGGATTCTTTTGGACCGGGATCTTTGAAGCCGAGTCTGTACGTTTAAGCCGCTATTTTCAACTGTTTATCATTCCGGCCGGTACGCAAGTATTCTTTGCAGCCGTTTTTTACTTCGTCAGGTATGCGCAGTACAAAGAGTTACAGCAGGTGCAGTTGCGGTTGCAAAACCGGCAAACCGAATTATCCTTTCTGCGCTCGCAGATAAACCCCCATTTTCTTTTCAACCATCTGAACAATATCTATGCTTTGGTTTACGAACAAAATGCGCAAGCTTTACCCGCTATATCCGGATTATCGGAGTTGTTACGCTATATGCTGTATGACAGTAATGAAACCGTTGCAATAACTACAGAACTCAGTTATATAGAAAAATACATTGCTTTACAGCAACTTAGTTTTGAACACCCATCTTTTATAAAGATAACGCAAAATTGCAGCAATGAAACTGCCCGGATTCCTCCGCTACTATTGATTCCTTTTCTTGAGAATGCGTTTAAACACGGACAAGTGAGCAATCAGGAAAACTGGCTGAAAATGGAGATAAACAGTGATGCAAAAGAATTGAATTTTTTTTGTGCTAATCATATCCGATCAGGCAGAAAAGATATCACTGGTGGTATCGGCCTTAGCAACGTAAAACAACGGCTGCATCTGCTATACCCGGGACTACACCAGTTGAAGATCACCGAAACTGAGAAAGTATTCACGGTAGAACTGCAAGTACGGTATGGAAAATAAACCCTGATACCTTCCAAGCGCTCCAGGCTGTCAAAAACGGGGCGCCAGGCCATGTGCTGCTAGATTTGCAATGCCGGAGTTTACTGGTATCGAGCTGTTAAAATATATTTTTTGTAAATAGCCTTGATGCGTAATTCGAGCGGAGGGGCGAGTCCATGGTAGGTTTTAACGTTTAAAAAATAATAAACATCTAATTGAGGTTTTGGGATGACCCGCTCCGGGCTCCTGCTGAAAATAGACCAGCGAGGTGATAATAAAGGTGCTGCGGATCTACGGGGTTTCTTATTAATAGAAAGTCAGCGCCGATTTTGTGGTTCCAAAATCAATTTCGTACAAGTACCGCTTCATGACCTTTAAATATATGGGCGGCGAAAGTATTGAAAAGCACGCTAGAACGATATCAGCCTGGTTACCGGAATATAAGCTATTTCTTCATAAATGTTTGTAAATTAGACGTATAGAAATATGTTTGACAAGCTTGACAGGACGATCATTAATGCACTTCGCAGGTATTATATCAGCGGGGAGCTGACGCCTGTTGAGATCCAGGAAACACTCAATATTTCGGATACGGTCTTTTATAAATACTTCAAAATCTTCCGGGAAATAGAGCAGCAACGTCCTAAACGCCTGAAAGATGTCAACTTTTTTCTCCCGCCAGTTGAAAGAGAAAAAGACAATTATCCTGAAAAGCTTAACCAGGTATTGCCCGGCATTATTGAAAATACAAACCATCGCACTTTAAAGATTGAAAATATTTGGCAGGAGTACCGGGCATTGGTACCGGATGGCTGCACCTTGATATCTTTTAAGGAATATTTCGGACGCTGGAGAAAAGAACATAATATTTGCTGGTTTTATCCGCAGCATATTAAGCACATCCCCGAAGAGGACCTGCTTGAGCTGGGCCACTGGCAAAATTCACGTGATTTAAAGTTGTGGCGGAAAGCTGTCGTCATAAAAGCTTCATTAAAGAAGCGCCCGGTTAAGGAAATCGCAACACAGTTGGAAGTTTGCCATCGCACCGTATTAGGCTGGATCAGGCTTTACAAGGAAAGAGGTATTGAAGGCTTGCGCGAGGGTAAGTATAAACATATGCTAAAACGGATCGACAGGAATAAGTTAAAGAGGGAAAATATTCTTAAACTATTGCAACAGACGCCGAAGCTGCATGGTATCAACAGGACGGCATGGACACTGAGACACCTGGCGATGGCCTATGAAAAAGTGTACGGGAAAACAATTTCGGCAAGTAACGTCAATATTTGCCTTAGCAGGCTTGGTTACCATTTCCTGAAGTCAAGGGAGCGCCTGGTAAGCCCGGATAAAAACTTCCGGGAAAAGATGGATAAGATCAAAACAATACTGGCAAACCTCCAACCCGACGAAAAGTTCTTTTCAATAGATGAATATGGACCTGCGACAGTGAAAATGAAGACAGGCTGGAGTTTTACTGCCGAAACCGAGGCCCGGAAAATCCCGGAGAAACAGAAAATCAAGGGTTGGTATATCATCATCGCCGCGCTTGAACTCTCTGAGAACCAGGTCACTCATTTTTATTCAAGAAAGAAAGATAGTGCTGAAACCACCAGGCTTATCGGCATGCTGCGCGAAAAGTATAAGGATGACCGAAAATTATACCTATCCTGGGATGAAGTTTCCTGGCACAGGTCGAAGCAACTCGCCGCATATTTGACGCAAATCAATGAGCAGGGACCGCCCTTTATAGAACTTACCCCGCTGCCTTCATCTGCGCAGCACCTCAATGTGATCGAATCCGTGTTCAGCGGTATGGCCAAAACGGTCATACATAACAGCGACTATGATTCGCTGGAAGCGTGCTATGCGGCAATTGACCGCCACTTCGGCGAACGCAACGCATACTACAGGCTCCACCCAATGAAAGCCGGAAAAAAAATCTGGGGTAAAGAAATCGTGCCGCCGGTTTTTAAAGAAACTAACAATTGCAAGTCAGGACTAAAAAAGAAAATTTCTAAAACGGAAAAAAAATATGGACCGGTTGGGGAAGATAAAGATTAATATCATCAGGCGGGCGTATATTGCCGGACATCCCAACCGCGCAAGGTTAGCGGCACAGCTCGGTACAAACTGGGATACGGTGGCAAAGTACTTCAAGGAATTTCAGAAAATAGAACAAGATTTCCCAAAAAAGCTTAAAGATTTTAATTTTTTCCTGCCGAGGGGAAATAAGGTGCCTAAATTAACCTACTACAATGAATTAATGAGCGTATTACCCCGGCTTGTCGAAGAAACAAAGACTAACTGCTTGTATAAGAACGAAATCTGGGAACGATACCGTGATATATACCCGAAGGGCTGCGGCCTTTATTATTTTTATCATTATTTCAATGAATGGCAAAAGCAGAATAAAATCTGCAAATATTACCCGCTTCGTGTTAAGGAGATATCCGAAGATGCTATGAGAGAACTCAATCAGTGGCGTTTATCCAATGACACAGAACTTTGGCGCAAGGCGGTAATCATCCAGGATTGTTTTAAGAAAAGGCCTGTCGATGAAATATCTGCCCAGATAGCGCTATCAGTGGAGTCTATTTTAAAATGTATAGCCACTTTTAAGGAGAAGGGTATTGACGGCATTCGAAGGAAGCCCTGCCCCAACTATCATATCGCGGGCAACCAAAAGAAACAAAGCCAAATCTTAAGGCTATTGCAGCAAACCCCAAAAGATTTTGGGGTAAACAGGGCCTCATGGAGCCTTGCAGCACTATCGCGGGTCTACGTCGTCACCTACGGAGAGCCCTTGTCTACCCACGCTATCAGCAGCCATTTGAAAAAAATGGGCTACAGGTTTGAAAAATCCCGTGAAAAATTAATCAGTAAGGATAAGGACTTCGAAGAAAAACTGAACAATCTCAAACGCATATTGTCCGGGTTAAAACCTGATGAGAAATTCTTCTCTATTGATGAGTACGGTCCTGCATATATAAAAAAGAGGGGAGGACGGAGCCTTACAAAAATAGGCGAGATCATAACTATTCCGCCTTTTCAAAAGCATAAGGGTTGGTTCATCATGACGGCGGCGATTGAACTTTCCACGAACCAGGTTACCCATTTTTATTCTGATCACAAGAATACCGCAGAAATGATCAAATTGCTGGACATTTTAAGTTTACAATACATAGCTGAACGTAAATTGTATATTTCATGGGATGACGCTGCCTGGCACAGATCCAAGTCGTTAAAAGCTTATATCACAGAGGTCAATGCACCCGGATATCGTCAGCAATACGCAACGCCGGAGGTGGAGCTCGTTCCGCTGCCATCCTGTGCTCCCTACCTTAATGTCATTGAATCGGTCTTTAGCGGTATGGCCAGGGCGGTAGTACATAACAGTGATTACGGTTCAGTAGCGGAATGCCAGGCTGCGCTTGACCTCTACTTCTTAGAGAGAAATGAGCACTTCCGGGTCAATCCCCGCAAAGCAGGGAAACAGATTTGGGGCAAAGAGATCGTAGCGCCTGTTTTTGATGAAAGTCAAAATTGTAAGCAAAGGCTGATTAAGTCCTAGCCGTTTGCGGCCGATATGCAGCTGCAAAAATATCAATGCGTTTTCGGCTGTTTCAATTCGGTAAACCAGGTGGGCAATCGGCACGTGCTTAGGTAAATTCCTCAGGACAACAAGAAGTAAGCGGGACGCTTTTTTATGTATATTCATGAACCGCTATTGTCCCGGCTATGCTTTTGAATGCAACAAAAAGCCAAAGTGGTCAAGAGAAATTCGCTGTTCCATGTTATGAACGCTATAGTACGCAATCCACACCACTTTTGTGCTGTTTTGACCAAAATAAGCAGCTTTAAAGGGGGGTGATGTTATACCATAGGGATCGTGTGTAACTTTACTAAGCCGAAGCAACGAAGAAATTGAAAGCCATATTGAATATGGCGTGCCAAAACGGGCGTTGGCTTTTTTTTCAGCCAGGAGAAGATATTATTATTTTTCGTGGATACGCTAATTGTACACGAAACGAGTTGTCTTTTGAACCAGCGGCACAACCAGGACGGAGTTATTAACTGCGCCGACAGTGTAGTGTATGGTGGCTTTGTCACCATCGACTTTGATATTATTCAACGCCAATTCAGACTATGTCGCTATTTCCAGGTCTGACTTGATGGCATTGCGTAAGGTGCCTTCCTCGGAACCCACAAATTCTTTACGGCCGTTCACAACGATCTGCGGGGTGTAAACAGACGACAGATTGAGCCAATCAGCATACTGGCTCTGCCGGGCTGAGTATTCAGGGCTGGTGAATGCGTCTTTCCAGCCCAGGCGGTTCCAGTAATCTACGTGGTAGGCCAGTATATAGACCGGTTTATCGGTCGCTTCTTTTTCCACACGGGCTACCAGCGCATCTGCGGACGGACAACTGGAGCAGCCTTCGGAGGTAAACAGTTCGATCACTGCAAAACCTTTCCCCGGTGTTCCCGTTTTGGTCAATTTTTTACTTTTGACAGAGGTAAATGTCCAGGTGGCTTTAGGAAATATCATTGCAGAAATCTGTGCAGAATAATAAGTCCGGCAGCGGTGCTTTATCCTGCACGTCGCCGCCAAGACGCAACAACACTATGGCATTTGGTTATTGGAAAAAGTCATGGTCAACCTAAACTTCGGCGAGGTGGAGATCTTTTTTTTGATGAAAGAGTCTATGAGTTATGGGGCGTTTTGGTTGTGACAGGATTTTTGAATGCTGGGGAATGAAAACTGAATAATCATTAACTTTAGTGCCCAGAGACTTTATCATTTATGAAATATATATGCCTGGATTGCATTGGCGATTCCTTTTTAAAGGAAAAACTTGTTGATGAACAAATAAATTATCTATGTACTTATTGCTCGACCAAGACCGCGGTATTTGCAATTGATAAAGTTGCTATTGAAGTAAGAAAAGCATTTCACAAACATTTTACTGTGAAGACCTTCTTATGGGAACCTTTGTTTAATTTGTGACCACGCCGACGAAAATCGAAAACATTACCGATCATAAAGTTCACAAAAGAATGCGCATGAATTCAGCCAGTTCGATTTCAGCGTGACCCGTTTGATCGCTGAAGGTAAGGCAAATAATTTTTTAAACCGTAAGCGTAAAGGTGAAGGTTATTTTCATGAACTTGAAGCGTATATCTTGAATGCACCAGAAGCAAGAAAGAAAATCATTAAGATTGAAAACGGAAGAGGAAGTTTATGCTCGTAGCGACTTATTCAAACGTTTGGTGCCACAGGTTTATCTACAGACTTGTGCAATATATTATCTCAAAATGCAAACGCTTTAATTGGAAAAGCGTCGCAAAAAAAATATCTTTGGAAAGCGCAATCAAACCCTTATCTCACCGATGAAGAAGATATTTTTAGCAATAAGTTTCAATAACCGTTCAAAATTCAATGATGAAATCATCACCATCGAGGATGTAATAAAAGAATGTGGATATGAACCTATGACATTTGTAAATAATTACTCTTTCTTAAAAAATGAAGAAAAAGCGATGATGTTAATGGCCTGCAGGGAAATCCAGGAGTCAGAAATTTTGATAGCTGAAGTATCAAACAAAGTAATTGGTGTAGGCATAGAAATTGGTTACGCTTGCGCTTTAAACAAACCTGTAATCTATTTACAAAACGACACTGCAGAATATTCTCTGACAGTTGGCGGAATGGCTCAGGATCATATAATTTATAGTTCGGTTGAAGATTTGAGGAATAAACTAAAACGAGCTTTGAATGTTAATTTTTGGCAATGATCTGCGGGCCTGACCAGCGCGTTTTTTTACGAGTCGATGGTTCGCTGTTCGCTGACCTCTCTATATGCACCTGAACCGTGTTTTTGAAAACTACCAGCGCCGACAGGAATGCTGAGCCAACATCATGGAATCAAACGAGGTTTCCCAAAGGTACCGCCTGGCTGTGCTGGATATCGCTGCAGCGATCAAAACTGCGGCCACTGGCGACCGTGAACGGTTATATGAAAATATGCCCTTGTAATCTTTGACATGTACGGGCATTATGAGGACATGTACAGGAAAATGGAGGAGGACCGCGGGATAGTGAAGGCCGAATTGCTTCGAGATTATTCGCATGGCCTTGCTTAAGCGGGTCTGCGCTAGAACAGGCAGTGTTAAATAACAAAATACGAGCCGTATATAGCAGCCTGCCGGACTTTCCTTTTAAACAAGAATAAAACGGATATTTCAACCCACAGGAAAAATATTTTCATTTTTTGTTTGCAAATCTCATCCCTGATTTATAGTTTTATAAACGACTTAAAACAATCAAACTTTATCGCTAATGACTATACAATTACTAAAATTCGCCCGCTAAGTAAACCTGCCGCAGGTTTTTTACGCCCCTTATAAAAACCGGTTTACGGCCACACTGTTAACGAACAGCTTTTAAACCTATCCAATTAAACTCTAATGATTAACAATAAGGCAGGGGCGACCTGTTTGATTTGCTTTGCTAAAAACTTAGGCAACGGGAGCTATACGGGTCCTGACAATACTTTACCGTCAATCTTCCCGGAGAATTGAAATGAAGAATTGCTTCGTTGCCTTAACGTGTCGACTGGCGGCTGCTCTTATTGCGGTCTTGTGTGCCTGCGCGCACAGTTCTTTCGGCCAGTCAATTTCAGATACAAGTACCGTCAATGCTGCCGTCCCCCGCTTTAAGCTAAACACCGGGAACTTTGGACTGGCCCCGGTTGTCGTTGTTCACCTGAACGGGAACAATGCGCATTCTTTACTTAATTTAAAGGGTGCAGGCGCTAAAGCCATGCAGCAACTTACCGCGAACGGCCAGGCAAAACCAGCTTTTACGCCGCCCACGGTTAGCGGGGAAGCATCAAAGCTGACCGGCATACCGGCCAACAGCACTTTATCCATACAAAACTTAAAGCTGCCCCCGGACACCTTACCTAAATTGTCTGCTGCGGCCAATGCGTTAAAAAGCACTGTAAAAAAAGATCTGACCGTACCGGACCCGCTTGCGAATTCACCCGTTAATCCCGCCAACATCGCTGCTGTGCCGGGTCAAATGCTGACCGGCGCAGGGGGGATCCCCGGCACAAGTAAGCAACAGCTTCAAAAAACTGCAGCGTTACGTTCCCAGCTCATTTCCGAATCCATATCAAAAAATTTTACGTCCTTAAAACGCCCGTCGTCTTCCTCAAACCTGACATTAGAGAACGATTTCCTTTACCAGCCTGTGCTTGGCACCGTCGCCGGCAGAAAATACGTGGATGTCATCGGCCTCAGCGGCAGCGTGATGGCTTTTGGTATACCGCTTAACATCAATATCTCGAATAGCCAGACCGCTTTTGGCGCGGCCAGTCCGGTCAGCAACAGCCTGTTTAAATTCGGCTTTAGCCCGGCCTCGCTTGCGGGCTTACTCAAAAGCGACCTGCAGCAGTATGACGACCTGAAGAATTCGGCCTTCCACGGTTTCACTTTTACCGGTTACCTGCAACAAACTATCAGGGAAAAAACACAGTCGCTGGAATCCGGAACCACCAGTGAACGAAATTCTGTTTTTGCACCATACCTCAATGACTCCGAAAAACTGAAGCAACTGATGACCATGCCCGAAAAGCAGCTTCGCGCTGAACTCACTGCAGCCGTCCTCAATAAATATCTCGCCGACATGAAAAAGCCCGGTGCAGACTCTGTCGTTTTACAAAAACAAAGACAACTGGATTACCAGAAGGCAGACAGCATCGCAACCGTAGTCACTGCCGTCAACAGCGGCATGAAAAAGAGCGGCATCAGTCCTGCAAAAATGCTCCTGGCTGAAAATTTTCTTTCGGGAAAGACATCCGCTTCCTTTAACGCCTCGGAAGCCGCCAATGCTCTTTTTACCAAAAAGCCCGGCAGCGGCCTGCCCGGTATGCTGGGCGGTTTAAGCGACCTTAAGATAGGCGCGTTCGGTAACAATATTCCCGGGGGCACCTCCGGCGACGATGCGCAGCTGATGAAGGGTGCCAGTATAGGCGTCAGGCTTGGCTACTACCCGGTAACTTTCGGTTACGGCAGCCTTAACGATATCAGCTCGGCGAAAGACGACCAATTTGCAAACTCTGTTTATACCTCTCCCAAAAACATCACTTTTTTAGGGGCGGAGATGAAACGCGGCGTTTTCGGAGACGTCAAAGTAGCGGTGGTCAGCTCTTATAACGGACAGTCCAACAACGTCCAATATGCCGCCCCGACACTTCCCGGCAACGCGGTTGCCTTTACCGTAACTAAAGCCCTTAAAATTGACAAGGTCGGTAATTTTACGTTTGACGTTTCCAAGTCAGGTACCCTTTACAGCAGCAGCTACCAGCCGGGGAGCGAAGCTATCCTGGAGAAAAAAGCCGGGGCGAACCTGACAGCCAACCTTTTCCAGGCCGTATCCGCCGGCTTTACCCACAACCTCGACATCCCTTCGTTGCATGCCTCGGATGACGTCTATTTTGATTATGCAGGCCTGGGCTACCAGAACCCCGCCAACAGCGGTTATTCCGGGGCAACCATGAAATTTGGCGGCAACCTGAGGAAAAGCTTTTACCAGAATAAGCTCCAACTAAGTTTCCGTACCGACTACCGCAGCATGCCGCTCAGCTATACCACCAGCGACAAATGGAAAAATTACCAGGTGCAACTGGACTCCAAATACAAGGTCAACTCCCGCTTTAACCTCGACCTTAAATATATTGAAGCCGCAACCAGCCGCAACATATCCGGCAGCTCGGTTTCAGTCTACGACTCTAAAAAGCTTGAAATATCGGGGAACAATACTTTTAAAGTAGGGAAATACCTGACTACCACCCATCTCAGCATCAGCACCCAGGCGCTTACCAATACCTACGAATCGGCTACCGGCAGCAACCTGGTCAATTTTAACTATGTGCAAAGCCTGGTACTGAAAAACAGCTCCCTTACAGCAACAGTCTTTTACAATAAAGAAATGTCGTCCTATGTGCTCATTGGCGACATGCTCACTACCGACCTGACCTACCAGTACACGCTGTTTAAGGGCGTCCAAATGGCTTCAGGCGTTACTTATTTGAACAACGCAACGATCGCCAAACAGGCGGGTGTCAAACAAGGCCTGCAATTTACGGCAGGAAAGCATTTCGATATCAATGCCTCGGTCGACCTCCGCAAAAACCTGATTACGCCGCAGTATGCGGACTTGTATGCATCCTGCCGCGGCGAGCTGGCTATTAAATATTACTTTAAGATTGATTGAGCGATGAACAGAGCACGGCATATAATAACCTTTATATTATTCCTTTTCCTGGCGGATCACGCCCTGGGACAGGTAACATTCCAGTTTGTGCCTGAAATTTATGGAAGAAACGTCAACGGGTTATTCAATTGCAGGATCATAAACCCCACCGGAAAAAGAACGGCAACCCTGACGATCGCGGTCTCTGAAAAGAAAAGCGGGCAGATACTCCTGGTCAAAAGCTCGCCCTTTGCGATTAACCCGGGGACTAACGCCATCCCTTCAGCCGCCATACGCAACGCAGCCATCGCGTTCTCCTCCAACAGTATAGGGGTCATCGTGCGCCATGACCATAACTTCCCTATCGGCGACTATGAGTACTGCTTCACGCTCAATTTCACGGACCGCGGCAATGATGCCATCGCGGAACAATGTTTCGACCAGCAGCTGGTGCCATTTGCAGAGCTCAACCTGATAGAACCATTTAATAAGGACAGCATTTGCGAAAAACGGCCGATGCTTACCTGGCAGCCCTTGCTGCCGGCGGTGCCCGGCGCTGCCTACCAATTGGTATTGGCAGAGGTCAAGAAAGGGCAGGGCGCCGTGGAAGCACTGAACTATAACCTGGCTATCATCAACCAGTCCAATATCACCGCACCTGTGCTGGCTTACCCGGCGATAGCCAAAGAACTGGAAGAGGGCAAGACTTACACCTGGCAGGTTACCGCCTACAAAAACCAAACTATTTTAAACCGCTCGGAAGTCTGGATTTTCACTGTCGGCTGTAAAGAGCCCAAGAAGAAAAAAATAGTGATACCCGATGACGGTTACCGGGACATCGAAGACCTGGTGAAAGGCAATTTCTATGTCGCCGTCGCTTACCTGAAATTCGCGGTCACCAATCCTTACCAGGAAAAACAGCTGAAATACGACATCAGCTCGCTGAATAATCCATCCAAAAAAATAAAGGGCTTGCCCAAAATAACGCTGACCAGGGGGAAGAATAAGGTGAAGATGGACCTGTTCAATACAGATTCCTTTACCGACGGGGAGTCCTACCTGCTCAAGCTTAAGCTTCCGGACGGGACGGAAAAGAGTTTAAGATTTATTTATAAAGACGAATGAGAAAATACGCTATAGCCATCCTGCTCCTGGCGATTGCAGCCTGTAAAACGCCGCAGCAAAAGTGGTTTGACAGCCTAACGGGCTACAAAGAAATCAAGGGAAAGTCACTGGTCATCCAGCTCATGAGGATACAAGAAAAAAAAGATACGACAACATTGAACTATAAACTAAGGATATACCCGGTAAAAGAATGGATGGAGCAGGCTTCTGCCGATGACCTCAACCATTTAAATTACCAGATGGACAGCTGCTTTACGCTCAAAGCTGGCGCTGTAAAACGCGCACCTGCCTTTGTGCAGTCCGTAGCCTCAGGCATTAAAGGCGGCTTCGAATACCTGGTATCTTTTGAGCTTGACAGCACAGTAAAAATGAAGGCACTGCAACTAACCTTTGCCGACCGGTATATCGGCGGGCTGGCATACAATTTCGATTTAACCAGTAACAGCAGATG
>JAZJZL010000184.1:0-8027 GCA_040389845.1 Bacteroidota bacterium
AGGCAACTCTTATTTTGCGTATCAGTTTTTGGTCGACCAGCGAAAAAAACTCAAGGAGTATTCTGAATAATACCAGGGCAGCCAACCCATAACCAAAATAGGTATGCAAGGCCCAAACTTTATCTGTCAGCTCATGTGCCACTGAACGGGCCTGTTCATCCGATACGGTTGCACCGGCTTCATGCAGCTTATCTTTTATAAATGCGGCATTTTTCCGGCCTTTTAAAAGAGTGGAATTGAGCAGCACGGTTAGCAGTGAAGCGGTAATAACAATCGCGTTAAGCCAATGCCACAGGCGCAAAGAGGCCGAATATTTTTTTGTTTGTTCAGGGTTAACGATGTCCCTGCGTTTTGGTTCGATAACGGCCATTTTCTTAGTTATGGTTTATAATGCAGCAACAAAAAAACACTTTTTTAGTTGGCTATCTGCTTCTTTAATTTAAAATCTGCGGCCTAAAATAACCTTGAAGATAGATTTGTCAGTTTCATTTGTAAGCCCGAAACCATAACCGGCATTAAATTCCCAGTCTGTGCTAAAATTTAAATCCGTGGCGATAAACAACTGGTGTTGTTGCTGCTGTATGGGATAATAGTGAAAAAATGGGCCGGTGCTCCCGTAATATTCCAGGCCCAGGGCCACAACTTTTGATACATCGTAGCTGCCTTTTACATTTGGCGAAAAAATCATTCCGCTGTGCTGGCCAGGCCCTTTAAAGCTTTGCTCCAGTGTTGGGTTTACCGATACATATAAATGCCCCCATTTTTTATCAACTATGGGCCTGATCTCCAAACTGGCAGTATTGGCATCATATTGGGCTTTTTGAAATCCAAATTCGAGCGATACGCTTACTCCGACCGGCCATTTCCAGCTTTCGGGGACGGCCACTCTTGGCCTGATATGCGAACCCACATACGCCGTACGGCCATCGCTGCCGATGGTATTAAAAAAATAAAAACCTGTTTCAAACCAGGGTGTCCAGCCATGAGTAATCTCTATGGTCTCGTGGAAGACATGATTGGTTGGCAGTTCGCTGTCGACAACGGTCTTGCTGCCATTGAAAGTGAAATTGCTATGCAGCTCAAGCATCGTGCGGCCCTTTTCAACGGTTTCAGAGCCGTAAACCTGGATTTCATAGTTATCCTGTGCATTAGCTGATATCACAATAATAAAAACAAAGAGTGCGGCGAGGTAGTGTTTAAGCATGGGGTGCAGATTGCTTCGATAAAGCTATGCCCGAAATCTGTATAAAAACTGAATTCGGGAACTTTCCCCCGTTAACGGATGAGTTAGTATATTCCGCTCAATCCCGCCATCGGCCACAAAACCTGTTTGATAAATTGTTCGTGAAATAGAAGTGGCATTGGCACTATCACCCAAAACAGAGTCCACACCCTTGCATAAACATGATGATGCAGAAAAGCTACCTTTTTTTGCAATAACACCTTTTCAACTAAAACCGTGGTTGCCTGTATGATGAAATATAGCGTTGGCAGTCCATATCCGGCATTTACAGGTACGCTCAAAGCAACTTCATGTAATATGCCCGAAAATATAAAGGCAATCATCAAAGCTGCAGCGGCTCCTACCCTGCCTCGTAAAGGACGAAAGATAGTTATGGATGTCATCTCGCTGAAAGCAACATTCCAGCGTTTGCCCCAGAATTCGGTAAGGCTTGTTGACTTTGCCGGATCTTTGAATAATACATGAGTGTTAACACCCCGCAACCGCCAGGTACCTGCACTTATACCTAATACCCCGAAATGAAGCAATAAGCTAAACCCGACCAATAAAATAGCGCTGACCAAAATGTAAGCGAATTCTTTATTCAATGGAATACTCACTACCCCATGAGCCAGTGCGATGAGCAGCACCCCGGCTACTACCCGACTTGCGCCAAACCGGATCATCTGCCAGGCACCCGGCAAGGGTTTCCCGCCAAGTGTTTCAAAAGGCTCGGCACGCATTCCCATCCAGCCTGCTGCAAAAATAGCCCATTGGATAAAGCTTAGTGTTAGATTTTTATGTTGATAGCCTTTAGCCACTGCTACTACCTTCATAGCGGTAAAGGTTGTGACAATCAATGCCAGCATGCGCATAACAGGATGCTCATAAATAAAAATCAAATGCACGCCAATAATGCTTACAGCTAATAACATCCAACTTTGGAAAATCATCTTTTCCCTAATCATAAAATACCCCACACCTATTACCGCCAGATTAATAAGCGCAAAGTCAAAAAGATGATAAAATAAAGGTGTCATGCTTGAATGTACATAAAGTTAATATAAAACGCAACGCAGTAAACCCCGCTTAACAAAAAGAAAAGCGTTACCAGTATAAACTCCCCTATCCTATAACGGGTTCCTTTGGGAAAATTTGTTCTGTCGAAATAAAAGAATTGAATAAGCACCCTCGAAATCCAATATGCAGCGATAAAGCCGGTAAGCGCCGTCGCCAGTGTTGTGCCGTTAGTTAAATCAGCCGGTGCAAAAAAAGAAATGAGGCCAAAGCAATTGTTTACTACGAAAATGTATGATGCATACACCCAAAATAATTGTTTTATCATGGGCTGCACTTTCATTAGCTCGGCCCTCCACTTCAAAGCACCCGGAACAACAAGACTGCCTAATGCCAATGCAATTTGCGCAAGCCCGGCCAGGTAAACCAGCATTTGAATGTTTGTTTGAATCAGTTTCATATTAATCAAATATAAATATGTAGTAAATGTAATTAATTTATTGAATTTTCAAATTATATTGAAATTTAAATTATAAAATATCCAATCCATTTACATACCTTCATAACTATAATTTAAGGTCATGAGAAAAGCCCTGCTGTTTGCGCTATTCCCTCTCTCAATCTTTTGCAGCAGCGCAAAAGCGCAATTCCTGTACGACAGGTCGGGCAAGCCGGCATATGAAGTGGCGTATAACGATATTGGCGGTAGCCCCTACTTGCAGGACAGATGGGGTGATGGATTAGCGGTTTTGCCGGATGGCAAACAGGCTACCGCCCAGTTAAAATTCGACGTCTATGCAAACCGTTTACTTTTCCGTGGAAAAAATGGTGAAACTTTGGAGGTTACAGATCTGCTCAAAGAGTTTAGTTTAAATAGCGGCGATAAGGAAATTAGCGATGTTTCCCCAATGGTTTTTATAAATAATTTGCCCGCAATAAATAAACAAACAACCTTATCCTGGTACCAACTAATTGGTGATGGGAGGGTTAAGCTATTAAAGTACTACGGCAAAAAGATCGTTGAATCGCAGACCATGAATTTTGACCCTAAAACAAAGTCATTTGTAGCTTTCCACGAATATTATATTTTGCAAAACGATGCGATGCAGAGAGTCGGCGCCAATAAAAAAGCAATAATAAAGGCATTAAATAATCATATACCCGAAATTGAAGCCTGGTTAAAAACAAATACTGTCAACTTTAAAAGCGATGCGGATTTGCAAAAGCTTTTTGTATGGTACAACACGTTAAACTAGTCGTTATTTTACGGTTCTTTACATCGGGTAATCCCATAACAGGTAAAACTATTTAGCCACAGCTGCTTGCTCCATCTCTCCCATTTTAGCAAACATTATTTTGAATGTGTTCCATGGGGTATTATCGCCGCTTTTGGTATCAACTGCCCTTCCATAATAACCATCCAAAAACTGCGCTGGTGATGACCATATTGTTTCGGCTATGCCGTAAAAGCGCGGCTTTAATTCATTGCCGGATGCGGCTCTTGCCCGATAATAATTATCCACCTGGCTTAGCGCTACTTTTGGCCGGTTCCAGGCACAGGTTACAACACGGAGGCCCTTCATCGCAAAATATACAGCGGTTTGGTTATCCCGGTCATATTGCCAATCACAGATAACTACATCACGTGGAATAAGGTCGACAGCTTTCCAGGTATCGTTATAGCTGGCGGCCCACTCGCCTATACCAGTGGTACGGCCATCAATCAAACGGTCGCCCCAAATCCATAGCTCGCGGCCTTTTTCGGCAAGATGGTCGCGAATGGTCTGCACCTCACCGGCAAACAGCACGGCTTTATCCCGACCCGCACAGCGTGGACATTTAGTGTCGCCCAGGTAAAACACCTCGTCCATACCCGCGTGAAAAGCCTTCGCCTCAAATGCATCCATTACCTCGTCTATCACATCAAAAACTACCTTATGTACACCGGGATGCAGCGGGCAATAGCTTTTACAATATAAGCCGTCGGCATTCGGCCATTTATATTCGGCCGCTGTCGCGGGCATTTTAACCCATGGGGTTTCGTCGAATTCAGGATATAGTTTTAGTAAACTGCCCAGCTTGCTCGCCCACGACTGATGTCCCAGCAGGTTAACCTGGGGAATGATCGCAATATTATGATCTTTACAAGCCTCGACAATCTTCTTTACATCCTTTCTTGACAAGCAAATAGAATCGCGGAGCTCAGGATGACTTTTAAACTCAAAATTATAATCGACGCGAAGGATAAGGGTATTCACCTTTCGCGGCGCTAGTTCTTCATTAATAAATTTCACAAAATCGGCCACGCCGTTTGGTCGCGGTGCAGCTATCGCGAAACCTTTTACCTGGTAAAGGCTATCAGGAGCTTGTTGAGCGGAAACCTTAAAAGTAACAATGGTTATCAGAGCAAGTAACAGGTATTTAAGCTTTTTCATTGGTTAAGGATTAATAGGGCCAAACCGGCAAACTAAGTTAAAAGTAAATGTGCTGGTTTTATAAAGGTCTTATGTTATTTTGAGTGTTGTAGTGTAAAAATAGTATGATAATTATTATGTGTTCGTGCAATGTGTGTTATTGCGGCAAGAGCGTCCATTCACCATTGTATATTGAAACGAAAATATTACACTACCTCCCTCCATTTTTCCTAATTTAGATGTCATGAAAATCAACCTCAACAATCCAAACCCTAACCTCTTTCAAAAGGCAATACCCTTTGTTTTAGGGGCAGTTCTTTGCGGCAACATGGCATCGGCACAAAACAAGGCCGTTATCGACAGTATAATGGCCGAAGAAACCAATCATTCCCAACTGGAAACACTGGCGCATCAGCTTTTTGATCAGATTGGGCCGCGTTTGGTTGGTACACCGCAAATGAAACAGGCGAATGACTGGGCTGTTGAAAAATACAAAAGCTGGGATATACCGGCCCACAACGAAAAATGGGGCGAGTGGCGTGGCTGGGAACGCGGCGTATCCCATATCGATATGGTATCGCCAAGGGTAAAGTCGCTGGAGGGTACGCAATTGGCATGGAGCCCCGGCATGGGCAAGAAAACAGTTACCGCCGAAGTAATTATACTACCTGATTTAGCCGACTCTAATGCATTTAAGGAATGGTTGCCGAACGTTAAAGGTAAGCTGGTAATGATATCCATGTGCCAGCCGACCGGTCGGCCGGATGATAACTGGAAGGAATTTGCTACACCCACATCTTTTGATAAGATGAAGAAAGATCGTACCGCACAAACTGATGCATGGAAAAAACGCGTCAGCAAAACTGGTCTTACAAACCGCACCCTGCCGGTAGCATTGGAAAATGCGGGGGCTGTGGGTATACTGACAAATACCTGGTCTGCCGGATTTGGGGTTGATAAAATCTTCAGCGCATATACCAAAAAAGTACCAACTGTAGATATCGGGTTGGAAGACTATGGCATGATATACCGTTTGGTTGAAGGCGGCGGCAAACCGATGATAAGCCTGCATACCGAATCGAAAGAACTAGGCGTTGTACCGACTTTTAACACCATCGCCGAAATAAAAGGCACCGAAAAACCTGATGAATACGTAATGCTTTCCGCCCACTTTGATTCCTGGGATGGCGGCACCGGCGCTACCGACAACGGCACTGGTACGCTTACCATGATGGAGGCTATGCGCCTGTTGAAGAAATTCTACCCGCATCCAAAACGCACGATTCTTGTTGGTCACTGGGGCAGCGAGGAGGAAGGACTGAACGGCTCCCGCGCATTTGTTGAAGATCATCCTGAAATTGTAAAAAACCTGCAGGCCTTATTTAACCAGGATAACGGCACCGGTCGCGTGGTAAATCTAAGCGGGCAGGGCTATGCTGACGCCAAGGACTACCTGACCCGCTGGCTGGCTGCTGTTCCCGATACTATTAAAAATCGCATAAAAACAAACTTCCCGGGTCAGCCGGGCGGTGGTGGTTCTGACTTCGCATCTTTTGACGCAGTTGGAGCGCCGGGCTTTTCGTTGGGTTCGCTCAACTGGTCGTACGGTTCATACACCTGGCACACCAACCGCGACACTTATGATAAGGTTGTTTTCGAAGACCTGAAAAGCAATGCCATGCTAGCCGCCATGATGATTTACATGGCAAGCGAAGACCCTGAAAAAACAAAGAATATCAAGACCGAAGGTATTAAATGGCCAACGCCGGTTAAAGCAACGCGACGTGGCGGCCTGGATGAGAAAAAACAATAGTCACAATTACCTTAAATGATAGAAATGGAAGCATCTCCGCCACCGGGCCTTGCTTCCATTTTTATTTGAGAGAAATAAGCATATAACGATCTTATGCTAGAGCCAATTGCATTATCGATTAGGTGCGGGCTCGCCATAACAAAATGTAACGCAGTTACGCCGCCATCCGTTAAAAATTGATAATCAATATGTTCCGCAGTGTTCGGGGTGTTCCGTTTTTCTGCACGGAACACTTTAGGGTTACAGGTGTAACCCTTGGGTTTCAGTTTAAATAACTGTTAATCACTTATTTACAACTAAGTGACACCCAGATTCTGTAAACCCACTGCAAACCCTGTAAAACATGTCGCAAAAAACCCTTAAAGCCGAGAATATTGATTTTAAACGCGGTGCTTCCTTTTTTAAAAGCTTCCCCTGGAGCTTGCAGTAAAATCATTCAACGCCATGCGCCAATTCAGGTAACCCGTGTTTTGCATGGCCTGCCGTATGATTTGATTATACCCGCTGTCAAAGTAAGCCGCAAGCGCGAGTGTATTTACCCCGTTCTTCGGCTCGAATAACGTACCTGCCGCATATCCCTTTTCATTATTTTGAGCACGCTTTAGGTCGAATGGCACGGTGCTTTTCACAAATTCAGCATGTGTTTTCTCGCCGGTCATAAATGACACCATGTAATCCACGCAGTTTTTGATGGATGAACCGTTAGCGGTTTTCCAGGTAAAGTAATCCTTTCCTGTAGCCCGGTAAATGGCTATGCAGGCTGAGAGCAACGGCTCAAGGTCGTAGGTTTGGTAATGAAAGGCGTCACGCTCCATAAAGTCATGCGTAGTGCCATCCGGATTCAGATTGATATTGAGTTGTTTTTCAAGTTCGCGGGCAATAGCGTTGTTATAGCTGGTATCGTGCAGCGTGTATGCTACTAGCGTGATCATTTTTATACGGTGCGAATTCCAGTTATTAATGGCCGTGCCTCTGCTGCCCTTTGCATATTTGCTTTCCAGCTGCGCATCTGCTTTTCTGTGCATCCAGGCATCAATAATAGCCCTGTCTGCTGATCTGATGTCGTTCCTTAGTAGGTCGTAAGCAGTCACTATATCTTCAATTTTTGTTTCGTTGATGGGGTCGTCAGTCGCCTTGTTAACTTTGGCCCAGGCTAAAAGAAATTCAGTTGCTTTGTCAAGGAATTTCCTGTCATCCCAAACCTTGTACGCTAATGATAGTGCATATATCTTATCCGCATCTTCCAACGCTTTCAAGCTGGCAGTTTTTCTAGGGTCGCCGGCCAGCAGGCCTTGCGAAAGTATTTCGGCTATGGGATTTGGTGTTTCGTCAACAGCCTTGTATGCTAATTGTTTATAGGATTCGAATACCTCCTGGTAACGTTTTTCGTTCTTAATTGCCTTACGTATTTTGGCGATTTCTTTTCTATTAAGGCTGACCACCTGTGCTTTAACGCTTGTTATTAGCATCATCAAAATCAATAGACAAGAAATCCTTTTCATCTGCGATATCATTTCTCAAATGACCGGGATTCAAGTAGCCCCTCCGCAATTTGGATTAA
>JAZJZL010000184.1:8037-15142 GCA_040389845.1 Bacteroidota bacterium
TCCAATCCACGCAACTCTGCCAATCCCCGTAGACGCCCTATTGCCGAATACCCCGGATTAGTTTTCTTCCGCAAGTCATCAAGCATTTTGTGACCATGGTCAGGTCTGAAAGGCATATTGATATCTTTACGGCCGGCGCTGATTCGTTTTTGCTGCTCTTCGAGCAAAGCTTTCATTACGCCATACATATCCACATCGCCGGCGAGATGGTCGGCTTCGTGAAAATTTCCTTCTTCGTCACGTTTGGTGCTTCTTAAATGTACGAAGTGAATGCGCTCACCAAACTGCTTTATGATGCCGGTCAAATCATTATCGCCTCTTACACCTAATGAACCTGTGCAAAACGTAAGTCCATTGTTTGGGCTGTTAACCGCGTTATAGATATCCGCAATATCCTGTTCGGTACTTACTACCCTTGGCAAGCCAAGGATAGGATATGGCGGGTCGTCCGGATGGATACAAAGCAGTACCCCGGCCTGTTCAGCCGCGCCGGTTATCTCTCCCAAAAAATAAAAAAGATTAGCTTTTAGCTTTGCCGTGTCGATGTCTTTATAGAATGCCAATACCTCTAAAAAATCATCGGTAGTATAGCCTTCTTCCGCGCCCGGTAAGCCGGCGATAATATTCCGGGTAAGCCGCTGACGTTCGTCGGCGGTCATAGCTTCGAAATACGCCTTTGCTTTCGATAATATATGCTGCGAATAACTATCCGCTGCTCCCGGTCTTTTTAAAATAAAAATCTCAAATGCAGCAAAAGCAGTCACGTCGAATCTTAAAGCTGTTGAGCCGTCTGGTAGCGGATAATCAAGGTCAGTACGTGTCCAGTCAAGCACCGGCATAAAGTTATAACACACGATATTGATACCACATTGGCCAACATTTAAAAGGCTTTGCCGATAGTTAGCGATATATTTTTCATAGTCACCTGTCCGTTTTTTGATATCCTCATGCACCGGGATACTTTCAATTACCGACCATTTTAACCCTGCATCTTCAATAATTTGCTTCCGCTTCATTATCTCATCAACCGGCCAAATTTCACCGTTAGGAATATGATGAAGAGCTGTTACAATACCGGTGGCACCTGCTTGCCGTGCGTCTGCCAGGCTAACTGGGTCATTTGGGCCAAACCATCGCCATGTTTGTTCTAAACTCATTTAAATCAAATAATATAAATTGTCCCGCTGTGTCGCGTCGGTCAGAAAATCCTGCCGCGCGGGGCTAAACGCATCCACCAACATGCCATCTTCCAGGCAAACACAGCCATGCACAGCATGCGGCGGCACATAATAACCATCTCCTTTGCGGAGTATTTTTACATCGCCGCCAATCGTCATTTCAAATATACCGCTTTCTACATAGCTTGCCTGCACATGCTGGTGACTATGCAGCACGCCCCTTGCTCCTTTTTCAAACTTCACTTTTACCAGCATTAAGTTATCGCCAAAGCCCAGCACCTGCCGGCTTATCCCCTCGCCCGCCGGTTCCCACAAGCTTTCATCTCCAACCTGAAATAAATTACTTTGCGACATACCGTGTTTAGTTTTTTAACAAACCTGCGGTATTAATAACCGGCTTTTTACCGGCAATGCGCCTTTGCCTCAGTAAGGCCTCAAGGTAATAATAATCAGCATAAATTATAGGCACATCTATTTCGCTGTTGGCAGGCTTATGCCCGGTGCTGTGCAGCAGTAAAAAACCGTGGGCGCTATCGGGTTGGGCCTGGTAACGACTGTAAAGGCTGCTCAGAATTTTATCGGCTTCTTTTTTATAAGTACTACTGTTTGCGCTATAGGTGCTAAGCTCGTATAGTGCTGAGGCCGCAATGGCCGCCGCCGAGGCATCGCGGGGCTGATCAGGTTGTTTCGCGGCATCGTAATCCCAATAAGGCACTAAATCAGCCGGCATTTGAGTATTGCTGAAAATGTATTTCGCTATTTTTTCCGCCTGCCGCAGGTAAACTTTATTGTGTGTTTCGCGGTAGCACATGGTATAGCCATATAGTCCCCACGCCTGCCCGCGAGCCCAGGCCGAGCTATCGGCAAAGCCTTGCAGGGTTTGTTTGTGCAGCACATTTCCTGTTTCGGGGTCATAATCGATAACATGATACGAGCTGTTATCCTGGCGGAAATGATTCTTTAGTGTAGTATTGGCATGCGTAATGGCGACTTTATAAAAGCTTGAATCGCCACTTAGGCGGGTGGCTTCAAAAAGCAGCTCCAGGTTCATCATGTTATCTATAATTACCGGAAACTTCCACTCCTTGCGGTTATCCCACGATTTTATACAGCCTATTGTGGGGTTAAACCGTGTTACCAGGGTTCTGGCAGCCTGGATGATATCATCCTTATACTTTTGCTCATGTGTGAGGCGGTAGGCGTTACCCACGCTGTTATATAATTTAAAACCCATATCGTGGGTGCCGCCATCAGTTTTCTCGCTTTCCATCCCGGTAACAAAGGGCTCGGATTGCTCCAGCCAGGATTTATCCCCGGTGTACTCATATAAAAACAAAAGGTTCCCGGCGAAAAAGCCGCTGCACCAGTCTTTTGAAGATACCAGCGCCAGCTTACCGTTTTTATCCAGGGTGCGTGGCGATAGCAAGTTCGGCCTGGCGGATTCCTTTTTGACTGCGGCGGTTTCCGTCAGCAATAATTTGGTTTGATGCGCTGCAAACTGAAGGGCTTTGGAATTTATATCCTGGGAATGGGCATTCAAAGTTAGGCCACACAAAGCTACGAGCGGCAATAGTTGTTGTTTGATATTCATCATTAGGTTATTTGCACAGCTTATTCAGCCACCTTTATTTTTATTACCAGTTTTTTTACGATTTCGTAACCGGGCACTTTGATGTTTGGCCGATGCGCATCCTGCGGAAAAAACAAAAAGAACGTACCAGGTTCAGCAATGTATGAGGTGCCGTTTGCTGTATAATTGGCAACGTCTTTCGCGGCATCATAGGGTTTTACTACAGTCGCGGTACCGGCATTAGCCACGTCTATCTGCTCCTTCCCCTTTATCACATATTGCAGGTCGATATATTTTTTGTGCGATTCCCAACTCGCTTTGTCAAGATCTTTCGGTGGCGCTTCAGTAACGATGGCGTAGGCATTGTCACCATCAACAGGATGTTTACCCACACTCAAAGTATCCAGGTTTGTTGTTTTCAGGAACAGCAATACCTTATCCCAAACCTTTTGATTGCTATGGTATTGCCTGTAAAACTCCTCAGGGTTAATGGAAGCATGCGGATGCAATTTTAAACCATCTTTCCAGTTTCCGTTTTCAACGAATTTTACGGCGGCGGCATGGCTTACACCATCCTTTGTTTGTTGCTGAGCATTTGCCGTGTTTCCCATAGTAATGAAACCGATAGCGGCTATGGCAAGCCGCCAGATAAGCTTATTTTTTATAATCATTTATAATTGGTTTAAAGAGATAACCCTCCGGGCAGGATGACCGGCAAGTGTTACAAGGCCAATATTACGAGGTAAATACTTATTTCCTGAGCGTTCAGGACACTATTTCTACGCAAACGTTATAGTTGTATAGCTAAAATCATGGCCGTTGTTTTCGATAACGTTTGCGTAGAAATATCGCGATGGTTGTTTCAGATTGAGGTGTCATAATTGTACACTTGCCAACAATTATAATCTAAAACCACAAAATTTTTGTTTTGAAAGTACTACACAGCGTTCATTTTGATGATTTCAAAAATTATCAAACGGATCAGATTCGCGACCGATTTTTGGTTGACGGCCTTTTAAAAGCTAACGAGCTTAACTGCGCCTATACCCATTACGACCGTATGATAGCGGGCATTGCACATCCGGTTACCGAAAGCATAACCCTTGGTAATTATGACAACCTTAAATCTGATTTCTTTTTAGAACGCCGCGAGATAGGCATAATCAATGTAGCGGGCGACGGCGAAGTAATTGCTGATGACAAAACCTATAACCTGCAAAAGCTGGATTGTCTTTATATCGGCAAAGGGGTTCAAAAGGTAGTTTTCAAAGCAAAAGACGCTGGTAACCCGCCTGTATTTTACCTATTATCTGCGCCCGCGCATAAAAGCTATCCGACAGTTTTAATGCCGATTGATGATGCTGAGAAAGTAAACGCCGGCAATGCTGCAATGTCAAACAAGCGAACCATAAATAAATATATACATACCAACGGTATAAAAAGCTGCCAGCTGGTGATGGGCTTAACCATACTGCAAACCGGCAGTGTATGGAACACCATGCCGCCGCATGTACATGACCGCCGCATGGAAGCCTATTTCTATTTCGATATCCCGGAAGGTCAGCGTGTTTTTCATTTAATGGGGCAGCAGGCTGAATCAAGGCACATCCTGGTTGATAATTATGGCGTAGTGATATCGCCGCCGTGGAGCATGCATTCGGGTGCAGGCACCAGCAATTACAGCTTTATCTGGGGTATGGGCGGAGAAAATTTGGATTATACGGATATGGATGCGATTTCGATTGGGGATTTGAGATGAAGTCCGCAAAGTCGAAAAAAACAGTAAAGTCCGAATCTTGATAAACCAATTATGACCAAAACCAATAAAACAAACTACCGGTGGGTGGTAGTAGCCTTGCTGTTTTTTGCCACCACCATCAATTACCTGGATCGCCAGGTTATCGGTCTTTTAAAGCCCACGCTTGAGAAGCAATTTGCCTGGACCGAGGAAGATTACGGCCATATTGTTATGGCTTTCCAGGCGGCTTATGCCATAGGTTTGCTTGCCTTTGGTGGATTTATTGATAAGTTGGGCACCCGCATTGGGTATACGCTCTCCCTGGTGGTATGGAGCCTGGCTGCTATGCTGCATGCCATTGTCAAAACAACACTTGGTTTTGGCGCTGTACGCGCGGCTTTGGGTCTTGGTGAGTCGGGTAATTTTCCGGCGGCTATAAAGGTTGTTGCGGAGTGGTTTCCGAAAAAAGAACGGGCCCTGGCTACCGGCGTGTTTAATTCAGGCGCCAACGTTGGCGCTGTGGTCGCCCCCATATTGGTGCCGTGGTTGCTGGGCGCTTATAACTGGCAGACTGCTTTCATTATAACAGGTGCGCTGGGTTTTATATGGCTTATATTCTGGTTAATATTTTATGAGGTGCCCAACCGTCACAAAAAAATAAATGAAGCCGAATATCAGTATATCCACAGCGATATCGATGGAGCAGCTGTCGAAGAAGGGGTTGAGCAGAAAATAAAATGGACGCGTCTTTTCGGCATAAGGCAAACCTGGGTGTTTGTGGCAGGTAAGTTTTTCACCGATCCGATATGGTATTTCTTCCTGTTTTGGCTGCCCTCGTATTTTGCAAGCACGTTTCATCTTGATCTTTCCAAACCAAGCTTGCCATTGGTATTGGTGTATACCGCCACAACTATCGGCAGTATCGGCGGCGGACATCTATCATCATGGCTGATAAAAAGAGGGATGCCGGTCTTCCGCGCACGTAAACTGACCATGCTGATTTTCGCATTGTGCGTAGTACCGATATTTGCCGCGCGTTATGCTGCCAATATATGGCAAGCCGTGGCTTTAATCAGCCTGGCAGCAGCGGCCCACCAGGCCTGGAGTGCAAACATATTTACCACCACGTCTGATATGTTTCCCAAAAAAGCGGTAAGCTCCGTTGTGGGCATCGGGGGTATGGCGGGTTCCATCGGCGGTATTATCTTTCCTTCGTTTATCGGGTGGATATTGGCCAGTTATAAACACGCAGGGAATATTACAGCAGGTTATAATATCATTTTTACCGTGTGTGCATGCGCTTACCTATTTGCCTGGTTAATAATGCATTTACTTGCCCCAAAGATGAAGCTTGTTAAATTATAGGCAAATTAATTAGCAAACAGGCAGTATTTTGTTTACATTGGCTTAAATGTTAGGAAGCGTCAAACGACGCTTGCTTAAGCTGATATGAACTTTTCTACCATTACAATAAAGGATATTGCCACGGCGCTAAATCTATCGGTTTCAACGGTATCAAAAGCGTTGCGCGACAGTTACGAAATAAGCGAGGCTACCAAAAAGGTCATTAATGAATATGCGCGGGAACATAACTATCGCCCTAACCCTATTGCGCAAAGTTTAAAGCAGGGACACAGCAAATCTATCGGCATCGTGGTGCCAAGCGTTGCCAATCAATTTTTTTCCCAGGTTATAAATGGCATAGAATCAGTTGCTTATGATTCCGGGTTTAATGTAATTATCACGCAAACACATGAATCGCTTGAGCGGGAGAAAGAAAACGTCGGTCACCTCATCCATCGCTCTATTGACGGTCTCCTGATATCTTTGTCTACCGAAACTGAAGACATCGACCATCTGAAAAAACTTCATCAACAAGGGCTGCCTATCGTATTTTTCGACCGTGTGTCTGAAGAAATTGAAACCCACAAAGTAATAGCGGATAACTTTAAGGGCGCTTATGATGCAACCAAACACCTGATAGAGTCTGGCTATACCCACATTGCGCACATTACCAGTCCTCCAACTATTTCTATTACGGTAGAGCGGCTAGCCGGCTACAAACAGGCGCTGGCCGAAGCAGGTATACAGGTTCCGCACGATTATATTAAGTACTGCGCACATGGCGGAAGGGATACCAACGAGATAGAGAACGCAGTTAACGGGTTACTTTCGATGGAAAACAAGCCCGATGCAATTTTAACGACATCAGACAGAATTACCACCACTACCCTGTTCCTTCTTAACAAGCTCGGTGTAAAGATACCTGAGGAAGTGGCATTGGTAGGATATACCAATACTACGCTCGCAGACGTACTAAATCCGTCACTTAGCTCTGTTTATCAACCCGGTTTCGAGATGGGACAAAAAGCGACGGAAATGCTGCTCAGCCTCATCTTAAGCAAAAAACCGGTCTATGAATTTGAGAAATTGGTGTTACCGACACAGCTTTTTGTGCGTCAGTCAACCTCGCCGAAAAAGTAATAATTGACATAATTACCGCCCATCACCACCGACAACGCTTGCGCAATTTGGGTCATATCGATGCCCAACGCCGCCGCCTTGGCGCGATCGATGTTAACGTTTAACTGCGGCGTATCAAACATCAAATCTTTGTTC
>JAZJZL010000185.1:0-11100 GCA_040389845.1 Bacteroidota bacterium
ACTTTGATGGAAGATGTTGCATTGGGAACAATAGCTGTATAACCTGTTGTTGCCGGTGCAAATGCCGGGTTTAGCGTTCCGGCGCTTAATACAAAGTTTGATAATGTTGCTATAGGCGCTATAACGGGCAGTGTAGTGGTGAATAGTCCGCGCCCGTGTGTAGCTGCAGCCAGTGTTCGGTCTGACGCGCGGAACTTTAACATATCAACCTCAACATTTGCCAGCCCTGAGTTTGTAGGTGACCAAACTGTGGAAGTACCGTTGAGCAAATCAGTCGACCATACCCCCAATTCAGTAGCTATTATTGCCTTGGTTGTAGCACCTGGGTAAAACATAGCCCAGCGAACCGGCATATCGGGCAGGTTGCCTTCAACAAGGGTCCAAACCGGTGAAGGCGCCGTTGCATTTTTTGTTTCATAAATACTTGGAAATCCATAATTGAAATAGGTAACCATAATATGGTCTTCGGAAGCCGGGTCTACCGCAATACAAGAAACGGATCCATTCCCTGAAGTATTGGGCGATAAAACAGAACCGGCAATGCTTGTGCCGGTATTTGCATTATTAACAACAGCCACTGTGCCGTTATCTAATCCAAAATACACCCTGTTAGCGGTTATTGGTGCAACTGTAACTGCTGTAATATTCGCACCGTTAAAAGCAGAAACGGCTACTACCGATGTGCTGGTACCTGCCGAGATATTGTTCCACCGGAAGTAACCACCGCTTGCATAGCCCGAGTACAAATTTTTTGTGCCGGAATCATAATCAGACGGGTTTATAAATGACCCTGTATTTGAGAAAAAGTGCTCCACGAATGTTGCCCCATTATCGGTTGACACCCAGAAGTTATTATAGACATACGAAGTTAACTGGATATTGCCGTTATTTTGATCGATAAAGGTATTACCGCCGTCACCTCCTGTTGCCTGTGCTGTCGCATTAACGCCGGCCGAACTAAATTGCTGGGTGCCGTTGTCCTGAGCGCCGGCCAGTGCATAATTAGCATTGGTTGGATGCAACGCAACGGAATAAAACTGAGTAACGTTATACCCATTGTTTTTATCGAGAAATGAAGGATGAGCGGCAGTAGCTGTGGCTGTATAAGAAATGCCGCCATCGGTTCCCATCAAAAACCTTGTTGCCGAGCCCGGAGCATATGCATAGGCGTGATGGTCGGCATGCACATATTGGTCGGCATTTAACCCGCCTACTTCGCCTACATACCATTGCGTTACAACCGTCCAGGTAGTGCCGCCATCGGTTGACCTTCCTCCATCCAGACTGCCTGCGTATACAACATTAGCATTGGTGGGATCTACGGCTGCAGCAATTGAATACCATGCCTGGCCATTATTAAATGTGCTCCCGGTTGGTACCGTCTTAACCGTCCAGGTGTTGGTAGCCTTGTTGTATCGCTGAAATGACGTCAGATCATAAGTGTTTGTGCCTTCAAATAAAGCATAAACCGTATTGGCGTCTCCGGGGGCGCAGGCAAGTTTTATACGCCACCAGGCAGTAGTTGCCGGTGTAATAATACCCGAAGTACCTGGCGTTATGTTAGCCCAAGTACCGGCGTTGCCGGTTGACGCGCCGTTAACTGCAAAATCAGAAACATATATATGCCCTGCGCTAAAAACGCCGTCACTGGCATAAACATCGCCATTGGCTGCTAATTGAACATCGGCAGCTCCGGTAGTTGAAATTGCCGTGCTCCAGGTAGAGCCGCCATCTGCCGATTTCATTATACCAAAATCCCTTGCAGCTAAATATATACTGCCATTTTTATCCACCGTAATTGCATTTATATTGGTATAAAACGAAGTGCTGATCAGCCTTGTCCAGGTTGCGCCGCCATCGGTGCTTTTCCAAACGCCCAGGCCCTGTATGGCATCGCCGTTATAATAGCCCTCGCCAGTACCTGCGTAAATTATTTGTGGATTTACCGGATTTTGCGCAATGCAACTGATGGCGATGTTTTCAAAAAAATCATTTATTTTATTCCACGTCACTGGAGAGGCAGTAATATCATTGGTAACCCACAGGCCGCCACCCACACCACCGGCAAATACTTTTTTATATCCGTTAGCAGCGTCCCCAATATCAAATATCAAGGCCCTGGTACGGCCACCCACGTTATTTGGGCCTCTTTCATTCCAGGCAATATCACTTACCGATGCAGTTGGCGCAACTGCACCCGGCGCATTTGCTGATTTAAGCAGGTTTGCGCGCTGCGAAACTAACCTGTCTTTAATTCTCCTGGCTTGTATCAGCCTTTCAGTGGGCACAGCATTTATCGACAGGTCTCTCGTTCTGGCCGTTTCCTGATCCTGGCGCCCGCTTATATCATCATCCAGGCCATCTTCGGGATGTTTTTTATCTTTATCCTTGCCACGGTCTTTGTCTTTATCCCTGTCACGGTCGACATTTACAATTACTTTTTTAGATTTTGAAATTTGCCGCGGGGTATCAGTCACGCCGACATGGCTATTATTTAGCAGCAGTTCTTTTAATAAAACCGCCCGGCTTTCGGCAGCGGCGTTTTGAATAAATGCACCAAAAAGCAAAATCGCTAAAATTTTACCAAATGCTTTTAAGTAAAGTGTTTTCATGATACGGGGTATTAATTGTGATTATTCGGCTAACAGGCGCAGCGATATTGGAAATCGCTTACTGCTAAAAAGCTGTGTTTTAATCTCTAGTATTAGGACCAGGTTGATTTTCCGTTTAAATATACATACATATTAAATATTAAAACACATCCTTTTTAATATTTAGAATGATTATAAAAACGATGACAATACACAATTCATTCCATAGGCAAAAAAAATTACACCCAGCTATTTTGCTGCGGGGCTCGGGGATAAAAGGGAAATAAATGTTAAACGCGCCGAATTTCAAAAACATAGTACTACATTTAAATGCTGTTAATCACAATTTTTATCAAAAAAGCCTTTTCCATATTTTTAATTGCGCTAATTGGGTATTACTCATTCGGCGAGCCATTGTTTTATTGGGCCGGAATTCAAATCTGTAAAATAAAGGCCGAATTTGCAGCGCGCGCTGGTGAAACCACCCGTACAAAGCTTATCGTATTTTCATCGGGTAATAAAGCATTTACGTTAGTTGATGATGACGAAATACTCGCCGGCGGGAAAATGTACGATATTGTGAAGACCTGCGTAAGCAAGGGCAAAGTGCTATATTACGCTTATGCCGACGAAGATGAGGACGAGTTTGTACAAAACCTGGCGAACTCCGAAAAAAATAATTCCACAGAAAAATCGCTTCCAGGAAAGAATATCAACCCTTACGCCGCCAAATATTTCGCAGTAAACAAAAACCTCTCCCCGGTTTGCTTTTCCATAAGCCTTTTAACCAGGACCGCGGTATTAAAAAACGATCTGTCATACAACTCCGTGTTTGGAGATATTTACGCTCCCCCACCGGAACACCTAGCTTCCTGATTGTTTTCATGCATTTAGCTTTCCGGCGGCTGGTTTTCCAGGCGCTGCTGCCTAATTTCTGCATGCAAGCTTTTTTTATCTTAATGTTATTAATGCACTTCTTACTAAACTTTTAGCAATGAAACATACCCCTGTTGTCATTAAATATATCTTATTACTTTTTCTATTCTTAACGGTTCATTCTCTCGCCGAGGCCCAGGTTTCAATCAGCGGTAAAATAAGGGATAGCAAAAATCATTCAAGCCTCGCCGGCGCCACCGTGCGTATTCCCGAACTTAATATTTCGGCCATATCCGACTCGCTCGGCAACTATCATATAAAAAACATTAATCGCGCCGCTTATTTATTAGAGGTGAGCATGGTAGGATATGCCACCCACATCGAAACCATTGATATAAGTAGTGATGTTAAAAAGGATTATGAGCTCGGCGCATCTGCAACCGTACTGAATGAAGTAGTTGTAACAGGCGTTAGCTCTGCAACCGACAAACAAAAAACACCTATCCCTTTAACCACAGTAAGTAATACTTATCTCCTTCAAAATTCGTCGACCAACGTAATCGATGCAATTGCCAAAACACCCGGCGTTTCGGGCATGACAAATGGGCAGAGTATTTCAAAACCTGTTATCCGCGGACTGGGATATAACCGGGTACTCACCATTAACGATGGCGTGCAACAGGTTGACCAGGCCTGGTTTGACGAATTTGGTATCGAGGCTGACGGCAACGCTGTAAACCGTTACGAAATTTTAAAAGGTCCCGGCTCGCTGGCTTATGGCTCAGATGCCATTGCAGGTGTTATAAACCTTATACCGGAGGCTCCATTGCCCGAAGGCCAGACAAAGGGCGACGTTCTGTTTAACTATCAAACCAATAACGGGCTTATAAATAACATGTTCCACCTGGCGGGCACAAAAAATGGAATTGCCTGGAGCGCAAGGGTAGATAATACAGTGGCGCATGCTTACCACAACAAGTATGACGGATATGTTTTAAATTCGCAATTCAGCAATTTTAATGCGGATGCAACTGTTGGCATCCATCGCAAATGGGGTTACTCGCAGCTGCATGCAAGCTATTTTGATTTGCGCACCGGCATAGTGGATGGTACCAGGGATTCGGTCAGCGGCAAAATGGTAAGGCCCGTTTCGTATCCCGACCTAAATGGTGGCGAGCCTACTTATGTACTACCAACGCACCAGGAACAAGTTACCTACACTCCTTTTGTTATCAACCAAAAAATACGTCATACCAAGGTTGTATGGGACAATAATATAGCAGCGGGCAGCGGTCGCATTAAAGGGATTTTTTCGTGGCAAAAAAACCAGCGTCAGGAAAATAACGACCCGACTATCCCTGATGTGTCGGATATATATTACAGTTCCAACGCTGCTACCTATGATATGCGTTACATATCTTCGGAGGAAGGTACTTTTACTTATAGCGCAGGCGTAAACGGGGTTTACCAATCCTCGAAAAGCCTTGGAACGCTTTTGCTGATACCGAATTATAACTTTTTTGAAATCGGCGCATTCGCTATCGCCAATAAAAAAATCGGGAACCTTAACCTGAGTGGCGGTATACGGTACGATACACGAACATTCAACGGACTCGACCATTGGGTCGACTCTACCACCCAGGCTCCGGCAGCGCCAAATACCGAAAACTCGTTTCATGAGTTCCAGGGATTTAAATCCCATTTCAACGGGATATCTTTTAGCCTGGGCGGCGCCTACAATTTTACGAAAGACGTATTTGTAAAAGCCAATTTATCAAGAGGCTGGCGCGCACCAAACGTTGCTGAAGCTGCAGCAAACGGCGTGCACGATGGTACCGTGGTTTACGAAATAGGCGATCATGATATTAAACCTGAGACCAGCCTGGAAGAAGATATCGCTTTCGGTGTAAATTCAAAGGATGTAGATTTCGAGATCGATTTATTCAATAATCACATCAGCAATTTCATTTATGCCAGGGGCCTTAAAGATGCAATGGGTGCCGATTCAATAAACAACTCACTAAATGCTGTTGGTTTAGGCGCGGCCCCTGTGTATAAATACTCCAATGGCAGTGCGCAATTATATGGCGGAGAGATTGCTTTTAACGTACACCCTTCGTCAATATCATGGGTTGAGCTGAACACCACTTTTAGCTACGTGTACGGGCATTTACTTAATTCCCCTGACTCAACCAAATACCTGCCGTTTGTACCACCAACCCGGATCACCGCCGACCTGAAATTTCCGGTCAGCAAAATAGGCAGCCATATAAAAAATGCGTATTTTAAGGCAGGAATGTTAACTTGCTTCCAGCAAAACGATGTGTACCGGCAGTATGCCATTTATAATGGGTTAAATACCGAATTAACCCCATACGAGTACGCAGCCGCATCGTCGGCAACCAAAGGCTACGTATTGTTTAATGCCGGCGCCGGCGGCGATATTGTATCCAAAGGGAAAACAATATGCAGCTTGTATATCATCTGCAATAATATTTTTAACACTGCTTATATCGATTATATGAGCCGCTTTAAATACCTGCCTGTAAATTATACTACCGGCAGAGTGGGCGTATATAACATGGGGAGAAACCTCAGCATCAAACTATTGATACCGTTAAATTTTTCAGGGACACATATTTAATTACTGAAAGGTGCAACAGGAAACCATTCTCTTCAATATAGAGAATGGTTTTTCTCTTCAGGGGTATTGCTATTGCGCTAAAACCGGGGCCAGCTCAACCGGCGGCTTATCTGACGTTAAGTAAACTGTTTTTTTGTTTAAAACACCCTCTAATACAAAGCTGGCAGCTTTTGGTGTTTTAAAGTCGCCTTGTGCGGTGAGCTGTAATTGAATAAGTTTCATTCCCCGGCCAGGTTTGATCGCGATAATATTCCCGGCATTTTTTGCCCGGCCGATAATAACGGAGTCCTGGTTTACCTGCAAAACATTCACCGCATATTTTACGCCTTTGTACCAGGCGGTTTGCCATTCGGGGTTTTCGCTATTGCTGCCGGTTTCGAGAAAGCATGACAGCGTTTCTGAGTAGGCGTTAAGTGCTTTCCCGTCCCTGTCTGCAGGCGCATTACCCATGTACGTCGTTTTCGAAAACAGCCATACTTTTTGAGCCTGGTATTTAAGGGTTAAACACGCGGAGGTAAAAAAAAGCATCAGCAGCAGTGATTTCGCCATGTTTAATAAAGATACAGCAACTCTCTATTAAACACAAAAGTTTTCATTTTAGTGCGTGGGCTTTAAGCGTCCAATATAAAATTCTTCAATCCCCTAATCCTGCTTTTCGTTCCGGCATCAGCGGATTTACCGCCGCCGCTATCACAATCACCAAAATGCAGCCAATCGCATTCAGCCACAGGTAGGCTACTTTATCGGTGGCACCCAGGTAAATAATAATGGCTTCTGTTATAATCGCCGCAATAAATACAGCATTCCCTCTTATCTTTTTAAAATAAAACGCCACTACAAATACACCGAGTATAGTGCCATAGATAAATGAGCCGAGCTTATTTACATACTCCAGCAGGTTGCCTACCTGGCTGGCGTAAAGCGCCATGCCCACACAAACCACACCCCAAAACACTGTAGCTAAACGCGATGCAAGCAAATAATTCTGCTCGTTGGCATTGGGGTTGATGATGCGTTTATAAATATCAACTACACTGGTTGATGCCAGTGAGTTTAAAGCGCTTGCGGTAGAGCCCATTGATGCAAGGAATACGATTGCTACCAATAGCCCAATCAGTCCGCGTGGCAGGTAATGCGTAACAAAGTTGAGGAATACATAGTTGGTGTCGTCCCCGTTGGCTTTGGCGTTGTTCTTTTTCATTACACCGATCGCTTCTGTGCGGATATTGGCTGATTGCTTGTCGGCAAGCTTCAACGCGTCCTTAGCATGGGCAACCTGTTCCGGGTTTTGGCTGTCGAAGGCTTTAATTAAATCGTCGGTTTTGTTTTTTCGATCCCGGAAGGCGGCGTTATACTGATTTTCCAGTTGGTTGTATTGCCCGGCGTAGCTGCTTTGTTTCACCTGTTCCACCTCGTAACGGTTAAAAAACATAGGCGCACGGTTAAACTGGTAGAAGGCAAAAACCAGGATGCCAATCAGCAGGATTAAAAACTGCATGGGGATTTTTAGCAGGCCGTTCATAATTAAGCCCATCCGGCTTTGGCCTACTGAACTCCCCGTAAGGTAACGGCCCACCTGGCTTTGGTCGGTGCCGAAATAGGACAATTGCAAAAAGAAGCCGCCGACAAGTCCGCTCCAGATGTTATAACGGTTATTAGGGTCGAATTTCCAATCCACCACGTTCATTTTGCCCATTTTTCCGGCAAGCTTTACGGCTTTAACAAAGCCAACGCCATCGGGCAACAGGTGGACTACCAGCACCCCGGCAAAAAACATTCCCAGGAAGATGATGCTCATTTGCAGTGTCTGCGTGTACGACACCGCCTTTGTGCCGCCGTAAACGGTATAGAATATTACCAATCCCCCAATAAACAGCGTGGTATAAACTGTATTGATATTAAGTATGGTTGATAATATAATTGAGGGCGCGTAAATGGTGATGCCGGTGGAAAGGCCGCGCTGTATTAAAAATAAAAAAGAAGTAAGCGCCCGTGTTTTCAGGTCGAAGCGGTTTTCCAAAAACTCGTAGGCGGTGTATACTTTCAGTTTGTGAAAGATGGGGACGAACGTTATGCACAGCACAATCATGGCCAGCGGGAGGCCTAAATAAAACTGGACAAATCGCATTCCATCAGAATAGGCCTGGCCCGGAGCGGATAAGAAAGTAATAGCACTGGCCTGCGTGGCCATAACAGAAAGCCCTACGTGGTACCACTTGAGGGAACGGCCGCCCATTAAAAACTGGTCAATATTCTTATTGCTGCCGCTTTTCCATATCCCGTAGGTGATGATGGTAAGCAGCGTAACGCCAAGAACTATCCAGTCGGTTAAGCTCATTCAAAATAAAGGGTAATGAACGAGAAAATAAGGATTAGCAAAACCATCCAGCCGGCCACAATGCCGTAGAACTGGTTCCAGCTACGTATAAATGAGGGGAGTTCAGGATCAGGCTTTGCTGCCACGGCCCCTTACAAAAACATTCAGGAAAAAGCCGGCCAAAAGTAAGCCCACAACGCCTAATACAGGGATTAATATAATCGATTTATCGATTATAACACCGGTGGCAAGGCCCGACAGTAAGCCGATAAGGTAATATAACGAATCGATATTTTTTTCTTCTTCTTTATGTTTCATGATACAGAAAATGTTATGCTGCAAAAATAATTATTATATGATGGATAGCAAGGGTGTTAGTTGAATTAGTTGTATTGGTTAGTTAAAGCAGTTGTAGAGGTTGTAAATGTTGTAGTAGTTGTTAAGAATGTTCATACATATAACTACTGTAACCTTTACAACTACTACAACATTTACAACCTCTACAACTTCCTACAACTAATACAACTATCTTTACAAAAAGCTGTAACCTGTAACCGAAACGTGTAGTCAGAGGGGTATTAGTAGATGCAAAGCAAGCTTTCCGATATCGAATTGATTGAACAGGTGCTGGCGGGCAACCAGTCGGCGTATGCTGATTTGGTAAGGCGCCACCAGCGATTTGTATTTACGCTGGCCATGCGTTATGCAAAAAGCCGTGAGGATGCTGAGGAAATAGCGCAGGATTGCTTTGTAAAAACCTACCGGTCGCTGGCATCGTTCCAGGGGCAGTCGAAGTTTACCACGTGGCTGTATAGTATTGTATATACAACCGCGATGACTTTTCTGCGGAAAAAGCGGATAGATACCGACTCGATAGATGACGAAGGTACTTTTATACAGGTAGAAAGCCAGGCATCGTTTTATGATGTAAACAATGCCGAGAATAAATCACGCTCGTTTTACCTGAACCAGGCTATTGAACAACTTTTGCCGGATGATGCGGCCATCATTACGCTGTTTTATAAAGGCGAGCAGTCGCTTGAAGAAATTGGGCAGGCGCTGGGGATGGAGGCAAATACGGTAAAGGTAAAATTATTCAGGGCGCGCCAGCGTTTAAAAGAGAAGCTGGAGCGCAATTTAAAACATGAAGCAAAGGAGCTGATATGAATAATATTGAGGAAAAACTTTGGAGCTATATTGACGGAACCTGCCCGGCAGACGAGCAAACCGTTATTAGCAGGCTGATAGCAAGCGACGAATCCGTTCGCTTAAAATACCAGGAACTGCTGGCGCTTGATAAAGAATTCGCGGCCATAGAGATGGACGAGCCGCCAATGGCATTTACTTATAACGTAATTGAGGCCATCCGCACTGAAGAGGCAATGGTGCCATTGAAAACAAAGGTAAACAAGCGTATAATTATGGGTATCATGCTGTTTTTTTTGATAGGCCTTACTGGTTTTATCATATATACCCTAACGCAAATGGACATTTCGTCAGCAGGTGTTCCTGACATAGTGTCAAAAGTAACGGTTAATGTTAAATTACCGCAGGTGAACACGCAAATCTCTAAACCAATGGTTGAGGGTTTTATGTTTTTCGATGTGGTTTTAGGACTGTTTTTATTCGACAAATACCTGCGCCGCAAGAATTCAGACAAATTAGTGTCTAAAAAATAAAACACAGTATTTACTGTTTGGTACACATTTTAGGTTTCCGGGTGTTTGCTTAATAGGAAATGCAGTAATTTTTAAGAAAAATATTGCGGTATGCTCATGGTTGGCACGCCGATTGATTAAATAACATTGGGACTGGCACTCACCAGTTCAATTGTGATAAGGTTTAGGTTGAAAGTCCCCCGCAGCAAGTGTGGGGGGCTTTTATTTTTTTACAGACTTTACCTTTTATATTATCCTTAGTCTTAATTATTAAAAATAGATAAACTGCTTACACGATATATAAGTTTAAACCGTTTATTTAACTTTACGCAGGATTTTCTGACCCCAATTATCCTGGCCTATTATTCCAATTCTTAAACGTGCTGTTAACTGACGCAAATAATAATTTATTGATATGACAAAGTGTTACGCATTTGTATGTGCATTGCTGCTTGGCGCAGCTTGTTTTAAGGCTGAAGCCCAGGCCCCCCGTATTCCGGAAGCCAGCCCCACACAAACCATCATACAGGATTTCGGTCTCGGAAAAATTACCATAACCTATTCAAGGCCCAGCGTAAAGGGGCGCGTAATATTTGGCGGGATAAATCCTTACGGCCAGGTGTGGCGCACAGGAGCTAATGCTGCTACCATCATCAACTTTACCGAAAATGTGCTTTTTGAGGGACACAGCGTGAAAGCGGGTACCTACTCATTATTTACCATCCCCGAGAAAGATCAATGGACCATTATCCTCAACAAAACTGCCAAGCAGTGGGGAGCATATAGCTATAAACAAGCCGATGATATTCTGCGGGTAAAAGTGAAGCCGGGTTACCGTGCCGAAATGCGCGAAAGCTTTACCATCCAGTTTGCTGATGTAACCACGCATTCCGCCGATCTGCATTTAGTTTGGGACCATACCTCGGTTTACATTAAGCTTAATACCGACGACGATGCTAAAATAACAGCCAATATTGATCAACTGATGAAAGGCGACCGTAAGCCCTATTACTT
>JAZJZL010000185.1:11110-15517 GCA_040389845.1 Bacteroidota bacterium
CCAGAAGATTTTTCATGACCGGTCCCTGTCCGTAGAAAGCCCATGGTTCAGGCTATGGGAAGCCCGCATCCGTCTGAAGACCGGCGACAAAGCCACCGCTATTAAAGCCGCGCAAAAGGGCGTAGAACTTGCAAAAGCTACCAACGACGAGGAGTATGTAAGGCTAAACCAGGCCGTAATCGATATGGCTAAAGCCAACCGGGATTAAGCGGATTTAAGGAATTTTTACGGATTGAGTTGACTATAAGCAAAAGGCCTGACGATTAACGTCAGGCCTTTTGCATTTAACAGAAATCTGTTCTAATCCATAAAATCAGAGCGTCGCCTGTATCCGCCGTTGTCTCTAACACAATCTATTTTAATCTCTGAAATCAGTTTAACGGCGAAGCCTTCCTGAATGCCTTAAAGAGCGAACAGCTTTTGAAAAATCCTGGTTCCGGCTAATGGGCTGAAAAGTCATCTTCAGTGAAATATTTTTTAACAAATCATATAAAATCACATGATTAGGGTATAAGCTTATACAGTTCTTTGTCGTACATTTACAACAAATTACCTATATTTCTCATCACTCATACACCGCCTATGAAATTAAAAATCACCCCGTTATTAGTGGGCGCTATTTTGTTATCGGTTATCATCTCGTGTAAAAAAGAAAACAAAACTCAATTGATTGCTGCCGGCGGTCCGCTTAAAGGCGCCAACGGCAGCCTGATCTATAGCGGTTCGGCAAGCCCATCAACAACGCTGGGTACAACTGGCGATTACTACTTAAACCTTGCCTCCGGCACGCTATACGGGCCGAAAACTAAAACCAGCTGGGGAGGCGGAGTGGCCATGAGCGTAGCCGCTAATGCTTCAGGTGGTGGCCAGATGCTTAACGGCAGCGGCGCCCCAAGTGCTACACTGGGTAATGTGGGCGACCTTTACCTTGATAACTCAGCATATTTATTGTACGGACCCAAAACATCATCTGGCTGGGGTTCACCTGTAAGCGTTGCCACGCCGGGAAGCAAAAGCATATATTACTCGGGCTGGGCTTAGGCCACGAACTTTAGAGACAGCACTATCGACAATTCGGCGTTGAAGCTGGCAGATGTTGCCGCCCCCGTGCTTTCACAAAATTACCTCGATAAGGCTGCCATCCTGATTTATTTTAATTTCGGCGCAGGTGTGTTTCCGTTGCCTTATACCAGTAATGCCGGAGGCAAAGCCAACACAATGAGTTTCCTCCCGCGGCTAAGCCACATTATTATAACCCGGTTCACCCTTGATAATTCAAATGCTATACCCCTTTCAACTCTCCTGCAATACAGGTATGTTATTGTACCTGCAGGTCAGCTGTTAGGCGCAGCACAGCGCCATGTTAATCTGAATGATTTGGAAGCGGTAAAACGTTATTTCCAGCTGCCTGATTGATTGCAGCGTATTATCTATAAAGAGCCGGTAAATAAAACCAAAAAGGCTGCCTCAAATATGCTTCGGGGCAGCCCTTTTTCACTTTACAGGAATCTGTAAAATTCGCTTCATCCCGGTTCCGGCTCATACCAAAAGCAAAATGGCCTGACAGTTTACGCCAGGCCATTTTGCTTATAAAAATCTGCTTATTCGAGGTTCATACTTACAAATACGCTTCCCGCAACTTTATCAGCCTTATCCAGTGCATTACCTTCATAATCGGGTATACCGGATCGAATTCAAACCATTTGGCGGCAAAGTTTGCGTTGTTGGGGCGCTTGTGGTGATTGTTCTGAAACAATTCGCCCAGCATAAAGAAATCGAAAGGAGTCGAGTTTTTTGATTTGTCGCCGTTATCGAAATTAGCGTAACCATATTTATGGCCGCACCAGTTTACAATTGCACCGTGTATAGGGCCCATCAGGAAATGTATGGGCAGCAATAAAAACATCCACCAATGGGTTGCAAAAAATATATAGAACATTACGTAAAAAATACTGAATAAGATGCGCGAGGTATAAGTTGAACCCCAGTAATCCAGTATGCGCCATTCGGGATAATTGCCTTTAAATTGCGCGTCAGGTTCCTTTAGCCGCTTTTCGTAAAGTTTGTAGCTTTGGGCAGTGCGCCACATCATTTGGAAAACATCCTTAAAAAAATAAGGCGAATGCGGGTCCTTCTCTGTGTCGCTGTAGGCATGGTGTTCGCGATGCATAATGGCATAAGCACGCGGATTTAAGTAAGACGAACCCTGGCAGATAAATGTTAACAAATGAAATATACGCTCGTTAATTTTATGGGTACTGAACATTTTGTGCGATGCGTACCTATGCAGGAAAAAAGTCTGGAAAAACAGCGATAGAAACCAATGAGCAAGAAAAAATATAAGGATAATCACGAGTCGAATGTATTGGTTGTAGAATTATTTTTCTTAATTGAGCCGCAAAGATACGATTAAATAATCAGGAGGCTTTTACTAAATATACGTATACTATCTTAATGGGGGTTTTTATATAAAAAATGAAATCGGAAATTGTTTTAGAAAACATACGCGGGATATTTAATTACAACCTCAATAAGCTATTGGCGTTGCATCATCTGTGTATCCTCCGCTCTTTTGGGTCAGCCGTTTTTTTCCGCATCGCGCAATGCTTTCACCTGGTTGTGCGAGGCCACAATGGCCTGCTGCTGCCGTTTTACAATTTCAATATATTCCGGACCAAGGCCACTTTCGGGCAAAAGTGCAGATTCGTAAGCTTTTTTAATAGCGTCTTCACCTCTTTCACATTCCCGCAAAATGCTTTTGCGGTCGCTGCCGGTGACGGTGGATTTTAGGTCGAGCCACATGCGGTGCAGGGCGCCGCGACCGCTCATAGCCATTTCTACCGCGCCGCCGCATTTATGGATAGAGCGGCCAAGCTCATGCACATTCTCGCGACTGTCGGTACGCAATTCCATAAACAAGGTGCGTAAATCAAGGTCTTTTTCGCCGAGTTCCTTTGCTGCCTGGGCAAAGCCGGCCATGCGGTCGTTATTTATTTCGATAAGGTCATTCAATACCTCAACGGACTTGTCAATAGTCTTCATGGCGGAAATTATTTAGTGTAATATAAAACAATTATCCCGACATTTTCAACGAGCTTTAAGGCAAAAGGTTTTGAAATATGCAATTAAAAAATAAATGTAAAAATGCAGCTGACCGCTTTACCTTAGCTGTTACCTGCCAGTCCGAATTGTTCTGCCAATAAACGGTAGCTGGTTAGCCGGTCTTCAAAGTCTTCGGTTATTGTTACGGCTATAATCTCGTCTACCTTGTAATCTTCGGCCAGCCATTTGAGTTTAAGCTTTATTTCGCCGGGCTTGCCGGTTATTACGCGGGCACGGTTATAACGGATGCGTTCCAGCTCATGGTCGGTATATTCAACATCTTTTATATCTTCATAGCTCACCGGTTTTATGCCGCCGCCTTTCTCAAACTGGGTAAAGCGATAATCCATCAGCTCCTGGTGCTGCCGTATTTTTTCTTCGTCTTCCGAACAAAAAACGAAGATTGCAACGCTGGCTTGTTCGTGCGCCATATCTTCCGACGGCGCAAAACGTTCGCGGTAAAGCTTAACCGCCTCCGGCCCGCCAAATGGGTTAATAAAATGTGCAAACGAAAGCCCCATACCGAAATGTGCGGCAAACAAACCACTTTGTCCGCTGGAGCTTAGCAGCCACATATCAGGTACAGTCTTCACCTGCGGAATAGCGCGTATTTTCCCCACTGGTGTACCCGGCTCACCCGTATCATGGAAATAATTTCGTAAATCGTAAAGCTGCTCTATAAAATCCTGCTCGCGGAATTGGTTGGATGGATTGAGCACCGAGGCAGTAAGCCGGTCGGTACCCGGCGCGCGCCCCATGCCCAGGTCAACCCTGCCCGGTGCCAGCGCTTCCAGCATCCTGAAGTTTTCGGCCACCTTTAGCGCACTATGGTTAGGCATCATAATTCCGCCCGAACCTATGCGAATATTTTTGGTTTGCGATGCCAGGTAAGCCAGCAACACTTCCGGCGTGGATCCGGCCAATGCGCCGGTGTTGTGGTGTTCGGAAATCCAAAACCGGGTGTAACCTAATTCGTCTGTATATTTTGCTAACGCGATGGTTTCCTGAACCGCCTGCTCTGCAGTAACGCCCTTGCGTACCGGCGATTGGTCCAACACGCTTAGCCTTATATTATTTGTGCTCATAGTAAATGTTAAAACACAAAATTACGCAAGCGGTTGTGGAGAGAATGTAAAGTTTATGGGTTATCAACCTGTCCTGGTGACGCAGGGCGATGCCCTGCGCTGACAGATGGAACCCTTTCAGGGTATTATGAAGTCCCGTAAAATGAGCGTGACTTTAATCTAAGAACCCTGTATTCTAGGATTAAGACATATCCAAATTTATTTAAAAAAAGGTTATTCC
>JAZJZL010000186.1:0-20485 GCA_040389845.1 Bacteroidota bacterium
AACTATAGCAAATGCCGATACTGCGGTTATATACCTTTCAATGGCCACTAATTTTGTAAATTATCATGATGTTTCGGCAAATTCAATGACCCGGGCCGAAGATGTTTTGAATAAAGCCTTTCAATATAATTTCGATGATCTGTTAGCTAAACATACCAGATTTTATCACTCTTATTTTGATAGGGTTAAGCTCGATCTCGGCATCGATAGTTCAGCAAACAAGCCTACAGATTTGCGTATTAAAAATTTCTCAAATAATAATGATGCCCAGTTGGCCGAATTATATTTCCAATACGGGCGTTATTTGTTGATTTGTTCATCGCAACCGGGTTCACAACCGGCCAATTTGCAAGGTATTTGGAACGGCGAAGTTAAAGGCCCATGGGACAGCAAGTACACCATTAACATAAACACCGAAATGAATTATTGGCCGAGTGAGGTAACGCAATTACCAGAACTAAGCAGGCCACTTTTTAATATGATTAAAGATTTGTCGGTTACCGGCACTCCAACCGCAAAAACAATGTACCGCGCACGCGGATGGATGTTACATCATAATACGGATATCTGGCGAATAACAGGCATTGTGGATGGTGCTTTTTGGGGGCTATGGCCAACATCAAACGCCTGGCTCAGCCAGCATCTTTGGGAGCATTATTTATATTCGGGCGATAAGGCATTCCTAAAAGAATATTATCCAATAATGAAAGGGGCAGCCGAGTATTATATTGATGTACTGCAAAAAGAACCCGAGCATGGCTGGTTGGTAGTATCGCCTTCGGTATCGCCGGAACATGAATATATTGAGGGCAAAAACCAGGTTTCTGTAACTGCGGGCGCTACCATGGATAATCAATTGGTTTACGGCTTGTTTACAGATGTTATAAGAGCTGCTGCCGAACTGAATGTCGACAAAGTTTTTGCGGATAGCCTGGCCAATTACCGCAGCCAATTGCCGCCTATGCAAATTGGCAAACATGGCCAGTTACAGGAATGGCTGGAAGATTTTGACCGTACCGACGACCACCATCGCCATGTTTCTCACTTATACGGTTTATTTCCGGGTAACCAAATATCTCCGTTTACGCAACCACAACTTTTTGCGGCAGTAAAAAATTCGCTTATTTATCGTGGTGATGTATCAACCGGATGGTCCATGGCGTGGAAGATCAATTTGTGGGCACGCTTGCTGGATGGCAATCATGCCTATAAACTTATAAAAGACCAAATAAAACCTGTAACCGGAAATTCAGGTGGTACCTACCCCAATTTATTTGATGCACACCCCCCTTTCCAAATAGATGGTAATTTTGGTTGCACCTCAGGAATAGCGGAAATGCTTTTACAAAGCCACGACGGCGCAATTTACCTGTTGCCGGCCTTGCCTGACGAGTGGAAGGATGGCAGTGTTTCGGGACTAATGGCAAGAGGGGGCTTTAAAATTGATATGAAATGGGCCAACCACAAAATTACCAGGCTGGTTATACATTCCTCGCTTGGCGGAAACTGCCGGCTACGTTTTAATCAACAAATAAACAGCACATTGCTGACAACCGGAAAAGGTGCTAACAAAAATAGTTTTTACGAGGTAATGGATCTGAAAAAGCCAATAGTGAAACCTGGCGAGGAAAACATTGTGCCCAGCCTAACTAAAACATGGGTGTACGATATATGGACCCAACCCGGCAAAACTTATATTATAGGTAACTAATGAACATTAGGTCCCGGGAAAGCCCAACCAGATATTTCACCCCAGTTATTGCAAATTCCTAAACCTAACACTAATAGCAGCCGCAAATTGATGCGGCTGCTATAGGCTTTGCTTATTGCTTTGTATAGGTATTAATCATTTCTATTTTTCCATTATCCAGGTGATGCAGTTCGGTAACCTTAACGTTCCTGAGGTTTGTTTTGCCTGAAAGCTGGGTGTCATGATAGAATATATACCATTTATTATTAAACTTAAGAATAGAGTGATGTGTTGTCCACCCTTGTACGGGTTGCATAAAGTGCCCGGCGTATACAAAAGGCCCAATAGGGCTTGAGCCGATAGCATAAGCAAGAAAATGCGTATCGCCGGTAGAGTAAGTAAGGTAATACTTCCCCTTATATTTATGCATCCATGAGCCTTCAAAAAAACGGCGGTCGTGGTCGCCACCTAATAACTCATGTCCGGCACTATCAATTATAAGGGCATTTTGTATTTTTCCGTCAAATTCCGTCATGCTTTTGTCCAGTTTGGCTACTCTGCAACTTATTGCAGCTGCCTTGTCGTTATGAAGGTCGGTTTTTGAACCATTGGCCTCATATTTTCCTGTCTGCCACCGCTGTAGCTGACCACCCCAAATACCTCCAAAATACATGTAAGCGCTTCCGTCATCATCAACAAAAACAGCCGGATCGATACTGTAGCTTCCTTTAATAGGATGCGCATTCGCTTTAAATGGCCCTTCGGGTTTATTGGATGTTCCGCATCCTATCTGGAAGACTCCATCCTTATTTTTTGCCGGAAAATACAGGAAGTAAGTTCCATTTTTAAAAGCAGCATCGGGCGCCCATAGCTGTTTGCCAGCCCACGGTATGTTTTTTATGTCCAACGCAACGTCGTGGTCGGTAACCTTTCCGCCTATATTATCGAGCGAAAGTATATGATAATCGCGCATTGCAAAATGATCTCCATTATCGTTTTCGGGTACACCTGCATCAATATCATGCGAGGGATAAATGTAAATTTTTCCGTTGAATACGTGTGCGGATGGATCGGCTGTGTAAATATTCTTAATAAGCGGGGTATTAAGATATTTCACTTTGCCAACCTTTTCCTGGGCGATTAAAGGACTGAAAAGGAACGTTGACACAACGGTCATAATAATCATCTTTGAAATAGTCTTCTTCATTATCTGGGTTTATTTAATATTGATTGACACAATTTGATCTTTAGGTTTTGCTTACCGGGCGAAGATAAGCCGGATTGACATCCTGCCTGTGCACGTTTGTGTACATATATAACTCATATGTTCAACCGCCTTGTTCAGATGTTATATTAATGTAGACAAATGTTGTGTTTTGGGATTACCGTCCTATTTAAATTTGTTCAGTTAGCATCCGCTTTCATTTACAGACCTATTATGATGTTGTTGAAGTACAGAATATTAATGATATTTTTTATTGCAGGTAGTTGCAGTGTCATAACATCATGTAAACCACATCCCCCGGCTAATATGGCCGTTTTGTTGCAGCAGCTTAAAAAGCGGAACTATAACCCGCAAAATATTTTTAGTTCAGACGCACGGCTTGCCACCAGCGATTCGATCCTAAAAGCAGATCCGCAAAACTTTAATGTTCAGTTGCTATCACAAAAAGCATTGCTTGAATTGCAGGAAGGCCATGAACAACAGGCTGTTGATATATATAATAAAATCTCAAAACTCCCCCGGTACATGAACCCGTTAAACGTATTGCCCGACCAGGCTGTCGGCTATATGCGTTTAGGTGAACGCACCAACTGCATGCTTAATCATAACGGCTCATCGTGCATATTTCCTATTGAAGGCGCAGGAGTACATAAGGTTCAAACCGGGTCGCAAAAAGCAATAGAGACGCTGGAAAATATTTTGAAGGATAACCCCCACGATCCCCAGTCGCTATGGCTGCTAAACATCGCTTATATGACGTTGGGGCGTTATCCGGCGCAGGTTCCTGCTCAATATCTCATCCCTGGTTTAAATGGCGATGACGGGCAATACAAGGTGAAGCCATTTACAGACGTAGCGGCAGATGTTGGTATTAACCTGAACAGCAGGGCGGGCGGTTCTATAGTCGACGATTTTGACGGTGATGGTTATTTAGACATCATTACGTCAGGGATGGACCTCCAGGACCACATGCATTATTTTCATAATAATGGAAACGGCACCTTCAGTGATCGTACCGCTCAGAGTGGTCTGCAAGATGAGGTTGGCGGCCTGAATATCGAACAAACCGACTACAACAATGACGGCCGTCCTGATATTTTCATACTGCGAGGAGGCTGGCTTCGGGATGGTTTTGGCAATCAACCAGCTTCATTGCTTAAAAACAACGGTAACGGCACTTTTACCGATGTAACTTTTGCCGCCGGTTTAAAGTTTATGCATCCCACACAAACCGCAGTATGGGCCGATTTTAACAACGATGGCTGGCTTGATGTTTTTATCGGGATGGAAAGCCATGGCGGAACCAGCCCCAAGAGTAATCATCCATCGGCACTTTACATTAATAACCATGATGGCACCTTTACCGAAATGGCCCAAAAGGCGCATTGCCAGGTAAACGATTTTGTGAAGGGGGTAACGTCAGCAGATTACGATAACGATGGTTGGCCAGACATTTTTGTTTCGACCATGAGCGGAAGGAAATATTTGCTGACAAACAAATGTAAAGGCGGGAAAGATGTAGATTTTGAAGATGTTACAGGCAAAGCGGGCATCAACATAAAGCAAAACACATTTACTACCTGGTTTTTTGATTATAACAATGATGGATGGCCTGACATTTTGATGGGCAGTTATGATTTTAGCACCACCCTAGGCTATTACGCTGCGTTAGAGACATTGGGTACACCGGTGGCGGATAATGGCAATATTTTCCTTTTTAAAAACAACCGTGACGGTACATTTACAAATGTAACTCATAGCACAGGGCTGGATAAAGTGGTGTTTAGCATGGGTGGCAATTTTGGCGATATTGATAATGATGGTTATCCGGATATTTATTTTGGAACCGGCAACCCGGATTTCGGATCACTTATACCGAATAAACTTTTTCGAAATATCGGGGGGCAAAAATTTGCCGATGTAACCCGTTCGTCGCGTACCGGCAATTTGCAAAAGGGCCATGGTGTATCATTTGCCGACTTTAGAAACAACGGCCTCCAGGATATTTTCATCGAAATGGGCGGCGCGTATACAGGTGATGCATACTCCAGTTCATTATATCTTAATCCACGCCAAAACAATAATAATTGGATAGGTTTAAAACTGGTTGGCACAAAGTCGAATAAGTCTGCAATTGGTTCGCGAATCAAGCTTACCTTCACAGAAAACGGTTTACAAAGAAGCGTGTTTAAAGACGTAAACTCCGGCGGTAGTTTCGGTTCGTCGCCACTTAGACAAGAAATAGGGATAGGACAGGCAAAAGTAATCGATGAAATAGAGATCCGATGGGCAGGCAGTGGCACAGTACAGCATCTTCAAAAAATAAAGCCAAACCAGTTCCTGGAAATAACAGAAGATGGAAAGGCAACACCGCTTAATTTGAAAACACTTAAATTTAATACCAGCACGCAGGCGATGTCAATGCCCATGGCCGGTATGTAAAAGGCAAATCTAAATCACTACGCCGAACGAAATGGCCGGTGATTTAGATTTGCACTGATAGAAAAGCTATTTATTGAGAGCAGTCAGCCAAATAATTAACTGCCCATAATATTTTAACTAAAATTTGACAAGCCTGGTTATCCCGGAATTGTTTTTTATTGACACCTGCGCTACCTTATCGTCGATAAGAATAAACCTGGACGATTGGGAAAGAAACGAACTTCCATAGTAAAACTCTTGTTTGGTATGCCTGCCATCCTTGTAGGTTATAACTGCGCTTTGATCGGTATCGTTTACTTTAAAGATTGAAGCTTTAGTATTTAATTGAAAAACCCGGAGCGGGCCCAGGTGCTCGCTGGCTGCCATTAGATAGTTATTGGCTGCGCCCCTTAATTTTACTAACGCTTTCCCATTGCCTGGTAAGTAGACTCCGCTATTTGCAATTGATACGGGTACAAACCCTCCCTTACCATCTCCTTTTAACAACAACCCATTTAAAGCATCGTACCTTCCGAGTGAGACATCAGTGCCAAAATCATTTCCATTAATCAATAAATCGAGATTGCCGTCTGCATCAAAATCGTCGGCTACCATACCATTTAATGCTGAGACCTGTGCCTCAAGAGGCAAGGGAATTATGGCAAAGTTACCTTCGCCATCGTTCCTGAAATAGCACGACCTTAACTCGGTGGCTTTAAGCCGCAATGCATTTTTCATTTGGTCCGCGCTCAATAAATCCTGCATAGTGGCCTCCGCATACGAGCGATAGTTAGTAAATTTTACCCGTAAACTTATCATTTGCTTAAATGCATCCTCCCGTACACTTACCGGGTATTCCCGTTTTATGCCATCTTTGCCTGGTAGGAATAATGATGGAAAAGCATCAAACCTATTCCTTTTGTCGAAATCATTTGCTGTTATAAACACCGGAAATTCGTCGCTTGCCTGGTATAAAGAATTTAAGCCTGCATTTCCAACTATATAATCCATCCGGCCTGTATGCCTGAAATCACCGGCGATTATAGAGTTCCACCACCCGGTTTTATTGCCGGTACCACTTTTTGCAGTAACGTTTACAAACCTTCCACCGGTATTTTTTAAGAAAGTTACGGGCATCCATTCTCCTGCCAATACCAGGTCTGTTTTACCATCGTTGTCAAAGTCGCTGAAAATGGCGTCGCAAACCAATCCGATTTTTTTCAGATCGGGGGCAACGTCATTGGTTACATCTGTAAATTTTACCTTGCCGTCTTTTGAGTCGTTTCGTAATATATAGCTATTCACAGGTTCCGGATATTTCCATGGCTCAACCCGGCCGGAAATAAACAGATCTAATTTGCCATCATTATTATAGTCGAATGCCCTTACACATAACTTACTTTTAAAACATACAGGTAAGGCATCTTTTGCAATCGTAAAATGGCCTTTACCGTCATTAATATATAAGCGGTCCTGGTATGCCGGATCATTTGCCGGCGCTTTATAACCACTGCCGGTAATTAATACATCAGGAAATTTATCGCCGTTAGCATCGAAAATGAGAATACCACCGTCAAGATAGGGGTGGTCGTATTTCTTTTCTTCTAAAAGGTTTCTTTGTATAAATGTGCCATCCTTTTGCTGCAAAAAAGCCTGTGCCGGCTCAGTTATATTTCCGCTGACAATCATATCGTCTAAACCATCGCCGTTAATATCTGCAACAGACAGCGCCGGGTTGTACTCTGAAAGCTTATGCGGCAAAAGCTTTTGAATATTAAAGTCCTGGTAATCCGTATCCCGATGAATGTATTTAATGGCACTTTTGCCCGTGATATTTGTAAACAACGGCGTTTTAGCTGGCGCAGGGTTTGCCGGGGTATTGCTCTGATGTGCATTATCAACATTTGCCTGCAAAGTTTGATCTGCGTTTACATTTAAAAATGTTTGCCGGTACTTGTTGGGCCATTTAACAACTACCGAGTCTATTGTTTTGCATTTACCTAATCCAAAGTGTGCCGTAGGTTGTATACTGGAGAGATAGCCCCGGTAGGGGTTATTTTCATACACCTGGTGCAAACCGTGCTGGTAATAGATATCGACAAAAGTCCCGATTCCCTCACGGTTTTGACCTGGTCCCTTAAACGCCACGTTGAGATAATGCTGCGCATTTTCCGAGCCTTCTGTAGTAGAGGTGTTTTTATAAATTAACGCTTCATCATTAATATTATTAATTACCAGGTCCATTGCACCATCATTGTTCAGATCAGCATATACAGCACCATTGGAAAATGACGGGATACCCAGGCCCCAATCCAGGCTTACGTCAGTAAATTGCACACCGCCCTGGTTACGAAAAGCGTAATTGTGGATCTTAACTGACGGTATCTGGTTGAGAATTTCCTTCTTTGGCGCCATTAAAAATGCATTGGATCTGTAAGTAATAAAATCATGATCGGTAACATCGCGGGGATAACCGTTTGTAACGATGATATCGCGGTAACCGTCATTGTCAAAATCGGTCACCATTGGTGTCCAACTCCAGTCCGTTTGTGCCACGCCACTTAAAAAGCCAATTTCGCTAAATGCAGGATGACCGGCCTGGTTATCTTCTCCGACAGATGGCCCCTGATTTAGCTGAAGTGTATTTCGAACATATTGATATTGATAGCCGTAGTGGTCGAAGTTTTGAATAGTCGCGTAGCTGCTCGGTCCCGACATCATTTTTTTTCGATAATTATCAGCAGGATACATATCGAGCTCAAATATATCGGCCAGCCCGTCGTTGTTAATGTCCTCTATATCCTGTCCCATGGCATTGAACGAGGTATGCTTAAAATACTCTTTTGATTTGTCAGTAAAAGTGCCGTCGTGGTTATTGATGTACAGTATATTATTCGATAGAAAGTCGTTTGTAACATATATATCCTTCCATCCATCGAGATTGATGTCGGCGATGGTTGCGGCATGTCCGTATCCTTCTATTTTTATCCCTGCAGCTAATGATACATCAGTAAACACCGGGTGTTTAAGTTTGGGATCCCAATCGTTCCTGTACAATCGCCCCATGCTTCTGCCTGTGCCCGTGGTATTAATTGGCCTGAACTGGTTAGGGAATTCAGCCGGGTTTGGCTCATTTACCGTCAAATACATATCCAGGTCGCCGTCGTTATCATAGTCAAAGAAACTCGCCATGGTAGAAAACAGCTCCATATCAAGGCCGTATTCCTTCGCTTCTTCTTTAAATACAGGCACACCATCTTTATCAACCCCCTGGTTTATATATAATAAGTTTTGCCTCTTTTTTGGGTCATTCGCAAACGAATTGCAAACGTATATATCTGGCAAACCATCGTTGTTGATGTCAATAACAGAAACACCTTTTCCCCAGCGTCCTTCGCCACCCACGCCTGCTTTAACGGTAACATCATCAAACTTAAAGTTCCCCCTGTTGATATATAGTTTATTCGCTACCATGTTGCCGGTAAAATAAACATCCGGCAAGCCGTCGTTATTAAAGTCGCCAATACCAACCCCTCCGCCATTGTATACAGTAGCATTATCGATAGGATTAATTGAATCGTTTTCTGTAATCAGGTTGTTAAAAGTTATACCGGTAGCAGAAGACTGTAGCTGCTCAAATAGCGTATGCTTTTTACATGAAGAAAGTAGTAAGGTTACAGTAAAAGCGATTAGGAGTTTCTTCATAAATTTAACATAAATATGCGAAAAAACAGGCGACCGATAGCCGCCTGTTCTCAAAATTAAATCAAATTAAATTAATAGCCCGGGTTTTGGTGACCGGCAACCAGTGGATTATTGTCAAGTTCAGACTGTGGTATAGGAAGTAATTCATCTCTGCCGGGGTGGAAATTAGCAATCGGCTCGGTAGCGAAATACCCTTTCTTACGCCATCTTAAAATATCGATGTTACGTACTTCTTCATCTCCCAATTCTACCATTTTTTCATGCATTATAGCTTTAGTCACATCGTTTTTTGTACCTACCGGAAATTGAGCGGTTGGATAAGGCGGCATGGCGACATCGGCCCTGGCCCGTACCATATTAAGATAACCTATTGCTCCGGGGATATCACCCAGTTCATTAGCGCATTCGGCAAGATTAAGCAGAACTTCTGAATAACGTATGATACGCTGGTTGTTTCCGGCGGGGTGAAAGCCAGCTGTAGCCGCGCTTTCCTGGTAGATGATCATAAATTTACGCCAGCTGATCTTTTTAGTAACTCCGTTAACAACTGAAGAATTACCGTTTTGATCTCCATCTTTTAATGTACTTAAACCATTGTTATAAGTATCGCCGCTTTGATACACACTAAAGGAGAAACGCGGGTCAGTTTTTGTTGCACCGGTAGCAGTGTTTTCAAATTCATTCAAATATTTGTTTGAAGGAATGAGGTTTCGCCAGGCAACGGGGCAGTATTCCTGGTTTCTAACAGTTGATTGCGGTTCAGTTGCACTTTCACCGCCCCAGTTGTAATTATTATCGCCCTTATCTACAAATACAACTTCAAAAATTGATTCGGGGTTAAACTCAGTTGCCAACTCAAAATTATCAAGGTAACGGGGGGTTAAAGAATATCCGTCAGGCCCTGTTGTCGGTATTTTCAAAAATGCGGCTTTCGCGTTGGTATAGTCGCCTTTTTGCATCAATACCCTGCCTAACATGGCATTAGCAGCTGCGGCTGTGGCCCTTCCTTTGTCAGTCGCTGATTTTGCGGGTAATACGGCGGCAGCATCGGTCAAATCCTGAATGATTTGCGTATAAACTGCATCAACGGATGCGCGTGGTTGAAATGCGGCAGGGCTTTTGGGTACTGTTGTTAACAAAGGTACGCCGCCCCACATGCTAACCAGGTCAAAATAAGCCCAGCCCCGTAGAAATTTTGCTTCGCCAACTGTTTCATTTTTGTCAGCCACGTTGTCTGTAATGTTTGGCGCGTTGTCGGTTACCACGTTTGCGCGGAATATTACTGTGTACCAGCCGTTCCACACCGAGTTCATCACCGAATTTGTAGGGTCGTCGGTGTTTTCATACAACTGCCTGCGTGGAACTTCCAGCTGACCGCCCCCTGGGAAAACCTCATCGCTGCGGGTATCATGCAAGTAATACCATTCGCGAGACACCAGGTTGTTTTGGTGCAAAGTTGCGTACGCGGCGTTAAGTGCCGCCTTTAATTGTGATGCAGTTTTGTAATAGTTGCCGGTAGTTAGGTTATTGGGATCAGATGTATCCAATGCTGCCTTTTTGCAGGAGAATACGATCACCGTTATCATTAGCAGGACGGCCGCTGCAAAAAAATAAATTTTTCTATGTTTCATAATATTACAATTTTTTATAATTAAAATGTTGCTTGTAAACCTACCAGAAGCGTCCTTGGTTGAGGATATTGCCCATAGTCTATACCATTTGTAAGCGTTCCATTTTTAGAGCCGACCTCCGGATCCAGCCCGGTATATTTGGTAACAGTGAATATGTTTGCTCCCGACAGGTATATCCTAACTTTGCTTACATTATTATCGGTAGCGTTTTTAAGCCAGCCCGTTGGTAAGCTGTAGCCTATCTGCAGGTTTTTTAAGCGGAGATATGAGCCGCTTTCAATCCAGCGTGACGAAACCCTTAGGTTACTGTTAGGGTCGCCAGAGATTGCCCTCGGAATATTAGTGTTTGTATTTGACGGAGTCCAGGCATTTAAAACGTCTACATCCGAATTAAATAGCCTTGCCATACCTTCACGGATCACTTTTTCCGCATTAAATATTTTATTGCCATACACTCCCTGGAAAAACATGGTTAGGTCGAAATTTTTGTAACTGGCAGAATAATTTAACGAATAGGAGAATTTAGGAAGGTAACTCCCCAGGTTAACCCTGTCGTTGGCATCAATAACACCATTATGATCCTGATCCTTAAATTTAATGTCACCCGGCGCTGCGTTAGTTTGAGTAGCGTGGCCGGTAACGTCAGATGCATTCTGGAATATGCCTTCTACAACGTAGCCATAAAAATATTGAATGGATTGGCCCGGTACCGTATTAGTGATTACACCATTACCAAAGTCAGCATCCTGGCCGGCAGATATAGAACCATTTGCACTACCTGTTAATGAGGTAACTTTATTCCGATCTAAACTAAATACACCAGTAATATCATATTTAAAGTCGCCGGACGATTTATGGTAACCTACAGTAAACTCAATACCCTTGTTGTCCATTGAACCAACATTTGCTAAGGGCCCGCTAACACCAAAGCTTGGTGGCACCGGTACACCTAAAATCAGGTTATCGGTTTTTCTGTCATACACCTCAGCCGATAAAGTAAAGGCATTTTGGAATAAGCCCAAGTCGACACCAATGTTTGTTGAATTGGTTATTTCCCAATGAAGCTGGGGGTTACTTAGTCCGCCATAGAAGGAACCGTTACCCTGGTTAGCACCTGTTGCCAGGTTGTTGAACGGATAGGTCGTGCCGCCCGCTGAAACGTTCGAAACATACGGGTAATTACCCAATACGGTTCCGTTTATGCCAGTACGGCCATAGCCGGCACGGAGCTTCAATTCGCTGATTGACTTGATACCCTTCATAAAATCTTCCTGGTCAACCTTCCAGCCTATTGAAGCTGCAGGGAACCACTCAAATTTATGCCCGGGAGCCCAAACCGACAAGCCATCCCGGCGGATTGAACCGGAAAGCAAATATTTCCCCTCATAATCATACCCCACACGACCGACATATGACGTCAGTACATTGGTACCATAAGTGTAATTAGTTGTGGTATTGGTGGCGTTCTGTAGGGTCTTTATTGTGTTGTTGTTTTGGTTGCCGAAAGAGTTTTGGCTATCACCACGGTTTGTTTGAGCTTCGTAAACTGCCACAGCCGAAACGTGGTGTTTGCCGAAGGTTTTGTCGAAAGTTAATTGTTGTGTATACAGTGTGGTTGTGCCGCTGCCGGTATTTTCCGTTATCGCAGCGAGCGGGCTGCTAGAGGTACCGCCATCATTGTATATTGGCGTATACTGTTCCTGCCTGTTTGTTCCATAATCGATGCCGTAAGTAGAATTAAACTTCAACCATGGGGTAAACTTTACTGTTAAAAACAGGTTACCATGTATTCCGAAGCCGTAGTTACGGTTGTCATTGATCAGGGCCTGTTCAACAGGGTTAACCGGGTCGGCGCCATCAAAACTGTTTTGAGGGCCGAAATAACCACCGGCATTATTTGGGTTCTTAACAGGTATATACGGCTGCATCCGTATCACATTGGTAAGAGGCGTTCTGTTACCCGGGGGAATGCCGAAACGTTGGCGGGTGGATGAAACGTTAAAAGTTTCGCCGATGGTGACAAATTTATTTACATTGTGATCGGAATTCATCCGGAAGTTTTTCCGGGTATAAAACGTTCCGACTGTGATACCATCCTGGTCAAAATAACCACCGGATGTAAAGAAGCGGGAAACATCATTTCCGCCGCTTATGGTAATATCATGCTGCTGTATAGGTCCTTTTTGAAAATATGCGCTTTGCCAGTCGGTATTGGTTTGAGCAAAAGTTTGCGTAGCGCCTGAATAAATTGGCTGGTTGAAATTTGCCGGGTCTAAACGCGGCGGCAGCCCGATTCCTGCGGCTCCGTCTAACGCCCGCTCATACTGAAGATATTGATTTGTATTAAGCAGTTTAAACCTTTTGGTAACTTCCTGAATACCTCCGTATGAACTGATACTGACCTGGGCCTTATTATTTCTTGAACCCTTTTTAGTGGTGATCAAAATAACACCGTTGGTTCCTCGGGAGCCATAGATCGCTGCCGAACTGGCATCTTTAAGTACATCAACAGATTGTATGTCCTGTGCATCCAGGCCTCCGATAGATCCGGCCACCCCATCAATAATATAAAGAGGATCGCCTCCATAACCTATCGAACTTACGCCGCGGATCTGAACAACAGGCGCCGAGCCGGGAGAGCCATTGTTAGTAACAGTTAAGCCGGCCACCCGCCCTTGTAAAGCCTGGTCGACACCGGAAACGGGCAATTCGGTCAATGTTTTACCGCTTACTGAAGAAACAGCGCCGGTTACGTTGGCACGCTTTTGCGTTCCGTAACCTACAACAACCACCTCATTTAGTGATTTCGCATCGCTCTTTAATGCTACATTGATTACTGATCTGCCTGCTACGGCTTCCTCTTTTGACCCATAACCCACAAAGCTAAAAACGAGCACTGCCTGTTCATTAGGTACCTCGATGCTGAACGCGCCGGAATTGTCGGTTCCGACCCCAGTGGATGTCCCTTTTATTCTGACAGTTGCACCGGAGAGTGGTAAACCGTCCTCGTCGGTTACCTTGCCGGTGATAACCTTGCTTAGGGCTGCTTTCGCTGCATCGGGATTTAAATGCCGCAAATGAGCCGGGCCATCAGCCGCAAACGTATAGTTTATACTGATAATACATATAATTACCAGTATAACCGTCATTCTAATGAAAGTGCTTAGTAAATATTTTTTTTTCATAATTTGGTTTGTTGATTGAAAAATTGGTAAAAGTTAAATTGGCTGTTAGATCGGTCGGGCGGAGTGTTAAGGTTCAATTCAATTGGCTATTGCACCGCACAAACAACATGCACCGATTTAGTTTAATACGGGTCACAAACTGTGGCCGGCAAAACAAAAACAATCTGGTTTATTCTCTCATACATATTCGTTTTAAAGATGTGCAATCGATTGTAGAGCCGGATCTGAGTACGCTTTCCTGAACACAACTTAACGATAGTATGCAGGTCGAATCAAGGTTTAACTTAAGTCGAAATTTTAAAGGAACTTACCGGCCGGCTTTACTGGTTTAAATAATAGCAACAAATTGATGAATCTGCGATTGCTATATAGGAGTAAAATTACCTTTGGGGGAGAGTTTCGTAACACATTTTTTACCTTAAAAACACAACATTTGTCAAGCTATCATAAAATCATACTGTCATAATATTGAAGAAACAACAAGTATCATAAGGTTTTATCACAGGAATTAATATTAAGATTTTGTTGGACAAGGAGCAGGCTACCCGGTTGCGTTCATATATTTTCCTGTACAAATGTGCTATAGGCACGGTGAAATATTTGCTTCAAAAAAACTTTCCAAGCTTGTCTATTATTTATTAAGACACCAGTATTATTACACGGAAATTATAAGGCTCTTTTGTATTCCATCTTAGGCTTATCTGTATTTCTCGCCAGGAACATGGTGGTTAACTCCTGCAGAATGGCATCTTGTTCAGCACGTTTGAAAATGTGGGTTTTTATAGGGTTGAGGGAATATCAGTTAGCGGCAGTTGGAACCCGGTCAAATGGTCTGGTTTGAATGGTTTTGGCAGCGTCAAACTTGAGCATGCACAGGCCATGTCTACAACGTATTAAGGGATATTTACGGGAATGTATTTTATTTCAACGGCAATACACAATTCAGGTTGGGTAAAGCTGGAACGCGGAGCTAAACGGCTTTTTCCAATCTAAAACCAAAACATTCAATTTGATCAAGCTGGCGTGGCGCGCTTAAATGCGGTGTTCCAAAAAAAGTTCTCCAGCGGTCTTTCAACCCGGCTAACCCTTACCGATTTCCTGCCGCTGTTTAAATACAGCGGCACTTATAATAGTTTGCCATTGACCAGGCCACTTATCAAAATAATTTTGACACCCGCGGTTTTAATGTCAGTTTGACCTGGCGGTTTGGCAAAGCCATTAAGGACCTGCTTAATCACGACGCCGACGCTTCGGATGACGAACGTGGCCGGGTAAAAAATTAAACAGGGGCAAAGGGCAGTGGCGTTTTTGTTAGCCCTGATCATTTTTAGGTGGGCCTGCCCACTTAGTTCAAATGCAAGGAAGCGCTGTATGATAGAGGATATTGATGCAGACGATTTCAAGGCGACAATACTGGAATGTGCGGAGCAATTAAAGCGCGTTGATGCTCAATTATCAGACTTGCCAGCCAAATCAGACGGTATAAAATCGATTGAGGACTTGCTTGATTGTCTGGTTACTAAATACTTGGCATACGGTCATACTACAAACATGCCTCTTTAAGCGATAAAAGAAAGCTAATCGGTTCCATGTACCCAAAAATCTATGTTTTGACGAAACCCAATATGGCACCGGTTATTTGAACACAGCATTGAATTTATATTATAGATTAACGGCGAGTTAGATGTAAATAAAAAAAGAGAAAGATATACCAACTTACATCTTCCCCCTAAGTAGCGGAGATGATCAATATTTAGAACACTTATTGGCCTTGTTAGAAGTTTTAAAGTCGATTTTGCAAAACGATAATGAAGGTATCGAATTACAATAGCAATTAGAAATCATAAAAAACCGAATTAAATCATTGTTTAGCGTAAAATGCAAAATATTGACAAAACATTCCTATCTTAATTTTGGGCGGTCTGAAATATGATAGCAGCCTTGTGCGCCGGAAAACTTTTTTGCAAACCTCTATTCTATTACCTAACTAATCTAATTAATAATTCTCCGCCCTACACGAACCCAGTCATAAGGGTTTGGCAAACAATTAAAATATAACGAATTTCTTTTTGCTAAATTTCACATTTAAGCGGGTAACACATTTCTGAAAGTCGCGCGAAACGATAACCGATTGAATTTTATATTTGCTTTTATACAGCAACGAGCAAATACTTTCTACGTTTGTTTCATCGCCATTAGCAATTACTACTGTACTACCGCCAGAGCATAGGTAGTCGTTAAAATCAGCGGATGTCCGCCTGCCCGATGCAACATCCATAAATAAGGCTTTAAATAAGTCATCATTGGCAATTTTTTTGTAAGCAGAAGGCGCAGCCGGTCCGGGATCTGGCTGTTTATCAGCGTGGGGTTCAGCCGGAACGTTTTTTGGCTGCGCAACAGAGTCAGTTCCAGTGGCCTTCGGTTTATTGGTTTGGCTAAAATCATGGTAGTAAGGTTTGCCACCGCCGCCGCCATGTGTAGGGGTAACTATCTTTTCGTGCGCCGGCCCTACTACCACCATTGCTTTGTAAACCTGTGCAGGGTCGCCATTCAGCTGTAGCTGAACAGTAACATTTCCTTCAGCAAAAAAATTGAAAGTAGCCTTATTCGTAACCTTATGGGCATAAGCAGGGTTATTTTCTATACTCCACTCAAAACTTTTAACAGCTTTTTTACCATTATAAACAAAAATAGCATTACGCCCCACTGTCGTAAATTTCGGTCCCCAAATCGGGTCGATATCTGTAGCATCGGGTTGTACTACCGGATCGTTTTTATGAATCACGATGGTATCCGCTTTAACAACACGCCCGTTAAGAATTATTTTTATTAGTTTTTTTCCTTGTTCGCGGTAATTATGAATAACGTTATTGCCTTCCGCCTGCAGGCTATCGCCAAAATCCCAGGTTACTTTTCCTTTCGTTTTAGTAATGAAAGTCAAATTTTCGCCGGTATAAAGCATATTTTTGGACGAACCGCTGATATCAAGCACCTTTAAGTCGGCTACTATATTATTATTGTACGTTACTAACTTATAAGCCAATGCGCTTACAGATATAAGGCTAAGGGCTAATAGCGTAAACCAAACATTAACATCAATTCCCCGCACCCTTTTAGTTAATATGGAATATCCGTTTTTCATATTTTCAGGACCTTAAAACGCTGTTAACTATTTATTGATGTTTAGCCAATTGTGCTATTTGGGCCTGGCACGATGCAAGGTCCTGGGCGGCTTTAGCGGCTTGCTCTTTATAGTAAGCAGCATTCTTACTATCAGTGCTGCTTTCCCGCAATGCTTTTTTTGCCGATCTTAACTGAGTGAGGCTTACAACAATGTCGTTAAACATTTTTGACCGTGCAGTTGTATCGCCTCCTATTTGTTTTGTCAGGTCCTCTATATTAAAGCCGATGCGGCCGTCTATGATATCTGCGTTTTGTATGCCTGTGTTGTTAATATTGCTTAAATACGCAACCGTTTCAGACATTTTGGAAGAAAACTTCTTTAAAAACATCTGATCATTCTGCAGGCCTTCAACTTCCAGTTTCAATTGTTTATTTTCTTGCAGCGGTACCTGCATGCCAAAAAAAACCGTTACTGTTATTAAAACAATACTTATAGCGAATAACGCCAGAAATACAAAAAAGGCCGATTGTCTTTCGCTGCTATTAAGTGCCTTCATTTTGATATATAAATAGTTAACTGTTAATTTATCTGCTTATGAATCTTGAACTTGTTTTTGGTTTTTGTATTTCAGGCGCAACTTGAATTATTTTTTCGTCTACCACGTAACCTTCCTTACGTTTACCAATAAATTCCAGATTGCTTAATATTTGAAACAATTCGCCAATGAAGCTCACAAATGACATTACGGTAATTATGCTTTTGTTGATATCATTATTGTCATATCTCTCGCTCAGCATGTTAATTAATATTTGTTCAATTTCTCCCTGTTTGGGGTCGCACCATTCTGTAAAATAATTAATTAAGACATCTTTGCCCGAGTCGGTATATAGGTCGATTGAGTTTTTGATAATCCTGGCCAGCCCGGATAACGACGATAGCAAATGCGCCGGCGGCGCGTATAGCAGTGTCCATCTAAAATTATTTATTGTTTGCCCCAGTTGCGGCAATATGCGGTCGCATACAAAAAGCACCATTTCAGACAAGTCGTTTTTTTGCTTGCGCTGAAATATTTTTTGTACAATCCTGGTACAGTTTACTTCTAATTTGTTTAAGAAGGCCTCTATGTAGCTATGAAACTCCAGCAGGGCAGGAAAAGCATCGACAGAAATGCACGGAGGAATATAATCTTCATCAATTTTGAAGCCTGAACCTACAACCAATACCTTACCGATAATAAGAGCGAACGGGTTGGCTGCAAACTGCTGATATTGTATGTTGCTTACCACTTGTACCGTATATGAAGGCAAAACATACGGAAACCTTGGAGGGGTTTCGTTAACAATTAACGGACCAGAGGGTCGCTTTTCAAACGGGTTAACCATTAGCACGATCCAGTAAGCTAACTCGCCAGACGATGGCGGCAGCGGGTAGGATATGGAGGGTGCGCCATCTGTACTGTCGATACCTGCTTTTGCAGAGGCCGAAATGTTGATCGGTACGCCGCCCTGGGTTATGGCCTGGCAGTTTAGTACTGAAACACGCAGTATGTTTTGAGCATCGATGGATACATTAACGTTAAAGGTATCCTGCGCAACCGAAGCCGGAGGCAGAACGCCGTAACGTATTTTTGAAAGATTGACAGATGCGGCATCAAACAAATCATTTTTAAAAGCATCATCCTGGGCAATGAAAAGGTTTTTATTAATTTTCATGCCATCAATCCAATTGACGTGGAAATATTGGGTATTATCTCTCATCGTTACTTATTTGTTATCGGCAGGGATAATTTGTTCGCATATAATTACTGAGTTTTCTTGTATGTGATTGTCCCTTATCCTTTGTGATGGGTCAAGCACGATATTGCGTTGGTACCATTTTCGCTTAAGCCTGAACCACCACACAATAGGCTTTTTGCCGGCGTCTAAATATTCAATAAGTGTGTCACCTTTTTCTTCGTTGTATTCATTAATGAAATGGTAAAACAGTTCTCCTAAAATAATATTTTCAGGCGCCCTGGCCCTAAATGACGTCTTTTTATCGCCTATACGTTTTGGGATATCAAAACCTATTACATAAAGGCGCTCGTTGTCGCTTTCATCTGGTGGGTCAATATGCTGCGACAGGGGGTACTCCCATACCGTATAATCAGTAGGCGGTATGTTTACAGCCGCATTAAAAGTAAATGAAAAACAAACAGGAACTAAAAAGGCAAGGCCCGAACACATTACCGGGTAAAACAGAAACGCCCTGTCTTTTAAATAAAACTGCAGCAGCGAACTTATTACGCAAACAAAAAATACCACGGCCAGGTTGAAAAAAAAATTTCCCAGGCCAACAATAAATTTTTTCTCATCTGGCCGTGCTTCAAATTTGTTTTGAGCAAACACAACGTTTACAATGCCAAACAACAAAAAAATGAAGCTGTATATCCAAAACAGTGAAAATGGTTCAACCACCAGGTAGGTAATTGAAAACAAGATGACAGCGTTAAGAATACCAATAAAAAGAAGCGCCAGGTTATCCTTGCGGCTTATTGAACCGAACGCCTGCGATATATTCTTTGCCAGCATAACCAAAGCTATCGTAATAACAGAGGCAAGCGACATTGATATAAGAAAACTTTTTTGAAGCATCATAAAGGCATACTATTAACTTACCGGTACCGGCAGGCCATTAAAAATAAAAAAACGGAAAAGCTATTCTGTTACCTCTCCCTTCCAATCCTTGGCGCCTTTATGTCCTTCAAATTTAACAAGGAAGCTTTTGGCCGTAAAAAAGGGTTTGAGTGTAATATTGATATTCACCTGATCCGGCTGTTCTTCATTTTGCTCAAACTGATCTATCGTAAAATTCTCTATCAGGTTGCCCGGCCCTTTAATACCATCAAGAAATTTCACTATCTGGCCGCGCAGATTTTTTTCAAGCAGTGTATTCCAGGTTTCCATTGTGCGTCTGTTCAGGAAATCGGAAACCACCTTGCCAACAAAATCAAAAACTCTTACCACCGAATAGGTTTGCAAGCCCAGGTTATCGCCATTAAAAAGCGTTTTTGCTGAAAAAGGCATCACACTACCCCACTCACCAACAAATGGAACCAGGCCTGCGTTTTCCAGGGCCGATATTGCAGCTTTCTTCTGATCAAACCGAACAGCATCAATCTCATCAATAGTGCCGTATGTTTTGCCTGCTACAGGCTGTGATAATTTGGTACAATACATTTTTCCTGCCAGCGCGGCCGAACCGGGCACGTAAATATCATCCTCTTCACCAACATCAACTTTTTTTCCACGACCTACAATGTAGTTACAGGTCATGATTGCGTTTGATTTATAAGCGTCGCCCGAGGTATAATTGCCTTCAACAAAATCCTTCAATGTTTCATCAGGCGATTCGGTGTTGTCAAAATCAGTAACCAGCATTACCTTGTTATTGTACGCCATCTTGGCCCATTTATTTACGACCTTGGCCGAACCGAGGAAACCAGGCACAACCATCAACGAGTAG